>JBBCHF010000027.1:0-73037 GCA_037201645.1 Caulobacteraceae bacterium
ATGCCGCGTCGCCCTGTGGTCCTGGCCGCCGTCGTCGCCCTGGCGGCCGGCGCGGCCGACGCCCAGTCCCTCACCTATACGACCCGGCACTGGACCGACGAGGCGGGCGACGCGTCCGTCGCCCTGGAGGGGCAGACCTTCGTCAACCACGGGCTGGTCGGCGTCGGCCGGCTCAGCGCCGCGACCCGCGACTTCCGGGGCGAGACCCTGGGGTCGTTCTCGAGCATGGCGCTCGACCCCACGTCCTGGCGGCGGCGGAAGGACGGGTCCTACACCGGCGTCTTCTGGACCCTGCCCGACCGCGGTCCCAACGACGTCGGGCCGATCGTCGGCACCACCGACTACGCCAACCGCATCCACGTCCACGGTTCACCTTCCGGCCCTATGTCGGAACCGCGCCGGCGCCCGAGGGCGGGGCCCAGGTGACCATCGCCCCAGTCGGCGGCTTCCTGCTGCGCGACGAGGCCGGCCGGCCCTTCACCGGCAAGGACCCGGGGCCGGGAATCCTGACGCGCAAGGGGATCGCCTATCCGTCCCCGGCCAGGGGCGAGGGCGCGGGCCGCGTCAGCCTGGACTCCGAAGGGCTGGCGCGGCTGCCGGACGGGCGCTTCTACGTCTCCGACGAATATGCGCCGGGGATCTATCTGTTCGACCGCCATGGCCGGCAGGTCGGCGCCATCCCGCCCGTCCCGGCGCTCAGGCCGATGATCGACGGCAAGCTGGACTTCACCGCCGCCCGTCCGCCCGACACCGGCCGGCGCAACAACCAGGGGCTGGAGGCCGCCGCGGTCACCCCCGACGGCAAGCGGCTGGTGGTCATCCTGCAGAGCGCCACGGTGCAGGACACCGACGGTGCGAACGCCGCGACCCGCAACAACACCCGCATCCTGGTCTACGACATCTCGAAGACCCGTACCCCGCGGGAGCCGGTCGGCCACTACGTGCTGCAGTTGCCGACCCTGCGCGAGACCGGCGACGGCAGGCCCGCCGACCTGACCGCGGCGCAGTCGGAGATGGCGGCGCTGAACGACCATCAGTTCCTGGTGCTGTCGCGCGACGGCAATGGGCGGGGCAACGGCAAGCCCTACGACCCGGTGTTCAAGAGCGTCCTGCTGGTCGACACCCGCGGCGCCACCAACCTGGCGGGCACGGCCTATGAACGGAGCGCGCGGCCGGTGGCCAAGGCCGGCGCGCTGGTCGACGGCATCACGCCGGTGCAGGAGGTCGAGCTGGTCAACCTGCTGAACCCGGTCCAGCTCGGCCGGTTCGGCATGAACCTGACGACCTCGCCCTCTACGCCCTACACCCTGTCGGAGAAGCTTGAGGCCATGGCGCTGGCCCCGGCGCTCGACCCGAAGGCGCCGCACGATGTCTTCCTGTTCGTCGGCAACGACAACGACTTCGAGACCGCCAGGGGCCGCGTCAACGGCCTGGACTTCGACGCCAGCCTGACCAACGCCAGGGGTTCGGGGGCGGGAGACAACGACAACGTCATCCTGGTCTACCGCCTCACCTTGCCGTCGCTCGCGGCCCCGAAGCCGTAGGGCGTCGGGCGGACGCCTAGAAGTCGATGCCGATCGTGCCGAAGATCTGCCGCGGGGCCGACGAGTGGGCCACCAGGATGGCGCCGGAGGCGTCGTCCGGGGCGAACACGCTGTTGTCGAAGTTGGCGACATAGCGCTTGTCGGTCAGGTTGGTGACGTTCAGCGCCACCTTCGCTCCCTTCAGCGGGCCGATCCTGGCGAAGTCGTAGCCGAGCCCGAGGTCCAGGGTGGTATAGCCGCCGAAGCCCTGGTCGTTGGTGTAGGTGTAGTAGCGCCGGCCGGTGTACTTGGCCTGCAGCGAGGCCCAGAAGCCGTCGTGCTTCACCGTCACCACGCTGGCGAACAGCTCCTTGGGCGTATCCACCTGCTGCTTGCCGGCCGTGGCCTTGATCACGCAGGTGGTGGTGCACCAGTTGAGGTCGTCGTCATAGGTGGTCTTGTCGTAGGACGCCGAATTGTACCAGCTCAGCCACGACAGCGGGTTCCACAGCGCCCCGAGCTCCACGCCGTTGCTGGTGACGCTGCCGGCGTTGTGGAAGGAGTTGCCGCAGCCCGGGTTCTGCTGCTGGTTGGTCGGGCAGGGGTTGTACTGCAGAAGACGGTTGTCGAAATTCACGTGGTAGGCCGCCAGCGAAAGCTGCAGCGGGCCGCTCAGATAGCGGTAGCCGGCGTCGAAGCTGCGCGACGTCTCCGGCTTCAGCGTCTTGCCCTGCACGTCCCAGACGGCCTGCGACACCGACTGCGGGCCGAGTTTGAAGCCGCCCTGGAACATCGCCATGTTCTCGGCGTAGCTCGCATAGACCTCGTGCCCGGGCGCGAACCTCCAGCGCACGCCCGCCTCCGGCAGGAAGAAGTCCTTGGCGGTCAGCGTGCCGCTCGCGAACTGGCTGGACGCCGGCGGCGTCGTCATGGCGATGCCGGGCAGGGCCTTGGCGTGGGACACCGCGTCGGTGCCCTTGAAGCCGAAGTCGAAGCTCAGCGCGTCGTCGAGCAGCGTGACCGTGTCCTGGACGTAGAACTGGCGGGTGGTCCACTTGGTCTGCTGGACCCACTGGGCGGTGTTCGGCTGGCCCTTCAGGTATTGCCCCAGGTCGAACGGCCCCGTGACGTTGGTCCAGATGTAGCGCGCGGCGCTGCTGGTGTTTTCCTCCAGCCAGAAGCCGCCCTGGACGTGGTTGAAGCCGATGTCCCAGGCCAGGCTTGCGAGCGCGCCGTTGCGGTCGATGGTGTAGCGCGTGTCGCGGATCTGGACCGGCAGGTCGTCGGCGGTGGACGCCGTGCCCTGGGTGGACCAGCCGGTGATGAAGTTGTTGCCGGCGCCCTTGTCGGTGTGACGGTACACCTGCACGTGCGCCTTCATGGACGGGGCGAGGTCGTAGTCGCCCGCGATGTAGTAGAGGTCGTCGTTGCGCAGGATCTGGCCGTTGGTGAAGGTGACGTCGGCGAGCTTCTCCGGGGCCGTCGAGGGGACGCACTTGGACGGCGCCGTCGGCCCGGTCACGGAGCAGTAGGCGCGGTTGACGTAGTCCTGCCAGTCCGGCGCATAACCGCCCCAGTCCCAGCCGAGGCGCGAGAGCATGTCCTTCGACATGTAGGGGTCGTCGGCCTGGTTGGTGCGCGAAAGGTCGGCGAAGGCCGTGATCTTGCCGCCCTCGAACTCGTATTGCGCCTTGCCGTTGAACTGCTTCTCGGTCGACCGGTTGTAGGCGGGCTGGTTCACGAACAGGTCCTGGGCGCTGTACTGCCCGGAGACATAGGCCGAGAAGCCGCCGTGCTCGCCGGTGTCGAAGCGCAGGAAGGTGCGCTCGCCGTCCTCGCTGCCGAAGGTCTGGGTGGCCGTGAACCCCAGGTCCTTGTGCGGGTTGCTGGACGTGTAGATCAGGGCGCCGCCGAGGTTGCTGGTCGAGGCGACGCTGAGGCCGGCGATGCCGGTCGCCAGATCGGCCCGGCCGAGGTTCTCGGAGATCAGCGCGCGGCTGATGGTGAGGCCGTTGTAGTTGTTGTAGGCGCCGTCGCCGAGGGGCATGCCGTCGAGGGTGTAGCCGAGGTGGGTGGTGCTGAAGCCGCGCACCTGCAGGGACAGCGACTGCTCGTTGACGCCGAGCGGGTCGATCGACTGCGCCATCACCCCCGGCAGGATGTTCAGCGCCTTCTGTATGCTGGCGCCGGGCGGCAGCACCTCGAGGTTCGACGGCACGAGGGTCGAGACCGAGCGGGTCTGGCCGCTGCCGATGACGACGATCTCGCCGAGTTCGTTGCTGTCCGTCTGTCCGGACGGCGCGTCCTGCGCCTTCACCTGCGTGGCGAACATGAGACAGGCGGCGATCGCCAACACGCTGGCCGACTTGTACAGCATCTGGGCTTCCTTGACATGAAAAGCGCCGCTAGGACTTGCGTCCGCGGCGCCGGCTGTTTTCGGAAGCGCAGCCATGCCATGGATTTATGACACTTTTTTGCCACAATCTCCTTTGCCCCCGGCGAAATCAGCGGCCCCGAGAAGGCCCCTCCGCCGCGCGCCGTCGGCGGGGGACTCGGCTCGGCTGAATGGATCACGCGCCGCCGGCGAGCCTCGCGGCTGCCGAGGCGGCTGCGGGCGCAACGCGGCCAAGGACCGGAATATCGACAGATAAACTGCACAGTTTGACTCTACAGTTATCTGCGCATATGGCTTTCGCTCCATGGATGCTCCGCCAGCCAATCCCGCCGCCGACCGCGCCTCCGCCCTGGCGGCCGACCTGCGGGCCCTGGTCGGCAAGCTGAAGCGCCGGCTGCGCGAGCAGTCGGACGTCGGCGACCTGACGCCCTCGCAGATGTCGGTCCTGCTTCGCCTGGAAAAGGAGGGGCAGGCCACGACGTCGAGCCTCGCGCGGGCCGAGGGCGTGCGCCCGCAGTCCATGGCTGTGGTCGTCGCGGCGCTGGAAGCGGCGGGCTTAGTCAGCGGCGCGCCGGACCCGACGGACGGGCGCCAGACCCTGCGTCGCTCACCGACGCCTGTCGTCGATGGGTCCAGGAGGGCCGCGCGGCGCGGCAGGACTGGCTGACGCGAAGACTCCAGGCGCGCCTCTCGCCCGAGGAGCAGGACGTGCTCGCCGCGGCGGCCGGCCTGCTCGGGAAGCTGGTCGACGACTAGGGCCGCCGCGCCGCGGACCGCTCGATCCCCCCTCACGAAAGGACGCCCCATGGCCCTGACGACCCTCGACGCCAACACCGCCCTGCTTGTGGTCGACCTGCAGAAGGGGATCGTCGGCCTGCCCCTGGCCCATCCCATCGCCGACGTGGTGGATCGCGCCAGGGCCCTGGCCGGCGCCTTCCGCCGGCATGGCCTGCCGGTGGTCCTGATCAATGTCGACGGCGGCGCGCCCGGCCGCACCGAACAGCCGCGGCCGAACCTCGACGCCTTCCCCGAGGGATGGACCGATCTCATCCCGGAGCTCGACCGGCAACCCGCCGACATCGTGGTGACCAAGCGGACCTGGGGCGCCTTCGCCAGCACCGACATCGAACAGCGTCTGAAGACGATCGGCGTCACCCAGGTGGTGGTCCTCGGCGTCGCGACCGCCACGGGCGTCGAGTCGACCGCCCGCCAGGCCTATGAGGCGGGCTTCAACGTCGCCCTCGCCATCGACGCCATGGCGGACACGCGCCCCGAAGCCCACGACTACAGCCTCCGCAACGTCTTCCCGCGGCTCGGCGAGACCGGAACCAGCCAGGAGATCATCGATCTCTTGCAGACGAGGAGCGCCTGACATGCCGTGGCTTCACCTGGCAGCCTATGTCTTCGGCGGGGCGTTCCTGGCCAACGCCGTTCCGCACCTGGTCAGCGGCATGATGGGCCGGCCGTTCCAGAGCCCGTTCGCCAAGCCGCCCGGCCAGGGCCTTTCCTCTTCGACCGTCAACGCGCTCTGGGGCTTCTTCAACCTCGTCATCGCCTACCTCCTCGTCTGCCGCGTCGGCGATTTCCAGCTGCGTGACGCCCCGGACGCCGCCGCGCTGGGGCTCGGCGTGCTGCTGATGGCGGTGATGACGGCGCGGATGTTCGGCCGCTTCAACGGCGGCAACGCGCCGGACCGGCCTTGAGGATCCCCGGCGCCGGCGTCTTCCGCTCGCTGCGGAGCGCCAACTACCGGCTCTGGGCCGCGGGCGCGCTGGTCTCGAACGTCGGGACGTGGATGCAGCGCGTGGCCCAGGACTGGCTCGTGCTCACCCAGCTGACGCACCACAGCGCCGGGGCGGTGGGCGTGGTCATGGCGCTCCAGTTCGGGCCGCAGCTTCTGCTCCTGCCATGGACAGGCTTCGCCGCCGACCATTTCAACCAGCGCAGGCTGCTGATCGCGACCCAGGCGGCGATGGGCGTCCTGGCCCTGGTCCTGGGCGGCCTCACGGTCGCCGGCGTCGTCCAGCTCTGGGAGGTCTATGTCCTGGCCTTCCTGCAGGGCTGCGCCGCCGCGTTCGACGCCCCCGTGCGCCAGACGTTCGTGGCCGAACTGGTCGGCGACGAGGACCTGCCGAACGCCATCGCGCTGAACTCCACATCGTTCAACGCCGCCCGGATGGTCGGGCCGGCGGTGGCGGGCCTGGCCATCGCGGCCATCGGCACGGGCTGGGCCTTCGTCATCAACGGGATCTCGTTCGCCGCGGTGCTGGTCTCCCTATGTCTGCTGCGGGTCTCCGAGCTTCGGCCCAACGCCAGGGCCCATCGCCGCAAGGGAAGCTTCACCGAGGGGTTCCGCTACGCCTGGGGCCGCCCCGACCTTCGGGCCATCCTGGCCATGCTGTTCCTGATCGGCACCTTCGGCCTGAACTTCCCGATCTTCACCTCGACCATGGCGGTCGGGGTCTTCCACACCGACGCGCGCGGCTTCGGCCTGCTATCCTCGATCATGGCGGTCGGGACCCTGTCGGGCGCCCTGATCGCGGCGGGGCGTGCGGAGGTGGGCTTCGGCTCGCTGCTGCTCGGGGCCGGGGTGTTCGGGCTAGGCTGCGCCCTGGCCGCCCTCGCGCCGGGCTACTGGCTGTTCGCCGGCGCCCTCGTGGTGATCGGCGTCGCGGCCCTGACCTTCACCAACGCCACCAACAGCCTGATGCAGCTCTCCACCGAGCCGTCGATGCGCGGCCGGGTCATGGCCCTTCGCCTCGGCATCGCGCTCGGCGGCACGCCGATCGGCGCGCCGATCGTCGGCTGGGTCGCCGACCACTTCGGCCCCCGCTGGGCGCTCGGCGTCGGCGCAGCGTCCGGCTTCGCCGCCGCCGCGGTGGCGGCAGGCTTCATGAGTCTCGCCCGAACCCCACGCCCGTCTCAGGCCGGCCTGCGCTGACAGCGCAAAATTGGAGGCCACGGTCGCCGCAAGGCGCCTTCCCGCCCCGGACACGAGCATCGCCTCCGTGCGGCGCGGAGCGGGGTTGCTCAAGGTGACGGAGTCATGATCGCCGGGGCCGCTGGACGATGTTGGCCCAAAATCGGCGAAGGCTGTCCAAGCCGCCCGCGGTGGAGCTGAACATGGTCGTGTCGCAGACCAATAGCCTTCCCGCGAAGGTATCGGGCGAGGACTGCAGCAAGGCGTCGAAGCTCTCGCGCCCGCCCCGGACGAAGGGATGGGGCGGCGCGGAGAGGTCTATCCTCTGGCGGGCCAGGACCTGCATCCGGGCGGCGGCGTCCCCGAGCCGTTCCAGCTGCGGCAGGTGAGGATGCAGGTTGAACCTCTCGACCCCATCGAGAAGGCCCAGATCGTCCAGCGACCGTTCGGCTTCGATGGGCGCCGGCGCGCCGTCGGCGTCGACGGCCGGGCGCAGTCCGAACCGGTTCTCGATCGGGACGCCCAGCCCGGCGAGAAGCGTGCGGGCGAAACCGCCGAAGCCCTGGCGCGGGGGAATGCCCCTGTCGCCATGGTGCAGGTGTTCGGCGCTCTGCAGCGCCAGGCGCGCCTCCGTCCCGGCCCCCGGCGCTTCCCCGATGTCGTGGTGCGGACAGACGAAGATCAGATGGTCGGGATGGCTCAGGAACCGTTCGACGGCCTCGATCTCGGTTGGCAGGGCCGACTGCCCGGTCCGGAGCGAGTCGAAGCTGATGACCACGATCGTATCCGCGCCGGCGACGAGGGCGTCGTCGAGCGCGGTCGTCGAGCCATCGTCCGCCACGCGCTCCGCCGCCAGGGCCTGACGGCCGGTCTGGGCCTGCGCCTGCTCCATGAACGCCAGGAAGTTGGGCTTCTGGACCTTGTCCAGGAAGCCGGCGATGCCCTGATCGACATGGGCGGGATCGGCGAGCGCCTCGAAATTCGGATAGAATAGCCGCCTCAGCTCGAAGATGGCCGGAAACCGGTCGTCGATGACCGTGAGCGGCGCTCCGATCTCTCCCGGCCGGCTCCAGGCGAAGTAGAGAAGGACTTGTCTGTCGTGCATCGGGCCCTCGGGCATCTTGCAGACTACAGGAGCGCGTGAGTCGCGCTCATTCCGCCGATCCGCGCCAGCCCCGCGGGAACTTGGTACGCGGCGTCACGCCGCGTTAGCCGGCCGCCTGAGCGAAACATAGATGGCCTCTGGCCAGCTTCCGGCGATGTCGACAAGACATCGCGCCGCGGAAGTCGCTCCTCTCGCCATCGAAACAGGTCGTTGCTGGTGGCGGGCCACGCCCGATGATGATGAGCACTATAGCTACGCTGTAGCGCTACGATAGCGATGAAAGTTTTCCGCGCGACGGCGGCTCCCGACCACTCCCAGCCATTCACTAATCGGCGCATCATTCAGAAACCCGCCGCGCGTTCCAGTTCCTCCGCGCTAACGGCACGTTTCAGGAAGGCGCTCCGAGACTGGGTCTGGGAAAGGCGGTCATAAGCCAATTGCGTCACTGCGCATGGCGCTCACGCGGTCGGATCAAGAACAATCCTTGTCGACGTATTGCCCGCGGACCAAGCCTCCTCTATCCGGCTGAGCGGCAGCACCCTAGTGGCCAGATCGAAGCCGATGGAGGGAGCGGCGTTCATCAGCTTGCCGATGCAGCGAAATATGCCGTCCTCTGAAACGCTTCCTGTTCCACTGCCCATGATCTCGATCGCGGAGGCACGGAGGAGGGCGCCTGGTAGGGTGATGGCGTCGCCACCGGACAAGCCGATCTGGACGAAACGGACGCGCTTCGTCGTGTCGCCAGCGTCGGCAGCCTTGATGATCTGCAATGCGCTTGCTCCCCACAAATAGTCGAGCACTACATCAATGCTGTCCGCGAAATGCCGTTGCCAAGTTTCGATCGGAGCCTGGCCATCCGGATCGAGAGAGACAGTCGCATCGGCCCCGCGCGCGCGGAGCCGATGAAGCATCTCCCGGTTTCGGCCGGTGGCGATCACTTTCCCGGCGCCGAGATGCCTCGCGATTTGGACTGCCACGCGCCCCGCGAAGCCCGTCGCACCGTTGACGAGGACGGTGTCGCCTGGCGCAATCCTGGCTCGCATCTCCAGGGCCACCCACGCTGACATGCCGGGGTCAGCGAGCGCCGCCAGCGCCGCATCGTCCACGCCGTCAGGCACGGTCATGCATTGCGTCCGCCGCACGATCGTCCGCTCCGCCATTCCACCGAAGGGCGCCGGTGGGAACAGGAAGTAGACCCGCCTGCCGTCGTCGAGCCGTCCAATGCCGTCGATACCAATTACGAAGGGAGGCTTGGCGGCGAAGCTGTAATGCTTGCCCAACGCGCGGAGCCTTGTGAAGTGGGTAAGCGCCGAGGCCGTGACATGCACGCGCACCTCGTCTTCGCCAGGAGCCGGCTCTTGGAACTCAGCATACATTGGAGCGTGCCCGATTTCTTGTACGACCGCAGCCTTCATGCTCATGCATTCGTCCTTTCGTGTTGCCGGGGCAAAGCAAAGGACGTGAGCGACCTGCTTGTGGTGTCGAATGGCAGATGCCGATTCAGCTAACCCAGCAAGCAGGCACACGCCCACCCCTGCCGTGGACGCAGCCGCGAGGGCTGGTTTCGCGTGCCGCACTCAAGCTACACGCTGGCCGGAGCTCACCACACCAGCCTGCCTTTTTCGACAACGGTAGATTATCGCTCTGTTCGTAAGGAAACAAGATCAGGCGCTTCCACGAGCCGCGGGACTGGCAGCCATTCTTCGTCTGCCATCTCAAACCAGACGGACCACAATGTCCTACAAGCCGTCATTCTGGGACGGAGCGTAGCGGCGGCGCCTAAAAGCAGGAAGCGTCGGCAAACGGCGGTATGTGGCGATATGGCGGAGAGGGAGGGATTCGAACCCTCGATACCCTTGCGAGTATGCCGCATTTCGAGTGCGGTGCTTTCAACCGCTCAGCCACCTCTCCGTGAGGGCGCAGGGGCCCTGAGGCCCGGCGGCGGGGCGACACAACTAGCGATCAGGCGCGCCGTCCGCAAGCCGGCTGTGCGAACCTAGGCCGGGGCGTGTCGCCGCGCCGCCTCGCGTCACGCCGGCGGGCGGGCGTGGGCGTCGGTGAGGCGGGCGGTCTTCTCCGACAGCCAGTCCATCAGGGCGAACAGCACGCCGGAGACCACGAAGGTCAGGTGCAGGCCGATCATCCAGGCCAGGGTCATCTGGTCCGGCGCCGGCTGGTGGACCTCGGGGTCGCCCGCGTCGGCCAGGCGCATGAAGGCGCGCAGCAGCGAGATCGCCGAGATCGCCACGATGGAGGCGATCAGCTTGATCTTCATGGCCGAGAAATCGATCGTGCCCATCCAGGCCGGCCGGTCGACGCTGCCGCGGGTGTCGATCTTGGAGACGAAGTTCTCGTAGCCCGAGAAGGTCACGATCAGGATCAGGTTGCCGGCCAGCGACAGGTCGATCAGCGACAGCACCAAAAGGATCGCCTGCTCAGGCGAGGCCAGCGCGCCGCCCACGCCCTCCACCAGCTCCCGCACGAACACCACCAGCAGGATCAGGAGGGCCGCGACCAGGCCGACATAGAACGGCGCCATCAGCCAGCGGGCGTTGAACAGGCCGTGCTCCAGGAGGTCTTCGACGGGGTTCTTGCGGCCGCGGGGGGCGTGGGGCTCGGTCATCGGCTCAAGGTAGGGCGCGGGGCGGGGATGTGAAGCGGCGGCGCGCGGTTCCGTTGCCCCAAGGTCGGCCGTGCAGTAACTCCAGATCATGACAGACGCCGCAACGGACGCCGCCCCCGCGGAGCCGGCCGCCAAGGGGCGCCTGTTGACCTGGCCCGGAGGGTTGTCGGCGCGCCTGCTGCTGCTGACCGCCCTGTTCGCCCTGGCCGCGGGCCTGCTGATCCTGATCCCCTCGCTCGCCGCCTTCCAGGAGACGCGGTATCTGGACCGGCTGCGGGCGGCGGAGCTGGCGTCCCTGGCGGTGGAGGCGGCGCCGGCGCGCACGGTCAGCCAGGACATGGCCGCCCAGCTGCTGAACGGCGCCGGCGTGGTGTCGGTGGCGGTGCAGAGCGGCGGGGTGCGCCGGCTGCTCCTGGAGGCGCCGCGGATGCGCCGCACGCCGGAGCTGGTCGACCTGCGCCAGCGCAATCCGGCGAGCTGGATCGCCCAGCCGTTCATCACCCTGTTCGCGTCCGACGACCGCAGCGTGCGGGTGGTGGCGCGGCCCCGCTTCCGCGACGGCGACTTCGTGGAGGTGGTGATCCCCGAGGCGCCCCTGCGCAAGGAGATCCTCGGCTACCTGCTCGGCCTCGTCTGGGTGGCGGGGTTCATCGCGGCGGTGGCGGGGGCGTCGCTGTACCTGGCGCTGAACTTCTTTCTGGTGCGGCCGGTGCAGAAGATCACCGTGGCGATGGAGCGGTTCCGGGCGGACCCGGACGATCCCGGCGCCCGCGTGGTCCCGTCCGGCCGGCGCGACGAGATCGGCCGGGCGGAGGCGGAACTCGACCGCATGCAGGCGGACCTGCGCGCCGCCCTGGCCTCGCGCGCGCGGCTGGCGGCGCTCGGCGAGGCGGTGGCCAAGATCAACCACGACCTGCGCAACATGCTGTCCTCGGCGCGGCTGGCGTCCGAACGGCTGGCGGCCGGGGGCGACCCGCGCGCCAGCCCCGCCCTGCCGCGGCTGGAGCGGGCGCTGGACCGCGCCATCACCCTGGCGTCGGACGTGCTGAGCTACGGCAAGAGCCGCGAGGCCGCGCCCCAGGCCGCGCCGGTGCGCCTGCTGGCCGCGCTGCAGGCGGCGTCGGAAGACGCGGGCCTGTCGGATGGCGGCGTGCGCCTCGCCACCGAGATCACGGTGGAGGACGAGGTGCTGGCCGACCCGGACCAGCTCCACCGCATCCTGGTCAATCTGCTGCGCAACGCCCGCGAGGCGATCGAGGCCGGCGCGCCCGACCGGCAGGGGCGCGTCAGCGCGGCGCTGGAGCGGCGGGGCGGCGACGCCCTGGTCCGGCTCAGCGACAACGGCCCGGGCGTGCCCGAGCGGATGATCCCGCTGTTGTTCCAGCCGTTCTCCGGCTCGGGCCGGCAGGGCGGGGCGGGCCTCGGCCTGGCGATCTCGCGCGAGCTGGCCCAGGCGCACGGCGGCGAGCTTCTGCTGGTGCGGACGGGGCCGGAGGGCTCGACCTTCGAGCTGCGGCTGCCGGCGACGGCGCCGACCGCGGCCCAGCGCGCCGAGCCGGCCGCGCTGGGGCCCATGCCGGCCGAGATCAGAAGCTCAGGACCACGCCCTCGCGGCGAGGGTCCGCCCCGCCCTCGAGGCCGGAGCCGCGTCTCATGACGCCGTGCAGGCCGGAGTCCTCGCCCTGGGCCGGGCCGAGCGTGACGCCGCGTGCGGCCAGGCCCGCGACCACGCCGGGCGCCAGGGCGTCGGTCTCGGCGCCGTAGCGGTCGCCGATGGCGACGACGTTGGGCAGGGCGATGGCCTGCTGCATGGTCAGCTTCCAGTCCAGCACCCCCACCAGGGTCTTCAGGTTGTAGGCCAGGATCGCCGGCCCGCCGGGCGAGCCCAAGGCCGCGAAGAACCGCCCCTGCCGGTCGAGCACGATGACCGGGCTCATGGCCGAGCGCGGGCGCTTGCCGGCCTGCACCCGGTTGGCGGCGGGGCGGCCCTGGCGGTCGACGGGCATGAAGGAAAAGTCGGTGAGCTGGTTGTTCAGCACAAAGCCGTCGACCATCCGGCCCGAGCCGAAGATGTTCTCCACCGAGGTGGTCATCGAGGCCACGTTCCCCCAGCGGTCCACCACCACGAAGTGGGAGGTGCCGCCGGCCTCGCGGGTGGCGTCCGCGCCGGCGCCGGGCGCGCCGGGCGGGGTCCCGGCCTGCGGCGCCGGGCCGGCCGTCTCGCCGATCAGCCTGGCGCGGGCGTCGAGGTAGGCGGGGCTGAGCAGGCCGGCCACCGGCTCGTCCACGAAGGCCGGGTCGCCGAGCCAGCGGTCGCGGTCGGCATAGGTCAGGCGCATGGCCTGGATCATCTCGAACCAGGCCTTGGGATCGTTCGGGCCGCGCGTGTCGATGTCGGTGCGCTGGAGCAGGCCCAGCATCTCCAGGATCGCCGGCCCGCCCGCGGGCGAGGGCGGCACGCAGACGACATAGATCCGATAGGGACGGCAGAGGGCCGGCGTCGCCTTGGCGTGATAGGCCTTGATGTCGTCGGCGGTCAGCACGCCGCCGGGATCGCGCTGCACCCGCGCGGCGATGTCGGCGGCCAGGGGCCCTTCGTAGAGCGCGCGCGGACCGCCCGCGGCCAGGGCGCGCAGGGTGCGGGCGTAGGCGGGGTTCTTCAGCACGTCGCCGGCGGTCATGCGCGAGCCGTCCGGCTTGGTGAAATAGGCGACGATGTCGGGCGCCTGTGCCTGAGGCGCGGGCCCGGCGATCATGCCGGCCAGGCGCGGGCTGACCACGAAGCCGTCGTCGGCCATCCGCTCCGCCTCGCCGAACAGGGAGGCCCAGGGCTTCCTGCCATGCTGCTGCTGGACGAGGCCGAGCAGGGCGATGGCCCCGGGCGGCCCCGACGACTTGCCGCTCAGCACCGCGTCGAAGAAGCCCATCGGCGTCCCGTCCGGCTTCAGGAAGTAGTCCGGACCGGCGGCGGCCGGGGCGGCCTCGCGGCCGTTGTAGGCGGTCACCTTGTGCGTGGCGGCGTCGTAGAAGGTCATGAAGGCGCCGCCGCCGACGCCGGAGCTCTGCGGCTCGACCAGGCCCAGCACCGCCTGGATGGCCACGGCGGCGTCGGCCGCGTCGCCGCCGGCCTTCAGCACGTCCAGCCCGGCCTTGGCGGCGAGGGGATTGGCGGCCACCACCATGCCGTGCGGGCCGGCCGGCCCGGGCCTCGCCTGGGCGGAGGCTGGGAGCGCCGAGGGCGCGGAAAGGGCGAGGAGGAGGCCGAGGGCGGCGAGGACTGTGCGGCGCATGACGCGGCAGGGTTTAACGCAAAGCGCGCCGGCGGCCACCGCCAAGTGACGCCTGCGCCGCCGCCGTGCGGCCCTGCTCAATATTCGACGCCGGTCAGGCACAGGCCCTCGGCGGGCGCCACGGGGCCGCAGGCGGTGCGCTCGCGCGCCTCCAGCGCCGCCTTCAGGTCGTCCGCGCTCCAGCGCCCCGCCCCGACCTCGACCAGGGAGCCGGCCATGGAGCGGACCTGGCGGTGCAGGAAGGAGCGCGACGCCGTCTCGATCCGCACCTCCTGCCCCTCGCGCCACACGCGCAGCAGGTCGAGCGTCTTCATCGGCGACTTCGCCTGGCACTGGGCGTCGCGGAAGGTGGTGAAGTCGTGGTGGCCGACCAGGGCCTGGGCCGCCGCGTGCATGGCCTCGGCGTCCAGCGGCGCCTTGACTCGCCACACCCGCCCGCGGTCCAGCGCCGGCGGCGCCCGCCGGTTCAGGATGCGGTAGAGGTAGCGCCGCCGCGTGGCCGAGAAGCGGGCGTGGAAATCCGCCGCCGCCTCCGCCGCATCCAGGATCGCGATCGGCTCGGCGGCGAGGTGGGCGTTCATCGCCTCGGCCACCGTCCGCTCGGGCCAGGCGCGCTCCAGGTCGAAGTGGACCACCTGGCCGGAGGCGTGCACGCCCGTGTCGGTGCGGCCGGCGGCGAAGATGGTGGCCGCCTCGCCGGAGAAGGCGCGGATCGCCCGCTCCAGCGACGCCTGCACCGACGGCAGGCCGCCCTGGGCCTGGAAGCCGCGATAGGGGCCGCCGTCGTACTCGACCGTCAGGCGATAGCGCGGCATCAGCCGAGCCGGGTCCCGGGCTTCAGCGGGAAGCCGAGGAGGAAGGTCTGGGCGTCCTGCGCGCCCTTGCCCTCGCGCTGGACCTGCAGCAGCCGCACCGCGCCCTCGCCGCAAGCCACGAGCAGGCGCTCGTCCAGCACCTCGCCCGGCGCGCCGGCGCCCGGCTCTGGGCGCGACAGCAGGGCCTTGATCCGCACCGGCCCGCGCTCGGGGACGGCGGCGGTGGTCCAGGCGCCGGGGAAGGGCGAGAGGCCGCGGATCTGGCGGTCGACCTCGGCGGCCGGGCGGGACCAGTCGATCCGCGCCTCCGCCGAGCTGATCTTGCGGGCGTAGGTGACGCCCTCGGCCGCCTGGGGCGTCTCGCGCGCCTGGCCGTGCTCGACGGCGGCCAGGGCGCGGGGCAGGAGCGCGGCGCCGATCTCGGCCAGCCGCGCCGACAGGGTCCCGGCCGTGTCGTCCGGCGCGATGAGGACGGTCTCGGAGAGGATCACCGGCCCTTCGTCGAGGCCCTCGGTCATGCGCATGACCTGCACCCCCGTGGCCGCGTCGCCGGCCATGATGGCGCGCTGGATGGGCGCGGCGCCCCGCCAGCGGGGCAGCAGCGAGGCGTGCAGGTTGAACGATCCCAGCCGCGGCGCCTCCAGCACCTCGCGCGGCAGGATCTGGCCGAAGGCGACCACCACGGCGGCGTCCAGGTCCAGCGCCCGGAACGCCTCGATCTCGGCCGGATCGCGCATCGAGCGCGGCGTGCGGACGGGAAGACCCTGGGCCTCGGCGAAGGCGTGCACGGGCGAGGGCTTCAGCGCCTGGCCGCGCCCGCGCTGGGCGGGGGGCTGGCTGTAGACGGCCGCGACCGCGCGGCCGGCGGCGAGGAGTCCGGCCAGGGATCGCACCGCGAAGTCCGGCGTGCCGAGGAAGGCCAGGCGCATGCGCAGCCTCTAGGGCCAATCGCCGCGCAAGGAAAGGAAGCCGGCTGCGCCGCGCCCGGCGTTAACGCCTCGGTGGGGATGAGTCCGTAGGCTGTGGGCAAGAACCAGGCCAGGAGGGCGGGGTGGCGCTCGGCGCGAGACTAGACCTGAGGCAAGGCCAGAGCCTGGTCATCACGCCCCAGCTCCAGCAGGCGATCAAGCTGCTCCAGCTCTCGAACCTGGAGCTGGAGGCCTATGTCGAGGGCGAGCTGGAGCGCAATCCGCTGCTGGTCCGCGACGAGGCTGTCGACGGCGCGCCCGAGGAGCGGCGCGGCCGCGAGACCGAGCCGGAGGCGGCGGGAGAGGCCCCGCCGGTCGACGGCCGCGACCTCGACGTGCGCCCGGACGACCTCTATGGCGACGCCTCGCCCGGCGAGCGGGCGTCCGGCGACCAGGGCGAGCCGGAGGCGGGCCAGGCCGGCGGCCAGATCGACTGGTCGCGCGCCGGCCGCGGCGGCGGGATCGACCTCGGCGACGACGACCTGGAGCGGGCCCTGACCCGCGAGAAGACCCTGGCCGAGCACCTGAGCGACCAGGCGGCGGTGGCCGGCTTCGATGCGCCCGACCAGGCCGTGGCCCTGGCCCTGATCGACGCGGTGGACGAGGGCGGCTACCTGCGCGCGGACCTCGGCGAGATCGCCGCCCGGCTCGGCTGCGGCCCGGAGCGGGTGGAGGCGGTGCTCGGCAAGCTGCAAGGCTTCGAGCCCACCGGCGTCTTCGCCCGCGACGTGCGCGAATGCCTGGCGCTGCAGCTCAAGGAGCGGGACCGCTACGACCCCGCCATGGCGGCCCTGCTCGACCGGCTGGACCTTCTGGCCCGGCGCGACATGCCGGCCCTGCGCCGCGCCTGCGGCGTCGACGACGACGACCTGCGCGAGATGATCGCCGAGCTGCGCGCCCTGACCCCTCGCCCGGGCGCGGCCTTCGGCGGCGAGCCGCCCCAGCCGGTGACGCCGGACGTCTTCGTGCGCGAGGGCTCCGGCGGCCTCTGGCACGTGGAGCTGAACACCGACACCCTGCCGCGCCTTCTGGTCGACCGGCGCTATCACGCCCGTGTCGCCACCGGCGCCCGCACCGAGGCGGAGAAGACCTTCGTCGCCGACTGCATGGCCTCGGCCAACTGGCTGGTGAAGAGCCTCGATCAGCGCGCCAAGACCATACTGAAGGTGGCGTCCGAGATCGTGCGCCAGCAGGACGGTTTCCTGGCCTTCGGCGTCGAGCACCTGCGCCCGCTGAACCTGAAGACCGTCGCCGACGCCATCGGCATGCACGAATCCACCGTCAGCCGGGTGACCTCCAACAAGTACCTGGCCACGCCGCGCGGCGTCTATGAGATGAAGTTCTTCTTCACCTCGGCCATCGCCTCGTCGATCGGCGGCGAGGCGCACTCGGCCGAAAGCGTGCGCCACAAGATCCGCCAGCTCATCGACGCCGAGCGCGACGTCGACGGCGTGCTGTCGGACGACCGCATCGTGGATATCCTCAAGGAGGCCGGCGTCGACGTGGCCCGCCGCACCGTCGCCAAGTACCGCGAGGCCATGCGCATCCCCTCCTCGGTCGAGCGCCGGCGCATGCTCAAGGAAGCCTGCTGAGGCATCCGCGGGCCTGCCCGATTCGGCTCATGCACAGGTTCCAGGCGGCTGTGCATCGGGCCCGGCGCGCGGCTTGACACCTTTGGCGGCCGGGCGCGTTGATATCCTCATGGATGTACAGGTTTCCGGCAAGCAGGTCGCAGTCGGGGACGCGCTCGGGGCGCGTATCGCCGACGACATCAACGCCAAGATCGGGCGGTATTTCGAGCGGGGCGGCATCAAGGCGGAGGTGATCGTCGGCAAGGACGGCCACGACTTCTGCGCCGACTGCGTCGTCCGCCTCGCCTCCGGCCAGCAGCTGGTCAGCAACGGCAAGGGCGGGGACGCCCACGCCGCCTTCGACTCGGCGCTGCAGAAGCTGGAAAGCCGCATCCGCCGCTACAAGCGCCGGCTGAAGAACCACCACCACCCCGCAGCCGCGCGAGGCGGACGAGACGGCGTCCCTGATGGTGCTGCGCTCGCCCGAGGTCGACGACGACGAGGACGGCTGGGACGAGGCCGGCGACTCGCACGAGCCGCCCTCGGCCATGGTCATCGCCGAGACCGACACCACTGTCCGGACAATGACCGTTTCCATGGCAGTGCTCGAACTGGACCTGACCGAATCTCAAACAATCGTGTTCAGGAACGCCGCCCACGGCGGCTTGTCCGTGGTATATCGCCGGCCCGACGGCAATATCGGCTGGATCGATCCGGAGCGAACCCGGTCGGTCGCTGGCGCGAGCGCCTGAGCGGATAGGAATTGCCCATGCGTTGGGTGACCAGCCTGGATGACAGGCGCAAGGGGCGGTTGGCTTATGGATATCGGTGACCTGCTGGATCGGCAGGCGATCATCCCCAGGGTGACCGCCGGCTCGAAGCGCCAGGCCCTGAGCGTCGCGGCCGAAGTGGCCGCGCGGCTCTACCGCCTGAAGTCGGGAGAGGTGCTGGACGCGCTGCTGGCGCGCGAGGACGAGGGCTCGACGGGCGTCGGCTCCGGCGTGGCCGTGCCGCACGCGCGGCTGAAGGGCCTGGACCGCATCCACGGCGTCTTCCTGCGCCTGGAGACGCCGATCGACTTCGACTCGGTCGACGACCAGCCGGTGGACCTGCTGTTCGTGCTGCTGGCGCCGCTGCAGGCGCGCACCGAGCACCTGCGCGCCCTGGCCTATGTCTCGCGCGCCCTGCGCCGTCCGGACATGCGCCAGCACCTGCGCCAGGCGCGCACCCAGGACGCCCTGATGGCCTTCCTCGCCCGCGAAGCCACGCCCTCGGCGGCTTAGGCTGCTCCCACAAACGCGTCACCCTCGGCCTCGTGCCGAGGGTCCCTCTCGCCGCCGGCGCTGCGCCGGGACTTCCGAGTGCGGGGTTGCGGAAGCAGGGACCCTCGGCACGAGGCCGAGGGTGACGGCGGTTCTCGTTGGAAATCAGTGCACCGACACCGGCGCCAGTTCGTGGGCGAGGGCGGCGGCGACCGCGGCTTCGCGGTCGATCAGCACCGCCAGGCGCGCGCCGTCGGCGCGGTGGACGGCGTAGAGCGTCTGATCAGGATCGAGCCTGAAGCCCTGGACGGCCTCCACCGGAGAAGAAGCCAGAACTTCCTTGGCCTTGACCGGGCGGACATACACGAGGTCCGGCGCGCCAAGAGCAGCGAAATCTTCAATCGATAAGTTCGGCGTCATTGCGACCACCTCCGTTTTACTAACGTGCGAGTCTGCGGCCGGTTCAGCCCGCCGACCCGATAGGGATGCGCTTGACCAGTTTCTCCGGCTCGCGCTGTTGCAGATCGATGTGCAGGAGGCCGTGCTCGAGCGTGGCCGCCTCCACCTCCATGCCGTCCGCCAGGACGAAGCTGCGCAGGAATCCGCGCGCGGCGATGCCGCGGTGCAGGTAGGCGCGGTCCTCGCCCGACCCGGCCTCGCCGTCGCGCTTGCCGGCGATGACGAGCTGGTTCTGCTCCACCGTGACGCTGAGCTGGCCGGGCGAAAAGCCCGCCACCGCCAGGGTGATCCGCAGCCGGCCCTCGCCGGTCTCCTCGACGTTGTAGGGCGGATAGCTTTCGGCGGCGGCCTTGGCGGCCCGCTCGGCGAGCAGGCGCGTCCGGTCGAAACCGAGCAGGAATGGCGAGTCGAAGAGGATCGACCGGTTCATGTGCGAAGCCCTCGCTGGAAGCGACTTCGTCCGCAGGTCCGGCCCGTGATCGGCGCCGCACCTTGCGGCGCATCAAACAGATGGCGATGTCATGGCCTAGGTTCAAGCGCGGCGCGGGGATCGCCCCGACGCTCCGCATGCGTTAGAAACGCCCGCCCCGCCCGGCGGGGGAGGCAGCCAGTTCGAGGACCCCCTTGCCGGTCATCTTCAAGCATCCGGACCTTCCCGACTACTTCGGCCGCGTCAGCGCGGTGCGTCCGGACACGCCCCCCGCGGCGATCCCCTCGATCTGCAAGCTCTACGAGCGGGGCGGGGGTGCTGTTCTTCCCGAACCTGAAGCTCGACATCGACCACGACTTCTGGGCGGCGCTGCCGGGCGACGACTATCCGCGGCTGAAGAAGATGGCGTCCACGCCCGCCGCCGGGGACTTCCAGAAGGACCCGCTGCTCGACCAGCGCCTGGCGGGGTCGGGCATGCCCGCGCCGCTGCAGGCGCGGCTGCGGCGGGAGATCCACGCGATCTACGCCCAGGTGCTGCCGGTCTACGAGGCGCTGTTCGCCGGCTATGTGTTCCAGCGGCGCCAGGTGGTGTGGCGGCTCAACACCATCCGCAACGAGAACCTGCACATCGACACCGACCACGTCAGCCTGTCGGCCCACTTCGCGCGCATGTTCATCAACCTCGACAACCAGCCGCGGATCTGGATGACCGGCTACACCATCGACCAGATGTTCGAGCGGTTCGGCGACCGCATCCCGCGCCCGGTGCTGGAGACCGGCCAGGCGGCGGAGATCCGCAACGCCGTCAACACCGCGGCCTTCGGCGGGCGCTCGACCATGTGGTGGGATCGCGAGCCGCGGCACGTGGCCTATTTCGATCCCGGCGACGTCTGGACGGTCGACAGCCGCCAGATCGCCCACCAGATCTTCTACGGCCGGCGCGCGGTCTCGATCGACTTCTTCGTGGCCGAACAGAGCATGAGCAAGCGCAAGCGCCACTACCTGCGCATCGCCGAGGACTACCGCCGCAAGGCCCTGGCGCCCTGGCGCCGGCCTAGCATTCCACGTCCGCTCATCCCCCGCGAAAGCTGGGACCCAGGTGTTTTGTCGCTGAATCTCAACTGCCGAGACGCTTCCGAGGTCGGAAACAGGAAAAAGCCTGGGTCCCCGCTTTCGCGGGGATGAGCGGGTTGGGTGCAGACTTAAGGCCGTCTCAGGCGGGGGAGCGCGGCCGGCCTGGCTCGGCGGCGGGCGGCGCGGGCGGCGATCCAGCGCTGGGTCGGGGCGTCCACCCAGGCGTAGAGGGCGAAGCCGCAGACCAGGGCCGCCGCCATGCCGCCGCCCCACAGCGCCCACTGCGCCCCGAGCGGCAGGTGCAGGCGGTCCGACGCGATCCGCGCCGCGCCGAACCAGCCGATGCGGACGATCTCGTTGGAGAGGTAGAGGCTGAAGGTGGCCAGGGCCGCGTGCGCCACCAGCTGCGAGGGCCGGCGCACCGGGATCGCCGCCGCGGCGAGGATCAGCACGCAGATCAGCAGGAGGGAGGCGATCCCGTGCTCGCCGAAGCCCTGCAGCGCGCCGAGCGCGACCGCCGCGGCGAGGCCGCCGGCCATGGCCGCCCGCTCGGGGATGCGGACGGTTTCGGAGAACCGCGCCAGGGCCAGGCCCGCCAGGAACAGCGGCAGGGCGCGCACGAAGCCCCAACTGAGCGGCAGGGCGTAGACGGCGTGGCCGAGCAGGCGCGTGGTGGCGACGTCCGCCGCCAGGAACACCGCCGCCGCCGCCGCCAGCGCCGCCCGGCCGGACAGGCGTGACACCGCCCGCGCCAGCAGGGGGAACAGGAGGTAGCAGCCGACCAGGGCCGACAGCGACCAGGTCGGGGTGTTCCAGCCGTGGCCGCCGGGCGCGCCGAACGCCTGCACCAGGAAGAGCTCGCCCGGCAGCTCGCGCCAGTCGAACCAGGCCGCGTGCAGCGGGAACACGCCCGCGGCGCCGGCGGCGAGCACCAGGCCCACCAGGGCGGCCAGGGTCATCAGGTGCAGCGGGACCACGCGCAGCACGCGCCTCCGGAAGAAGTCGCCCGCGCCGATCCGGCCCGAGGCGACGCGCGCCGCATAGATGCGGCCGAGCACATAGCCGGAATCGATCAGGAAGAAGTCGGTGACCAGATAGCCGCGCTGGAACACCGCGGGGAAGGCCGAGGCCGGGACCGGGGCGGAGAACTGGTAGTGGTAGGCCACGATCAGGCACGCCCCGGCGAACCGCAACAGGTCAAGCCAGCCGCCGCGCTGGATCGCCAGCGTGCCGTTTCGGTCCAGTCTGTCCATCGCCGGGCGCTCCGTGCCGCCCCCCGCGCGTCCGCGTTCAAGGACCGTGCCGTTTGAGCTGGCTCACTGACACCAAGGCTTGCCGCGCGCGTTGTGGCGTCAGCTCCGCCGTCGATCTGCGGGCGCGATCCCCGCGCCTCGTCTCGGACGACGGACCCGGGAGACGCAGATGAAGCTATCCATCCTCGCCGCGGCCCTGGCGATCGGCGCCAGCGCCGGCCTCGCAGGCTGCGCCGACAGCTACGGCTATGGCCCGCCGGGCGCCTATGCCGACGTCGACTACGGCGGCTACTACGACGACTTCTACGGCCCGTTCTACGGCGGCTACTGGGGCCCGGGCGGGGTGTTCTACTATTCGGACCGCGGCGGCCATCGCTTCCACCGCGACAGCGGCCACCACTTCCGCCAGGCCGGCGGCGCCGGCTTCCACCCGATCCAGGGCCACGCGCCCCCGGCCCGGGGCGGCGGTCACGGCGGCGGCGGTCACCGCGGCCATTAGAGCAGGCCGTCCCACTCACCGTCACCCTCGGCCCTGTGCCGAGGGTCCCTGCCTCCGCCACTCCGCACCCCGATGTTCGGACTCAGCGCCAGCGGCGCGAGGGACCCTCGGCACAAGGCCGAGGGTGACGGTCGAGGGATGATGGCTCCGTCCGCCGTCACAGCATCTCGAGCGGGACCTTGCGGCGGGGCGGGGGAAAGGCGCGGTCGAGGGCCGCGAGCTCCTCGTCGGTCAGCACGAGGTCGAGGGCCTCGCGGTTCTGGCGCACGTGCTCGACGCTCGACGCCTTGGGGATGGAGATCACGTCCGGCCGGCGCAGGGTCCAGGCCAGCGCCACCTGCAGCGGCTGGACGCCCCGCCTCTCGGCGATCGCGCGCAGCGCGGCGGCGTGGGCCAGGTGGCCCTGCTCCACGGGGCTGTAGGCCATGGCCGGCATGCGGCGTTCTTCCATCCACGGCAGAAGGTCGAACTCCGGTCCGCGACGGCTGAGGTTGTAGAGCACCTGGTTCGTGGCGCAGCCCTCCCCGCCCGCCTCGACCAGCTCCTCCATGTCGTCGAGGTCGAGGTTGGAGACGCCCCAGCGCAGGATCTTGCCGTCCCGCTGCAGCGCCTGCATCGCCTCCACCGTCTCGGCCAGGGGAACCGAGCCGCGCCAGTGCAGCAGGTAGAGGTCGATGCGGTCGGTGTTCAGCCGGCGCAGGCTCGCCTCGCACGCCCGCGGCAGGCGGCTCAGCGAAGCGTTCTGCGGATAGGCCTTGGAGACCAGGAACACCTGCTCGCGCAGGCCCGCCAGGGCCTCGCCGAGGAAGCTTTCGGTCGAGCCGTCCCCGTACATCTCGGCCGTGTCGATCAGGGTCATGCCCAGCGCCACGCCCTCGCGGATCGCGGCGGCCTCCTCGGCCCGCGCGCTCGGCCGCTCGCCGAGCCGCCACGTGCCCTGGCCGAGCGCTGGAACTTGGCCGCCGCCCGGCAAGCCCACCTGTCGGATCATCGCCGCACCTCCTTCGCGCCGGGACGGAAACGCCCGAACACCCGTCCGGGACCCCTCTGCCGCGTCCGGGCCATTTTCGCCATCCCCGCCGTCACCCTCGGCCTCGTGCCGAGGGTCCCTCTCGCCGCTGGCGCCGAGCTTGGACTTCAGAGTGCGGCGTAGCGGAAGCAGGGACCCTCGGCACGAGGCCGAGGGTGACGGAGTGGGAGAGAGTCCTACCCCGCCGCGCCGGCGCCGGCCTGTTCGGTGCGGGCGAGGGACTGGGGCGGCTCCATCTTCTCGGTGATCACGCTGGCGGCGTCGATCCTGGGGCCGCCGAGGCGGGCGATCTCCAGGTGCACGTGGTTGGTGATGCCGGGGATAGCGGTCCTGCAGGGAGTGGGCGGCGCCGATCACCTGGCCCAGCCGCACCGGCTGGCCCTCGGCCACCTGCGGGTCCACGTAGAACACCCGCGCCAGGTAATGCAGGGCCGGATTGACGATCTCCACGTACTTCAGGGCCTCGCTGTCGGGATAGGCGTAGCCGATCTTGGCCACGTAGCCGGAGATCGGCGCCTTGATCGGCTGGCCGACCAGGTCGGTGTAGTCGACGCCCTCGTGATGGCGCTCGCCGCCGTCGCGCGAGGCGCCGAACGAGCCCGAGCCATAGTCGTCCACCCCGCGCACCGGCTCGCCGGTCGGGTTGACGAAGTCGGGCTGGCCGTCGCCGTCCACGTCCACGCCCTGCCAGACCAGCCGCCACTGCTCCTGCGGCTTGAAATTGAGGTCGAACGGCAAGACGCGCGCCTGCGCGCCCACGGCGTGGCGCGGGTCGGTCGGGATCATGTAGCGGGCGTTGGCCCAGGCCGCGCAGCCGACCAGGCTGATGACCAGGAGCAGGAGCCAGGGCGCGGCCAGGTCGAGGACGCGCGAAACCGTAGATGTCGCCATCGGCGCTTTCTTCGAAGTCGGGTGTGGAATGGAAGACGCGCCAGGAGGGGGCGCGCCGGCGGGATGGGGCCGGCCGTATTGGCCTAGCCGATCGAGGTCTTCCGCCGCAATCTCACACTATGTCGCACGGGCGAGGCCAGCTTGACCTTAACAAGCTCGTCCCTGCCGGCGAAGTGAAAAGCAATGGCGATCGAGATAGACAGTAGAAACGCGAACTCGATGAGCATGCCGACCTTGTCGCCCGCGAACGGGGCGGTTCCGGGGCGCCGGAATAACATTTCCGTGTGAGGAGCGACCTCGGTCAAGCTTGGCCGGCGGTTGATCGAAAGGCCCCGGCGGCTGGCACCGCCGCCTCAACCATTTCCTGGCTGGGGGCGAGCGGTCCGGTACATCCTAAAGCCACATGGGCGCGCCTCGGAGCGGCCAGGCAGATGCCCCACCCGACTGATCCCAGCATAGGTCCGTCAGCCTCCAGTCCTTCATCGATCAGTCGCCACAATCGCACCGACGATTTTATCATGTATACTATATAATTATTGGATTTTAGTAGGGGCTAGCTTTGTGATCGTCTAAGTCAATCAGCTTTAGTCGCCGAAGCAGCAAGAGCCCCTGCTCGCTGATGTTGGTGTTGTACTCAAAGTGCCCCGTCGGGACCGGAGCGCCAGTTACAGAATCTATAATCGGCGGATCGACTGGCACCACGGTCTGTTCGAAGAGGCCGAGAGACACGAGGCGGCCTTGGATCGCCATTTCTGCGATCGGGTCCATTTGATCGCCGACCAGCACTGTCTCCATCACCACCTCCGTTGAGTCGCCAACCTGAATCTCCCGCTCGCGTTCTTCAAATCGATAATCAAATCCATGCCGCTGCCGCCACTCGCGGTCATCATAGTACTTCTTCGTCCAGAGCATGAGGTACCGCAGATCCGCCTCGGTCAGGTCGTTGAGGAGGCGCACCAACGCCCGTTGGTCCTCGGCTTCGCGTCCACCTGCGTCCAGGCCATTGGCCACCAATTCGACGAGCTGTTGAATCCGCTCGTCGGTGGTCGCCTTCACGGCTCCGGCGGCACCGTCCTCGAATAGCGCGACCTTTTCGGCATCGACCTTAGCCATGAGCTCCTCGAGCCTCCGGTTCGTCGCCTCCACCTTTCGGCTAGGCCGGCCAGGAAAGTGCACAACCGTTCTTCGCGCTGGTTGGGGATGACGTAGCCGACGAGCTCCGCGACGAGGGCTCCGCCGACAGGAAGGTTGCCGAGCGTGGCGCGCAACACGGTGACGGCGCGGTCGCTGAAGCTCTCCGTTAGCGCCTTGGGGAGTTCGGGGCCCGCGAGCATACCGGCGACCGTAAGCCGACCAAAGGTCCCGTCGTCCGATCCTCTATCCATGGCTCAGACTGTATCACCCGACCCCAGGCGGCGCGAAGGCGCACCCCTCCATTGGCGACCTGGTTGATCAATTTCTGGCCTGCCGGCAGGTGTCGCCAAGGGCGCTCTGTCCCAGAAATGATGAAGCCCTCCAGCGGTTTACTGGAGGGCTTCATGGTGGAGCTAAGCGGAGTCGAACCGCTGACCTCTTGAATGCCATTCAAGCGCTCTACCAGCTGAGCTATAGCCCCGAGGTCTCGGGCGCCGCGGCGTCTCCGTCCCGGCGAGGGGCGGACACATATTCCGGCCCGCCGTTCCGATCAAGCCTCCCACGCCGCCAATTCGCCGCGCCCGCCCTTCGGCGCGCACGCCGGCGCGGCGGGCGATCCGGGCTATCTGAGAACGATTCGCATTTTCCGCTTGCCCCGGCCCGCGCCCTGCAAATAAGAATGCCTCGCAACTGCAGTTCGGGAGGGTTTTCGATGTCGAGGGGTATCGTCGCGCGGCCGCGGCTCACGGGTCTTCTGGCCACCGGCGCGGCCGGTCTGGCGCTGGGCGCGGGCGGGGCGGCGCTGGCGGCCGACGCGGGCGCCGGGGCGGGGGTCAACGAGGTCGCGCCGGCGGTGGTGACCGGCAGGATCGCCAACACCCTGGCCCACTCCACCGGCCTGTCGGTGATCCCCACCGACATCCAGGACACGCCCCAGGCCATCGACGTGATCCCGCAGGAGCAGCTGAAGGCCCAGGGCGTGATCAGCCTCGACCAGGCGCTGCGCAACGTGCCCGGCATCACCGTCGCCATCGGCGAGGGCGGCACCCTGAACGGCGACCAGTTCAAGATCCGCGGCCAGGACGCCAAGGACGACATCTATGTCGACGGCCTGCGCGACTTCGGCGTCTACACCCGCGACGCCTTCGACGATCAGGAGGTGCAGGTGCTGAAGGGGCCCTCCAGCGCCCTGTTCGGCCGCGGCTCCACCGGCGGGGTGATCAACACCATCTCCAAGACGCCGATGATGGGCGACTTCGCCGAGGTCGACGCCTCGATGGGCAACGGCGACTACTACCGCGCCACCGCCGACATCAACCACGCCTTCAACGACACCACGGCCATGCGCGTGAACCTGATGGAGACCGCCAGCCACGTGGTCGACCGCGACTATGTCCGCTCGCGCCGGTGGGGCGCGGCGGTGTCGGTGGCGACGGGGCTGGGGACCGACACCACCATCGTCGCCAACTATCTGCACCAGCACGACAACCGCATCCCGGACTATGGGGTGACCATCGTCGGGCCGCCGGGAAGCCTGATCGCCCTGCCGGTGACGGAGTACGGCCTCGGCGTCGACCGCTCGACCTTCCTCGGCTACTCGGCCGACCGCGACCGGACCACGGCCGACATCTTCACCCTGAAGGTCCGCCACGATTCCGGCGGGCCGGTCAGCTTCACCAGCGACACGCGGGTGGGGCGCTACCAGCGCTATTTCCGCTACACGCCGGTGGACCGCTGCGACACCACCGCCTCGACGCAGAACTGCATCGGCAATCTGTTCGACGGCAATCCGGCCACCACGCCCAACGCCTTCATGGGCGGCGGCGGGCCCTACATCCAGAACGCCTGGGGCGCGCAGAACATCTCCACCGCCAAGGCGGACTTCAACGCGGGGGGCTTCCGCAACCAGCTCGTCGCCGGCTTCGACGTCTCCTACCAGAGCAACGACAAGACCTTCCAGGCCTACGCCCTGCCGCCCGGCGTCACGGCCAAGACCGCCATCCCGCGCAACCTCCTGGACCCCAGCCACACCGCCCCGTTCACGGCCTTCCTGCCGGTCGGATCGGCGGTCAACTGCGTCGGCACGGCCGCCTGCACCACGGTGATCAACGGCCAGACCCTGACCACCACGGCGACGGCGGCTACGGTGCTCTATTCCAGCGGCGACGCGGCCGACTACGGCGTCTTCGCCACCGACCGGCTGTGGCTGACCCCGCAGTGGTCGGTGATCGGGACCCTGCGCTACGACTGGTACGACGCCAGTTACCTGACGACGCCCGTGCTGGGCCAGGCCTCGAAGCTGACGTCCGACTCCAGCTTCCTCGACCCGCGCGTCAGCCTGGTGTTCGAGCCGACCAAGTCACAGACCTACTACGTCTCGTGGGGCAAGTCGGCGACGCCGCAGGGCACGTCGATCGTCGGCTCGGCCACGGCCATCTCGGCCACCACCGCCGACCTCGCGCCGGAGATGAACGAGGCCTTCGAGGCCGGCGCCAAGTTCAGCCTGATCGGCGGGCGGCTCGGGCTCACCGCCTCGATCTTCGACGTCAAGAAGAACAACGCCAAGCAGGTCGACCCCGCCACCGGCGAGGTGGAGGTGCAGTCGAGCCAGAAGCAGGAGATCAAGGGCGTCGAGTTCGGCGTCACCGGCCGGATCACCGACGCCTGGACCGTGCAGGCGGCCTATTCCTACCTCGACGCCAAGGTCACCGACGACCTGACCTGCGGCGGCACGCCCGTGGTCTGCCTGCCCAACCCCTATACGATCGGCACGCCGGTCACCTACACGCCCAAGAACGCCGCCTCGGTGTGGACCACCTACAAGCTCGACCCGATCGTGCGGGGGCTGGAGATCGGCGGCGGGGCCACCTACCAGAGCAAGCAGTACCTGGCCTTCCGCACCGCGGGGACCGCGCCCTACCTGACCGGCCTGACCCAGATCGCCGAGGCGCCCTACACCCTGTCGTTCGACGGCATGATCGCCTATGAAACCGGCCGCTACCGCATCGCCCTGAACGGCTACAACCTGTCCGACCGGCTGAACTATTCCCAGGTGTTCGCCAACCGCGCCGTGCCCGCGGCGGGGCGCACCGTCGTGCTGACGGTGGGCGCGACGTTCTGATGCTGGTCCGGGTCGAAAAGCTGCTCGGCCCGGACGAGGTCGCCCACTGCCGCGGCGTGCTGGAGGGCGCGCAGTGGGCCGACGGCCGGATCACCGCCGGGGAGCAGTCGGCCAAGGCCAAGTTCAACCTGCAGGTCCCCGAGGACGATCCCCGCGCCCGCGCGCTCGGCGAGACGATCCTCGGGGCGCTGGGGCGCAATTCGACCTTCGTCTCCGCCGCCCTGCCGCTGAAGGTGTTCCCGCCGCTGTTCAACCGCTACGACGAGGGCATGCGGTTCGACGCCCACGTGGACAACGCCATCCGCCACGTGAAGGCCGCCGGCGGCCTGCGCCTGCGCACCGACGTCTCCTCGACCCTGTTCCTGACCCCGCCCGAGGACTACGACGGCGGCGAGCTGGTGGTCGAGGACGTCTATGGCGAGCACGCCATCAAGCTCGAGGCCGGGGACCTGATCGTCTATCCCGCCACCAGCCTGCACCGGGTCGAGCCGGTGACCCGCGGCAGCCGCTGGGCGGCGTTCTTCTGGAGCCAGTCGATGGTGCGCGACGACGGCCAGCGCGCGCTGCTCTACGACCTCGACCGCTCGATCCAGGCGGTCCGCGCCGAGCTGACCGACGACCATCCGGCCGCCAGGTCGCTGACCGCGACCTATCACAACCTTTTGCGCCGCTGGGCGGAGATGTGACCGGGATGGACACCAGGGGTTAACCGCGCGCGCCTCCAATGGCGCCATGACCCCCGCCCAGCCGCTCGACCTGAACGAGCCCGCCGCCGGCCCCGCCGCGGACGAGCCGCCGCCGACGCGCGCGCGGATCGCGCTGTTCAAGCGCCTGGCCGACGTCGTCTGCCTGCCCGCCAGCCGGGTCAACGCGTTCGAGCGCAGCATGACGGCGGACCTTTTGATCGACATGCTGCGCGACGCCGCCCCCGAGGAGCGGATGCGCGTGGCCAAGCGCCTGGCCACCCTGGCCGAGATCCCCAGCAACCTCGTGCGCATGCTGCTGCGCGACCAGGTGGAGGTGTCCCAGCCGCTGCTGGAGAACTGCGCCTCCCTGTCGGACGCCGACCTGCTCGACTGCGCGCGCCACGCCACCACCGACCACCGCCGGCTGATCGCCATGCGCCGTGGGGGTGGGCGAGGTGGTGGCCGAGGCCCTGGTCGAACCGATGGAGCCGGTGGTGGTCGAGACCCTGCTGCGCAACGAGCTGTCCACCCTGTCGCCGGCGGGCATCGAGTTCATGGTGGCGGCCTCGCGCGACGACGCGCGGCTGGTCGCGCTCCTGCTGCGCCGGTCCGAGCTGCGGCCGCGCCACGCCTATGTGATGTTCTGGTGGGCCGACGCGGCCTGCCGCCGCGTGATCCTCCAGCGCTTCGCCGTTTCGCGCGAGGTGCTGCAGGAGGCCGCCGGCGACGTGTTCAACCTGGCGGCCGAGGAGCGCTGGAGCGACCCGGTCTCGCGCAAGGCGCTGCAGTTCATCGAGCGGCGCCAGCGCAACCGCGCCGCCCTGGCCCGCAGCCGCTTCGCCAGCCTGGAGGAGGCCATCGCCGCCGCCGAGGCCGGCATGACGCGCGAGACGGCCGAGGAGATCTCCTACCTGTCGGGCCTGAAGCCGATGACCGGCGCCAAGATCTTCACCGACCTGGGCGGCGAGCCGCTGGCGATCCTGTGCAAGGCCACCGGCCTCGGCCGCGCCGCCGTGCGCGCCCTGTGGCGGGGCCTGCGCCGGCCCGAGACGGACGCGGCGGGCGTCATCGCGCCGGCGCTGGAGCAGGTGCTGATCACCTTCGACATGATCGCCGTGGACCGGGCGCAGACGGTGCTGCGCTACTGGAACTGGGCCCTGTCCTCGGCCCTGACTCCCGCCCTGCTGCGGGCGATACGGGACCGTGACGAAGACGCGGTGGACGACTATTCCACGCCGCAACGCGCCGCCATGCTGGTGTTGGAGCGCGATCTGGCCCGCTGAGCCGCGCCGACTGCGGGCGGCCAAGCATCCGAGCCCGCCTAGCAACCTCCACGACCGGCCCGTCCAGTGCTGATCCTTTCTGTAACTCGCAATGTGCGGGAATTTTTCTTCCCGAGTGAGTTGTCTTGCTCCCGGAAGCTCTATATGAGGCCTGAATCAGAATTGAGAATCGGCGTGCAGTCAGGTCACGCCGACCTGAGGGCGAGAGAAAATGGACGACAAGTCGGAAATCATTGAGATGACCGCCGATATCGTGGCGGCGTACGTCGGGGCCAACACCGTGGCTTCAGGCGATCTTCCTTCGCTGATCCAGAGCGTTCACCGCGCTCTGTCGGGCGTGGCCTCCGGGTCCGAGCCCGTCGAAGCTGCGCCGAAGGAACCGGCCGTGCCGATCAAGAAGTCGATCACCTCCGACTACCTGATCTGCCTCGAGGACGGTCGCAAGTTCAAGTCGCTGAAGCGGCACCTGCGCACCAAGTACAACATGAGCCCCGAGGAATACCGGGCGAAGTGGGGCCTGGCCAAGGATTACCCGATGGTCGCGCCGAACTACGCCAAGGCGCGCTCGGAGCTGGCCAAGCAGATGGGCCTGGGCCAGGGCGGCCGCCAGGCCGCGCGCGGCAAGCGCTGATCCAATACCCCGCGGCTCCGGCCGCGCAAGACGTCCAGGACGCCCGTCGCACCCCGCGGCGGGCGTCTTGCTTTGCGCCGGCCGCACATCCGCCCAGGTGACCGCGCATGGTGCGGCCGATTGACTCTTTTCGCGACTCGCGGCCGTCCAGCCGATTTTCCGCTTGCCAGCGATTCGGGGGTTAAGCGATAGTGAATCAAATGATTCCAAAGTCTTGTTAAGGAATCCGGAGATGCTCACGCAAATCGGGCTGCAGTCGGCGGGCGCCCGGGCGCATGAGGAGCTGTTCGCCTACTGGAACTCCCGGCGCGAGCGGGGGACGGCTCCCCTTGCCGGGCCAGCATCCATCCCGCGCACTTCAAGCGCCACCTGCCGACCGTCAGCCTGATCGACGTCTCCGCCTCCCCACGCCCGCGCTCGTACCGCCTGCGGCTGGCCGGCACCGGCCTCTACGGCGTCTACGGCCGCGAGATCACCGGCCATACGATCGAGGAGATCTACAACTCCGCCGCCGCCGAATACTGGCGCGGCGAGCTCGACCGCGTGGTCGAGGAGCGCCGCCCGTCGGTGGGCGTGCACAACCTCGGCTGGCGCGGGGCGCCGCACATCTCGATCCTGTGGCTGCGGCTGCCGCTGGCCACCAACGGCTCGGACGTGGACATGATCATGGGTTACGACGGCCTGATCGGCCAGCAGTCCGAAACCTCGATCTCCGGCATCCGCGCCGCCTGACTCCCCTCCCCCTGGAGGGGGAGGGGCAGGGGAGGGGGTGGCGCCCTGTCCGCGCCTCTGCGTCTGTGGTCTTGGCTGGGCGCCGACTGCGCCGCCGCGCCCTTTCGGAAGCGTTTCCACCCCCATCCCCGGCCCTTCCCCCTCCAGGGGGAAGGGAGCAGGTTTGCTAGGCGTCCCTTCGCCGGCGTCGCGCGCTTGCGGGGCGTCGGCGGGGAGGGTGCGGCCTGGGCCTTCAGGAGGTCGCGGATCTCGATCAGCAGCGCCTCGCTCTGGGTCGGGGCGGGGGGCGGGGCGACCTTGTCCCGCTCCGCCGTCAGCCGGCGCATGGTGTTGGCCAGCTTGACCAGCAGGAACACCACCACCGCGACGATCACGAACTGGATCACCGTGTTGATGAAGGCGCCGTACTGGATGGCGACCTCCGGCTTCTTGGCGGCCACGTCGGCCGCCTTCAGCACGATCTTCAGCTGGGAGAAATCGACCCCGCCGGTGGCCAGGCCGATCGGCGGCATGATCACCTGGTCCACGGCGCTCGACACGATCTTGTTGAAGGCCGCGCCGATGATCACGCCGACGGCCAGGTCGATGACGCTGCCGCGGGAGATGAACTCTCTAAATTCGCTCAGGATCTTCATGGTCGCCCCAACTCGCACGCCGCCCCGAAGAGGGCGCGAGGCCGCCGGTCCTAGTCGGCGTTCAGCCGTTCGCGAAGCTCCTTGCCGCTCTTGAAGAACGGCACGTGCTTGGCCTTCACCGAAACCGATTCGCCCGTGCGCGGGTTGCGTCCGGCGCGGGCCGGGCGCGAGCGGACCGAGAAGGCGCCGAAGCCGCGCAGCTCCACCCGCCCGCCCTGTTCGAGCGCCTGGGCCATGCGGTCCAGGATCACGCCGACGACCCGTTCGACGTCGCGCTGAGTCAGGTGAGGGTTCTCGCTCGCCAGCTTGGCGATCAGTTCCGACTTGATCATCTGGCCCCTGCCCCGATCACGATGACCCGACCATGGGCGAGATTCACTGAGCATTCAAGCGGTTGCCTCCCCAAAAGGAGACGCCTCGCCTCGCATGCCGCAAATCCGCCCTGTGACAGAGGCGTGGCATTGACCCTCAAACGGCTTGGCACTATCAGTCGCCGCTCTCCGATCCGACGGGTCGGCCCAGGTGGCGGAATTGGTAGACGCGCTGGCTTCAGGTGCCAGTGGCTTAACGGCCGTGGAGGTTCGAGTCCTCTCCTGGGCACCATTGCTATACAAGGCGTGGAGACCCCCGCCGGAGCCTTTCAATCTTGGCGAACCATCTGCACGAAGGCGACCTTCCGGACGGGCTGGACCTCGGCCCGTCGATCGCGGTGGATTCCGAGGCGATGGGCCTGCACATCCCGCGCGACGCCCTGTGCGTGGTCCAGCTCTCGGCCGGGGACGGCGACGCCCACGTGGTCCGCCTGCACAGGCCGCAGTACGACTGCCCCAATCTGAAGCGGGTGCTCGGCGACCCGGGCGTGCTGAAGATCTTCCACTACGGCCGCTTCGACATCGGCATGGTGCTGCACTACCTCGGGGTGGAGACGCGGCCGGTCTACTGCACCAAGATCGCCTCCAAGCTGGCGCGCACCTACACCGACCGGCACGGCCTGAAGGACCTGACGCGCGAGCTGCTCAGCGTCGACATCTCCAAGCAGCAGCAGTGCTCCGACTGGGGCGCGGACAAGCTGACGCCCGAGCAGGTGGCCTACGCCGCCTCCGACGTCCTGAACCTGCACGCCCTGAAGGCGAAGCTCGACGACATGCTGGCGCGCGAGGGCCGCACCGAGCTCGCCCAGGCCTGTTTCGATTTCCTGCCATGGCGGGCGCGCCTCGACCTGGCGGGCTGGGAAGACGCCGACATCTTCGCCCATGGCTGATGGCCCTGATGGCCCAGGATCTTCCCTCCCACGAAGAGCTGAGCCCGGCGGCGGCCGCGCGCCGCAAGGAGGCGCTGGAGCGGTTCCGCCGGCGCTCGCGCGCGGTGCAGTTCTGGCGGCGCGCCCTGCCCATCGTCATCGTCTCGATCGGCGGCCTCCTGTTCCTGTGGATCGCCGGGCGCGCCCTGGTGGCCAGGCTGACCTCGCCGCAGGGCGCCAAAGGCGCGGTGGTGCGGATGGTCAACCCGCGGTTCTACGGCCGCGACAGCTCCAACCGCGCCTTCATCATCGGCGCGTCCCAGGCCTCGCGCGACATGACCACCGGCAAGACCGTGACCTTCACCTCGCCCAGCGTGACGCTGGACGCCGAGGGCGCGCCCACCCGCGTGCAGGCCAACACCGGCGTCTACCGCGAGGACCAGCGCAAGCTGGCCCTGACCGGCCAGGTGCGGCTGCGCAGCGCGCGCGGCTACGACTTCACCACGCCCAAGGCGGTGGTCGACACCTCCAACGGCGGCGTTTCGGGCGACGCGGGCGTCCAGGGCCAGGGGCCTCTTGGCCGCATCGCGGCCTCGTCCTATGGCGTCTATGATCAGGGCGCTCGCATCGTGATGAGGGGCGACGTCCGCGCGCACATTGTGCAATAAGCCTAGCGGTTCAAAGGCCGGTCTTAGGGAAGGTTAGATGAAGCGTCTGACGGCGGTACTGCTGGTCGCCGCGGCCACGTGCGTGGCGGGCCCGGCGCTGGCGCAGCTTGCGCCCGGCGGCGGTCCGATCGACATGACGGCCGATCAGCTCGAGCTGATCGACGCCCAGCACCTGGCCATCTGGCGCGGCGACGTGGAGGCCCTGCAGGGCCGCAACCGCATGCGCGCCGACGTCGTCAACATCTACTTCACCGGCCAGCCGACCAACGGCGCGGCGGCCGCGTCCGGCGGGGCGCCCGGCCGCAACTGGGGCAAGGTGCAAAGGATCGTCGCGGACGGCAAGGTGTTCTACATCAGTCCGACCCAGACTGCGCGCGGCGACCATGCCGACTACGAGCTGTCGTCGGACAACATCACGATCACCGGCGACGTGATCGTTTCCCAGGGCCAGAGCGTGGTGCACGGCGACAAGCTGCTGATCGACACCAAGACCGGCCAGGCCACCATGGTGGCGACCGGCTCCGGCCGCTCGGGACGCGTGCGCGGCGTCTTCTACCCGAACAGCACCAACACCCCGCCGGGCGCGCCCAGCCCGCCGCCCGCGCGGCAGAAGTAAGCGCCGGCCAAACTGGTGGATTCCGTCATCTCGACCTCAGCCGCTCACGCGAACCCCGCCTCCCTGTCCTCGGGAGAGGCGACCTCGGCGCCCTCCGCGGCGCCGGCGGCGGCCGTGGCGCAGGACGGGCTCATGGTCGACAAGATCGGCAAGTCGTTCCGCCGCCGCCAGGTGGTCAAGAGCGTCAGCCTGCGCCTGGGCCGCGGCGAGGTGGTGGGCCTGCTGGGCCCCAACGGCGCGGGCAAGACCACCTGCTTCTACATGATCACCGGCCTGGTCGCCGCCGACTACGGCCGCATCTACCTCGACGGCGAGGACATCACCGCCCAGCCCATGTACCAGCGCGCGCGCATGGGCATCGGCTACCTGCCGCAGGAGACCTCGATCTTCCGCGGCATGTCGGTGGAGGAGAACGTCATGGCGGTGGTCGAGCTGCGCGTGCGCGACAAGGCCAAGGTCGCCGAGACCACCACCAAGCTGCTCGAGGAGCTGCACATCGAGCACCTGCGCGAGGCGGCGGCCGTGTCGCTGTCGGGCGGCGAGCGGCGGCGGGGTGGAGATCGCCCGCGCCCTGGCCTCGGAGCCCTCGTTCATGCTGCTGGACGAGCCGTTCGCCGGCATCGACCCCCTGGCCATCGCCGACATCCGCGAGGTGATCGGCTATCTGAAGCGGCGCGGCATCGGCATCCTGATCACCGACCACAACGTGCGCGAGACGCTCGACATCATCGACCGCGCCTCGATCATCGCCGGCGGCGAGGTGCTGTTCGAAGGCTCCCCCGACGAGATCCTCGCCAACCCCGAAGTCCGCCGCGTCTACCTCGGCGACCGGTTCTAGCGGTCGGCGGGCGCCGCCTTCGCGCGCCCGTCCCTCCCCAACTCACCGTCACCCTCGGCCTTGTGCCGAGGGTCCCTCGCGCCGCCGGGCGTTGAGCCTGGACGTCGGAGTGCGGGGTTGCGGAGGCAGGGACCCTCGGCACGAGGCCGAGGGTGACGGGTAGGAGCGGCCAGGTCCCCGCCTCCCTCGACCCGCCGCCCGGGAACAGCTCGCGGCGCGACGTGTTCCGGTGACGGCTGCGGCGGCGCGGCCGGACAGCGAGGACGGGCGATGAAGGTGATCACCGGCTGCCTGCTCGGCATCGCCGGCGTCGCGCTGGCCGCCTGGTCTACGCCGCCTCGGGCGCCTACGACGTCGCCGCCACCTCCCAGCACAGCGCCATCGCCTATGACCTGATCCACGCCGAGATGCGCCGGTCGGTGAAGCTGCACGCCCACGGCGTCGCGGCGCCGGCGCCCTTCACCCCCGCCCAGGTCCAGGCGGGTTTCGCCGAGTACGACACGGATTGCTCGGCCTGCCACGGCGCGCCGGGGATCGGCCGCCAGGCCTGGGTGAATGGCATGACGCCCTCGCCGCCCTACCTGACCGGCGCCTCGCGCGACTGGACCGCGCCCGAGCTGTTCTGGATCGTCCGCAACGGGGTGAAGATGACGGCGATGCCGGCCTGGACCTACCAGCGCACTGACCGCCAGATCTGGGACGTGGTCGCCTTCCTGGAGGCCATGCCCTCGATCGACGCCCGCGCCTACGCCCGGATGCGGGCGGCCAGGCTGGCTGGGACGCCTCCGACGGCGGAGTAGGGCGGTTCTCAAATATCATCCGGCCGCCCCCGCGAAGGCGGGGGCCCATCCCGCTTGGCGCCTGGGTTTTCCGCCGGCGCGAACCCGTGGGTCCCCGCCTTCGCGGGGACAATCGGTGTTAGGGAGCAGCCGTCAGTTGCGGCTCAAGCCTCAGGAGTTCGGAGAAGGCCCGGACGACCCAAGCGGCGGCGGGGCGAGCGGCGGACAGAGACAAATCATCCGCTGATCTCCGCGAAGGCGCCCAACCTCTCCCCACACGCCGTCACCCTCGGCCTTGTGCCGAGGGTCCCTCTCGCCGGCGGCGTCGCGCCCTTCCATCAAAGTGCGGAGGGGCGGAGGCAGGGACCCTCGGCACAAGGCCGAGGGTGACGGCGGAGAATGGGGCGGGGTGGTGAGGTCCGCCGCTACGGCTTCTGCTTCGGCGGCAGGGCCTTGACCTCTTCCGGCGTCAGCTTGCGCAGGCTCGTGGCCATGCAGCGCTGCGGGCCGCCGCCGGTGTGGGAGGGCACGATCACCTCCACGTCCAGGCCGCTGCAGATCCAGTCGGACCCGCGCGACTCCAGGCCGATGCTGTTGGCCCACGGCAGGTCCAGGCACGGGCCGATCAGCTTGGCCTGATAGTAGTCGCGCACGTTCACCCGCAGGTTCAGCGTGCGCTCGTCGGGCGCGGCGAAGCTCGAGATGTTCCGCGAATAGAAGCACTGGCCGCCGGGCTTGTGGGCCGTCGCGGCGGCGGCGGGACCGGGGGCGGCGGCGAGGGGCGGCGGCTGCGAGCGCGGCGAAGCCGGCGGCCGCGGCGGACCGGGTCAGGGTATGCATGAGGGCCTCCTTGGGCAGGGCGGCCGCATAACAGGCGGACCGCGGCGATGGTCCTACGAACCGGCTGAACCGTTGCTGAACCGGGCCGGCGCTGCAACCGCCGCGAGCGCGCGCGGCAGCGGCGAGGGAACGCCGAGCGCCAGGGCGGCGACGTGCTCGGCCAGCAGCGGCGCCAGGCAGAGGCCGCGTCCGCCGAGGCCGCTCAGGACATACAGCCCCGCCTCGCCGAGCGCGCCGGCCAGCGGCAGGTGGTCCGGCGCGGCGGCGCGCACGCCGGCCCGGCCGCCAAGCGCCGCGCCCGCCAGTGACGCCGCCAGCGCCGGCCGCCTCTGGGCCAGGAGACCGAGGTTGCGGGCGTGGTCGGCGGCGCGGACCTCGTCGGACGTCTCGCCGCGGTCGTGGGTGGCGCCGAACAGCAGGCCCTCGCGCGTCGGGATCACATAGCCGCCCCAGGCCGCCGCTTGCGGCCTGACCGGGCCCTCGGTCACACTGACCTGCCCGCGCACCGGCCGCAGCGAAAGGCCGGGCGCCAGCGCCGCGGTCTCGAACCCGGCCGCCAGGCAGACCACGGCCGCTTCAGCCAGGGTCTTCCCGTCCGCGCCGACCAGACGCCAGCCGCCGTCCGCCGGCTCGATCCCCGCCACCGCTTCCGCGCGAGGAACACCGCCGAGCCACGCTTCGATCACGCGCCGGGGCTCGATCACCAGGCCGTCGGCGATCACTAGGCCGCCGGCGTCCATCGGCTCGCCGAGCCGTTCGCCGGCCTCGGCGGCGGTCAGCGGGACCAGGGCGCCCTCTTCGAAGAGATCGCCGGCGAGCACCTGCTCGAAACGGCCGGCGTCGCGCGGGCGGGCTTCGAGCTGCAGGGCTCCGCGGGCGATGACGGCGTCCGGCGTCTCGCCGCCGTAGAGGGCGAGGGCGCGGGCGAACGCCTGGGCCGTGGAGCCGGGCCGCCGGGCCGCCGCCGGCGTCCAGCCGCGGCGTGACCAGGGCCGCCGGATTGCCCGAGGCGCCGGCCGCGGCGCCGCGCGCGTCGAACACCATCGGCTCGACGCCCTGCGCCCGGAACGCCCGCGCCAGGGCCGCGCCGGCGATTCCCGCCCCGACGATGGCGACGGTCCCCGGCGGCGCGGGGCGCGGCGCCGGGCCCGGCAGCGTCGCCTCCAGCCGCTCGGCCTTGCGGCCAAACCCCGGCTGCTTGGAGACGGTGAAGCCGGCGGCCTGCAGTCCGCGCCGCACGGCGCCGGCCACGGTGAAGGTCGCCGCCCGGGCCCCGGGCGCCGAGCGCGCCGCGACCAGGGCCAGCACCGCTTCGCTCCACATCTGGGGGTTCTTGGCGGGGGAGAAGCCGTCGAGGAACCAGGCGTCCGCCCGTCCGTCCCACGCCTCCAGGGCGTCCGCGACGTCCATCACCGCCAGGTCGAGCACGGCGTGCAGGCCCGGAAGGTCCACGCGGTGGAAGCCCCGCGGCGCGTCCCGGCCATCGGGCCAGCAGCGGCTCGGCCAGGCCGGCGAGCTGCGGCCACGCCCCCAGCGCCCGCGCGGCCTCGGCGGCGGTCAGCGGCCAGGCGTCGACGGTGAAGATGTGGAGGCGCCCGCCCGCCGGGCGATGCGCGCGCCAGAGGTCGAGCAGGGCGAGGATGTTGAGGGCCGGTTCCGAACCCGAGCTCGCCGACCGTGAAGCGGTCGCGGCCGGCCCAGGCCTCAGGCAGGCCGCAGCCCGCCAGGAACACCGCGCGCGACTCGGCCAGGCCGTCGGCGCGCGAGAAATAGACGTCATCGAACCGGCGCGATCGCGGCGCCCCGTCGGGGCTCCAGTCGAGGTCGGCGGGCTGGGCCATGGCCGCAACGAAAAAGGGGCCGCCCGAGGGCGGCCCCTTCCCGAAGTCTTGGTGCGAACGCTTATTGAGCGCTCGACGCCGGAGCCGCGCTGGCGGCCATGGTGGCGTCAGAGGCGGCCGTGGCGGCGGCGGAGGCGTCCGAAGCAGCGGCGGCGGCCGCGGCGTTGGGCGTCAGAGGCCGCAGCGGTGGCGTCGGAGGCGGCGGTCGTGTCGGCGGCGGGCTTCGGCTTGCAGGCCACGACGCCCAGAGCGGCGACGACGGCGCCGGCCACGAGGAGCTTACGAACAACGTTGGAGGTCATTGGAGTGGTCCCCTTTTAAGGTTAGAGCGCACGATCCCTCGAACGCCCGACCCGGGGAATAGCCCGTTTCGACGGCGTCCGGCAAGCGAACTCGCGTCCGCCTGCCGGAGCCGGACGTCAATCGGATTACTGAGCGGCCGGCGCCGAAGAGGCGTCGGAAGCCGCCGTGGCGTCGGAAGCGACGGCGCTGGAGTCCGCCGGAGCGGTTTCCGAGGCGGCCGGCGCTTCGGAAGCGGCGGTGTCGGCGGCGGGCTTGGGCTTGCAGGCCACGATGCCCAGGGCGGCGACGCAGGCGCCGGCGACCAGAAGCTTACGGATCACGTTGGAGGTCATGAGTGAGGTCCCTTGGATGTCAGCGCTCGGCGTCCCGGCCCCCCGCCACACGCGAACGTGGGACGACCAGCCCGAACACGCGCTCGTGAAATAATGCGCTGTTCCCTCATGGACGCAAGTTAGATAGGCGCGCCGGACGCACACAGTCGCCGGGCGCCTGTTCGGCGCTCACATCGACAGCGCGGCGACCTGATCCGCCGTCAGATAGCCGTCCCGGGGACGGCCGTTGGCGAGCTGCCAGGCCCGCAGCGAGGCGCGCGACTTGCGCCCCATGTCCCCGTCGATCTTGCCTTCGTAGAAGCCGAGCCGCGCCAGCCCCGCCTGGGCCGCCATCTTGGCCTCGCGGCTCAGCGGCGGCTCCGTCGGCCAGGGCTTGCGGACCGGGACCTGCCCCTGGGCGAACTCGGCCAGCAGGCACACCCCCACCGCATAGGGCAAGGCTGGGATTATAGGCCTCGAACGCGCGATAGTTGGGCAGCGCGAGGAACGCAGGGCCCTCGACGCCCGCCGGCAGCATCAGGACGGCCGGGATCGAGCCCGCCCGTCCACGGCGCGCCGTCGGCCCGGCGCACGCCCATGGACGCCCACTGGTCGATCGGCAGGGACGTGACCTCGACCTCGGCCCTGGAGAGGTCGAAGCCGGGCGGCAGGGTCACCTCGTCGAGCCAGCCCTGGCCGCGGTTCCAGCCGACCGCCTTGGTCAGGTGCTGGGCGGCGCTGGCCAGGGCGTCGACGGGCGTCTTCCAGACGTCGATGCGGCCGTCGCCGTCGAAGTCGACGCCATAGAGCAGGTACTTGGTGGGCATCAGCTGGGTCTGGCCCATGGCCCCGGCGTAGGAGCCGATCAGGCCGGGGGCGGCCACGACGCCGCTCTGCAGCACCCTGGCCGCCGCGATGAACTCGGCCGTCCAGTCCGCCCCGCCCGAGCCGGCCGCGCCGTGGGTGGCGACGGCGCGCAGCACGTCGCGGTCGCCGATGTTGGCGCCGTAGTCGGACTCCATGCCCCAGAAGGCGACCAACACCCCGCCGGGCACGCCGAACCGGTCCTCGATCTGGGCCAGGGCGGGCAGGGCGGCGTACTTGGCGCGCGCCCGCTGGCCGCGGCCGTTCAGCAGGCCCTGGACATAGTCGGCGACGGTGCGGTTGGTCTCGGCGGCCGCCGCCTTGCGGGCGATCACCACGGGATCGGGCGACAGCCCCTGCAGCGCCGCGTCCCAGCCGTCGGCGGTCAGGCCCGCCTGCAGCGCCTGGGGCCGCACCCCGGCCAGCCAGTCGTCGAACTGCGCCTGGGTCAGGGCGTCGAGCTGGGCCCGCGCCGGGCGGGCGGCGAGGCCCGTGGCGGCCAGCACGCCGGCGGTCCCGGCCAGGAAATCGCGTCGCTTCATGGCGCGAGGATACCCTGGCGGCCGTGCGCCGGGAATGGCGTCAGCGGGACGCAGCCTCCTGGTGCAGGCGCTGGGCCAGATCGACCGTCAGGTGCCCGTCGGGGATCAGGCCCTGCTTGGACTGCCAGGCCCGCAGCGCCGCCCGCGTCTGGGTCCCGACCACGCCGTCCACCGTCCCGACGTCGAAGCCGAGGGCCTTCAGCGCCTGCTGGGCGCCCATGCGGTCGTCGCGCGACAGCGGCAGCTCCACCGGCCAGGCGGCGGTCAGCGGCGGCGCGCCGGCCACGCCGTCGGCGATCAGCCCCACCGCCAGGGCGTAGCTGACGGCGTTGTTGTACTTCCTGATGACGAAGTGGTTGGGCAGGGCCAGGAACGCCGGCCCCGCCGCGCCCGCGGGGATCAGCAGCATGCACGGCTCGGCCGCCCTCGGCCGGGCTCCAGTCCTGGCCGTCGGCGCGCCTGACGCCGGCCGCGGCCCACGACGGCGGCGGCTGCAGCGGGCCCTCGGCCTTGGTGAAATCGAACCCGGGCGGCAGCAGGACCTCGCGCGCCCAGCCCTCGCCGGGCTTCCAGCCGGCCTGGGCCAGCAGGTTCGCCGCCGATCCGAGGGCGTCGGGCGCGGAGCCCCAGATGTCGGCCCTGCCGTCCCCGTCCATGTCCACCGCGCGGCTGAGGTAGACGGTGGGCTCGAACTGGGTCTGGCCCATCGCCCCGGCCCAGGAGCCGCGAAGCTGCGGGCGGGGCGCGGCGTCGGTGGCGACGATGCGCAGGGCGGCCAGGAGCTGGCCCTCCGCCCAGGCGCGCCGCCGGCCGTCCGCGGCCAGGGTGGCCAGGGAGCGGACCACGTCGAAGTCGCCCTGGGCGACGCCGAAGTCGCTCTCCATGCCCCACACGCCCATCAGGACCGCCGGGTCCGCGCCGAACCGCGCCTGGATCCTGGCGGGCCAGTCGCCGAGGCCGGCGAGCTTGTCCTTCGCCGTCGCCACCCGCGAATCCGAGACGGCCGAGCGCATGTAGTCGCCGATCGGCCGGGTGAACTCCGGCTGGGCGTGGTCGGCCTGCAGCACGGCCGGGTCCGGCGTCAGGCCCGCGAGCTGGGCGCGCAGCAGCCCCTCGGGCCAGCCGGCCGAGACCGCGCGCTCGAGGAAGTCCTGCGCCCAGGCGTCGAACGCCGCATCGCCCGAGGCGACCGCCGGCGGCCCCGCCTCGGTCTTCTTCAGGAGCGGCGTGACCGGATCGGCGAATCCCGCGAGCCCGGACAGGAGGAACAGCCGTCGATCCATCTGCTGCGCCGCCGCTCGCCAGGCCCCTGTTTCGACGGCGGTTTGCGGCCGCCATCGATTGACTCTAACGGATGCCGGTTCTATATGCCCGCGCTTTCCAATTCAGAGGGTCCGGCCTTATTCCGGCGCCCCGCAAGAGGCTCGCCATGAAGGTCCGCAGCTCCCTGAAGTCCCTGAAGAGCCGCCACCGCGACTGCAAGCTGGTGAAGCGCAAGGGGCGTCCTCTACGTGATCAACAAGACCGACCCCGCGCTTCAAGGCGAAGCAAGGCTGAGTCCGCGCCGCGCCGGCCCCGCGCCGCGCGTCGGTCCTGGAGGTTTGCGCTCATGGACGATGAGCCCAGGCCGGATGTCGACACGCTGCGGGCCAGGCTCGCGAACCTGCGCCAGGAGCACCAGGACCTCGACGCCGCCGTCGACGCCCTGGAGGCCCGCGCCCGCCCCGACCAGATCCAGATCGCTCGGCTGAAGAAGAAGAAGCTCGCCCTGCGCGACCAGATCTCCCTGCTGGAAGACCAGCTCACGCCCGACATCATCGCCTAGGGTTCGCAATCGCGGGAGCGACTCGCGCCGCGGCGCGATGCTAGGCTGACGCTTCAACTCAAGCTGTCGCTTCGTGGAGCGTGTCATGGCCTCGGCGTCTCGGACCAGCGCGCGGCTGTTTCCGCCGGTCGATCCGACGTTCGACCCACGTCGAGGGCGCCTCCGCCGCGTCGATCACCCTGGCGGAGTTCGGCAGCTACGCCTGCCCGCGCTGCCGCGCCGCCAATGGCCGGCTGGTGCAGGTGGGCGAGCGGCTCGGCGAGCGGCTCAGGATGGTGTTCCGCCACCGCCCCCTCACCGACAACGACCTGGCGCGCCGGGCCGCGGAGCTGGTGGAGTGCGCCGACAGCGAGGACGCCTTCTGGGCCGCGCACGAGACGCTGATGACGCGCTCGGAGACCCTGAACGAGGACGACCTGCGGGCGGTGGCCGAGGACCTCGGCCTTTCCGGCCTCCCGGAAGAGGCGCGGGCGAGGCGGCTGGACCGCGCGCGGGCGCGGGTCGAGCGGGACGAGGCCAGCGCGCGCGCCAGCGGGGTCAGCTTCACCCCGACCTTCTTCGTCAACGGCCAGCGCTACGACGGCCCGTGGGACGAGGATTCCTTCGCCGACGCCATGCTGGGCTCGCCCGGCCACCGGCTGCGCACCTTGGCGCTCAGCGTCGCGGCCTGGGCGCCGGCCACCGGGCTCGCCCTGATCGTGGCGACGGCCCTGGCGATCGTGCTGTTCAACACCCCGCTCGGGCCGGCCTACGCCCGGTTCTGGCAGACGCCGCTGGCCGTCTCGCTCGGATCGGCGGTGTTCTCGGCCAGCCTGACGAGCTGGTCAACGACGCCCTCCTGACCTTCTTCTTCCTGGTCGTGGGGCTCGAGATCAAACGCGAGTTCACCGTCGGGGCCCTGGCCAGGGCGCGCGCGGCGGCGCTGCCGGTCGCCGCGGCGCTCGGCGGCATGACGGTTCCGGCGCTGATCTACCTGGCGATGATCCACACCGGGCCGTGGGCGCACGGATGGGGCGTGCCGATGGCGACGGACACCGCCTTCGCGATCGCCCTGATCGCCATGCTCGGGCCGCGCGTCCCGGCGGAGCTCCGCGTCTTCCTGACCGCCGCGGCGATCATCGACGACATCGGGGCCATACTGGTGGTGGCGGTGTTCTACACGGCCGGCCTGCACTGGCTGTTCCTGGCCGCCGCCCTGATCCCGCTGGCGCTGCTGGCCCTGCTTCGGCGCATGGGGGTCTACAAGGTCGCGCCCTACATGGCGCTCGGCGTGGTGCTGTGGGCCTTCCTGCACGAGGGCGGAGTGCACGCGACCATGGCCGGGGTGCTGGTGGCCGCCTTCATCCCGACGCGCCGGCCGCCGGACTACAACGCCCTCGCCGCCCAGGCCGACACCATCCTGGCCACCGAGGCGCAGCGCGCCCGCGACCCGCGCCACACCGGCCCGTCGGAGACCGCGCTCCTGACGCTGGAGCAGATCCACGACCGGCTGGAATCGCCGGCCGACCGGGTGCTTCGCCAGGTCAGCCCGCGCTCGGCCTTCCTGATCCTGCCGATCTTCGCCCTGGCCAACGCCGGCATCCATCTGAGCCCGGACCTGTTGCCCGGACGCGGCCTGCTGGTGGGCGCCATTGCGGCGGGCCTGACCCTGGCAAGCCGATCGGCTTCCTGGCCGCGACGGCCCTGGCCGTGCGCCTTGGCCTCGCCGAGAAGCCCGGGGCCTATAGCTGGCGCCAGCTCGCGGGGGCGGGGGCCCTGGCCGGGATCGGCTTCACCATGTCGCTGTTCATCGCGGCCAGTCGTTCACCTCGCTCGACCTGGCGGCCGCGAAGGTCGCGGTGTTCGCCGCCTCGCTGCTGTCGGCGCTGATCGGCGTCGGCCTGCTGTGGAAGCCGCAGGCGGCGACCGACATCAGCCGCCTCGGCAAGCAGCGCCGGATCGAGCGCCAGCCGACGTCCGCCGGCGGCCGGGCCGGTTCAGTCGCGGTAGCGGACCAGGCGTCGCCGAGGGCGTCCTTCAGCGGGGCGAGCCAGGGCTCGTACGGCTTCCACTGGTCCAGGCCGTCGCGGAAGATCGGCCGGCGCACCTGCTCGGAGCTGGGGGTGCGCACGCTGCGCCGGGTCTTGTGGAACTCCAGGCAGGCCGGCTCGAAGTCCAGGGCCGCAGTAGTCGAGGAGCCGCCGCACGCTGCCGTCGAGGTCGGCGATCAGGTCCTCGTGCTGCACGCGCAGCACCGCCCGGGCAGGGCCTCGTCCCAGTGGCGCATCAGGTCGAGATAGGTGCGGTAGTAGCGCGCGATGTCCTCGGCGCTGTAGGTGAACTCCTGGCCCTGGGCGAAGAGCTGCTTGAGGTTGCTGAAGCAGCAGGACATCGGCTCGCGCCGTGCGTCGATGATGCGCGCGTTCGGCAGCATCAGGTGGATCAGCCCGATGTGGCGGAAGTTGTTCGGCATCTTGTCGATGAAGAACGGCCGGCCGGTGCGATAGACGCGGGTGTCGGCCAGGTAGGCCTCGCCGAGCCGCAGGACGTCCTCATGCGACAGGTCGGCCAGGGCGCCGGGATAGCGCGGATCGTCGAGGTCGGGGTCGCGGCCCTGCAGGTCCAGCACGACGCGCTGGATGTCCGACAGCTCCTGGGTGCCCTCCACCTGGGAATGCGAGGCCAGGATCTGCTCGATCAGGGTCGATCCCGACCGCGGCAGGCCGAGGATGAAGATCGGGTCGGGGTCCTGGGCGCCCCATCCGGCGCGCGTCTCGAAGAAGCCGCGGTGCAGACCTCGATCTGGCGGCGGTGTTGGTCTCGATGACCTCAGGGCGATAGCGGCTCTCGGCCCGCTTCAGGGCGTTGCCGCGCTCGTAATAGGTCCAGGATTCGGCGATCTCGCCGCGGTCCTCCAGCGCCTTGCCCAGCGCGAAGCACAGGTGGTGGCGGTCGACCGGCGAGGTGGTCGGCGCGGCCTCCTGCGCCCCGCATGGCGGCGATCTCGTCGTCGGCGAAGCGGTAGGTCTTCAGGTTCGCCAGGCTCCAGTAGGCGTCGCCGAAGTCCGGCCGCGCCGCCGCGGCCGCGCGGTATTCCCCGATCGCCTCGTCGGTCCGCCCCACCGTCTTCAGCGCGTGGGCGATCCACAGGTGCAGGTCCGGCGAGGTCGGCGCGTCGATCAGCATGCCGCGATAGAGCTCGATCGCCCGGTCGTGCTCGCCCAGGCCCACCGCGATGGTGGCGGCGAGGGAGCGGAAGTCGAGGTTGCCGGGGGTCCAGCGCCAGCAGGCGCTCGACCTCTTCGCGCGCCCTCCCGGTGCTTGTGACGCTTCACCAGGGTGTCGGCGTATTCGTAGCGGGCGGCCCGGTGGTCGGGGGGCCAGGGCCAGCACGCCGCCGAGCAGCAGCTCCGCATCGTCCAGCACGTCGTGGGCGAGGCCGATCTTGGCCAGAAGCCGCATCGCCTCCGGATGGTCGCCGTGCTGCAGCAGGAACGCCCGCACGATGTGCTCGGCGGGCGCCAGATCACCGTCGGAGAACAGCGAGGGTGGCGGTCACCACCTCCGCCGGCAGGGCGGCGAGGGTGGCGACGTGGGCGGCGGCGGTGGCGGCGTTTGGGGCGTCGCCGCCCATGCGGTAGAGGCCCTCCAGCATCCGCCAGCTCATCGGCAGGGCCGGGTTGATGTTGACCGCCTGCAGCAGGGCCTCGATCGCCCGGGCCGCGTCCTTGCGTGCGACGTGGCAGAGGCCGCGCTCCTGGTGCATCCGGCTGAACCGCGGCTGCAGCCGGTCGAGCCGGTCGAGGGTCGCCAGCGCCTCGTCCACGCGGCCGAGGTGGCGAAGGCTGATCGCCGCGATCAGCAGGAGGTCGCGGTTCTCCGGCAGGTCGCGCAGCAGAAGCTCAGCGCCCGCCAGGGCCTCGCGTGGCCCGCCGTCCTTCTGCAGGTCGCGCAGGCCGCGGACGTCCTGTTCGACCGGGGAGGCGGTCAGTGCGGCGGCGGCCTGCGCCATCGTAGGTCCTCAGAAACAATGCAGGCGGGCGTCGCCGCCCGCCTGCAATACGCTGTGACGGGAAGCGCCCGCTAGTAGGAGTAGGCCACCTTCACGCCGAAGGTCCGCGGCCGCAGCGGGACCTCGGACTTGATGAACTGCGCCGAGGAGGTGAACGTCGAGGCCTGGGAGTTGCCCAGGTTCTCGCCGAACAGCTGCGCCGACCACTTGTCCATGCGATGCCGATCGCCGCGTCGAAGGTGGTGTAGGCCGCTGCTTGTAGCGCAGGAAGGTGGTGGTCGGGATCAGATGCCGTCGCCCGAGGTGTAGGTCGCCGGTTGGTTGTACATCGCGCCCATGTAGCTGATGCCGCCCGAGGCGAAGGCGTTGTAGTCGCCGATCTTCCAGTCGTAGTGGGCCCGCAGGTTGCCCTGGAACTTCGGCGAGAAGGCCGGGGTCGTGCCGGGGGCGCCGAACGGGTTGGCGAACGGCACCAGCGTCGAGCTCCCGCGCGGGATGATCTGGGTGATGCACTGGCCGAACGCCGGCGAGCCGGCGATGTTGCCGACCAGGCACGGCGAGTTCGCCTGGGTGTTGTGGTTGTAGGAGCCGGAGCCCTGGATCGTCAGCCCTTCGGTCAGCCGGCCACGAACTGCGCCTCCACGCCCTTGACGTCGTAGTCGGGGCCGTTGACGCCGAAGGTGGTGTTGCCGAGGTAGAGCGGGTTGAAGAACAGGAACTGAACGTCCTCCCACTTCATGTAGTAGGCCGACAGGTTCAGCAGCAGGCGGTGGTCGAACAGCTGGGTCTTCACCCCGATCTCGTTGTTGGTCAGGGAGTCGGGGGCGTAGGCGTTGGGCTTGTTGTACTGCGCCACGCCGCCGGGGCCGGGGGCCACCAGGCCGCTCGAGCGGTTGAAGCCGCCCGGACGGAAGCCCTGCGAGAAGGTGTAGTAGAGCATGGTGTCGGGCGTGACGTGCCAGGTGATGTTGGCGCGGCTCTTGAAACCCGAATAGGTCACGTGGTCGTTGGCGTTGTCGATGTTGACCATGCCGGCCGACGCACTGGCCGTTCGGCACGTTCAGGCAGCCGGTGCCGGTGCCGTACTGCGAGCCGATCTCGAACTCCTTGTACTGGTACCAGCGGGTGCCGGCGGTGACGGTCAGCACGTTCGGGATGATGTCGAAGTCGACGGAGCCGAACACCGCCCACTGGTTATAGCCGCGCTGGGTGTCCTCGCCGAAGGCGGTCACGTCGCTGCGGACCCCGGGGTCGTTGGCCGTGGAGCCCGGCGCGGGGTGGACGTCCGCGACGCAGGGCGCGCCGCCGGCCTGGGCCATCGCCAGTTCTGCGGGGTGCAGGCCGGGATGGTCTTATAGTTGAAGTTCATGTCGTCGTAGATCTTGAAGTCTTCCTGATAGACGCCCGCGATGCCGCGGATGCGCCAGGAGTCCGGCGAGCTGATCCGGAATTCGTTGCTCAGGTGGGTGTTGCGGACCGTGTCCTGCCAGTAGCCGAGCGGCGAGTAGCAGGTCGGCGCGCCCGCGCCCCAGCCCGTGGAGCCGCCGGTGCACTGGTAGTACATGCCCACCGTGGTGCGCGAGTAGTTCGCGTAGTCCATCTGCTGGGACATGTGGCGGGTCATGTAGCCGCCGGTGTAGACCAGCTTGAAGTCGCCGATCTTGCCGTTGACGTCCAGGCGGTGTTCGCGAACTTGTCCTTCTCGTAGTCCGGCGTGAAGGACGTCACCTGCAGGGGCTTCAGGGGCTGAAGTCGGAGCCCACCGGATACTCGACCGACAGGCCGTCGGCGTCGAGCTGCTGCAGGCTCTCGGTGATCAGGATGTCCCAGTCGTCATTGATCTTGTAGGCCAGCTCGCCGCGGACGCCCTGGTAGGTGACCGGGTTGAAGTTGTCCTTGGCGGTCGAGATGTTGTTGCCCTGGGGCGCGTTCGGCAGGGCGCAGAAGCCGGCGGCCCCGGCGGGCTTGCCGTTGGGGCACAGGCCGCCGGTCGGGGTGATGTTGAAATAGTGGTTGCCGAGGTCCTCGTTCGAGCGGGTGAAGGTGCTCGGCACGTTGTCGATGTAGCCGCCCTGACGCTCGTCGTAGACCACCAGACGCGCGGCCAGCTTGTCCTGCACGATCGGCACGTTCAGCATCGCGTTGATGCTGCTGTTCGGATCGCCGCCGGTGGTGAAGCCGTAGCTGGCCTCGGTCTTGGCTTCGAACGTGCTGAGGTTCGGCTTGTTGGTGATGTAGCGGATGGCGCCGGCTTCCGCGCCGCCGCCGAACAGGGTGCCCTGCGGGCCTTCCAGCACTTCGACGCGCTGCATGTCGGCCATGTAGATGTCGACGTTGCGGGCCGGGAACTGCATGGACTGGTCGTCCAGATAGATGGCGACGTTCGGGAAGTTGCCGATCGTGGCGCTGGACTGGCTGCCGCGGAAGCCGTTGGAGAGGCCCCGCATGATCACTTCGCCCTGGCCCGGCCGTTGGTCCCGTAGGTCACGTTCGGCGTGAACTTCAGGATGTCGCCGAGCGTCGTGACGTTCAGGCTGGACAGGGTGTCGCCCGTGAACGCCTGCAGCGTCATCGGCACCCTCTGGATGGTCTCGTCGCGGCGCTGGGCCGTGACGATGATCTCTCCGACGGTGGCGCCGCCGGCGGAGGGCGGAGGTTTCGCCCGGGTCGGCCGCCACCGCGGCCCCGGCGATCCCGCTGAGCATCGCGGCCATGGCGCACGACACCAAATATCTGGCTTTCATCTACTACCCCGAAGATGCCCGAAACTGGTCGAGACACGCCGCGGGGAAGGGAGTCCCACGCAGTGCGCGCCCGAGCACAGTCATCCAATGAAGTCGCCGGACGAATGGCGACGCTTTTCTCTATGGGAGCGGGGGCGTGACGCTTCGGTGATACGGGCATTTCAGTACCTTTAATAATTCTTGCCAGTAATATGACAAACATGAGTCAAATTCAGGAACTGGCAGGCCCTCTTATGGTCGAGCAGGGCGGTTTCATCATCGCTCGACTGAACGCCTGCTTCAAGGGCAGTATTTGCCGCAAATATAGGCTTGGGTTCAGCCGCTAAGGCTGCGCGCCGACGACCAGGAGGCTGCGCATCAGGGGCGCGAAGTCCTCGAACGCGCGGCCGGACGGCTCTCGCGCTTGCCCGTATCGCGTCGAACCGCCGCAGCAGCACCGCCTCGCGCCAGTAGGGAAGGCGTTCGAACTGGGCCGCCTCCGCCGCGTCGAACGGCCCGCCCTGCAGCCGCAGCGAGGCCTGGGAGGCCGGCGTGAGGGCGGTCGTAATAGGCAGGCTCGACGAAGCAGAGATAGCGCTTGGCCGCCACGTGCAGGGCGATCGGCTCGCACACCGCCTCGCCGAACAGCCCGTCCAGGGCCTTGGCGCCGGTGACCTCGTGGCGGGTGGTCGGACCTCGGCGCCGATCACGGCCGCCTCGTCCTCGAACAGGTGGCCGACGTCGTGCAGCAGGGCGGCGACGACCAGGCTGGGGTCGCGGCCTTGCGTCTGCGCCAGGTCGGCGCACTGGATCGCGTGCTCGATCTGGCTGATCCCCTCGCCATAGCCCAGCCCGCCGCGCGCGGCGTAGAGCCGCTCGATATCCTCAAGGCTGGAGAGTCTGGCCATGGCTCGGGCTTTTACTGCGCGGCGATCCGGCGGGCGATCTCGTGCACCACCGGCATCAGCTGCGAGACGTCCTCGACCACGAAGTCGGCGCCGGCCGCCGTCAGCGCCGCCTCCGCCTCGGCCACCCGCGCGCGGCGCTCGTCCGGCGCCAGGGCGCAGAAGGCGTCGAGATCCAGGCCCACGCCGTTGCCGGACGCCGACAGAGCGATGGTCCAGCAGCCCGCCAGCCGCCCCTCCTCGATGCCCACCGGCGAATCGTCGACCTTGATGCAGGCCTGGGCGGGCCAGGCGTCGAGCTCGATCAGCGCCTTCCACATCATCAGCGGCGCGGGCCGGCCGCTCGGCGTCTCGCCGGCGCAGACCACCACCTCGGGCGCATAGCCCTGCTCGGCCGCCCGCGGCAGGATGTTCGCCATCATCTCGCGCGTATAGCCGGTGCCCGAGCCGATCCGCACCCCGAGCCCCCGAAGCTCCTCCGCCACCGCTGCGGCGCCGGGGATCAGCACCGAGCTCTCGGCGGCCGCGGCGGCCATGGCCGGCTCCAGCTTGCGGTAGATGCGGTCCACGTCGGCTGCCGAAGGCGCTGCGCCCTTCAGGGCGACCCAGCGCTCCAGCACCCCCGGGTCGGCCAGCAGGGCGCGCAGGTGGTCGATCTTGGCCTTGCCCATGTCCCGGCGGGCCTCTGCGACGGTGATCGGCAGGGCCTCCGCCTCGAACACGTCGAACAGGGCGCGCACCGGCGCCATGCAGCCGAAGTCGATCATGGTGCCCGCCCAGTCGAACACCACCGCCCGCACCGGATAGGTCATGCCGCCGCCCTCCGCCTTCAGGTCGAACAGATCGCCGATCACCCGCTCGGCGATGCCGAAGCCGGTCGAGGCGCCCGTGCCGCTGGTGACCATGACCAGCGCGCACGCCCGGCTCGGGGGTGTCGACCAGATAGGTGCGGTCGTCGGCGGAGGCGTAGACGCCGGTCCAGCGCTCCAGCACCGCGGCGGCGGCTCGCGTCCCGTGGCGCGGGTGAATTCGTCGAGGATGGCGTGCTCGGCCGCGGCCGGGGCGAAGGGGCCGGGCAGGTCGTCGTAATGGTGGCTGTCGCCGACGATCAGCCCGCCGTCGCCGCCCTGGGCCACGATCAGGTGCACGCCGTTGTCGTAGCAGGCCGGCTGCTCCGCCTCAGCTTCGCCTCCAGCGCGCGCGCCGCCGGCAGGGCCGCATAGCCGCGGTAGCGGGTCAGGCTGAGGTCCGACATCAGGGCGGCGGGCAGGCGCAGGCCGGGGTCGGCCAGCTTCAGCATCGACAGCCGGCACTTGCGCGGGCCATAGCCGGCGATGCGGTCATGATAGAGGGTCGCGAAGTCGTCGCCGGGGCAGACCACCGTCGCCCCCGCCTCGACCGTCCCGCGCGAGGTGCGGATGCGGGGCGGGGCCGCGTCATAGGCCGCGGTCCCGTATAAGAAGGTCACGCCCAGCGCACTCCGCAGCCAGGCCGCCAGGGCGGGATCGCGGTGCGCGATTCGAAGCGCAGCTCGTGCGGGCTGTGCAGGGCGCCCGCAAGGTCCGGTCCGCCGAGCTCGCCCGCCTCGCGCCGGAACTCGGTGGGGGACAACAGGCGGCAGCCTTCGCCCATCTCGGTGGCGAGGAAGGCCTCGATCACGGCGACGGCTTCGGGCGAGCGGGCGGTCAGATAGAGGCCACCGCTGCTCGACCGGCAGGCCCGCGTCGGCCGCGATCCCTGCCCAGACGTCGCGCGTGCGCCGGGCGAGGGTCCAGCTGTCGCCGCGCTCCTGGCCGGTCACCGTCACGAAGCCGAAGTTGCGGGACGGAGGCGCCGTTGGCCCGCACGTCCCGCTCGATCACGGCCACGCGCTTGCCTGCTTTGGCCGCCATATAGGCGTGGGCCAGGCCGATCACGCCCGCGCCGATCACCACGAGGTCGAACGGTCCCGACGGGGTCAAGACAGGCCGGCGCCGCGGTCGAGGAAGCTCTGCATGACCGGCCTATAGCGGGCTTGTTTGACAGAACCGATACAGTCCCGGAGCCGCCAACCGGACGCCTACGCCTCCGGGCCGGCGCGGGGAGGGCGGGTCTTCTCGATGAAGATCGAGCGGCCTTGCTCGTCGCGGGCCTCCAGGGCCTGGATCAGGGTGGTGACCAGCCGGTCGAACTGCCCGACCTCCGCCGGCGTCAGGGACGACAGCAGGTAGGCCGCCACCCTGTCGGTCACCGGCAGCATCTGGCGATAGAGCCGCTGGCCCTCGGCCGTCAGGCGCAGGGTCTTGCGCCGGCAGTCGGCCGGGTCCGGCTCGATGGCGATGCGCCCCTGCTGGTGCAGCGACTGCACCGCGCGGTGCACCGACATCGGATTGACGCCGGATATCTCCGCCAGCTCGTGCGAGGCGGTGACCCCCAGCCGGCCGATCAGCATCAGGACGCGGAAGCCGTTGACGGTGATCCTGTGCTGCTTCTCCAGGTGGGCGCCGAACGGGGCCATCAGCCGGTTCTGCAGTTTCAGCAGGTGGTGCAGGATGTCCGCCGGCGCCGCCGCGGACGCGGCCTTCGCCGCCGGCCCGCCCTGCCGCGCCTTGAGACCTGATCCGTGTGCGTCCGTCATCCCTGGCAGGTCGCCCCCCGTGGCCGCCGCGGCGCGGCCGCCGTCCTCCCTTACCAACCGAAACGACCGGCGCGAAGGACGCCCGCTCCGGGCCGCGTCTTCTTGCGCCACTCCCTAACGACCGTTACAAAATGCGGCAGGGAGAGAAACAAATCCATGACCATCATCGTGTCCGGAGCCTCCGGCCAGTTCGGGCGCATGGCGGCCGAGCGGCTGATGGCGCGCGTGCCGCCGTCCGAGCTGATCCTGACCTCGCGCAGCCCCGGGAAACTCGCCGACCTCGCCGCCGCGGGCGCGCAGGTCCGCTTCGCCAACTTCGACGACGCCGCCTCCCTAGCGCCGGCGTTCGCGGGCGGCGAGAAGATGCTGCTGATCTCCACCGCCCGGGCGGGCTCGCGCCTGCAACAGCACAAGAACGCCATCGAGGCGGCCAGGGCGGCGGGGGTGCGGCACGTGGCCTACACCTCCTTCATCAACGCGCGCGCGCCCGGCAATCCCTCGGTTGAGTGCTTCGACCACCGCGACACCGAGATCGCGCTCGAGCAGTCCGGCCTCGCCTATACCTTCCTGCGCGACAGCCATTACGCCGAGGCGGTGGCCCAGATCATCGCCCCCATCGCCATCGCCGCCGGCCGCGTGCCCACCAGCGCCCACGACGGCGGGGAGGCCTTCGTCTCGCGCGAGGACTGCGTCGACTCAGCCGTGGCCGTGCTGACCACGCCCGGCCACGAGAGCAGGGCCTACGACCTGACCGGGCCTGAGATGCTGAGCATCCCCAAGGCGATCGCCATGGTCTCGGAGCTGTCCGGCAAGCCGATCAAGGTCGACTACGTCACCGACGACGACATGCAGGCGCACTTCGACGCGCTGGGCTTCCCCCGCACGGCGTCCGACGACGTCGATCCCGAGCGCCCGTGGTCCAGCGACGGCATGGTCAGCTTCGAGCGGTCGGTGCGCGAGGGCTTCTTCGCGGTGATCTCCGACGACGTGGAGACGCTGACCGGCAAGAAGCCGCGCCCGCTGCGCGACGTCCTGATCCAGTACCAGTCCCTGTGGCCGAAGTAGGCGAGGCGAGGAGCCCGACATGACCATCGACGCCCGCACCCCCATCGAGATCAGGCATCCCGACCGGCTCTACATCGGCGGCGAATGGGTCGCCCCCGTCGCCGGCGGCCGGATCGAGCTTACCAACCCCGCGACCGAGCAGGTCTTCGCCAGCGTCGCGGAGGCCGGTGAGGCGGACATGGACAAGGCCGTCGCCGCCGCCCGCCGCGCCTTCGACGAGGGCCCGTGGCCGCGCCTGACCCACGCCGAGCGCGCCGACTACCTGCGCAGGATGGCCAAGGCGCTGGAGCCGCGCATCCCCGAGCTGGCCTCGGCCTGGACCGAGCAGATCGGCGGCCTCGCGGCCATGGCGCCGATGATGCACTTCGGCGGGGGTGGCGCAGTACGGCTTCTACGCCGACCTCGCCGCCTCCTATCCGTTCGAGGTGCGCCAGCCGGCCTCGATCGGCGGCACGGCCATCCTGGTGCGCGAGCCGGTGGGCGTGGTCGCCGCCATCGCGCCGTGGAACGCGCCGTTCATGATCATGACCACCAAGGTCGCGCCCGCCCTGCTGGCCGGCTGCACGGTGATCATGAAGCCGGCGCCGGAAACGCCGCTGGAGACCTACATCCTGGCCGAGGCGGCCGAGGCTGCGGGCCTGCCGCCGGGGGTGGTGAACCTGGTTCCCGCCCACCGCGAGGCGGCGGACTACCTCGTGCGCAGCCCGGGCGTCGACAAGGTGGGCTTCACCGGCTCCACGGCCGCCGGCCGGCGCATCGCCTCGGTGTGCGGCGAGCGGATCGCGCGGGTGACGCTGGAGCTCGGCGGCAAGTCGGCCGCGATCATCCTGGACGACTTCGACACGGCCGCGGCCGCCAAGGTGCTGACCGGCACGATCACCACCCTCACGGGCAGGTCTGCGCCACCCTCAGCCGCGCCATCGTGCCGAGGAAGCGCCACGACGAGCTGGCCGAGGCCATCGTCGCGGAGATGAACGCCGTCCGCATCGGCGACCCCTATGACCCGCAGGCCCAGATGGGCCCGGTGGCCATGAAGCGGCAGCTCGAGCGGGTGGAGGGCTATATCGCCAAGGGCGAGGCGGAGGGTGCGACCCTGGCCACGGGCGGGCGCCGCCCCAGCCACATGAACCGCGGCTACTACATCGAGCCGACCCTGTTCACCAACGTCGACAACGCCTCGACCATCGCCCAGGAGGAGATCTTCGGCCCGGTCCTGAGCCTCATCCCGGCGGACGACGAGGACCACGCCGTGCGCCTCGCCAACGAGTCGATCTACGGCCTGAACGGCGCGGTCTTCACCCACGACGCCGACAAGGCCTACGACGTCGCCAAGCGCGTCCGCACCGGCGCCATCGGCCAGAACGGCCTGAAAATGGACTTCGCCCTCCCCTTCGGCGGCTTCAAGCAGTCGGGGATCGGGAGGGAAGGCGGCGCGGAAGGGATCGCGCCGTACCTGGAGACGAAGACGATCCTGCTGGATTGATGGAGACCAGTCCCCGTCCAACTCGTGAATCTTCAAAGGGCCGATCTATGCTCGAACTTGCCCTGGCCGCCCGGTACCCGGGCACGTCAGAGGGTGAAGTGGCTCTCCGGGAGAGTGCGATCGCAATCTGCACCAGCCATGTAAGGTCAAATCTTAGCGACAAAAACATAATCAGCCGCCTGTGTTCACCGGACCAAAATATATACTGGCAGGCGCTATCTGAGGTACTCGCCGCCTATGAACTTGGAAAGATTGGCTTTCAGCCCATCTCCGGAAAAGATGGTCCAGATCTATTCATCGTGCATGAAGGTAAGCGCATTTGGATCGAGGTGATCTGCCCCGAACCCGCCAGCATACCGGAGTGCTGGCTCACTCGGCAGCCTGACACGGTTTATTCTCTGCCCCACGAGGCAATGCTGCTCCGATGGACTGCGGCCATCAAAGAGAAGTCTGAGAAGCTAATGGGCCCTCGTGATGACCCGGCAAAGGGTTATCTGGGCAAAGGCAGGGTCGCCAAAGAAGACAGCTACGTCATTGCCATAAATGGGCGTCTTTTGCGAACGGTATTTCCTGAATTGGAAGGGGTTTCCCAACTTCCGTTTGCTGTCGAGGCAACGTTCTCCGTCGGCCCCAATCAGATCACCATCAACCGAGAAACTAAGGAAATGATCGGGACTGGGTCACCTGCATCGGCCAAGCATTCCTAAGCCGAACGGCGCACAGGTGCCCGCGGATACGTTCTTGGACCCGCACTTCGCGCCCGTCAGCGCAGTTTGGGCGATGGACGTCGACGAGAACGCGCTTCGGGACCGACCTGTGCGGTCGGTAGTCGTGCATAATCCACAAGCTAGAAATCCAGTACCGCTTGGCCTTTTCCCTGTTGAGTACGAATACGTGTCCGCTAACGACGGCGACTTCTATCAGCTCGACCGACTGCAAGGCCGGCTTTGCGGACCTTAAGATTGTAGTCTGCCTTACCTTCTCGCGAAGCGGCGGGAAGGAGCAGCCCACGGGCAGTGGCGGCAAATGTCCCCTCTCCCCTTGCGGGAGAGGGTGGCCCCCGAAGGGGGTCGGGTGAGGGGTCGCGCCGCCTTCGCCGCCGCCAAGCACGACGTAGCCGGAGAGGTCTGAGAGACCCCTCATCCGGCCCTTCGGGCCACCTTCTCCCGCAAGGGGAGAAGGGAGCGGCGGGCGACTTATCCGCCCCCGCTGAACCGGCCGCACACTTCCTCTGCTCCTGAGGCATGGAGAGGGCGCATGGATCCGGCCCCTGCGGCCTTGGGGGTGTGGTCGTGCGGGATGACCGCGCCGATGCTGTGGCTGTCGCGGCCGTGCCGCGGCGAACGAACACATAGGCGGCGCGGCCTGCCTGCGGGGTTGTAAAACCGCAGGGCCCGGGGCTCGTGTTCGGAAGAGCCCCGCCCGCCGGGTCCGGCCCGCAAGGGACCGGAGCGTCCCAGGGGTCAGAGCCTGGGGGGCGGATGCACCCCGCCTGGGCGGAACATGCCCGTTGGGGTACCCCCGAGAGCGGCCGCGCGGAGCGTTCGGGCCTCGCCGAAACGCACAAACCCATACGGTCACCGGGCGTCGCCCGGCGCTCCGCAGCCTCTCCACCCACCCGGAGCCCCGCGGCCCGGGAGCGTTGTGGCGCGTCCGACGGCCGGGGTCAGAACAGCTTGTTGATCGTGATCCCGACGCCTTGCGTCACCACCCGCCGGACGTGGTCGTGTAGCCGCTGCCCACGATCGTCGTGCCGTTGACGCCGTTCGGATTGGTGAAGGTGGCGGGATAGGTGATCGTCGGCTTGGTGGTCATGCCGTAGATGTAACGGACGTCGACGAACCAGGACGGATCGAGGAAGTAGGTCGCGCCGAGCACCGCCGCGCCGCCGATCTCCCACCGGCTGTCGGAGAAGTCCTGCGGCAGGCCCGAGATTGTCGCTCGGAACGCCGGTGACGTCGCGCGAAGCCGATGACGCCGTCGAGCTTGGTCTGCGTGCGCGACAGCGTCGGGCCGGCCCCCAGATACACGAAGCCTTTCGAGAACGAGCGGCCGATGAAGGGGGGTGAAGACGGCCTGGCCCTGGATCCTGGTCTGGTAGGACCGGATGACGGCGTTCCCCGTGAACGGGACCGGCGTGCTGCTTCCCGTCGACAGGGTCGAGCCCGCCTGGGGAAGGAGCGCGTTGCGGACGACGGATGAGGATCCCAGGTAGCTGTAGGAAAGCTTTCCGCCCCAGAGCCAGTCGCCCGTCGGGAACCGCCGGAAATAGCCGAGCTGGGCGGAAGGCGGAGAACGAGCTTTGCGAGTCCATCTCGATCGTGCCCGGACCCCCGGCCGACCCGCTGGAGATCTGCGTCCCGTTCTTGAAGACATCCGAGGTTGCATATCCGTAGACGTTCTGCGTGCCGAACCCGGAAGAGTTGTAGCCGGCGCCCAGGCCGACATAGACGCCGCCATCCGGCACGATAGATTCGGAACGAGATTGCGCCAGGGCGACGGAAGATGCCGACAAGCTTAGCAGTGCGGAAAGGCAGCTGAAAAGAAATGTTCGGTCGGAATTGTTGGCCAGAATTCGGCGATTCATGTCCGTTCCATTTTTATAGGCGGCCACGTCCGAAGGGGCGGGCCAGTCAAAAATACTCGCAATTGGTAATTGCGTCATAATTTTGCGCGGAAAAGCTGTGCCTATCGCCATTAACCCTAAGGGCTGCCAACGGGGGCAGGGGGCCGGCCGCCTTCGCGGGCGTCGTCCCGCGATTTCCCGAGAGGCCCGGTCTTGTCGCCGGGGCGAGTTTGGGTCAGCTTCGGAACCAAGTCAGACGGCGACACTAACATGCCGCGCCTCGAGCGAACGGGCCGATCCGCCCGATCCGCCGAAGAGGAAACCCTATGCCGAAACACGATCATCCGGACGGCGCTGGCCCGTCGCCGTGGCGGGGCTGGCGCTGCTGGGCCTCGCGGGCCAGGCCAGCGCGCAGAGCTGCGACCGGGCGTGCCTGATCGGGATCACCGACCGGTATCTCGCCGCGGTGGTGGCGCACGATCCGTCCAAGGCGCCGCTCGCGCCCGGCGTGGTGTTCGTCGAGAACCTCAAGCGGGAGCGGCCGGGCGAGGGGCTGTGGAAGACCGCCACCGGCGGGCCTGCGGCCTTCAGGATCTATGTGCCGGACGTGACCCTGCAGCAGGTCGGCTGGATCGGGGGTGATCCAGGACGAGGGCAAGCCGATGATGCTGGCCCTGCGGCTCAAGGTCGAGAACGGCCGGATCACCGAGGCCGAGCACCTGCTCTCCGCCCCCGGCGCCGGCCCCGCCGCGGCCAACGTGGTCACGCCCCGGCCGGGGCTGCTGCGCGAGATCCCGCCCGGCGAGCGCCTGCCGCACGGCAGGCTGATGGCCATCGGCGCGACCTACTATGATGCGCTCGACGACAACGACGGCTCGGCCGCGCCGTTCGCCGCCGACTGCCAGCGGCGCGAGAACGGCATGACCACCGCCGGCGAGGGCGCCAGGCGGGCCGCCGATCAAGGACGCCGACCCCTCGCCGATCGCCCACGACTGCAAGGGCCAGATGGACTCCGGCTCGTTCATCTACATCGACCGCATCGAGAACCGGCGGATGATCGCCGCCGACCCGGTGACGGGCCTGGCCATGGGCGTCTCCCACTTCCGCCACCCCTTCACCAACCTGCCCTACCAGGTGAAGCACGAGGACGGCTCGACCTCGGAGCGCAAACGCCCAGAACATGCCCTACAAGCCGTTCGACATGCCCGCCGCCCACATCTTCAAGATCGGGCCGGAGGGACAGATCCACGAGATCGAGGCGGTTCGGCGTCCATGGCGCCCTACAAGTCGCCGAGCGGCTGGGAGGGGGACGGCCTACGCGGCCTCGTGGGGTGCAGCCGAAATGACGGCGCGGGCCATTGCCGCCGCGGGCGGGCCGCTCTAGGTCGAACACAAAAGGGAGGAAGGCCGCATGCAGCCCGTGTATTCCGACGCCTACGCCAGGGACCGCGCCGAGATCGAGGACCTGATGGCGCGCTACATGTTCGCCATCGACTACCACGACTGGGACGCCTACGTGGCCACCTTCACCGAGGACGCCGAGCTGGAGTTCGCGCGCGGGACCAGCAAGGGCCGCGCCGCGATCCGCGAGGCGATCACCAGCTTCGCCAAGGTCATCGGCCAGTTCTACCACACCGAGGACGGCCAGACGGCCAAGCTGCGCCACGTGCTGCTGCAGTCGGTCATCCGCGTCGAGGGCGAGCGCGCCTGGACGCGCGCCCTGTGGGTGGAGATGGCCAACCACGGCCCCGGCGACACCATGAAGATGGGCACCTACGGCATCTACGAGGACGAGCTGAAGAAGGTGGACGGCCGCTGGCTGTTCTCCAAGCGCCGCATCCTCAACGAGTTCCTGAAGGGCCGCGAGTCCGGCCCCGGCAACCCGGTGGCGGAGATGGATGCCGCCGCGGCGGGCTGACTCCCTCCCCTTCATGGGGAGGGACGGCCGCGCAGCGGCCAGGGTGGGGGATCAGTCTCCAGACTCCCCCACCCGTCCGCCGCTTCGCGGCGTCCACCCTCCCCATGAAGGGGAGGGTTTAGGCGGCCGCGCTCAGCATCGGGGTGTTGCGCAGGGCGTGCAGCACGTGGTCGGAGCCCTTGTCCCCGATCATCAGGGCGGTGGCGTTGGTGTTGCCCACCGGCAGGGTCGGCATCACCGAGTTGTCGCAGACCCAGAGGCCGTCGACGCCCCGCACCCGCAGCTCCGGATCGACCACGGCCTCGGAGTCCGTCCCCATCCGGCAGGTGCCGACCGGGTGGTAGAGGGGGATCGAGGCGAGGTGGACATAGTCCACCAGCGCCTGGCCGTGCACGCCCTCGCCGGGGCGGATCTCGGCGGTGACGTAGGGCTTCACCTGCGGCTGGGCCATGAACTGGCGGGCGATCTCCAGGCCCTCGGCGATCTGGACCGCGTCGTCCTCCACGCCCAGGAGCTGGTGGTTGATCACCGGCGGGGCCAGCGGGTCGGCCGAGCGCAGGGTCAAGATCCCGCGCGACTGCGGCCGGGCCAGGCAGACCACGGTGGAGACCGCGTTGTCCTTGCGCAGCATCAGCCGCCCCTGCTTGTCGAAATCGAAGGCGAAGCAGGTGAAGGAGATCTGCACGTTCGGCGCGGCCAAGCCCGGCCGGGTCCGCACGAACGCCTGGGCGTGGCCGAGCGAGGTGGTCAGGATTCCCCCGCCGCCGGACCAGGAAGTCGATGGCGTGGCGGATCAGGTGCAGGCCCCGCGCCTCGCCGTTCAGGGTGGGCGTGTTCACCGCGTTCACGAGGTGCGTGCCCACATGCTCCTGCAGGTTCTTGCCGACCCCCTGGGCGTCCACGATCACCGGGATGCCGAAGTCCTTCAGCTGCGTCGCCGGGCCGATGCCCGACAGCATCAAGAGGCGCGGGGTGTTCATGCTGCCGGAGGAGACGACCACCCCCCGGCGGGCCATGGCGCGCTTGGTCTCGCCGCCCTGCAGGTACTGGACGCCCACGGCACGGCCGTCCTCGATGATGATCCGGGTGACCTGGGCCTCCAACTCCACGCGCAGGTTCTCGCGCGCGCCGGGCAGCTTCAGATAGCCCGTGGAGGGGCTGCGCAGGCCGTTCTTCTGGGTGTTCTGGGCGTAGTCGGTCCCCTCGCCGGGCTTGGCGCCGTTGTGGTCGGGGTTGCGCTCCAGACCCCAGGCCTGCGCCGCCTTCACCCAGTCGTCGATGATCGGATAGCTCAGCCGCCCGTCCGAGACGCCCACCGGGCCGGAAATCGCCGCGATAGGCGCCGCCGCCCCTGCTGTTGCTCTCCGTGCGCCGGAAGTAGGGGACCACGTCCTTGAACGACCAGCCGGTCGCCCCGAGCTCGGCCCAGTGGTCGTAGTCCCATTGGTGGCCGCGCACATAGAGCATGCCGTTGATCGAGGAGCCGCCGCCCAGGCGCTTGCCGCCGGGCCAGACGTCCGAGCGGCCGCCGATCGTGGGGTCCGGCTCGGCATAGTACTTCCAGTCGAACGAGGGGTTCTGGACCACGCCGGAGACCAGGGCCGGGATCTTCAGCCGGATGTGCTCGCCGGTCTTGCCGGCCTCCAGCAGCAGCACCTTCACCCCCGCCGCAGCCAGCCGCCCGGCCATGGCGCAGCCGGCCGAGCCGCCGCCGGTCACGATGATCTCGGGATCGCCCGTCTCGGCCATGACCGCGCCTTCCTCAGACCAGGGCGTAGTAGCGCAGGCGATTGCCGTCCGGCAGACGCTCGCCGACGCCGACGAACACGTGCTTGGTCAGCCAGTCGTGCTTGCCGACTGGGCATTCGAAGACGGGATTGCCACGCAGGTAGTATTCCGCGTGCGGCACCGGCGGGCCGTCGGCGAAGGCCCAGTCGCGCAGGCGCTGCATCACCCCCGGCTCGCGCCCCCATAGGAAGCCCCTGTTGTAGAGCAGGATCAGCGTGCCGTCGTCCTCCTCCAGCATGTAGCGGGCGTCGAGCACGGCCACGTCGTCGGGCCGGAAATAGGCGTAGTCGCCGCCCGACCACGGCACCGCCTTGCCCTTCAGGCGGGGGCCCTCGAACGTGCCGCTCTCGACGTAGACGGCGGAGCGGTTGCCGCCGGCGGGGGGTGTTCACGATCATCTGGGCCCTGGGGAAGCTCAGCCTGACCTCCATGGCGAACTCCAGCCGCGGATTGTCCATGGTCGAGAAGGGACCGGTCATGAGAGCTCCATGCAGCCGCCGTCGACGAGGAGGTCGACGCCATTGACGAAGCTGGCCTCCTCGGAGGCCAGGAACAGCACCGCGCGGGCGATCTCGTCGGCCTCGCCCATGCGCTTCATCGGCACGGCGTTGATCATGATCTGGCGCAGGGCGTCGACCGCCGCCTCGTCCATGCCGATGTTGCGGTTGATCAGCGGCGTCTCGGTGGGGCCGGGGCTGACCATGTTCACGCGGATGCCGTCGGCCAGGAGCTCGACGCCCAGGATGCGGGCCGCGGCGCGCAGGCCGGCCTTGGAGGCGGCATAGACGGCGTTGCCCGGCACGGCGGCCTCCGCGCCGATGGAGCCGGTGATCACGATCGATCCGCCCCGGCCCATCAGGGGCAGGGCCTTCTGGACCGCGAAGAAGCAGCCGCGCAGGTTCACCGCGTGGATCTCGTCCCACAGATCCGGCGTGATCTCCCGCACCGGGGCGAAGGCGCCGACGCCGGCGTTGACGAACAGCACGTCGATCCGCCCATGCGCCTCGCGCACCCTGGCCATGCAGTCGTCCAGCGTGGAGAGGTCCGCCACGTCGCAGCGCACGGCGAGCGCGGCGATCTCCTCGGCGGCTTTGGCGAGCGTCTTGGGATCACGGCCGGTGATGACCAGCCGGCCACCCTCGGCCGCGAACAGCCTGGCGGCGGCGAGCCCGATGCCGCTGTTGCCGCCGATGATCAGGACCACCTTGTCCTTGAAGCGCATCCGTCTGCTCCTAGAACATGCCGATGGTGTTGATCGGGTCGGTGGGCACGTCCTGCACCACGTCCCAGTGCTCGACGATCATGCCGTCCTCCAGGCGGAAGATGTCCATGACGGCGAAGCCCGGATCGCCCGGCCACCGGACCACGTGGTAGTGCAGGATCACGTGGTCGCCGTCGACGAACGCCCGCTTGATGGTCTGGGTGTTGTCGGGGTTTTCCTTGCTGACGAAATCCAGGAACGCCTTCAGCGAGTCCCGGCCCGGCGGCGCCATCTGGCTGTGCTGGATGTAGTCGGGCGAGATGTAGCGGTCGACCGCCGAGGAATCCAAAGGCTGCAGGACGTTGGCGAACATCTCGAGCACGTGGTCGAGGTTGCGCTGTTCTTCCGGGGGTGCGGGACATGCCGGGCCGCATCAGGGCTTGCGCATCAGGGACGGCGGGCGCTTGCGCGGCGTCCAGGTCCCGCGGCCCGGGAAATTCTTCAGCACCGCCCCGTCCCACAGGCGAACGGTGCGCACCTTGAAGCGCCATTCGCCGTCGGTGTCGCGCACGGCGACATCCTCGTAGTAGCCGGCGAAGCGCAGCACGTAGGGCGGCTCGCCCTCGCACTCGGTGACGAAGGCGAAGGAGCGGATGTAGACCGACCCGTCCGCCTGGGGCGTGAACTGCACCTGGGTCGTATGATGCTGGCGGCCCGGGAAGCCGGGGGCGTTGAAGTAGTGTTTGGCGAGGCCGCGGATGCCCTCGTGGCCCTCCCAGATGTCGGCGTCCTCGAACACCTCCTCGACCATCCGGCAGTCGGCGGTGAAGACGGCGACCAGGCCCTCCACGTCGCCGGTGTCGAGCGCCCAGGCGTAGGCGGCCATGAGGTCCTGGAGGGCCAGGCGGTCCTCGACCGGAAGCTTGCTCACTGGGGTCTCCTTCCCGACTTCGCCGGCGGCGCGGGCGCCGGCCCTTCCATCCCTCGACGCCGCCGTTTGAGCCCGGCTGGCGCGCCGCCGCCCCGTCCTGGGCGAGCGGCGAACTATTAACGGACGTTAGAGTCGCGCGGCGGGGTTGGCAAGCGAACGGCGGGCCGGGGCGGCGGCCGACGCCGGGCTTGACGACCGTGCGCGGGCGGGACCAGTAATAACTGTCGTTACGAATATTACGGGTCGGGGCGGGAGGAACGCCCACGGCGCGGAGCCCAGGAACGCGCGAGAGCTGATGACCGGCAAGACCAACAGCGTCCTCGCCACCGGACTGGCTCTCGGCCTGTTGTCCGCCATCGGCCCCCTGGCCATCGACCTCTACCTGCCGGCTTTCCCGACCATGGCGCGGGAGCTGCACGCCTCGCCGGGCGAGGTGCAGCGGACGCTGTCGGCCTTCTTCCTGGCGCTGGCGCTGGCCCAGATCCCCGTCGGCTCGTTCGGAGACCGGTTCGGCCGCAAGCCGCCGCTCTACATCGGGCTCAGCCTGTTCGTGGCGACCTCCATCGCCTGCGCCTTCGCGCCGTCCGCGCCGGTGCTGGTGGCGCTGCGGTTCGTGCAGGGGTTCGGCGTCTGCGCCGGCACCGCCGTGTCGCGGGCGATGATCCGCGACCTGCACCAGGGCCACCAGGCCGCGCGGCTGATGGCGATCAGCTTCCTGATCATCGGGGTCTCGCCGGTCCTGGCGCCGGCCGCGGGCAGCTTCCTGCTCGGGGTGATGCCGTGGCGGGGCCTGTTCTGGGTGATGGCCGCGCTCGGCGTCGGCGGCCTCGTGGTGGGCGTGCTGCTGCCCGAGACCCTGCCGCCGGAACGGCGGCTTCCGGTGCGCCAGCCGGTGCTGCCGGCCTACGGCGCCCTGATCGGCAACGGCCGCTTCATCGCCGCGGCCGTCATAGCGGGTCTGGCCACCACCATCCCCTACGCCTACGTCACCGCCGCGCCGTTCGTGTTCACGGGGGTGTTCGGCCTCTCGGCCCGGACTTACAGCCTGCTGCTGGGCGCCAACGCGGTCTGCTCCATCGGCCTGACCCAGCTTTCGCCGAACCTGATGCGCAAGTGGGGCGCGCGGCGGCTGATCCTCATCGTCATGGGCGCCGGCGCGGTGCTGACCGTCGCCTTCGGCCTGACTGCGCTCGCGGGGATTCGCAGCGTCGTCCTGTTCCAGCTCTATTCCATGCTGATGTTCTGCGCCGTCGGCCTGGCGCTGACGCCGGCGGCGATCTCGGCGCTGGACGCGGGCTCCAGCGGCGCGGGCGCGGCGGCCGGGATGCTGGGCACGCTGCAGCTGGTGGTGACGGCCAGCGCCAGCGCCCTGGTGTCGGTGTTCCCCGCCTTCTCGCTTGCGCCGCTGCTCTGCATCGTGCTCGGCTGCGCGGTGATCAGCTGGCTTTTGTGCTGGACGACCATGCGTCCGCCGCAGCCGGCGGTCGCCGCCACGGCCGCGCGCGGGACGTGACCATAAACGCGCGGCGGCTCCACGGGGCCGCCGCCTCACAGGGACCTACCCAGGAACAGGGCTGCAGATGGCGGACATCGTTCTTCCCCCAGGGCTGACGCCGGCCAGGCTGGACGCCGCGCGCCGCGAGTTCGCCGGCGTGGTCGGCGAGCAGAACCTGTTCTTCGACGCGCTGGACCGCGACAGCTATCGCGACAAGTTCGCCATCGACGACGGGGCGCACAAGCCGCTCGGCGCCATCGCCCCCGCCACGGCCGAGGAGGTCTCAGGCGTCGTCAGGATCGCGGCGAAGATGAAGACCCCGCTGTGGCCGATCAGCCGCGGCAAGAACCTCGGCTACGGCGGCACGGCGCCGGCGCTTTCCGGCACGATCGTGCTCGACCTGTCGCGGATGAAGAAGATCGAGGTCGACGTCGACAACGCCACGGTGCTGGTCGAGCCCGGCGTCGGCTTCTACGACCTCTACGACCACCTGCGCGCCAACAATATCCCGCTGTGGCTGTCGACGCCGGCCAACAGCTGGGGCTCGGTGATCGGCAACGCGCTCGACCGCGGCGTCGGCTACACGCCCTATGGCGAGAACACCTCCAAGCTCTGCGGCCTGGAGGTGGTGCTGCCGGACGGCGACATCGTGCGCACCGGCATGGGCGCCATGGCCACGGCCCCGACCTGGCAGCTCTACCGCTATGGCTTCGGCCCGGCCTGGGACCAGATGTTCGCCCAGTCCAACTTCGGCGTCGTCACCAAGGCCGGCCTGTGGCTGATGCCCGAGCCGGAAACGGTCATGGGCATGGACGTAGAGTTCGAGCGGCCCGAGGACCTCGGCCCGCTGATCGACACCCTGGGCCCCCTGCGCCGCGAGGGCCTCTTGCAGGCCAACCCGACCATCGGCAACTGGATGCGGGCGGCCGCGGTGGTGACCCGCCGCTCGGACTGGACCGACAAGCCGGGCGCCCTGTCGGACGAGGTGATCGACGCCATCCGCAAGAAGTTCGGCATGGGCTGGTGGGGCGTCAGCCTGCGCATCTTCGGCCGCGAGGACGTGAACAAGGCGATCTACCCGATCCTCGAAAAGGCGATGACCGACCTGAAGCCGCTGAGCCTGAAGCCGTTCAACTGGAGCCGGGGCCAGCCCGTGGAGGCCAATCCCGCCATGGGCGTGCCGACCACCTTCCCGATGCAGAGCGCCAACTGGCACGGCGCGCGCGGCGGCCACATCGGCTTCTCCCCCGTGCTGCCGCAGTCGGGGGCGCGGGCGATGGACCAGTTCAGGCAGACCTACGCCCGCTACAAGGAATACGGCATGGACTACCAGGCGAGCTTCGCCTTCGGCGAGCGCCACCTGCTGAACGTCAACGCCCTGCAGTTCAACAAGGACGACCCGGCGATGATGGCCCGCGTCGACCCGTTCCTGAAAGCGCTGATCGCCGACGCCCGCGCGCGCGGCTACTGCGAATACCGGACCCACCTCGACTACATGGACACGGTGGCGGAGACCTACGACTTCAACGACCACGCCCTGCGGCGCCTGAACCAGCGGGTGAAGGACGCGCTCGACCCGGCCGGGATCATCGCCCCCGGCAAGAGCGGCATCTGGACCAGCGCTCAGATGAAGGAGCGCCACGCATGAGCCGCGCCCTGAGGATTACAGTTGTGGCCTTGGCCGCCCAGCTCATGGCCGGCGCCGCGTTCGCGCAGGACGCCGCGGCGCCCGACGGCAAGGCGCTGTTCCACGAGAAGTGCGCCATGTGCCACGGCCCGGGCGGCATGGGCACGGGCCTGCTCGCCCGACGCGTCCAGCCGGCGGAGCTGGAGAAGCGCGACAACCTGAACGCCGACTACGTCTTCCAGTACGCCCGCCGGGGCCTCGGCAACATGCCGCCGATCCCGCCCGGGGAGGCCAGCGACCCCCAGCTGCGCGCCATCGCCGCCTATCTGGCGGCCGGCCCCGGGGGGCGCAAATGACGTTCGTCTCGCCGAGCCCGAACCGCCGCACGGTGCTCGCCGCGGGCCTCGCCCTGGCCGGCGCCGCGGCCGCGCCCGCAGCCCTCGCCAAGGCCGCCGCCGCCCCGCTGGCGCTCTACGATCCGGCCGAGCCCGCGGCGCGGGCGTTCGCCGCCAAGACGGCCTCGCTCGGCGGCCGGAGCCTGGCCATCGAAGGCGACCGCATCCGCCTGGCCCGCTACGTCTTCGGCCATCAGCGCCCGGCGCGCGTTCAGGCCGTCGCCCGCTACGCCGACCTCCTGCTGCTGGCGGACGCCGCGCGGGAAGACGGCTATCGCACCACCCGCCTGGACCGGCTCGCGCGGGCCGACGGCCTGTTCCTCTGGAACGCCGAACCGACCAGCCGCGCTTAACGCCGCCGATCAGTCCGCCTTGCCGGCCCGCCCTATCGCGACGTAGGCGCCGACGATCTCCACGAAGCGATCGGGGTTCGACGGCCGGCCCGCCGCGGAGCGGCTGAAGTCGACGGCCAGGACGTACCGGCGGGCCGCGGCGGCCCGGACCGGCCAGAAATCGAATTTGGTCCGGTCGTACGGATAGGTCTCCGCGTGGATGTGCTTGCCGGTGTCCACGGCCCCCTTCGCGGCGTCCAGGTCGACCTCGGAAACGGCCGCGCCGCCGGCGGTCGCCTCGACGGTCACCCGGCCGTCCACCTCCGAGAAGATCACCGCCGGCGTCGCGAAGGCGCGGCTCAGCGCCGCCGCCGCCGCCTCGACGATCTCCGCCTGCGGCCGCCGTTCGATCACGAGGTGCGCCACGCTCTGCAGGGCTTCGGCCCGCTCGGCCGCCCGCCGCTCGGCGAGGGCGCGCCGCCGCGACTGGCCGGCGACGGTGCTGACGATGCCGGCGGTCACCAGCAGCAGCCCGGCGGCCCAGATGTCGCGCGGGTCGTCCATCCGCAGGGTGAAATAGGGGCGCGTGAAGAAGAAATCGTAGGCCAGCAGGCTCGCCGCGATGGCCGCCACCGAAGGTCCCCAGCCGAAGACCGCGGCGGCGACGACCACCGGCAGGACGAAGATCAGGGTGAGGTTGGCCGAGGCGACGACGTTGCTGGCGACGAAGGCCAGCAAGGTGGCGATCGCCACCAGCCCCACAGCCGACCCGTACTGCACCGCCAGGGCGGCGCCCCCCGACGCAGACCCGCCCGTCCGCGCCGGCGCGTCGGCCAAAGCCGGGACGGCGGTCAGCTCATCGCCACTGAAATCGGTCATCGTTCGCTCCAGACCAGCAATTGTCGCATGGGCCGCCGGTTCGATGAAGCCGGGATCGACAGGCGCGAGACGATTGGCCGGGAAAAGCCGGTATTGTCTTTATATCTCCCTGATCTGGATCGCCCCGAAACGAATAGAACCCTTATCCGGCCCTCGGTTAGACCTCGCACGGCGTGTGGATGCGCGTCGTCAGCGGGATGTCGGCCGTGTGTGCTGGACCACAACCTCGAACGCCCGGCCGCCAAGGGAGGACAGACCGCGCCCGTGAGCGGCAATACGCCGAAAGCCCCGCCAAGTCCGCGCAGCGGCGTCGCGCCGGGGAGCCTCGCCGTTGACGATGAAGTTCCGCTCTCAGAGCCAATCCGCCTTTCGCCGCGCCGCGGCGCGGCCGAGCCTGTCGTCGTTCCGAGGCTACTCGCGAAACGCGCGCCGCCCGGCGCGCCGCCGCCGGGCGAGGATCGCGCTGACCGTGATCGGCGTCGCCGGCTTCGTCGTCCTTTTGGCGCTCAGCGCCCGCGCCCCGACCAGCCTCGCCGAAGTGCTGCGGGTCGCCGCCCTCGCCTGGTTCCTGGTGTGCGGCTTCGTGGTGACCATCCTGCGCTGACCGCCCCGGACAAGCCCTGGCGGATGGTCCTAGGGCGGCGCCTGCGCGGCGCCGGCCCCGTTTTCGGTGAAGTACAACGCGTCATGCGCCGTATCGACCGCCACGCGATGCGTCATGAAGAAATCCAGGCCGATGATCATCTCGTGGTCCGGCGTTCCGAGCTCGGTGACGCGCAGCACGGCGCCCCCGAGGTGGCGGCCGCCGATCTTGAGGTCCCTGGCGCGGGTGACCAGGACGGGACCCGACAGGCCTCCCGATACGCCGCGCAACGGCCGCCCCTGCTGCACGGCGGAGGACGTCAGATCGACGCCCGCGCGACCGGCGGCGGCCCGGTCGAGGTAGGTGAACGGCGATCCGGTGTCGAACATGGCGCGCACCGCCACGCCGTTGACCGTGACCAGACCGCGAATCTCCCTGGTGGTCGCCAGGTGCTCGATGCGCAGCGAGGCGACGGCTCCGTCCTTCGCCCAATAGGCCAGGGCGGCGCCCTCGCAATCGTGAGGGCGCAGCATGCGCAGCGCCCCGGCGCCGAGGTCGTACTCGGCGTCCTCCCCGCCCAGGACGTTCTCGCCCAGGCGGCCGGCCGCGCCGACATCGGCGATCCCGCCGCCGACCAGGAACTGGACGTCGTGGTAGACTGCGCCCGCCAGTTCGAAATCCTTCACCGAGCCGACCGCCAGAGGGGCCGACGCGCCGAAGGTGCGAACCTCCAGGCGCCCTTGCGGCGCCAGGCTTGGCACACCGAGCCGCGCGGCGCTGTCCGGCGGAAAGCCGCTGACGGCCGCCCCGCTGTCGACGATCATCATGACGTCATGCCCATTGATCCGCGCCGGAACGAGGGGCTTGCGCAGGGTCATGGTCACGGGCAGTTCGGCCACCACCTGGACGCTGCAGGCGGCCCTCGCCGCGCCGGAAACACGAGCGCCGCCATCAGCAGCCAAGGGCGATAGTCGCGACGCATCATCGGCTCCTGACCGGAGCGCTGTATCCTTCGTCGATAAAGGACGGATGACGCCGCCTAGCTGGCCTTGCGCCGGGGAGAGACGGGCGGCGCGGCCTGCTCGACGCGGTTGCGGCCGGCCATCTTGGCCCGGTAGAGCGCCGCGTCGGCGCGGGCGATCAGGGTCTGGGCGTCGTCCCCCTCGGCCAGTTCGGCGACGCCGAAGCTGCAGGTGACCTCGCCGATGTCCTCGAACGGTTCGGCGCAGACGGCGGCGCGCAGCTTCTCGGCCGCCTGGGCCGCGGTGGCGAGGTCGCTTTGCGGCGTCAGCAGGACGAACTCCTCCCCGCCCCACCGGGCCAAGAGGTCGCTGGCGCGGATGCGGGCCGCGACCAGGCTGGACAGCCGCACGAGAACAGCGTCGCCGACCGGGTGGCCATGGGCGTCGTTGATCCGCTTGAAGTGGTCGATGTCGTAGATCACCAGGGCCAGCGGCGTGTCGTAGCGCCGGGCCCGCGCGATCTCCTGGGCCAGGGCTTCGTCCAAGCCCAGGCGGTTGGCGAGGCCGGTGAGGGGGTCGGTGGCGGCGCGGCGGCGCAGGCTCTGGGGCGAGGGCCTGCAGCTCCAGGCGCCGGTCCATCTGCACGTGGTCGCGCACCAGCCGCTCGCGGCCGAACAGGAACACCAGGGTGGTCATCGCCGCCAGGAGGGTGATGATGATGCCGAGCACCCGGCTGGCGAAGATCCCCTCGGTCGGCGTGATGATCACCAGCGACCAGCCGCCTTGCCCCAGGTTCCGGCGGCGCACGAACTGGCGGTGCCCGTCGCTCTCCACCCAGCCGGCGTCGGCGACCGTGCGCGGCAGGATCGGCTTGACCCCCGCTCCGGCGGCCGCCGTCGCGGGCGTCGGCCACAGGCGTTGCAGCCGCTGCGCCGGCCGGTTGGTCATCCGCACCACGCCCGCGCCGTCCACCAGGTAGAAGGCGCGGTCGAAGCCGGCCAGGTCGGCGTCGGCGCCGGCGAGGGAGCGGTGCAGGATCGCGGTCCCGACCACGGCGCCGTCCGGCCGCCGAACGGCCTGGCTGGCGTCGTAGCCGACGTTCGGGCCGTCGACGGTGAACAGCCGGCCGGGCGCTCCGGCCAGGTAGGGCCGGGCGCCGCCGCCCGGCGCGGCGCTGGAGCCCACGGCCGCGACCACGCTTCCGGCGCGGTCCAGCAGGTAGCCGGCCGCGGCGCCGGATGCCTCCGCGTCGAGCGCCAGGGTCCGCCGCGCGGCCTCGGGATCGCCGCCGCGGGTCAGCCGGTCGACCACCTCGGGCGAGCCGGCGAGGGCGCGGATCATGCTGTCGACCGCGGCGGTCTCCCCGGCCATCCGGCTGGCGAGCAGGTCCAGGTCCCCGCGCGACTCCGTCTCCAGCCCGCGCTCATAGACGCCGCCGAGGTCCTGGGTCAGCACCCAGCCGCCGCTGAGGATGGCCAGCATGCCGATGGCGGCCCATAGCAGCTGGCGCTGCAGGTAGGCGGTGTAACTCTCCGACGCGACCTCGCGCGCCACCAGCCGGCCCCACACCGCCCAGACCGCGCCCGCAACCCAGCACGCCAGGACGCCGCGCACGAGCTGGATGGGCACGCCGGTCAGGTGCAGGAACCCGGTCTGGTTGACCACCGACGCCGGCCAGAACGGCGCGGCCGGCACGATCAGGCCGGCGGCGACGCCGTAGAGCGCCAGGCCCAGGGCCGTCAGCAGCGCCAGCCGCCGCGCCGCGCCGCTCAGCTGGGTGAAGGCCTGCCAGGCGAAGACGCCGCTGACGCTGATCGCGCCGACGAAGGCGATGGCGTAGCGCGCAGTGGCGTTGGCCGCGCTCGGGCCGCCGGCCAGCGCCGCCACCACCACGAGCGCGGCCAGCAGAAAATGGATCCACGGTCCCGGCGGCCTGACCGGCGACAGCACGGCCTGGCGGCGGGCGAACTCCAGCAGCAGCAGGAACGACACGGTCATCAGCGCCAGGCGAACCAGGGCGAACGCCGCAGAGTCGCCGACCACCAGGGCCATGAGGTCCAGCCACTCGCCGAGCCCGTGCAGCACGCCGAAGCCGCCCAGCACCTGCCACACCTTCCGGTCCGGCAGCCGCGCGATCGCGAAGCAGACGTTCCCCAAAAGGATGAACGCCAGCCCGTAGAAGAAGAAGATGAAGTCCAGTTGAGTGCTGAAAAACGCCGCCAACGCGTCCTGCATCCGCATTGCTCCGTCAGCTCTCGCCACGCGCGGGAACGCTGTCGCGGCAAGAGGCGCCGCGGAGATACTGATCCCGCCCGGCTTTAGCCTTCCTTAAGCGGCCCGCGCGGGTGCGATCACGAAGTCGCTCCCGACCACCGGCCGTCGCACATGTTGGAGGCGCTTTGGCGCAAGGCGGCTAATGGCGTTGAGGTCACAAAAGCTACGCAGGACCTGCCTATGGACGCCGGCCAGGGCGTAAGGCTCGCAGAGCTGCCGGCGGGGGCGCCGGTCATGGGCGGGAAGATCACGGCGCACGCTCAGTTCCAAGACCGCTGAAGTCCTTTCAGATTCCGGAGTTCGTC
>JBBCHF010000028.1:0-60821 GCA_037201645.1 Caulobacteraceae bacterium
ATGTCCCTCCCCGCCCTGCACATCGATCCAAAGACCGCGATCCTGGTGCTGGTCTTCGCCGCGGTGTTCTCCGCCGCCCAGGCGACATGGAGTCTGCTGCGGTCGGGGGCGACGCGGCGGCTGGTGAACCGGCGCCTGAAGGTGGCCGAGCGCACGGGGTCGCTGGGCGAGCTGGTGCTGGAGCTGCGCAAGCAGCGCGGTCTGGGTGAAGACGGACAGGGCAAACGCGGGTTCCTGGCCGATCTGGTTCTGCGCTCCGGCCTGGCGTTCGAGCCACGCAAATGGGCCCTCTATGCTGGGGCCATCGGCCTGACCGTGGCCCTGCTGATGTTTTCCCTGACCCACAAGCCCCTGCTCGCGGCGCCGGTCGGCGTTCTGGCGGCCGTGCTGACGCCGCTGGCCTATCTGAAGTTCGAGGCCAAGCGCCGCGCCAAGGCGCTGGGCATGCAACTGCCGACCGCCCTCGAGATCGTGGTCCGCAGCCTCGAGGCCGGCCATCCGGTGCCGTCCGCCATCGCCCTGGTCGGCGCGGAAATGCCCGATCCGATCGGTTCGGAGTTCGGCATGGCCGCCGACGAGATCGCCTTCGGCGCCACCCTGGAGCAGGCGGTGTCCAACATCGCCGGCCGCTGCCAGCATCCGGACTTCGACCTGTTCTCGACGACCATCCGCCTGCAGGACCGCTCCGGCGGCAACCTCACGGGCCTGTTGAAGATGAACGCCCACACCATCCGCGAGCGGCAGAAGATGCGGCTGAAGATCCACGCCGCCTCGGCCGAGGGCCGCGCCTCGGCCATGATCCTGACCTCGGCCCCCTTCGTGGTCTTCGGCTTCCTGGAGCTGGTGCGGCCGGAGTTCTACGGCGGGGTCATCCACGAGCGCGTGGTGCAGATCGGGCTCGTGGGCCTGGGGACCTGGATGCTGATCGGCAACCTGGTCATGCGCCGGATGATCGACATGAGGATCTGAGGCATGGACCTGCAGACCCTGCTCAGCCTGTTCGCCATGGTGCTGATCCCGCTCGGCGTGGGCGGCGCGGGCTTCGTGTTGCTGCGTGAGGCCGGCATACGGGCCCAGCGACGCCTGCGGCTGGTCCCCGGCGGGTCGACCGGAGCCGGCGCCGCCGCGCCGTCACGGGGCCTATTGGCCGGAGCCTTCGACGGCGTCCGGCGGGTGGGCGACCGCGTCGCCATCCAGGACCCGAACCGGCTGTCGAGCCTCAGGACCCGGCTGATCCGGGCCGGATTCTTCGGCCGCGAGGCCATGGCCTACTACCTCGGCGCTCGGATGATCGCACTGGGCGCCGCCACCGTCGCCACCGTGGTGGTGCTGCCGCTGACCGCCAAGATGAACGGCCTCGCCGGCATGGGCGTCGCCGGGGCCTTCGCCATCGTCGCCCTGCTGGGTCCCGAGCAGGTCATCAAGGCCCGCATCGCCGACCGCGAGCGGGAATACCGCGACGGCTTCCCCGACCTGCTCGACCTGCTGGTCGCGTCGGTGGAAGCCGGGCTGAGCCTCGACGCCGCGGTCAGCCGCATCGCCGGGGAACTCGACCGGCGCTATCCCCGACTGTCCGAGCACCTGCGGCTGTTGACGCTGGAACTGCGGGCCGGGCGCTCGCGCAAGGAGGTCTGGGCGCGACTGGCGGATCGCCTCGGGATCGACGAGGCCAGTCCTTCGCCACCATGCTGCGCCAGGCGAAGAGATGGGCACCAGCCTCGGCGACACCCTGAAGATCTTCGCCGACGAGATGCGGAACAAGCGGATGATGCGCGCCGAGGAGAAGGCCCTGGCCCTGCCGGCCAAGCTCACCCTCCCCCTGATCCTGTTCATCTTCCCGTGCCTGCTGGGCGTGCTGATCCTGCCCGCCGCGGTGCGCGTGGCCCAGGTGTTCGCCCACCATTGAGGGGAGGGCGCGGCCGCTACGGAACCGTCACAACCACCTTGCCGACCTGCTGGTTGGATTCCAGGTGGCGGTGCGCCTCGACGATCTGGTCGAGGGGGAAGGTGCGATCGATCACCGCCTTGAAGCGGCCGTCCTTCAGGCCCCGCCGGATCAGGTCCTGGGCGCGGGCGTAGCGCTCCGGCCGACCCCAGATCGAGGTCGCCACCCAGCCGCGGATCGACAGGCTCTTGAACGCCGCCGGCCAGTGCGGATACGGCGTCGCCTGGCCGGACAGGCCGCCATAGATGAACATGATCCCCTCGACGGCCATGGCCTGGGCCAAGGTCTCGACATAGGGCCCGCCCACCGGATCGAACACCAGCCGCGCGCCCTGGCCGCCGGTGATCCGCATCACCTCCTGCACGAGGTCCTGCTCTTGGGTGGCGATGACGTGGGCCGCGCCCTGGGCCTTCAGCGCCGGCGTCTTGGCGCTGGTGCGGCTGGCGGCGATGGGGACGGCGCCGGCCCAGTTGCAGATCTGGATGGCCGCGATGCCCACGCTCGATGACGGCGCCGGGATGATGACGTAGTCGCCGAAGGCCACCTTGCCGGCCTCGACGATGGCCCAGGCGGTGAAGAAAGGCATCCAGATGGCGGCGGCCTCGGCGGACGACAGGCCCTCCGGCGCCGGCAGGAGGCTGGCCGCGGGCACAATGGCCTGCTCGGCATAGACGCCGTATTTGCCCTGCATGAAGGACGGCACGATGCTGACGCGCTGGCCCGCCCGGACGTTCTCCACCCCGGCCCCGGTCTCCAGAACCACCCCTGCGCCCTCATAGCCGATCAGGGTCGGCAGACTCGGCGGCTGGATGTAGCCACCGGCGCGGAACAGGGCCTCGGCGCGGTTCAGCCCGATCGCCTCCATCCGGATCAGGACCTCGCCGGGCCCCGGGGCGCCGACATCGAGATCCTCGAAGACCATGGCTTCCGGACCGCCCGGTTTGTGCACGCGCACGACCTTGACCATGGCCGCAGCCTCCCTCGTCTGTCGTTTCCACCGGCCACCATACCCGCCCGCCCGTCCCCGTCCATCGCGGGGTGCGACCTTTGGCGCCAGGCCCGCCTCCTCCTTGTCGCCACATTCGGCCGCTTAGACCGTCCGTACGAAGACCACGGCCGCGGGGCGATCTCGTCCAAGAACGGGCAACGCGACCGGGTCCACAGCCAGGAAACTGGCCTTTCCGCCGGCGTCCGCGCCGGCCGTCGGGCGGCGCATCGGTGCGCCGGGGGCCCCGGTGCAAACCGACGCGTGAGGTATGTCCTATGTCGGCTCAAGCCCTGTCCACCACCACCCGCAACCGCCGCCGCGACTGGAGTCCCGCCTTGATGCTGCTGGCCTTGGTCGGCGCGTCCCTCGGCCTCGCCCTGGAGGCCGCGGCGGCGAGCCGCGTCCTGCCCTACCGGGAGATCAGCCCCGCCGCCGCCGCGACGACGGCGCTGCAGCCGCTGCTGGGCCGGCCGGGGCCGGAAAAACTGGTCTGGCGCGGGGTCGACGTGGACGGCGACGGCCAGCCCGACTTCGCCAGCCCCACGGGCCTGCCCGTCCGCGCCTGCGACGCCTATGGCTGCGGCGGCTTCGGCGCCCGGCGCGACGCCGGCGAGCGCGACCACGAGGGGGTGGACTTCGACGCCGTCGCCGGCCAGGCCGTCCACGCGCCGGTCTCCGGCTTCGTGACCAAGGTCGGCATGGCCTATCCGGACGACGCGGTGCTGAAGTTCGTCGAGATCACCAACCCGGCGCTGCGCTATGTGACCCGGGTCTTCTATATCGATCCGATGGTGGTCGAGGGCCAGGCCGTGCGGCTGGGCGAGGAGATCGGCGAGGCCCACAGCCTCGAGCGTCGGTATCCCGGCATCACCAACCATGTGCATCTGGAGGTCGCCCGCGAAGGCCACCCGCGGATCGACGCGACGCGCCTGATCGTCGCGCGGCTGGAGCCGTCGCCGCCGGCGAACACGGCGCTGGCCCAGGACGCCGGGGCGACCGGCCGGACCTCCTAGACGCGGTCTATTCGCCGATCAGGTGCAGCGCCACCTCGCGCCGGTGCGGCGCGCGGCGGTGCTCGAACAGATAGATTCCCTGCCAGGTCCCGAGCCGCATCCTTCCGAACGCCACCGGGATCGAGAGACTCGCCTGGGTGAGCGCGGCGCGCAGGTGCGAGGGCATGTCGTCCGGCCCCTCGGCGTCGTGGGACATAGCGTCCCGGATCCTCCGGCGCGATCGTCTCGAAGAAGGACTCCAGGTCGGTCTGCACGTCGGGATCGGCGTTCTCCTGGATCAGCAGGGAGGCCGAGGTGTGCCGGCAGAACAGGGTCAGCAGGCCTGCCGCGAGACCCTGCTCGGACACCCACGCCGCGACATTGGCGGTGATCTCCAGCAGGCCGCGCCCGCGGGTGCTGAAGGCGAGGGTGGAGGACGCTTGTTTCACTCGGCCTAGATGCCGAGCGTGGCCATCTGCGGGACCGGATAGCGTGTGCCGCTGACCTCTCCATCGTCGATCGCCAGGGCGAGGCCGGCGGCCTCGGCGTCGCTCAGCTCCACGTCCAGGGCGGCCAGGTTCTGGCGCAGGTGGGTGCGGCGCTTGGTGCCTGGGATGGGGACGATGTCGTCGCCCTGGGCCAGCAGCCAGGCCAGCGCCAGCTGCGCCGGGGTGCAGCCCTTGGCCTCGGCCATCTCGAGCAGGGGTTGGATCAGCACCGCATTGTCCTCGATCGCCCCCGCGTGGAAGCGCGGATGGGCGCGGCGGCGGTCGTCGGGGCCGAGGTCCTTGAGGCTGGAGATGGCGCCGGTCAGCATGCCGCGGCCGAGCGGCGAATAGGGCACGAAGCCGACCCCCAGCTCGCGGCAGACGCCCAGGATCTCGTCCTCGACAAAGCGGCACCACAGGCTGTACTCGGTCTGCAGGGCGGCGATCGGATGCACGGCGCAAGCGCGCCGGATCGTCGCCGGCGCGGCCTCGGACAGGCCGAGGAAACGCACCTTCCCTTGCTCCACCAGGCGCTTCATCGCGCCCACCGTCTCTTCGATGGGAACCGCTGGATCGACCCGGTGCTGGTAGTAGAGATCGATGGTCTCGATCCCCAGGCGGGCAAGGCTCTTGTCGCAGGCCTCGATCACATAGTCGGGCCGGCCGTTGACCCCGAAGCCGCCGTCGGCGGTGCGCTGGTTGCCGAACTTGGTGGCGACCACCGCCTTGGCGCGGTAGCCGTCGGCAAGCGCGCGGCGGAGCAGTTCCTCGTTGGCGCCGAGGCCGTACATGTCGGCGGTGTCGAGGAAGTTGGCGCCCGCGTCGAGCGCCTCACGCACCGTGGCGATCGATTCGTCGTCGTCGACCGGACCGTAGAGGTTGGTCATGGCCATGCAGCCGAGACCCAGCGCCGAAACCTCCAGGCCGCTTCGTCCGAGGATCCGCATCCGCATGTCAGGCTCCTGTCGATGGACCCCCAGACTAGCCCGGGCGAACGGTCCGCGTCGATCGCCGGGCGACCGGCGGATGCTCAGGGCCTGGGCCGGACGGTCAACGTCATGGACACCGCGCCGAGGACTGCGCCAGCGCGCTTGAGAGCGCCTAGCGGCGCGCGCGGGCGGTCGCGGCGGGCGGGCGGCCCCGGCGGGTCCGGGATCCGTTGGCTTCGCGGGTGTCTTCGTTGGCCAGGGCGGTCAGCAGCTCGAGGGCGCGCCGGCCGCACCTGGACGTCCTGGATGCGGGCGAAGGCGCCGACCAGCTCCAGCGCGCCGGGCACCGCCAGGGTGGGCGCCAGGGAATCGTCGACGACGCCGCCTTCTTCACCGACCAGGGAGGCGACCGTGCAATCGAGCCTGCGGGCGATCTTGACCAGCATGGAGGCGGAGACCCGGTTGGTGCCCCGCTCATACTTCTGCACCTGCTGGAAGGTCACGCCGAGCACGTCGGCGAGCCCTTGCTGGCTGACCCCATCATCTTGCGGCGCATGCGGATACGGGCGCCGACGGCGATGTCGATCGGATCGGGCTGGTGATCTTCGAGCAGAATGGACAAGGCGTCTCCTTTGCCTGGATGACGGTCCCGACTGGACCCAACGGCCCTCCCCTCGGCGCATGAATATACCAGTCGGCGTGCGCGCGCCACACGGTGGTTAAGTCGCCCGTGATTAGTTTGGGTTGAGCGGCGGGCTCGCGGGCCGCCGTCTTTCACAGGCCAATATCGTCGGGGCCGGCGAGGCGGCTGACCTCCAGGCCCTGGCCCACGGGCAGCAGCACGGAACTCATCCCGGGCAGGGCGCGGACGCGGCGGCGGTAGACCAGGGCGTCGGCGCGGGCGTCGACCGGGCGCAGCATGTTGTCGGCCACCAGCAAGGCGCCTGGCGCCAGCTTCGGATAGACCAGGTCCAGGCACGGCCGTAGAGGTCCTTCCAGATGTCCATGAAGACGAAGTCGAATGTCCCTTCCAGGCGGGGAATGATCTCGAGAGCGTCGCCGGCCTGGAACTCCACGAGACCGTCCAGTCCCGCCTCGGCCAGCGACTTGGCGGCCTCCGCCTGCTTGTAGGCGGCGACGTCGAGGCTGATGATCCGGCCGCCTGTGGCCCGCGCCGCCTCGGCCAGCCAGACCGCCGAATAGCCGTAGGAGGTGCCGAGCTCGAGGATGCGCTGGGATCGCGCCTCGCGGACCAGCAGGTTGAGCAGCATGCCGCCGGTGCGGCCGACCGACAACAGCATCTTGTCCCGCCCCCCGCGGCGCCAGGGGCGGACCACTCCCGCTCGGACCGGGCGTCGAACGCCGCCAGCACCGCCTCGATCGCGCTGTCCATGCGCCCGTCTCCCTCTGCAGCCCGCGCCGGCTTTCGGCCCACCGATCTACCCTTCGCCCGTCGGCGAGGCTACATCCAGCATGTCCGCGGCCTGATCGCCGTCGGGTGGCGGAAGGGACGTGGGCGAATGAATCGACTGATCGTCCGGCTGGTGGCCGCGAGCTGTCGCGCGCCGTGGCTGACGGCGGCCATCGCGGGCCTGCTCTGCCTGGCGGCGGGGAGCTACGCCGCCGGCCATTTCGCCATGACCACCGACACCGCGCAGCTGATCTCGCCCAAGACGGCCTGGCGCCAGAACGAGGCCGCGGTTGACGCCGCCTTTCCCCAAAACACCGACCAGATCGTCGTGGTGATCGACGGCCGGACCCCCGAGCTCGCAGAGCAGGCCGCGGCCGGCATCGCGGACCGACTGGCCCAGCGCAAGGACGTGGCCAGGACCGTCCGCCGGCCCGACGGCGGGCCGTTCTTCGCCCAGAACGGCCTGATGCTGCTGTCCCTGAAAGAGGTGGAGACCACCACCAGCAACGTCATCACCGCCCAGCCCTTCCTCGGGCCGCTGGCGGCGGATCCCAGCCTGCGCGGGGTGATGAACAGCCTCTCGGCCATGATGCTGGGGGGTCAAGCAGGGCCAGACCTCACTGGAGTCGCTGGACAAACCGCTGAGCGCGCTCGTCGACGCCTTCGAGCGGGTGGAAAAGGGCCAGCCGGCCTACTTCTCCTGGGAAGCTCTGATGGCCGACAAGGCCGGCGGCGCGAAGACCCCGCTGCGCCGCATCGTGCTGGTCCAGGCCAAGCTGGACTACGGCGCCCTCGAGCCGGGCGAGGCGGCGGCCGACGCCATCCGCCAGACCGCGCAGGACCTGCATTTCGACCCCGCACACGGCGTGCGTGTGCGGCTGACCGGCGAGGTGCCGCTGGCCGACGAGAGTTCGCCTCGCTCGCCGACAAGGCCTGGCTGGTGGGCGGCGCCATGCTGGCCGCCGTCATGCTGATGCTGTGGCTGGCCACACGGTCATTTCGCATATTGGCCTGCATCCTCGTGACCACCTTCGCCGGCCTGCTGCTGACCGCGGCCGCCGGTCTGGCGGCGGTGGGGCGCTTCAACCTGATCTCGGTGGCCTTCATCCCGCTGTTCGTCGGGCTGGGCATCGACTTCGGCATCCAGCTGAGCGTGCGTTTCCGCGCCGAGCGGCGGATCGACCCGGCCATCCCCGACGCCCTGGCGCGGGCGGCGGCCGGTATCGGCGGTTCGCTGGCGACGGCCGCCGCGGCGATCACCCTCGGTCTCTTCGCCTTCCTGCCCACCCGCTATATCGGGGTGTCGGAACTCGGCGTCATCGCCGGACTCGGCATGATCATCGCCCTCTTCCTGACCCTCACCCTGCTACCGGCCCTGCTGGTGATCGTGCGGCCGCCCGATCAGGGCCTGGAGGTGGGCAACCCGCGCCTCAAGCCGCTCGACCATTTCCTGATCGTCGAACGCAGGAAGGTCCTGTGGGCCTTCGCCATCGCCGTCCTGGTCAGCATCGCCCTGCTGCCGTTCGTCCGCTTCGACTTCAATCCGCTGCACTTGCGCAACCCGCACGGTGAGGCCATGGCGACCCTGGCGGACCTGATGAAGGACCCCGACCAGAGCCCCAACACCATCGACATATTGACCCCGTCGCTGGCGCAGGCCGACGCCGTGGCCAAACGCGTCTCCACCTTGCCCGAGACCGATCAGGCGGTGACCCTGTCGAGCTTCGTCCCCGACGATCAGCCGGCCAAGCTGACCCTGATCCAGGACGCCTCCCTGCTGCTCGACCCCACGATCAACCCATTGACGCTGACGCCCCCGCCCGCCGACGCCGAGACGGTGCAGAGCCTGACCGACGCCGCCAGGGCGCTTCGTGACGGCGCCAGCGGCGGCGCGGCCCCGGCGGCGGACGCCCGCCGGCTCGCCGCGGCCCTCGACATCCTCGCGGCCGGATCGCCGGCCCTGCGCGCGCGGGCCGCCGCGGTGGTGATCTCGCCGCTGAACACCATGCTCGACCAGGTGCGCAACACGCTGGCGGCCCAGCCGGTCACCCTGCAGACCCTGCCGCCCGATCTGGTCCGCGAATGGGTCGCCCCCGACGGCCGCGCCCGGGCGCAGGTCTTCCCGAAGCACAATGACAATGCCGGGCTGGAACGGTTCGCCGCCCAGGTCCGCGCCGTCGCGCCCAACGCCTCGGGCGGGCCGGTCTCGATCCAGGAGGCGGCCAAGACCATCGCCGGCGCCTTCATCGAGGCGGGGGTGCTGTCGCTGATCGCGGTCACCGCCCTCTTGCTGCTGGTGTTGCGCAGCCCGCGCGAGACGGCCTTCACCCTGGCCCCGGTGGTGCTCTCGGGCTTCCTGACGCTGGGGACCTGTGTGCTGATCGGCCAGCCGATCAACTTCGCCAACATCATCGCCTTCCCCCTGCTATTCGGGGTGGGGGTCGCCTTCCACATCTATTTCGTCATGGCCTGGCGGGCCGGCCAGACCGACCTGTTGCAATCCAGCCTGACGCGGGCGGTGTTCTTCAGCGCCATGACCACGGGCATGGCCTTCGGCAGCCTGTGGTTCTCCAGCCATCCGGGCACGGCGAGCATGGGCAAGATCCTGATGATCTCGATCGTCTGGACCCTGGTCTGCGCCCTGCTGTTCGAGCCGGCGCTGCTGGGGCCGCCGACACACAGCAAGGAATCTGCGACCTGAAGCCTGATGGCTCTAGCCGTCACTGACCAGGGCGGTCGCCACGGCGGCCGAGGCCCGGCGCGCGTCCTCGGGACTCAACTGCGCCTGCAGTCCGCGCTGGCCGGCGTTGACCAGGACATAGGGCTCGCCCAGGGCCGCGGCATCGATGGCGGTGGGAAGCCTGCGCTTCTGGCCGAAGGGGCTGACGCCGCCCACCTTGAAGCCGGTGATCCGTTCGGCGTCCGCCGGCGACGCCATCTTCGCACTCTTGCCGCCGAAGGCCGCGGCGACCTTCTTCATGCTGACCTCGCGGTCGGACGGGACCATCAGGCAGACCGGCCTGCCGTCGACCTGGGCGATCAGGGTCTTGAGCAGGCGATGGGCGGGCTCGCCGAGCGCCTCGGCCGCCTGCAGGCCGACCCGCTGATCGCCGGGATCATAGTCGTAGGCGCGGAGCGTGAAACTCACGCCTTGCTCGGTGAGCGCCCGGGTTGCGGGGGTTGACCTGGCCATGTAGGCGCCGGCTTTGCGACGACAGCGCCCTAGCTGCTCAGCAGCTTGGCGGTGAGGGCGTCGATCTTCTTCAGCAGGGCGGGCGCGCCGCCGCTGTTCACCGAAGCGGAGAAGTCCGAACGCCGGGTGGTCAGCTCGCTGATCGAGCCGTTGTAATAGACGTCGATGATCTTCCACCGGCCATCGGACGCCTGGCGCATACGGTAGGTGAGGTCCACCGGCTTGCCGCTCGACAGGATGTGGGCGTGCACCAGCTTGTCGGGGCCGCGGGTCTCCACCGCCGGATCGACCACGAAGCGCTCGCCTGAATAGGAATCGAAATTGTGGGCGTAGCTCGCCGCCGTCATGCGGGTGAAAGCCTGGGTCAGGGCCGCCTGGTCGGCCGGCGCCATGCCGGCCCACTTCGGGCCCACCGCGAAGCGGGTCATGGTCGGCAGGTCGTAGGCCTGTTGAATGGCCGGGGGTCAGCTTGCGGGCGCGGCCATCCGCGCCGAGGCTCTTAGCCGCTTTCATGGTGTCGAGCAGGGCGGCGTCGAGCGCCTGGATCTGAACGACTCCGGGGTCGGCGGCCTGGGCGTGGACGATTGCGGCCGGCGTCGCGACGAGCGCCAGGGCGGCGGCGAAGGCGTATGGTCTCACGGTCTGCCTCAGGCGGTTTCGGCCAGATGAGTCTCGATAACGCGGACGATGTCGCCGGCGTTCAGGCCGGCGCGGTCGTACTGCTTGAACGGATCGTCGTGATCCAGAAACTCATCGGGCAGTTTCAGGGTCCTGACGGTCAGGCCCACCCGCAGCAAATCATGGTTGACCAGGAAGTCGAGAATATGGCTGCCGAACCCGCCGATCGACCCCTCCTCGATGGTGATCAGCATGCGGTGGTTGCGCGCGAGCCGCCCGCACCAGGTCCTCGTCGATGGGCTTGGCGAAGCGGGGCGTCGGCCACGGTGCAGGAGACGCCGCGCGACTGCAGATGGTCAGCGGCGGCGACAGCGCTCGCCAGGCGCGAACCCAGGCTGAGGATGGCGACGTCCTTGCCCTCGCGGATGATCCGGCCCTTGCCGATCGGCAGCGGCTGGCCGCGGTCGGGCATGGCGACGCCGGCGCCCTCGCCGCGGGGATAGCGCAGGGCGATCGGGCCTGAATCGTGGGCGGCGGCGGTGGCCGTCATGTGCACCAGTTCGGCCTCGTCGGCCGGAGCCATGACCACAAAATTGGGCAGGCAGCAGAGATAGGCCAGGTCGAAACTGCCGGCGTGGGTCGCCCCGTCGGCGCCCACCAGGCCCGCCCGGTCCATGGCGAAGCGCACCGGCAGGTTCTGGATCGCCACGTCGTGCACCACCTGGTCGTAGGCGCGCTGCAGGAAGGTGGAATAGATGGCGCAGAAGGGCTTGTAGCCTTCGGCGGCCAGGCCGGCGGCGAAGGTGACAGCGTGCTGCTCGGCGATGCCGACGTCGAACATCCGGTCGGGGGAAGCGCTTCTCGAACAGGTCGAGGCCGGTGCCCGACGGCATGGCGGCGGTGATGGCGACGATCCTGGGATCGCGCTCGGCCTCCTGGATCAGGGCGTCGGCGAACACCCGGGTGTAGGCGGGCGCCTTGAGCTGGCTCTTCGACTGGGCGCCAGTGGCGACGTCGAACTTGGCCACCGCAAGTGCCCCTTGTCGGACGAGCTCGCAGCAGGATGGTAGCCGCGCCCCTTCTCGGTGCGCACGTGCAGCAGGATTGGGACGATCCGCGCCGTCGTCGCGGATGTTCTCCAGCACCGGCACCAGGTGTTCGAGGTCGTGGCCGTCGATGGGGCCGATGTAGAGGAAGCCCAGCTCCTCGAACATGGTCCCGCCCGCCAGCATGCCGCGGGCGAAGGCCTCGGCGCGGCCGGCCGCCTCACGCAGGGGCCTGGGCAGATGGTCGCGGGTGAACTGGCGCACATCGTGGTAGGCCTTGGAGGAGACCAGCCGGGCCAGATAGTTGCTGAGCGCGCCCACCGGGGGGGCGATCGACATCCCGTTGTCGTTCAGGATCACCAGGAGCCGGCTCTTGCGGGCCCCGGCGTTGTTCATCGCCTCATAGGCCATGCCGGCGCTCATGGCGCCGTCGCCGATCACCGCGATCACCTGATTGTCGCCCGCGCCCAGGTCGCGCGCCACGGCCATGCCGAGGGCGGCCGAGATCGAGGTCGAGGAGTGGGCCGCGCCGAAGGGGTCGTAGTCGCTTTCGGACCGCCGGGTGAAACCCGAGAGGCCGCCGCCCTGGCGCAGGGTGCGGATGCGCTCGCGCCGGCCGGTGAGAATCTTGTGCGGATAGGCCTGGTGGCCGACGTCCCAGATCAGCCGGTCGCGCGGCGTATCGAAGACATAGTGCAGGGCTACCGTGAGTTCGACCACGCCCAGGCCCGCGCCCAGGTGGCCGCCGGTGACCGAGACCGCGTCGATGGTCTCGGCGCGCAGCTCTTCGGCCAGTTGCGGAAGCTCGTCACGCGACAGGCGGCGCAGGTCGGCCGGGGTCCTCACACGATCAAGAAGCGGTGTCGCTGAATTCACTTTTGCCTGCCCACTAGCCCGCGGCTTGCACGGTACAATGCCTTAGGACGCCCGATCGAGCAGAAAGAACGGGACCGCGCGCAAACCTTCCGCCTCCGGACCAAACGCCGCAAGGCGGCCGATGGCCCTGTGGGCCAGCTTCGACGCCTCGGCCCGCGCCCCCTCGACGCCATATAGGGAGATGAAGGTGGCCTTGCCCTGTTCCTTGTCCTTGCCCACGGCCTTGCCCGCGTCCTCCGCGCTGCCCAGGGCGTCGATCAGGTCGTCGGTGATCTGGAAGGTGAGGCCGAGATCGCGGGCGAAGTCGCGCAACCGGCGTCGGTCGTCGTTGGACGCCTCGGCCAGGATCGAGCCCGCTTCACAGGAGAACTCAAAGAGGGCGCCGGTCTTCATCCGCTGCAGCAGGACGACGCCGTCGAGATCGTAGGCGCGCTCGGGCGCCTGCATGTCCATCATCTGGCCGCCGATCATCCCCTCCGAGCCGCCGGCCTCGGCGAGGCGCGCCACCAGCCGGGCGCGGACGTCGCCGGACGGATGCGTCGCCGGATCGGCCAGGATCCCGAAGGCGAGAGTGAGCAGGGCGTCGCCGGCGAGGACCGCGGTGGCCTCGTCGAACTGGCGGTGCGCGGTCGGACGGCCGCGGCGCAGGTCGTCGTCGTCCATGCAGGGCAGGTCGTCGTGCACCAGCGAATAGGTGTGCAGGGCCTCGATGGCCGCCGCCGCGCGCAGAGCCCGGGCGTCGGGAACCCCGAACAGCCGCGCGCCCTCGAGCGTCAGGAAGGGCCGAAGGCGTTTACCGCCGGCGAATACGGCGTAGCGCATGGCCTCAGCGACGCGGCCGTGCAGGCCGGCGGCGCGGGGCAGCACGGCGTCGAGGGTGGCGTCTACGAGGAGCACCGCCTGCTTCATCGCCTCGGCGACGGATGGGGCGTCCGCCAGGACGGCGGGGGACGGGGACTGGGGCGGCATGCGGCCGATCTACTCCGCGGCCTGGAGTTGTGGCTTGGCGGCCTTTTCGGCGTCGATGCGGGTCTGGATCTCGGCGGCCTTGGCCTCGACCAGTTCGACGATGTGTTCGACCATCTGGTCGTTGTCGAGCTTATGGTCCTGCTTGCCGGCCATGTAGACCATGCCCGCGCCCTTGCCGCCGCCGGTGAAGCCGATGTCGGTGTAGAGCGCCTCGCCCGGGCCGTTCACCACGCAGCCGATGATCGACAGGCTCATCGGGGTGGAGATGTGCGCCAGCCTTCCAGCGTCTCGACCGTCTTGATCACCTGGAACCCCTGCCGCGCGCAGGACGGGCAGGCGATGATGTTCACGCCCCGATGTCTCAGGCCCAAGGACTTCAGGATGTCGAAGCCGACCTTGACCTCCTCCACCGGATCGGCGGCCAGCGAGACCCGGATGGTGTCGCCGATGCCGGCCCACAGCATCGAGCCCATGCCGATGGCCGACTTCACCGTGCCGCTGCGGAGCGCGCCGGCCTCGGTCACCCCCAGGTGCAGCGGGCAGTCGATGGCGTCGGCCAGGAGCTGATAGGCCGCCACCGTCAGGAACGGGTCGGAGGCTTTGACGCTGATCTTGAACTCGTGGAAGTCGTGGTCCTGCAGCACCCGGGCGTGGGAAAGGGCGCTCTCCACCATGGCCTCGGGACAGGGCTCGCCGTAGCGCTCCAACAATTCACGCTCAAGCGAGCCGGCGTTGACGCCGATGCGCATCGAGCAGCCGTGGTCCTTGGCGGCCTGGACCACCTCCTTGACCCTGGCCTTGGAGCCGATGTTGCCGGGATTGATCCTGAGGCAGGCCGCGCCCGCCTCCGCCGCCTCGATGGCGCGTTTGTAGTGGAAGTGGATGTCGGCCACGATCGGGATCTTCGCCGCCTTGGCGATGGTCTTGAACGCCGCCGTCGACGCCTCGTCCGGACACGACACCCGCACGATGTCGCAGCCCGCCTCCTCCACCTGCCGGATCTGGTCGATGGTCGCCCCGGCGTCCGCCGTCAGCGTGTTGGTCATGGTCTGCACCGTGATCGGCGCGTCCCCGCCAACCTCCACCGAACCCACGCGGATCTTGCGCGATACCCGCCGCTGAATCATCCGCCAGGGGCGGACATGCGCCAAATCTGATGCCGTCATGCTGGTATTGTACGCCCCCTAGAGCCAATCACGTCAAACCCGTGACCCCAAAGCGTGGCGCAATTTAGATGCAATTTGCTGCAGTGCGCCCCTAAATTATGCCTCGATCCTATGCGTCTGTTAAAATCAATGCGATCTACGGCCTGCGGGAAAGGGATTTTAATCGTGCGAGTTGTGTTGGCACAGCCCAGGGGCTTTTGCGCAGGCGTGGTGCGCGCGATCGACATCGTCGACCGCGCGCTTGAGAAATACGGCCGCCCCGTCTATGTCCGCCATGAGATCGTGCACAACCGCCATGTGGTCGACGGCCTGAAGGCCAAGGGCGCGGTGTTCGTCGAAGAGCTGTCGGAAGTGCCCGAAGGCGCGCTGACGGTGTTCAGCGCCCACGGCGTCGCCCCGATCGGTGGTGCAGGAGGCGAAGCGCCGAGGCCTGCCGGTGCTCGACGCCACCTGCCCGCTGGTCTCCAAGGTCCACGCCCAGGGCAAGCACTATGTGAACAAGGGCCGCGCCCTGGTGCTGATCGGCCACGCCGGGCACCCCGAGGTCGAGGGCACCATGGGCCAGGTCACCGGACCGGTCTATCTGGTGGCCAACGAGGCGGACGTGGACGCCCTGGACCTGCCGCTCGACGCGCCGCTGGCCTATGTCACCCAGACCACTCTCAGCGTCGACGACACCAAGAACATCATCGCCGCCCTGAAGGCGCGCTTCTCCGACGTGGTCGGGCCGGACACCGCCGACATCTGCTACGCCACCCAGCATCGCCAGTCGTCGGTGCGCGACCTGTGCAAGGTCGCCGACATGATCCTGGTGGTGGGCGCGAAGAACAGCTCCAACTCCAACCGCCTGCGCGAGATCGGCGTGGAGGAGGGCCTGCCCAGCTACCTGATCGCCGACGGCTCCGAGCTCGACCCGGCATGGCTGGAGGGCGCGGACGTGATCGGCCTGACCGCCGGCGCCTCGGCGCCGGAGGAACTGGTGCTGGGCGTCATCGAGGCCCTGCGACAGATCACCGAGGTGCAGGTCGTCGAGATGGATGGCATCACGGAAAACATAGAATTTCGCCTGCCGTCGCGCCTTCGGGCTTAGCCGGCACTATATCGGGGTTCGGGGCGTCACTTCCGACGCGGATTTCATAAGGAGCGCGGCGTGGGACTTCCGCTGTCGCAGGTGGCCCGTATCGGGGCCTACATCTTCAAGCAGCACCTCACCGGGGTGAGGCGCTATCCGCTCGTGCTGATGCTCGAGCCGCTGTTCCGCTGCAATCTCGCCTGCGCGGGCTGCGGCAAGATCGACTATCCGGACGAGATCCTGAATCAGCGTCTCAGCTATGACGACTGCATGGCGGCGATCGACGAGTGCGGCGCGCCGGTGATCTCCATCGCCGGCGGCGAACCCCTGCTGCACCGCGACATGCCGAAGATCGTGAAGGGCTTCCTGGCCAGGAAGAAATTCGTGATCCTGTGCACCAACGCCCTTCTGCTCACCAAGAAGATCGACCAGTTCCAGCCCGATCCCGGCTTCACCTGGTCCATCCATCTGGACGGCGACCAGGCCATGCACGACAAGTCGGTCTGCCTGGACGGCGTCTACCAGAAGGCGGTCGAGGCCATCCAGCTGGCCAAGTCGCGCGGCTTCCGCGTCGCCATCAATTGCACCCTGTTCAACGACGCCGATCCGGAACGGGTGGCGCAGTTCTTCGACGAGATGAAGTCGGTGGGGCTGGACGGGATCACCGTCTCGCCGGGATACGCCTATGAACGCGCGCCCGACCAGGCGCACTTCCTCAACCGCGAGAAGACCAAGCAGCTGTTCCGCGGCATCCTGGCCCGCGGCGAGGGCGGCAAGAAGTGGCCGCTCAGCCAGTCGACCCTGTTCCTGAACTTCCTGGCCGGCAACGAAGCCTATCACTGCACGCCCTGGGGCAACCCGACGCGCACCGTGTTCGGCTGGCAGAAGCCCTGCTACCTGCTGGGCGAAGGCTACGCCAAGACCTTCAAGGAGCTGATGGAAGACACCGCTTGGGACGACTACGGTGTCGGCAACTACGAGAAGTGCGCCGACTGCATGGTCCACTCGGGCTTCGAGGCCACCGCGGTGGCCGACACGGTGAAGAACCCGCTGAAGGCGGCCATGGTCACCCTTCGCGGCGTGAACACCACCAAGCCGATGAAGCAGGACATCTCGCTGGCCAACCAGCGTCCGGCCGACTTCGTGTTCTCAACCCACGTCGATCGAAAGCTCGCCGAGATCCGGGCCAAGGGCCCGCAGCGCGGGGCCAAGAAGCTGACGCCCGCGGAATAGGGCGCGGAAGGCGGTCTCCGCCTCCATCGCCGTGCGGATCAGGGCCGGCAGCTGACGCGGGTCGGCCGCCAGCGACCGCAGCACCGCCCACAGGTCCATGCCGCCGTCCGGGCGCATGCCGGCCTGCGCCGCAGGCGGCAGGGCGCGGTTCGCCGCGTCCGAAATGACCCGGGCGCAGGCGAGCGGCAGGCCGTGACGCGCAGCGACCCGCGCAGCGACGTGCGACTCCATGTCCACCGCCAGGGCGCCGCTGGCCTCGAACAGCGCCCGCTTGGCGGCCGCGTCGGCCACCATGGCGTCGGCGCCGAACACATCGCCGACCCTCGACCCCGGCAGGCCGGCGGCCAGACGCTGGGTCCACGCCGCATCCGTCGCGATCCGGCCGTCGGCGACGACGATCTCGCGCGCGACGACCCAGTCGCCGGGATGCAGTCCTTCAGCGAGCGCGCCGCCCAGGCCGATGCTGATGACGCCGGCTGCGCCGGCCGCGGCGGCCTCGAGCTCCCGCGCCAGCCGGGCGCCGTCCCCGCCGGCGGCGATCACCCTGAGCCCCGGCCCCGCAAGGATGCGCGCCTCGCGCTGCAGGCCGGTGACGGCGACGACGACCGTCACATCCCCCACGCCACGCGACCCTCGTTGGCGCGGCTGAGGTTGCGCCAGCGGGCCAGGGCCCAGAGGGGGAAGAACTTCGCATAGCCGTGGTAGCGCAGGTAGAAGACCCGCGGGAAGCCGCCGCCGGTGTAGTCGGCCTCGGCCCAGAAGCCGTCCTCGCCTTGCGTCTTCTGCAGCCAGTCCACCCCGCGGGCCACCGCGGTATGGCCGGTATGGCCGGCCGCCATCAGGCCGAGCAGGGCCCAAGCGGTCTGGGAGGCGCGGGACGCGGCAGGCTGATAGCCCGCGTAGTCCAGGGCGTAGCTGTCGCAGCTCTCGCCCCAGCCACCGTCGGGATTCTGGATCTTCAGAAGCCAGTCAGCCGCCCGTCGCACTGACGGCGCGTCCGGGCCGTGCCCCGCGGCGTTCAGCGCGCAGAGCGCCGACCAAGTCCCGTAGATGTAGTTCACCCCCCAGCGCCCGAACCAGCTGCCGTCCTCTTCCTGGTCGGCTGGAGATAGGCGATCGCCGCCTTCATACGCGGGTCGTCGGTCCCGACCCCCAGTTGCGCCAGCAGCCCGACGCAGCGGGCCGAGACGTCCACCGTCGGCGGATCGAGCAGGGCGCCATGGTCGGCGAAGGGGATGTTGTTCAGGTAATAGTGGTCGTTGTCGGCGTCGAAGGCGCCCCAGCCGCCGTTCTCGCTCTGCATCCCCCAGGTCCACTCGACGGCGCGGTCGATGGCCCCATCGTAACCGGGGCCGGCGTCCAGCCGCGCGCGCGCGCGGTCCATGGCCATGGCGACGACGGCGGTATCGTCGGTGTCGGGATAGTGGGGGTTGTTGTACTGGAAGGCCCAGCCGCCGGGTCGCACGTCCGGCCGCACCTCGGTCCAGTCGCCCTTGACGTCCAGCACCTGCAGCGGCTTCAGCCATTCGAGGCCCCTGAGCACGCGGCGCTCGGCTTCTTCGCCGCCGGCCTCCATCAGGGCGTGGCAGACCAGGCCGGTGTCCCACACCGGCGAGACGCAGGGCTGGCAGTAGGTTTCCTCATCCTTGACCACCAGCAGCCGCTCCACCGATCGCCGCGCCAGCACGCGGTGCGGATGGTCCTCGGGGTAGCCCAGGACGTCGAACATCATCACGCTGTTGGCCATGGCCGGATAGATGGCGCCCAGGCCGTCCTCGCCGTTCAGCGCTCGGTGACGAAGGCGACGCAGCGGTCGATGGCGCGCTCGCGCAGGCCTTTGGGCCATAGGGGTTCGACCGCCTTCAGCACCACGTCCAGCGAATTGAAGGCGAAGGCCCAGAACCGGCTGCGGTTGGCCACCTGGGATACCGGGCGGGCCTTCACCCGGGGTCTCGTAGAGCTCGTCGATCCGCACGCCGCGCTGATTGTGGGCGACCGGCTTCTTCACCTGCAGCACCAATAGCGGCACGATCACCGTCCGCGCCCAGTAGGACATCCTGGTCAGGTGGATCGGGAACCAGCGCGGCAAGAGGATGATCTCCACCGGCATGGTCGGAATCGTCCGCCAGGGCCCCGCGCCATAGAGCGCCAGCTGGAAGCGAGTGAAGACGTTGCTCGACGCCGCCCCGCCGCGCGCCAGGATCGCCTCGCGGGCGCGGGCCATGTGCGGCGCATCGACCGGATCGCCGATCATCTTCAGGCGAAGTAGGCCTTCACGCTGGCGGAGATGTCGAAGGCGCCGCCGTGATAGAGCGGCCAGCCGCCGTGGTCGGCCTGGATACGGCGCAGATAGACCCCGATGCGGCGCTCGAGCTCAAGGTCCTCCGGCTCGCCGAGGTAGTGCTTGAGCAGAACGAATTCGGCCGGGATGGTGGCGTCGGCCTCAAGCTCGAACACCCAGTGGCCGTCGTCGCGCTGCAGCCGCATCAGGGCGTCGGCCGCCCGGTCGATCGCGCCGTCGACGGCCGACAGGTCTTGCGGGGAGGGGGTGTCGTACATGCCTGAGGCCTAGGCGAGCTTGGCGCCGAGAGCCAGGTCCGCCGCCCGGCGGCCCGATCTCAGCGCGCCCTCGATTGTGGCGGGCAATCCGGTGTCGGTCCAGTCGCCGGCCAGGAACAGGTTGGACCAGCGCGTGCGGGCGCCCGGCCGGCGAGCGTCCTGCGCCGGCGTCGCCGCGAAGGTGGCGCGGCGCTCCTTGACGATCTGCCAGTCCGGCATGGCGATCGAGAGGCCGTGGACCTTGGCCACGTCCGCGCCAGAGCCGCCTGGCGAGGGCTTCCCGCTCGATGTCGAGCAGGCGATCGGCGCCGCTCACCGTCACCGAGATGCGGCCCTCGAAGGCGAACACCCACTCGGCCGTCCCGCCGACGACCCCGACCATAGCCGCCGCGCCGGGCGGCGGGGCGATCTTGAAATGACCGTTGAGGATGCCGCGGAACTCGTCGGGGACGGTCAGATCGGGGACCAGCTCCTTCGCGATCCAGGGGGGCGTCGCCAGGATCGCCTGTTCGTCCGGCCCGACCAGGAGGTCGCCGTCGGAGAAGGTCGCGCCGGCCAGGCGGCCGTCGTCGAAGCTCAGGGACCGCGCACGCCGTCCCAGGCGCACCGCGGCGCCGTGGGCCTGCAGATAGGTCAGGGCCGGTTCGACGAAGGCGGCGCCCAGCGAGGGGTGGGCGATGCGGGGGCGGAAGGCGCGTCCGCCCTTGGCCAGGGTCTCACGCAGGACGGCGGCGGCGAGGTCGGCGGCGCCGGCCTCGGGTTCGGTGTTGAGCACCGCCAGCAGGAACGGCTGCATCAGCTTGTCCCATAGCGCGCCCTTGACCCTGAGGATCTGGTCGAGACGCTGGCCGCGCCGGGGCGCCAGCAGCGGCAGCAGGCTCAGATAGTCGGCCGCCCGCGTGCCCGGGACCCGGCGGGCGGAATCGAAGATCCACCAGGGCAGCGGACCTTCGCTCGGCCGCAGCGTCCAGCGCGCACCCGTGGCGACGTCGGCGAAGTCGAAGGCCGCCATGGCGGGACCCGCCAGCCGGTCGCCGGCGCCGATCTGGTCGAGATAGGCCTGAACCGCCTGATTGCCCGAGAGCACCAGATGGTTGCCGTTGTCGATGGTCATGCCGAGCTGGGGGTCGACATAGGAACGGCAGCGCCCGCCGGCCCAGGCGGCCGCCTCGCTCAGCTCCACCGGACGCCCCTGCCCGCGAGCGCGACCGCCGCCGACAGGCCCGCGAGGCCGCCGCCGATGACATGGACCTTGGCGGGGACCCGGGACGGGCTCAAGCCAGCAGCCCCGCGCCGCAGGACGATCCACAGCAGCTCGCCCTTGCCCAGCTTGGCGCGCCGACGGGGCGGGGCCCAGCCGTCGGCCTCGGTCTTGGAGAGGATGCGGGAATAGACCGCGCCCATCAGCCGCGGCGCCGCCAGACGGCCGGCGGGACGGGCGGCCAGCACCTTGGCGGCGGCGGCGTAGTGCTGGTGGGCGACCTTGGCCAGCTCGCGGCAGACGCCGTCCACCCGCGGGTCCGCGATGGCGATCTCGGGATCGGCCGTATCGACGCTCGCAGCTTCGAGCAGTTCGCGCGGCAGGTAGAGGCGTCCGATGGCCGCGTCCTCGTCGAGGTCGCGCAAGATGTTGGTGAGCTGCAGCGCCCGGCCGAGGTGGTAGGCCAGCCGCAGTCCCCGGATCGCGGTCCATGCCGAAGACGCAAACCGACAGCCGCCCCACCGCCGACGCCACGCGGTCGCAGTAGAGGTCGAGCGTCGCCATGTCGGGGGCGCGGATGTCGGCGTCCCACGTCCATCTGCATGCCGTCGATGACAGTGAGGAAATCGACCTTCTCCAGGCCGAAGCGCGCCACCGCCTCGGCGACGATGTGGGCGCGGCCCGAGGCGCCGCCGGCATAGAGGCTTTCGATGTCGGCGCGCCAGGCGTCGAGCGCCCGGCGGCGCTGGGGCGGGTCGCCCTGCATGTCGTCGGCGATATCGTCCCACCGCCCGGCAGAAGGCGTAGATGGCGAACATCGCCTCGCGCTCGGCCTTGGGCAGCACGCGCATGCCGCATAGAAGGAACTGCCGGACGCCTTGGCCTTGGCCTGCTCGATCTCGGCGGCGGCGCTCATGCCATTCCCCCCCGGCGCCGCGAAGACCCGCTTCGCCTCGGCGCGGCCGCGGCCGGCCAGGCGGTCGCCCAGGGCGAGGAGCGCCAGTCCCGGCGATCTCGATGGGCCGGTTGTGCACCCGCTCCGACAGCGGATCGAATCTGATCAGCCGCGCCGTCAGGCTCTCGGCCAGGCGCTGGATCAGCGCCACCTCATAGGCCAGCCGGCCGTCCTTGATCCCCGCCGCGAAAGGCCGTGACCGATCCAGCAGGCCGCCGGTCCCGCGGGCGAGGCCGGTGATCACGCGCCGCAGCTCGGGTGAGGCGCGATCGGCGCCGAGCGCCTCCACCGAGGTCCCCGCCCGCTTGAGCTCGCCGGTGGGTATGTAGACGCGGTCGAGGTCGCGATAGTCCTCGGCGCAGTCCTGCAGATGGTTGATCACCTGCAGGGCGCTGCACAGGGCGTCGTTGGCCGGCCACAGGGCGCGGCTCTCGCCATGGACGTCGAGCACGAAGCGGCCCACCGGCGCGGCCGAATAGCGGCAATAGTCCATCAGGGCGTCCCAATCGGCGTAGCGCGTCTTGGTCACGTCGCGGCGGAAGGCCTCCCAGGTCGAGGCCGTGGACGGTGAGCTCTTCGCGGCCGTCGAGGGCGCGGCGCAGGCCGAGCGCCTCGGGGCTCGCATCCGCCTCGCCGGCGAGGGTGGCGCGCATGGCCTCCAGCAGGGCCAGCTTCTCTTCAGGCGGCGCGTCGGGATGGTCGGCGATGTCGTCGGCGAACCGGGCGAAACGGTAGAGGGCCATCACTGGGGCCCGGTGGCGCGGCGCGAGCACGAAGGAGGCGACGGGGAAGTTCTCGTCCTTGTGCCCCTTGCCGGACTGCAGGTCGGCCCCGACGCTCATGCCGGCCCCACGATGGCCTGGGCGCGGCCCTTCCACTGGCCGCCGCGACCCCGCCAGACCTGGAGGGCCGACTGCAGGGTGAACCAGGTGTAGATCGCGCCGATCACCGGCAGGACCAGGCCCCACAGCGGCGAACAACGATAGAGCCGCAGGGTCGGCTGGAACGCGAGCCACATCAGGGCCCAGGCCGCCGCGCCCGCGACCCAGGCCGCGCCGTCGCCGAACAGGACGAGGAGCGGCGGAGCCAGATAGGTCACCGCCATGCCGACGAGGGTCCCCGCCAGACGCCAGGGGGAATAGCCGAGCTGGGCGTAGGCCGAGCGCGAGATCATCCGGCCGATCTCGCCGACGGTGTCATAGGGCCGCAGGCTCTCGGCGTTTTCGGTCAGGCCGAGCCAGATCGGTCCCTGCCGCTTCAGCCGCGCCGCCAGGGCGCAGTCGTCGATGATCTCGGCCCGCACCGCGGCGATGCCGCCGGCAGCCGCCAGCGCCTCGCGGCGCACCAGCATGCAGCCGCCCGCCCCCGCCGCCGTGCGGCGCTTGGGATTGTTCACCCAGGCGAACGGGAACAGCATCTGGAAGAAGAAGACGAAGGCGGGGATCAGCAGCTTCTCCGGCCGGGTGCGGCAATGCAGCCGGACCATCTGGGCGGCCAGCACCAGCCGGGCCGCCTCCGCCCGGGCCACCAGGGCGCACAGGTTGCCGGGGGCGTGGCCGATGTCGGCGTCGGTGAGCAGGAATAGGCCGGCGCGGCCACGGCCGACGCCGCCTCGACGCCCTGGGCGAGGGCCCAGAGCTTGCCGGTCCAGCCGGCCGGCAGCGGCTTGCCTTCGATCACCTGCAGCCGGTCCTCGGCGCCCACCGCGCGACGGGCGATGTCGGCGGTGCCGTCGCTGCTCTGGTCGTCCACCAGGATGACGCGGAATGGGCCCGGGTAGTCCTGCGCCAGCAGACTGCCGACGGCGCGGCCGATGACGTCCGCCTCGTCGCGGGCCGGCACGACGGCGATCACCGCCGGCCACGCGGCGGGCTCCGCCGGCGCGTCGCGGTCGTCGCGCTCGCGCGCCAGCCAGAAGCCCCCCCCGCGCCAGCACGAGGTAGAGCCAGATCGCCAGGGAAAGAGCCCCGATCGCCGTCAACCACATGGCTCACACATAGCCTTCCAGCCGGAACCACGCGAGGGCGTCGGCGAGGCCCTCGGTCCAGGGCCGGGCGCGGTAGCCCAGTTCGCGCTCGGCCTTGGCGGAGCTGAAGAACATGTGATGGCGCGACATCTTCAGGGCGTCGAGCGTCAGGAACGGCTCCTTGCCGGTCAGGCGGGCGGCGGCCTCGGCCGCGACCGCGAGCGGATAGAGCGGCGCGAGGGGCAGGGCGACCGTCGGCGGCCGCCGTCCGGACAGCCGCGCGATGGCCGCCAGCATCTCGCGCAGCAGCACGTCCTGGCCGCCCAGGATGTAGCGCTCGCCGATGCCGCCGCGCTCGAGCGCCAGGCAATGGCCCTCGGCGACGTCGTCGACGTGGACCAGGTTGAGGCCGGTGTCGACGAAGGCCGGCATGCGGCCTGCGGCGGCCTCCAGGATGATCCGTCCGGTCGGTGTCGGGCGCACGTCGCGGGGGCCGATGGGGGTCGAGGGGTTGACGATCACCGCCGGCAGGCCGTCTTCGGCGACCATCCGCTCCACCAGCCGTTCCGCGGCGACCTTGCTGCGCTTGTAGGCCCCGATGGCGCCGGCCTCGGTCAGGGGCGCGGTCTCGTCGGCGGGAATTCGGTCGAGGCCGAGGGTGGCGACGCTCGAGGTGTAGACGATCCGTTCCACCCCCGCGGCCAGCGCCGCCGTCATCACCGCCCGGGTCCCCGAAAGATTGTTGCGGACGATCTCCTCCGGATCGCGCGCCCACAGCCGGTAGTCGGCGGCGACGTGGAACAGGCGGCTGACGCCCGCCATGGCCCGGACCATGTCGGCCGGATCGCGGATGTCGCCCTCGACGAGTTCGCCGGGAAAATCCGCGAGGGTGCGCCGGGTGCTCGAGGCGCGGGCCAGGCCCCGCACCCGCCCGCCCCGCGCGTGCAGGGCGCGCGCCACGGCCGAGCCGACGAAGCCGGCGGCGCCGGTCACCAGCACCGTGTGGTCCCTCAGCCCGGAGTCAGCCATGACCGCCCGCTCAGGGCGTCGCCGGCGCCGGGGCGGCGGGCGGCGGCGACTGAGTGGCCGGCGGCGTGGCGTCCGGGGCAGGGGGCGGGCACGGCGGCCGCCGCGGGGACGGCGGCGGCGGGAGTCATGGGGGTGTCGTCGAAGTCCGGCAGGGCCTGGATGTTCACCGTGCCGCCGCCGCTGATTTCCGCCTGGCGGCTCTGCAGGTAGAGCGAGCGCAGGGTGGCGTAGCTGTCGGTCCCCATCTGGTCGATCCGCTTCAGGTCCTCGTCGGCGTCGACCCGCTGGTCGAGGCCGCCGACCACGATGGCGGCCGCGTTGAAGGCGCCGAGCGAGGTGCGGTGGGTCAGGGCGCCCGCGATGGCCGCGGCGTTGAAGCCGCCGAGGGAATGGTAGTGCGCCAGGGTCAGCGGATTGACGGCGAACTCGACGCCCGAGCCGATCAGATCGCGCAGCGTCGAGGGGCCCATCAGCGGCAGGAAGACATAGGGGCCCGCCATGATGCCGTATCGCGCCAGGGTTTCGCCGAAGTCGTTGTCGTGGTGCGGAAAGCCCACCTTGGTCGCCGGATCGAACAGGCCGGCGGCGCCCAAGGTGGTGTTGGTGGCGAACCGCACGGCCGTCCTGCCGGCGCGGGCCACGCGAAGCTGCAGCACGTCATTGGCGAAGATCAGCGGCTCGTCGATGTTGCCGAGGAAATTGTGCAGCGCCCTGCGCAACCACCTTAGGGAATATCCGCTGATAGGCGAAGGCGGCCGGGCGAAGCAGCACACGATCGATCCCCTGGTGCAGCTTATAGAACTGCCGGTTCACGCCTTCCATCGGATCGTCGATCGCGCCGCCGCCGGTCTGGGCCGCGGCGGGCGCGGCCGCGCCGGCCAGCGCCAGGACGGCGGCGGTCGCCAGCAGGGCGGAGGCAAGCCGCCGCCGGCGCGCTGGCGCCGGTCCTCGCCGAGGCTCGCCGATCAAAGCGAAAGCCATGCGCCGATCACTCCTAGCCTGCCCCACAACAGGAAGGCGTGCGAAGCGCGAGCCATAGCGCGCGCCGGCTGGGCCGTCCATCGAGCGGCCGGTCCCCTTGCCACGGCCGGCGGGAAGGGCTTGAACCGGCGGCGAGCCTGAAGGGCGGATGATCTGTGGTCCTGATTCTTCACGTGGTCGGCGGTCTCGCCCTGGTCATGTCCATCGCCGGAATCGCCTACACCGTCCTCGCCGCGGCGACGCTCACGCGCCTGGCCGAGACGCCGAGCCCCCGCGCCGCCGTCCCGGCGACCTTGCTCAAACCCCTCTGCGGCGCCGAGCCGGGCCTGGAGGCGAACCTCGCCAGCTTCCTGCGTCAGGACTATGGCGCCCCGATCCAGGTGATCTTCGGCGTCCAGGACTCCGCCGATCCTGCGCTGGCGGTCGCCGAGGCGGTGCGCCACGCCCATCCGGACGCGCATATCGACGTGGTCGTCGGCCCGGGCCCCCCCGGCCCCAACCGCAAGATCGCCAATCTGATCAACATGCTCGGCCACGCCCGTCACGACTTCCTGGTGATCAGCGACGCCGACATGCGGGCGACCGCCGACTATCTCGCCCGCGTCGCCGGGGCGGCGGGCCAGCCGGGCGTGGGCGCGGCCACCTGCTACTATTATGGACAGGGGCGGACCGGATTCTGGTCCCAGATCGCCGCCATGGGGATCAGCTACGGCTTCCTGCCCAATGTCGCGACCGGCGTCGGCCTGGGCCTCGCCCATCCCTGCATGGGCTCGACCATCGCCCTGCGGGGCGCCGTGCTGGAGGAGATCGGCGGCTTCGAAGCCTTCGCCGAGGTCCTGGCGGACGACTATGAGATCGGTCGGGCGGTGCGCGCCCGAGGCCTTCGCGTGGCGCTGCCGGCCTTCGCCATCGCCCACGGCTGCGCAGAAGAGACCCTCGGCGAGATGTTCGCCCACGAACTGCGCTGGGCCGTGACCATCCGCTGCATGGACCCGCTCGGCCACGCCGGCAGCGTGGTCACCCATCCTTTGGCCCTGGCGGTCATCGCCACCCTGCTGCTGGGCGGGGCCTGGTATGCGGCCCTGGTCATGATTGCGGCTGGATTCGCGCGTATCTGGCTGATGCGGCGGACGGACCGCGCGGTGGGCGCGACCACTGGCCCCTGGCAGCAGATGCTGCTCCGCGATATCCTGTCGTTCGCAGTTTTCGCATGCTCGCTGTTCGCCCGCAGGGTGGACTGGCGGGGATCGAAGTTCCACATCTCTGCGAACGGCAAGCTTTCCCCTGCCTAGGACCCCGCTCATGCTTCGTACTCTGTTCCTCCAGGCGCCCTCCTTCGACGGCTTCGACGCGGCGCCGGCTCGCGCTACCAGGCCAAGCGGGAGATCAAGTCGTTCTGGTTCCCCACCTGGCTGGCCCAGCCCGCGGCGCTGGTCGAGAACAGCAAGCTGATCGACGCCCCGCCCCATCGCCAGAGCCTCGCCGACGTCACCGCCGTCGCCAAGGACTATGACATGCTGGTGGTCCACACCTCGACCCCCTCGTTCAAGTCGGACGTGAAGGTGATCGAGGCGATGAAGGAGGCCAATCCGAAGCTGAAGGTCGGCCTGATCGGCGCCAAGGTTGCGGTGCAGCCGGACCTCAGCCTGATCGAGGCGCCGCTGGTGGACTTCGTCGCCCGCAACGAATTCGACTTCACCATCAAGGAGGTGGCCGAGGATCGGCCCGATGTCCTCCGTCCAGGGGATCAGCTATCGCAACGCCAGGGGCGTGGTGACGCACAATCCCGACCGGGCGATGCTGGAGAGCATGGACGACCTGCCGTTCGTCACCCCGATCTACCAGCGCGACCTGAAGATCGAGGACTACTTCATCGGCTATCTGAAGCACCCCTATGTCTCGCTCTACACCGGCCGCGGCTGCAAATCGCGCTGCACCTTCTGCCTGTGGCCGCAGACGGTGGGCGGCCACCGCTACCGCACCCGCAGCGTCGGCCACGTGGTCGAGGAGATCGCCTGGGCCCAGAAGGCCTTCCCGCAGGTGAAGGAGTTCTTCTTCGACGACGACACCTTCAACCGACGACCTGCCACGGGCGGAAGCCATCGCCAAGGAGCTCGGCAAGCTCGGCGTCACCTGGTCGTGCAACGCCAAGGCCAATGTGCCGCGCGAGACGCTGAGGAAGCTGAAGGACGGCGGCCTGCGCCTGCTGCTGGTCGGCTATGAATCCGGCAACCAGCAGATCCTGCACAACATCAAGAAGGGCATGCGGATCGAGGTCGCCGAGAAGTTCACCCGTGACTGCCACGACCTGGGCATCGCCATCCACGGCACCTTCATCCTGGGCCTCCCGGGCGAAACCCGCGAGACCATCGAGCAGACGGTGAACTGGGCGCGCAAGATCAACCCGCACACCATCCAGGTGTCGCTGGCCGCCCCCTATCCGGGCACCTTCCTCTATGACCAGGCGCTGCAGAACGGCTGGCTTGACGCCGAGCACGCGGAGCTGGTGGACGAGCACGGCATCCAGATCGCCCCGCTCCACTACGACCACCTGAGCCACCAGGAGATCTTCGATTCCGTCGAGACCTTCTACAAGAAGTTCTACTTCCGGGCCGGCAAGATCGCCTCGATCGTCAGCGAGATGGCGGTCAGCCCCGACATGATGAAGCGGCGCCTGCGCGAGGGGGTGGAGTTCTTCCAATTCCTGAAGGACCGCCGCGAGGCGGTGGCTTGAGCGCCCTCGTCCTGCCGGACATCTCGACCGACGCGTGGCCGGCGCCCCCGCCTGGGCGCTTCCGGCTGGGCGGCGAGGCGCACAAGCGGCTGTTCTGCCGCACCCTGCTCACCACCTTCGATCCCTATCGGCCGGCGGTGATCGACTGGCCGCGCCTCGATCCCGCGGCGCACGAGCGCCTGATCAGCCTGCCGATCTGGGACATCGCGGTGCAGACCGAGGGCAAGGCGGGGCTGCGGGTGCGCACCTACGCCGGCGCCATCAAGGACGCCCTGCTCAAGAAGGCGGTCGAGCTGAACGCCTATGAGGAGAGCCGCCACAAGTTGGTGCTGTCCAACCTGGTCGAGGCCTACGGCATCAGGCTGGAACCCGAGCCCGAATACAAGAAGCCGCGCGACGCTGAATGGGCCTTCATGGTCACCGGCTTCTCCGAGTGCATCGACAGCTTCTTCGCCTTCGGTCTGTTCGAGACCGCCAAGCGGTCGGGATTCTTCCCCGAGGAACTGGTCGACACCTTCGAGCCGGTGATCCAGGAGGAAGGTCGCCACATCCTGTTCTTCGTGAACTGGGTGGCCTGGCATCGGCGCAACATGCCGTTGTGGCGGCGGCCGTGGTTCGAACTGAAGGTCTGGGCGGTCTGGGTGTTCCTGGCCTGGGAGCGGATGGGCATCGCACGCGACCTCGACACCTCCACAGCCGGCCAGGACAACAACTTCACCGTCACCGGCGCCGAGCAGCTGGGCAGCGACATCGACATCGCCGATCTTATGGACCTCTGCCTCGCCGAGAACGACCGCCGGCTGGGCGGCTACGACCACCGCCTGCTGCGCCCGACCTTCGTCCCGGCGATGGTGCGCCTGGCGCGGCGCTTCATGCGGAAGCCCCGTCTGGCCGCGGCCTGATCCCGGGCGATGCAGGGCACATCGCTCATCGTCACGGCCGACGACTTCGGCATGTCGATTCCGGTCAACGAGGCGGTCGAGGAAGCCCATCGCAAGGGCGTGCTGACCTGCGCCAGCCTGGTGGTGGCGGGCGCGGCGGCGGCCGACGCGGTGCGGCGCGCGAAGCGGATGCCGGAGCTGGGGGTCGGCCTGCACCTGGCCCTGCTCGACGCGCCGTCCGCACTTCGCGCCCAGGAGATCCCCGACCTTTCGGATGGCGATGAGAAGGGCCTCAAGGCGACGCCGGCGCTCACCGGCCTGAAGATCGCGCTGTCGCCGGCCGTGCGCGACCAGGCGCGGGCCGAGATGCGCGCGCAGCTTTCGATGTACCGCAAGACCGGCCTGGAGCTCGATCATGTGGACGGCCACTGGCACTTCCATCAACACCCGACCTTGCTGAGCCTGCTGGTCGGCATGGCGGAGGAGTTCGGCGTCCGCGCCGTGCGCGTGCCCAACGAGCCGGTGCTCGCGTCCTGGCGGGCCGCGGGACGGCGGGGCCTCCTGCCGCGGGCGGCGACCGCGCTCGGCCAATCCTGGCTATGGCGGCGGATGCGGCGTCGGCTCCAGCGCGCGGGCATCGGCTGCAATGACTGGTTCTTCGGCCTGCGCGACAGCGGGGCCATGACCCGCGAGGCCCTGCTGGGCGTGCTCGGCGAGCTGCCGGCCGGGATCAGCGAGATCGGGACCCACCCGGCGAGCGCGCCGCCGTCCGGCGCCCACGCGCTGCCGGCCCGCTAACCGGGTGACGGAGGAACTGGCTGCTCTCATCGATCCCGACGTGATCGCCGCCTGCCGGGATGTCCGGCGCGGGCGTTTCTGTGACCTGGTCGGCGCGGGGCAGGCGGCCTGATGAAACGCTTCGCCGCCGCCATCGCCTTTCTGGCCGGGGTCGCCCTGGCGACCGCCCTGGCCGTGCACGCCGGCCTGGGCGCCACGCTGCAGGCGCTGGCCGCCATCGGCTGGTACGGCCTGGCCAAGGTCTGCGGCCTGCAGATCCTCGCGCTCGCCCTGTGCGGCCTCGCCTGGTGGGCGGTGACCCACGGCGCGGGCCTGCGCGCCTGCCTGGTCTCCCGCTGGATCCGGATGGCGCGACCAACCTCGTCGGCTTCATCCCGGCGGTTGGGGAAGGCATCAGCGCCCGCGCCCTGACCGTGTTCGGCGAGTCCAGCGCCGGGGACGCCGCGGCCGCGACCATCGTCGACGTCGCCATCGAGGCCCTGGCCCAGGCCCTCTACACCCTGGTCGCCTTCCTGTTGCTGCTGCCCCATCTCGACGGCGCCGAGGCCCGGCGCTGGGGCCTGATCGTCGCCGTGGGCACCGTCCCGATCCTGCTGATGTTCGCGATCAGCCGGCATCGCGGCGCCCTGCGCCTCGGTCAGAAGATCGGCATGCAGCTCGCCAAGATCATGGGCATCGAAGGCGGCCACTTCCATCTGGCCGACGCGGTCCACGCCATCTATCAGCGCGGCCCCCGGATCGGCGCCTCGCTGGTCCTGCACCTGCTGGGCTGGGGCCTCGGCGCAGTCCAGATCTGGATCGCCGCCCGCGGCATGTCGCAGCCGCTGGGCTTTGCCGACGCGATCGCCCTGGCGGGGCTGGTCAGCGCCGCCCCGCAGCGCCTTTTTCCTGGTGCCCTGGTCGGCCGGCGTGCAGGAGGGAGGCTTCATCCTGGTGGGCGCCGCGCTCGGCATGGATCCGGCGGCGGCCATAGCCCTGTCGTTGGTGCTGCGGGCGCGCGACGTGGTGGTCGGCGCTCCGGCCATATTGCTCTGGTATGTCGCCGAAGGCCGGCGCAGCCTGAAGGCGGCGATGCGCTAAGCCCGGTGGCGGTCGCGGCGCCCGAGTTGCGGGCGCACTGGGGGGTGGGGTAAGCTTGGGCGTGCGCTCCCGGCTTGCCGGCCGTGCATGAGGATCCCGCATGGGCCAGTTCCTGTACTACATCGTCGACGCGATCCTCGGCCTCCTGGCCATCGACGGACAGGCCGAGACCCGCGCCGCCGCGGGCGAGCCCCTCGGGGGTCTGGTCGAAAGCGGTGAACACGCTGCCGAGGCGGTCATCGGGAATGCCGACCCCCGTGTCGGCGACCGCGCCCTCCAGGCGGACGAACCCGCCGTCGCGGATCGCGCGCAGGCGCACGTCGACCGCGCCATGGTCGGTGAACTTGATGGCGTTGCCGATGAGGTTGTTGAAGATCTGGCGGATGCGGATCACGTCGCCCAGCACCCACTGGCCGGGCGGCCCATCGTAGGCCAGGCGCAAGGCGATCCCTTTCTGGACGGCGCCCGGCTCCCACAGCGCCTGCAGGTCCTCCAGCAGGGAGGCGACCGGAAAGGAATCCTCGATCAGCTGCAGGGCGCCGGCGTCGGCGCGCGACAGGTCGAGGGCGTCGGTCAGTAGCCGCAGCAGGGTCTCGCCGGACTTGATGATCGCGCCGAGGTAGGGTCTCAGCTCCTCCTGCTGCAGTTTCCGGTGCAGCAGTTCGGCGAGGGCCAGGACCCCGTTCAGGGGGGTGCGAATCTCGTGGCTCATCACCGCCAGGAACTGGGAGCGCGCCGCGAGCGCGGCCTGGGCCTGCCGCGTGGCCCGGTCCAGGGATTCGGCGACCAGGGTCATCTCCTCGGCGTGGGCCTTGTCGGCCGCGCTGCCGGCCTTCAGCAGCGAGAGCGCCGTGCCGACGCCGAGATAGCGGCCGGCACGGGTGACGATGAAGCCCTGCAACAGCTCCGAGGGCCGCTCGGCCAGCATATCCCGGCAGAAATCCATGATCCGCACCGCGCCGTCGGCCATCACCGGACGATCGTTCATCACCTGCGCGATGGGGCGTCGCGCATAGAGGGCGCGGCCATATTCGGCGGCCATCTTCAAGAAGAAGGAATTGCGCTCCACGATGCCGATGGGCCGGCCGTCTTCGTCCACTACAGCAAGGGCCAGGCAGTCCGGATCGGCCTGGAAGCGCTCGTAGGCCGATCCGCCGTTGGAGGACCGTCGCAAGGGCGGAATCGCTTCGGCGAGATCGAACAGACTCTTGGACATGGGGCCTCGCGGACGGACCCGCTCCGCCTAGCCTCCCACGCCTAAGCCTTAGTAAATTTAGGCAGTCATTTCGAAATCGACGCGTGAATAATCGAGAGACCACCTCGCGTTGAAGTCATAGTTCGATTATGACGGGATGAAGACAGTTTCATGACGCCGAAATCGCCGCGTCGACTTGGCGGCCTGCGAGGTGTCGGACTTCGCAGGGCTGGCGACGGGAGTCTCCAGTTCGGCCGCGCCATAGGCGTGGTCCACTGGAAGCCAGCCGATTAGCGGCCTAGCATGCGGTCACAGGCGGGCGTGATGACCCGCAGGGGAACGCCGCATGTCCGAAGGGTCGCACGTCAATGTCGCGGAGCTGATCGAGCGCCAGAAGCTCGGGCGGTTCACCATCGGTCTGATCACCGCCTCGTGGCTGGTGACCTTCTTCGACGGCTACGACATGACCGTCATCTCCTTCACCTCCAAGTACCTGTCCAAGGACCTCCACCTGACGCCGCTGATGCTGGGGAACGTGTTCTCCATCGGCATCTTCGGAACCCTGCTGGGCGGGCTCGCCTTCGGCTATCTCGGCGACCGCATCGGGCGGCGGCCGACGATCCTGATCTCCACGGCCGCTTTCAGCCTGCTGACCGGCCTGACAGCGCTGGCGCACAGCTATCCGCAGCTGCTGGCGCTGCGACTGCTGAACGGCGTCGCCCTGGGCGGCGCCATCCCGCTGGTCTGGGCCCTGGCCATTGAATATGCGCCCAGGCGGTTCCGGGCGCGGGTCGTCACCCTGATCATGCTGGGCTACGGCTTCGGCGTCAGCTTCTGCGGCCCGCTGGCGCGGCTGCTGATCCCCCATTTCGGCTGGCAGGGGGTGTTCTGGTTCGGCGGCGCCGCCTCGCTGGCGGCCACCCTGCTGCTGATGGTCTTCCTGCCGGAATCGCTGCGGTTCCTCACCAGCAAGGGCGCGCCGCCGCAGAGGATCGCCCGGGTCCTCGCCCGCATGGCGCCAGCCTTCGTCCTGCCGCCTGATCCGCGCTTCGTCGTCGCCGACGAGGCGGCGAGTTCAAGGGCTTTCCGGCCCGCCATGCTGTTCCAGGGCGAGCTGCGCTGGATCACGCCCCTGATCTGGGTCGCCTTCATCTTCAGCTCGCTGTCGACCTATTTCCTGACCACCTGGGGGCCCCTGGTGCTGGAGGACCTGGGTTTCAGCGCCGATCACGCCGCCTGGCTGACGGCGGCCAATTCGCTGTGCGGCGCGGTGGGCGGCCTGTCGATCATGGGCTTCACCGACCACAAGGGCGCGATCAGCATCGCCGTCCTGCCGGCGGTGGCCGTGCCGCTGCTGCTGGTCGCCGGGCTGGCGCCGATGGGCCTGGGCGTCTTCCTGGTGCTGAGCCTGTGCCTGTCGCTGTTCCTGGGCGGCGGGCACTATGCGATCCAGAGCATCGCCGGGGCGTTCTATCCCTCCAGCGTGCGGGCCAACGGCTCGGGCTGGGCCGGCTCGATCGCCAAGATCGGCTCGATCTGCGGCCCGCTGATCGGCGGGGCGGTGCTCTCGTCGAGCCTGCCGGTGAAGAACACCTACGCCCTGTTGGCCATCTGCCCGGCGGTGTTCGGCGTCTGCGTCGTGATGATCGGCCTGATCGACCGCCGGATGCGGCGGGCCGCGACGCCGTCCCGGGAGTCCGAATCTCTACCGGCGCCAGCCGCTGCGGAGTAGGGGCCAGGGTCCGCCGCAAGCTACACCAAGTCTAAACCGAGATCGGGGTAAGTCTCGCCAGAGCTGCGCCCTCGTTCCGGATTGATGACCTCACTCACCCACAAATTCCTGCTCGGCGTCGGCCTGATGACCGTCGCTGTCACCGCCTTCGCCGCGGTGGCCGGTTTCGTGGTGTTCCAGCAACAGCTGGAGGCGCGTGAGCTGCGCTATCTGCAGGACTATGTGTCGGAGCGCGTCGCCAACGAGGAGCGCCGGTTTTCGGATCTGACCAGCCTTCACCGCGCGGCCGCCGACGCCCTGGCCTTCAGGATGGCGCGGATGACGCCGGCCGACGCCGGCCGCCGTTTCGACCGCTATTTCCCGTTGCGGAAGGACGGCACCCGCCGCACGCCCGACGCCGCCTTCGACGGCATGTTCAAGTCGGATGGGGACCTGATCCACGGCATGGGCGGATTCATCGCCAGGGGCGGCCAGGTCAGCGCCACGGACAAGGCGATGTTCGCCGCCGCGTTCCAGGTGGTCGCCCATACCGGCGAGATCGTGCACCGTGAATACGACAACTTCTATTTCTTCACCCCCGACAACCGCATGGTCATGTTCGGACCCGACCGGCCCGACAAGCTGATCTACTATCGCCGCGACGCCCCGGCGGACCTCGACATCAGCCATGAACAGATGGTCGAGATCATAACGCCCGCGGCCAACCCCGACCGCCGCACCCGCTGCACCAGCCTGCAGCGCCTGCTGCAGAACACCCACGGCGAACGGCTGGCCACAGCCTGCGTCACTCCTGTGGACCTCAACGGCCGCCGCGTGGGGGCGTTCGGATCGTCGATCGTGCTCACCGGCTATTTCATGCAGGCCATAGGCCAGGCCATGCCGGGCGCGTCCAACCTGATCGTGAGCCCGCAGGGTGATCTGATCGCCTATCCCGGCTTCGCCACCCCCGGGCGGGGCGTCGGAAGCCACTCTCGCCCGCTACGAGCACGTCCTGCACCTGAAGGCCCTGACGGCGCAGATCGCCCGGTCGCATCGGCGCACCGGGGCCGTGATCAGTCCCGACGGGAAGCAGATCGTGGCCTTCGGCCAGTTGAGCGGTCCGGACTGGTATTTCCTGGTGACCTACCCGCGCGCCGCGGTGACCTCGTCCGCGGCGCAGTCGGCCTCCTGGATTCTGATCATCGGGCTGTTGGCGGCCATCGCGGAGACCGCCCTGGTTGTCTTCATGGCGCGGAAGACGATCGCCATCCCCTTGAATCAACTTGTTGAATCGGCCGAGGCTGACCCGCAGGGCCGCAAGTCCATCGTCAACGAGGCGGCGCTTGAACGGCGCACGGACGAGATCGGCCTTCTGGCGCGCACCCTGCGGACCAGTCGCGAGCGGGTCGAAGAGGTGCTGGAATCCCTCGAGCAGCGGGTCAGCGAACGCACCGCCGCGCTGGAGCTGGCCAACCAGGAGAAATCCCGCTTCCTCGCCAACATGAGCCACGAACTGCGCACCCCGCTGAACGGCGTGGTGGCGGTGTCGGAGGTCCTGGCGCGGGAACAGAAGACCGTGCGGACCCGCGAGATGGCCGAGCTGATCGTCTCGTCCGGACGGCTGCTGGAGCGGGTGCTGAGCGACATCCTCGATTTCTCCAAGATCGAGGCGGGCCAGATGCGCCTGGAGCTGGCGCCGTTCGACCTCGGCCAACTGACGGGCGGGCATCGCCGGGCTCCACCGCGCGTCGGCCCACGCCAAGGGCCTGGATTTCCGTTGGTCGGTGGCGCCGGCCGCCCAGGGGGTCTATCGCGGCGACGCCGTGCGCCTGACCCAGGTGCTGTCCAACCTGCTCAGCAATGCGGTGAAGTTCACCGACGCCGGCGGCGTCGAGCTCGCCGTCGATCGCTCCGTCAAGGGCCTCAGCTTCAAGGTGCGCGACTCGGGCATCGGCTTCGACGAAGAGGCCCGCCGCAAGCTCTTCCGGCGCTTCGAACAGGCCGACGCCTCCATCACCCGGCGGTTCGGCGGCACCGGCCTGGGCCTGGCGATCTGCCGATCGCTGGTGGAGATGATGGACGGTGAGATCATCGTCACCTCCGAGCCCGGCCAGGGCTCCACCTTCGAGGTCGCCGTCCCGATGGAGCGGGTGGGCGATGTCCAGCCGGTCGCCGCTGATGCGAAGCCGGTGCAGGAGATGGTGTCGGACGACCTCCGCGTCCTGCTGGCCGAGGACCATCCGGCCAACCAGAGGGTCGTGCAGCTGCTGCTCGAGCCGCTGGGGGTCGACCTGACCATTGTCGAGGACGGCCAGGCGGCGCTGGACCGACTGGCGAGCGAGCGCTTCGACGTGGTGCTGATGGACATGCAGATGCCGGTGATGGACGGGCTGACCGCCACCATCGCCCTGCGGCTGCACGAGGCGGCGACGGGGGCGGCGCGCACGCCGGTGATCATGCTGACAGCCAATGCGCTGGACGACCACATCAAGGCGAGCGTCGAGGCCGGAGCCGACCGGCACCTGTCCAAGCCCATCCGCGCCGACGCCCTGATCGGCGCCATCAGCGAGGTCATCGCCGAGCGCGAGGCGGCCGTCATAGAAGAAGTCGCCTAGCTATTCGCCCTTGAAGTCCGGCCGGCGCTTCTCGTTGAAGGCCCGCACGCCTTCCAGCCGGTCGCGGGTGGGGAACAGGCGGTTGTACTGCTCCAGCTCCAGCGCCATGCCCCGGTCCAGGTCGAGGCTTTCGCCGTCGTCGATGGCGCGCTTGATCGCGCGCACGGCGAGGGGCGCATTGGCGGCGATGCGGGCGGCGACGTCCAGCGCCCCGTCCAGCACCCGCCCCGATGGCGCGACCTGGTTGACGACGCCCCAGGCCAGGGCTTCGGCGGCCGAAAAGGGCGCCCCGGTCAGGATCACCTGCTTGGCGCGCCCAGCGCCGGCCGCGCGGGTCAGGGTCTGGGTGGCGCCCAGCCCCGGCATGATGCCGAGCGTCGCCTCGGTGAGGGCGAAACGCGCGGTTTCGGACGCATGGACGATGTCGCACAGCAATGCGATCTCACAGCCGCCGCCATAGGCCGCCCCGTTCACCGCCGCGATCACCGGCATGGGCGCGCCCAGGATGGCCCGGCCCATGGCTTCGAACACCACATGCTGGGCGGCCCAGGCCTCGTCCGACATGCCGTGGCGTTCCCTCAGGTCGGCGCCGGCGCAGAAGGCGCGCTCGCCCGCGCCGGTGAGGATCACGCAGCGTTCGTCCTTCAGCGCCAGGAAGGCCTCGGTCAGCTCCAGCGCCATGCGGGTATTGAAGGCGTTGGCGGCCTGGGGCCGGTTCAGGGTGACGACGGCCACATGCGGCGCCGGCGCGGAGAGGGCGATGGTCTCGAAGGCCGTGGTCATGCGAACTCCGTCCGAAGCGCCTGGCTGTGCTGGCCGAGGGCGGGCGACAGCCCCGGCGCGAAGGCCTCGCCCGCCGTCCGGGCCGGCGTCGCGGGCAGCCGCGCGGCGCCGCTGGGCGTTCCCACTTCCATGCGCCGCAGCTGCGGATGGCCCGACAGGCCCTCGACCGAATTCACCCGGCCAAAGGCGATGTTGGCCCGCGTCAGCCGCCCGGCCGCCTCGGCCCGGGAAAGGCCGGCGAACAGCTGGGCGATCAGGGCGTCGAGCCCCGCGCGGTTGGCCACGCGCAGACTATTGCCGGCGTAGAGCGGGTCCTTCGCCAGTTCGGGCCGCCCGAGCACCTCGCGGCACAGGGCCGCCCATTCCCGCTCGTTCTGCACCCCGAACACCACCTGCTCGCCGTCCCCCGTGGCGAAGGCGCCGTAGGGAGCGATGGAGGCGTGGCTGAGGCCGACGCGGGGCGGGGCGCGGCCGCCATAGTCGTGGTGCAGCAGCGGCACCGTCATCCAGTCGGCGACGGCGTCGAACATCGACACCGCCAGGGCGCGGCCTTCGCCGGTGCGCTCGCGGGCGTAGAGGGCCTCGACGATGGCGGCGTGCGCGGTCATGCCCGAGGCGATGTCGGCGATCGAGACCCCCACCCGTCCAGGTGCGTCGGGCGTGCCGGTGACCGAGGCCAGGCCGGTCTCGCACTGGATCAGCAGGTCGTAGGCTTTCATGTCGCGATAGGGCCCCTTCTCGCCGTAGCCGGAGATGTCGCAGGTGATCAGGCGCGGATAGCGCGCCCGCAGCGCCTCGGCGCCGAAGCCGGCGCGGCCGGCCGCGCCGGGTGCCAGGTTCTGCACGAAGACATCGGCGCGGGCGACGATCCGCGCCAGCAGCGCCGCGTCCTCGGCCGCCTTCAGGTCCAGCACCAGCGATTCCTTGCCGCGGTTCAGCCAGACGAAATAGGAGCTCTCGCCGTGGACCACATGGTCATAGCCGCGGGCGAAGTCGCCCTCGGCGCGCTCGATCTTGATCACCCGGGCGCCGGCGTCGGCAGCTTGCAGGTGGCGAGCGGCGCGGCCACCGCCTGTTCCAGCGACACCACCAGGAGGCCGTCGAGGGGGCGGGCCATGCTCAGAACGACTTGGGCAGGCCCAGGACGTGGGTGGCCACGTGGGACAGGATCAGGTTGGTGGAGATCGGCGCTGTCAGATATAGCCGCGCCTCGCGGAACTTGCGCTCGATGTCGAAATCCTCGGCGAAGCCGAAGCCGCCGTGGGTCTGCAGGCAGACGTCGGCCGCCGCCCAGGACGCCTCCGACGCCAGGAGCTTGGCCATGTTGGCCTCGGTCCCGCAGGGCCTGCCCGCCTCGAACAGGGCCGCGGCCCTGGCGACCATCAGGGCCGCCGCCTCGATCGCCACATGAGCGCGGGCGATGGGGAACTGCACCCCCTGGTTCTGGCCGATCGGCCGGCCGAACACCACGCGCTGGAGGGCGTAGGCGCTGGCGCGGGTCGGTGAAGAAGCGGCCGTCGCCCAGGCACTCCGAGGCGATCAGGATGCGCTCGGCGTTCATGCCGTCGAGGATGTAGCCGAAGCCGCGGCCTTCCTCGCCGATCAGGTTGGCGGCCGGGACCTCGAGGTCGTCGAAGAACAGCTCGGTGGTGGCGTGGTTCAGCATGGTGCGGATCGGGCGGATGGTCAGGCCGTTCCCGACGGCCTCTCGCAGGTCGATCAGCAGCACGCTCATGCCGTCGGTGGGCCGTGGTCCCGCCTCGCGCGGGGCGGTGCGGCAGAGCAACAGCATCAGGTCGGAATGCTCGGCGCGCGAAATCCAGATCTTCTGGCCGTTGACCACATAGCGGTCGCCGTTGCGGCGGGCGAAGGTGGTGATGCGGGTGGTGTCGGTGCCGCTGGCCGGCTCGGTGACGCCGAAGGCCTGCAGGCGAAGGGCGCCCGATGCGATCTGCGGCAGCCACTGCCGTTTCTGCGCCTCACTGCCGTGCCGCAGCAGGGTCCCCATGGTGTACATCTGGGCGTGGCAGGCCGCGCCATTGCCGCCGGAGCGGTGGATCTCCTCCAGCGCCGCCGCCGCCGCCGATAGCGGCAGGCCCGCGCCGCCATAGGCCTCGGGGACCAATATGGCGAGATAGCCCGCCTCGGTCAGCGCTCGGACGAAATCGGCCGGATAGGCGCGCTCGCGGTCCAGCGCCCGCCAGTAAGCCCCGTCGAAACCCGCGCACAGCCGGCGCACCCCGTCGCGGATGTCCTGATGGGCGTCGCCTGACGGCTCGTCATGATCGGGCGCAACGGTCTGGCGCATGGTCCCCTCGGCCGACGCCTGGATAGCCGCCCGCAGCGCGGCGGTCGATTCTTTGGTTCGTTTGCACCGTCAATGACTTGCGCCGACAGCCGAGCCGGGCATGATCGCCGGGCGAGGCGCCCCTGAGACTCCGCCCGCGGGAGGGCGAGGATGCGTGGAACGGCGTTTGCGGCGCGAACCCTTGCGGTCCTGTTTCTGATCATGGCGATCCCGTCGGCGGCCTTCGCCGCCTGGACCTATGGCGGGACCTACGCCAGCTCCTGGGACGAATACCAGGCCATGCGAGCGGCCGCCCACGGCGGGACCCGGATGACCTGGAAGACCCTGCCGGACTGGACCGGCCTGTGGACCCACGACTCGGGCTTCAACTTCGATCCGCAGCAGCAGGGCGCCGAGCCCACCGCCGCCCTGACCCCGGAGTACAAGGCGCGCTTCGACCTGAAGATCGCCAACATCAAGAAGGGCATCGAGTGGGATCCGCTGTCGGCCTGCCTGCCCGCCGGCTACCCCCCGCTGGATCCTCGAGCCGTTCCTGCGCGAATATGTGCTGCGCCCCGAAGAGGCGTGGCTGATCCTGGAACAGAACGCCGAGATCCGCCGCGTCTACACCGACGACCGCGGCCATGTTCCGGACGACGAGGCCTATCCCAACTGGGAGGGCGATTCCGTCGGCTTCTGGGACGGCGACACCCTGGTGATCCACACCAAGGACCTCAGGGGCGGCCAGTACCAGCGGCTGCAGCCGGAATATTCCGACCAGGCCACCACGGTTGAGCGGATGCGCAAGATCGGCCCTGACGAGATCGAAGACATCATCGACGTCTACGATCCCCTGGCGCTGACCAGGCCCTGGCACGTCCGCCACACCTATCGGCGGGTGACCACGCCGAACCTCAGGATCAACCACTGGTCCTGCGAAGAGAACAACAATGTGGTCAGGACCGACAACGGCTCGAGCAGTTTCCTGCTGCCGGGGGACAAGGGCTACAAAGACCCCGACGCCATAAGCAAGGGCCCTGCCGCGGCGCCCGGAGAACACTAGGATGAGCAAGGCAGTCGTTCGCGCCATCGCCGGTCTGGCCGCCCTGACCCTGGGCGCCGCCCCGGCCCTGGCCCACCATTCGTTCGCCATGTTCGACCGCAGCAAGGAGATCAGCATCTCCGGCACGGTGAAGGACTTCCAGTACACCAACCCGCATTCCTGGGTGATCGTGCTGGTCCCCGGCGCCGACGGCCAGGCGGTGGAGTGGGGCTTCGAGTCCGAGGGACCCTCGACGCTGCTCCAGAACGGCGTGAAGCGAAGCTCGATCCAGGCCGGCGAGAAGGTGACGGCGCGGGCCTATCCGATGCGCGACGGCCGCCCGGCCGGCTCGCTGATCAGCATCACCAAGGTGGACGGCACGGTGATCAGCTTCCGCGGCAAGGGCCCGCCGCCGGCGGGGCTCAACCTGCCCGGCGCCAACTAGGGCGGCGCCCCGGTCCGCGCCTCACCGCGCGATCATCCACGGCGTGAGATGCTGCTGGGCCGAGACCAGCAGGCCGAGCAGCAGGGTCAGGATCAGGCTGTGCTTGAAGGTGCGGGCCAGCACCTTGCCTTCCTGGCCCTTCAGCGCCGTGGTGGAGACGCCGGTGGAGATGTTCTGCGGCGAGATCATCTTGCCCATGACGCCGCCCGAGGAGTTGGCCGCGGCGAACAGCACCGGGCTCAGTCCAAGCTGACGGGCGGCGACCACCTGCAGATTGCCGAAAAGGGCGTTGCCGGAGGTGTCGCTGCCGGACAGGAACACCGCCACCCAGCCCAGGAAGACCGAGACCAGCGGGAACAGCACCCCCACCGACGCGACGCCCAGGCCGAGGGTGTAGTTCATCCCCGAATAGTTCATCAGATAGGCCAGGCCGACGATGACGGCGACCGTCAGGACCGCCAGCCGATCTGGCGACAGGCGGAGATGGCGGCGTCCAGGAAGCGCTTCGGTCCGCAGCCGACCAGGGCGGCGGTGATGACCGCCGAGGCCAGGATCGCCGTGCCGGTGGCCAGCGGCTGGAAGGTCCAGACCGCGGCGTAGGGCTGTTTGTAGAGGGTGATGAACACCGCCTTGTCGAGGCCGGGCCAGGGGAGCTTGACCTGGCCGATCAGGTTGAACTTCAGCAGGGTCCAGACGATCACCACCGCCGAGACGACGATCCAGGGCAGCCACCCCTGCCACAGCGGCGTGGCGGAGGCTTGGGAAGGGCTGGCCGCGGCGCCGTCGAGCTTCAGGGCGAAGGCGGGGTCGGGCTTCAGCTTCCAGACCCGCAGGAATCCGGTGGTCACGATCAGGGAGACCAGGGACGAAAGCACGTCGGTGAGGGCGTAGCTGAGGTAGTTGGACACCACGAACTGGGTCACGGCGAAACTGCCGCCCGCCACCAGCAGCGCCGGCCACAGGGCCCTGATCGAGCGCCAGCCGCCATAGACGCCGATGACATAGAAGGGCAGCAGGAGGGCGAACACCGGCAGCTGGCGGCCGATCATCGCGCCCAGCACCGTGTCGTGCAGGCCGGTGACCGCGGCGAGGGTCGTCACCGGCGCGCCCAGCGCCCCGAACGCCACCGGCGCGGTGTTGAAGATCAGGGTGAAGGTCAGGGCTTCGAGCGGCTCGAAGCCGGTCATGATCAGCAGAGCGCTGGTGATCGCAACGGGCGTCCCGAACCCCGCCACCCCTTCGAGCAGGGCGCCGAAGCAGAAGCCGATCACCACCAGTACGATGCGACGGTCATTGGGCAGGTGGCGGATCACCCAGCCGCGGAAGGCGTCGAAACGGCCTGAGGCGATGGCGATGTTGAACAGCAATATGGCGTTGAACACGATCCACATGATCGGCCACAGGGCGAAGACCGCGCCGGCGGCGATGCTGTCGATGGCCAGGGCGGGCGGCAGCCGCCAGACCGCGATGGCCAGGACCGCGCCCACCGCGAGGCCGGCCAGGGAGGCTTCCCACGCCGGCCGGCGCAGCACGCCCATGAGCACCAGCACCGTCGCGATCGGCAGGGCCGCCACTGCGAAGGAAAGCCCGAGACTGCCCGACACGGGCGTCAAAAGTTGCTCGAACATCACTTGCCCCCCCGCGCGAAAGCCCTATCGCTGAGCCTTTGCGTCATAGTGATCACCTGCGGCCCGTCATGGCGAATGAAACTTTCACCGCCGCCGCCTTCGTCCGCGGCTTGAAGCTCGACCGGGTTCCGCCCGCCGCCGCGGCGCGGGCCAAGGCCCTGACCCTGGATTTCCTCGGCAGCGCGGTGCGCGCGCGGGGCGAGGCGGAGTCCACCCCGGCGATCCTCGCGACCCTGCAGGCGCTGGGCCTGGACAGCGCCGGCCCCGCCACCGTCATGGGCGACGCGCGCGGCTACGCGGCCCCGGTCGCGGCGCTGCTGAACGGCGCGCTCGGCCATTCGCTGGACTTCGACGACACACATGCCGCGAGCTCTCTGCATCCGTCGGCGCCGGTGGTCCCGGCGGCGCTGGCGGCGGGTGAGCTGGTCGGCGCGAACGGCCGCACGGTGCTGGAGGCGATCATCGCCGGCTATGAGATCTGCTGCCGCCTGGGTCTGGCGCTGGACCCCACCGCCCATTACGCCCGCGGCTTCCACCCGACGGCGACCGCGGGAACCTTCGGGGCGGCGGCGGCCGCCGGCAAGGTGCTGGGCCTCGACGCCGCACAGATGGTTTCTGCCTTCGGCGTCGCCGGCAGCCAAGCGGCCGGATCTCTGCAATTCCTTGAGAACGGCGCCTGGACCAAGCGCTGGCAGGTGGGCGCCGCGGCCATGAACGGCCTCATCGCGGCGAGCCTCGCCCAGAACGGCTTCCGGGGCGCCGAACAGGCCATCGAGGGCCGTCAGGGCTTCCTCGCCGGCTACAGCGACGGCGCGGTCGTGGCGCGCGCGACCGATGGCCTCGGCGACGACTGGGAGACCCTGCGCGTCGCAGTGAAACCATACCCCTGCTGCCGCTACGCCCACGCCGCCCTGGACGGGCTGATCGCCCTTCGCCGCGAACACGGCTTCGGCGTGGAGGACCTGAGGTCGGTCGAGATCGGCCTGCACCGCAATGGCGTGGTGCTGGTGGGGACGCCAGAGGCGGCCAAACGCCGGCCCGCAAACGTGGTCGAGGGGCAGTTCTCCATGGCCTTCGCCGCCGCCGTGGCCCTGGATCAGGGGCGGTTCGGCTGGGACGACTACGTTCGGCTCGGCGAACCCGGGCTCCAGGCCATCTGCGACCTCGTCGAGGTGCGCCAGAACGACGCCGTGGAGGCCGCCAGCCCCCACCCCTTCGGCGCACGGGTGCGGGTGGTCACCGCCGGCGGGACCTATGAGCGGGCGATCCCGGACCCTTCCGGCGAGCCCGAAAGCTTCCCGGACGAGGACGCCCAGCGCGCCAAGTTCATGACCCTCGCCGCCCCGGCGCTGGGCGAGCGGGCGGCCCTGCTGGCCGGCGCCATCCTCGACCTCGACAGCTTCGGCGACGTGCGGGCCGCCCTGCGGTTCGCCCGCCTCCAGACCGGCGCCAAGGAAGCGGACGTCGAGCCCGGAGCGCCGGCGTGATCGCGCCGTCCGGCGAATTCGCCTTCACCCGCCTCGAGCGGGTGATCTTCGGTCCCGGCAAGGTCGCGGCGCTGGGCGAGGCGCTGGCGCGGCGGGGGCTCGAGCGGACGGTGGTCGTCACCGGCGCCACGCTCGGCCGCTCGGCCCTGCTGGGCAAGGTCACCGACGCCATGGGCGGGGCGATGCGCGGGGGTGTTCGCCGGCGCGGCCCAGCACGTCCCGACCCACACCGTCCGGGCCCTGACCGCCGAGTTGCAGCGGCTGGACGCCGACGCCGTGGTCAGCTTCGGCGGCGGCAGCCCGATCGACACCGCCAAAGTGGCCGCCGCCTCGATCATCAACGGCCGCGACATGACCGACGAAGCTGGCGAGCTGGATTTCGCCGCGGCCTTCGGGACGGCGGCGGGGGGCCGCGACCTCGTCCACATCGCCCTGCCCACCACCCTCTCGGCCGGGGAATACACCCCCGCCGGCGGGACCACCGACGAAGAGACCCACGTCAAGCACGGGGTGCTGGACCCCCGGCTGCAGCCGCGGCTGATCATCCACGACCCCGAACTCACGGTGGAGACGCCGGATTGGCTGTGGGCCCGCCACCGGCATGCGCGCCCTGGATCACGCGGTGGAGGCGACCTATTCGATCCGCCATCAGCCGTTCATCGACGCCCTGGCGACCAAGGCCATCCGCCTGCTGACCGAACACCTGCCGGCCTCGATCCGCACGGACGGCGACGAGGCCCTCGCCCACCGGGGCCAGTGCCAGATCGCCGCCTGGTGCTCGCTGTTCGGCGGCTTCAACACCGGCCTCGGCGTCTCCCACGCCCTCGGCCACCAGATCGGGCCGATGTGGAACGTGCCGCACGGGGTCACTTCGTGCATTACCCTGCCCCACGCCATGCGCTTCATGGCCGGGGTGGCGCCGGAGCGGTTCGGGCCGATCGCCGAAGGCCTGAACCTTGCCTTCGATCCCGCCGACCCGCGCCCGGCGGCCCTGGCCGCGGCCCGACCGCGTCGCGGCCTTCATCGCCAGCTTCGACGTCCCCCGCACGCTCGAGGCGGCCGGCGTCGGCCCACAACCGGGTGATGGAGGTCGCCGAGGCGATCCGGCGCGAGATCGACCTGTTCGACGTGCTGGGCCGGCCGATCGCGCCGGACGAGGTCGCCCGCCTGCTGCACGCGGCCTGGGACGGGCAGGCGCGGGCGCCCGCGCTCTAAGCCGCCGTTCAAGCGGAGACGCGATGGCCTCGATTCGGCCGCCAAACCGCCGCGACCCCCCGCCCTCCAATGAATTTTTTGTACGGCCGGGAACGGCTCGGTCTTGGCCGCGTTGAAACCTGTTGGTCGGACGGGGACCGGTCGTGCCTGCATCCTTTGCGAAGCGCTTTTCGGGTGGCGTGAAGGCTGGTTTCCAGCCTGCGCTTCGCTTCGCCTGCCGCTTCCCCCTGCCCCGGCCCAGACCTCCTTCCTTCCAAAGCTCTCCCGCAAGGAGCCGTCCATGCATGCCGTGAAGCCCGCTTCGGCCAAGACCTCCGCGCGCGAAACGTCGCGATCGAAGGCCGCGACCTCAGGACACGGCTGGCGCCGACCGACACCCAGCTGGACGAGGGCCAGTTGCTGGGCGCGCTCAGGGCCTTCCGCCGGGGCGACTTCTCGGTGCGCCTTCCCCGCGGCCTGGTCGGGGTGCAGGGCGAGATCTGCGAGGCGTTCAACGAGGTGGTCGAGCTCAACGACCGAATGACCCGCGAGTTCGAGCGGCTGGGCGACCTGGTGGGCAAGCAGGGCAAGATCAACCACCGCGCCAATCTGCCGGGGGCGGCCGGCTCCTGGGCGGCCAGCGTCGAGGCGGTGAACACCCTGGTGGCGGACACCGTCCACCCCACCGCGGAAATGGCCCGGGTGATCGGCGCGGTGGCGCGCGGCGACCTCGGCCAGACCATGAACCTGGAGACCGACGACCGGCCGCTGCGCGGCGAGTTCCTGCGCATCGGCAAGGTGGTGAACACCATGGTGGGCCAGCTCGGCTCCTTCGCCTCGGAAGTGACGCGGGTGGCGCGCGAAGTCGGCACCGAGGGCAAGCTCGGCGGCCAGGCCCAGGTGAAGGGCGTCGCCGGGACTGGAAGGACCTCACCGACAACGTCAACCTGATGGCGGCCAACCTCACCGGCCAGGTGCGGAACATCGCCGAGGTGACCACCGCCGTCGCCAACGGCGACCTGTCGCGCAAGATCACCGTCGACGTGAAGGGGGAGGTGCTGGAGCTGAAGAACACCATCAACACCATGGTGGACCAGCTGAACTCCTTCGCCTCGGAAGTGACGCGGGTGGCGCGCGAAGTCGGCACCGAGGGCAAGCTCGGCGGCCAGGCCCAGGTGCGGGGCGTGACCGGGGCCTGGAAGGACCTCACCGACAACGTCAACCTGATGGCGGCCAACCTCACCGGCCAGGTGCGGAACATCGCCGAGGTGACCACCGCCGTGGCGCGGGGCGACCTCTCCAAGAAGATCACCGTCGACGTGAAGGGCGAGATCCTCGAGCTGAAGGACACCATCAACGTCATGGTGGATCAGCTGAACGCCTTCGCCTCGGAAGTGACGCGGGTGGCGCGGGAAGTCGGCACCGAAGGCAAGCTCGGCGGCCAGGCGCGGGTGGAAGGCGTCGCGGGGACATGGAAGGACCTCACCGACAACGTGAACTTCATGGCCGCCAACCTCACCGCCAGGTGCGGAACATCGCCGAGGTGACCACCGCCGTGGCCCGCGGAGACCTGTCGAAGAAGATCACCGTCGACGTGAAGGGCGAGATCCTCGAGCTGAAGTCGACCATCAACACCATGGTGGACCAGCTCAACGCCTTCGCCTCGGAAGTGACGCGGGTGGCGCGGGAAGTCGGCACCGAGGGCAAGCTCGGCGGCCAGGCCAACGTCACCGGGGTGGGCGGGACCTGGAAGGACCTCACCGACAACGTCAACCTGATGGCGGCCAACCTCACCGGCCAGGTGCGGAACATCGCCGAGGTGACCACCGCCGTCGCCATGGGCGACCTCTCCAAGAAGATCACCGTCGACGTGCGCGGCGAGATCCTCGAGCTGAAGAACACCATCAACACCATGGTGGACCAGCTGAACTCCTTCTCCTCGGAAGTGACGCGGGTGGCGCGCGAAGTCGGCACCGAAGGCAAGCTCGGCGGCCAGGCCCAGGTGAAGGGCGTCGCCGGGACCTGGAAGGACCTCACCGACAATGTGAACTTCATGGCCGCCAACCTCACCGGCCAAGTGCGGAACATCGCCGAGGTGACCACCGCCGTGGCCAACGGCGACCTGTCTAAGAAGATCACCGTCGACGTGCGCGGCGAGATCCTCGAACTGAAGAACACCATCAACACCATGGTGGACCAGCTGAACGCCTTCGCCTCGGAAGTGACGCGGGTGGCGCGCGAAGTCGGCACCGAAGGCAAGCTCGGCGGCCAGGCCCAGGTGAAGGGCGTGGGCGGCACCTGGAAGGACCTCACCGACAATGTGAACTTCATGGCCGCCAACCTCACCGGCCAGGTGCGGAACATCGCCGAGGTGACCACCGCCGTCGCCATGGGCGACCTCTCCAAGAAGATCACCGTCGACGTGCGCGGCGAGATCCTCGAGCTGAAGAACACCATCAACACCATGGTGGACCAGCTGAACTCCTTCTCCTCGGAAGTGACGCGGGTGGCGCGCGAAGTCGGCACCGAGGGCAAGCTCGGCGGTCAGGCCCAGGTGCGCGGGGTCGCCGGGACCTGGAAGGACCTCACCGACAACGTGAACTTCATGGCCGCCAACCTCACCGGCCAGGTGCGGAACATCGCCGAGGTGACCACCGCCGTGGCGCGGGGCGACCTGTCGAAGAAGATCACCGTCGACGTGAAGGGCGAGATCCTCGAACTGAAGTCGACCATCAACACCATGGTGGACCAGCTCAACGCCTTCGCCTCGGAAGTGACCCGGATGGCGCGGGAAGTGGGGGCCGAGGGCAAGCTCGGCGGCCAGGCCCAGGTGCCGGGCGTCGCCGGGACCTGGAAGGACCTCACCGACAATGTGAACATGATGGCCGCCAACCTGACCAGCCAGGTGCGCGGCATCGCCGAGGTGGTGACCGCGGTGGCCCAGGGCAAACATGAAGCGCAAGCTGACTCTGGACGCCAAGGGCGAGATCGCCTCCCTGGCCGACACCATCAACGGCATGATCGAGACCCTGGCCACCTTCGCCGACCAGGTGACCAACGTCGCCCGCGAGGTGGGGATCGAAGGCAAGCTCGGCGGCCAGGCCAGCGTGCCGGGCGCGGCCGGCCTGTGGCGCGACCTCACCGACAACGTCAACGAACTGGCGGCCAACCTGACCACCCAGGTGCGCGCCATCGCCGAGGTGTCCACGGCGGTGACCAAGGGCGACCTGACCCGCTCGATCACGGTGGAGGCGTCCGGCGAAGTGGCCTCGCTGAAGGACAACATCAACGAGATGATCCGCAATCTGAAGGATCAGACGCTCAAGAACACCGAGCAGGACTGGCTGAAGACCAACCTCGCCCGGTTCACGCGGATGCTGCAGGGCGAACGGGACCTGTCGACGGTGTCGAACCTGGTGCTGTCGGAGCTGGCGCCGCTGATCAACGCCCAGCACGGCGTCTTCTACGTCTCGGACCGGGACGAGGACGGCGAGATGGTGATGAACCTCGCCGCCGCCTATGCTTTCAACAACCGCAAACACGTCGCCAGCCAGTTCAAGCTGCGCGAGGGCCTGATCGGGCAGTGCGCCTTCGAGAAGTCGCGCATCCTGTTGACCAACGTGCCCAAGGACTACGTCCAGATCTCCTCGGGCCTGGGCGAGGCCGTCCCGCTCAACATCATCGTACTGCCGGCGCTGTTCGAGGGCGAGGTGAAGGCGGTGATCGAGCTGGCGACCTTCGGGGAATTCTCCGAGACCCACCAGTCGTTCCTGGATCAGCTGATGGAATCCATCGGCATCGTGCTCTCCACCATCGCCGCCAACATGCGCACCGAGGGGCTCCTGAAGCAGTCGCAGCTGCTGACCTCCGAGCTGCAGGCGCAGCAGGAGGAGCTGAAGAAGACCAACGACCGGCTGGAGCTGCAGGCGGCGTCCCTGCGCCAGTCCGAGGAGCTGCTGCGCACCAAGCAGGACGAGCTGCAGACCACCAACGCCGAGCTCGAAGACAAGGCGCTCTTGCTCTCGGCCCAGAACAGCCAGGTGGAAGCCAAGAACCGCGAGGTCGAACAGGCCAAGGCGGCGCTGGAGGAGAAGGCCGAGCAGCTGGCCCTGACGTCGAAGTACAAGTCGGAATTCCTGGCCAACATGAGCCACGAGCTCAGGACCCCGCTCAACAGCCTGCTGATCCTGTCGAAGCTGCTCAGCGAGAACGCCCAGGGCAACCTGACCGACAAGCAGGTGCAGTCGGCCAAGAACATCCACGACGCCGGCGTCGACCTGATGGCGCTGATCAACGACATCCTCGACCTGTCGAAGATCGAATCCGGCACCGTCACCCTCGACATCGGCGAGGCGTCGTTCGCCGCCTTCAAGGAGCACGTGGACCGCACCTTCGCCCAGCTGGCGCAGGACAAGAAGATCGATTTCTCGGTGGAGATCGATCCAGAGCTTCCGCGCGCCATGTACACCGACGAGAAGCGGCTGCAGCAGATCATCAAGAACTGCTCTCCAACGCCTTCAAGTTCACCGAGAAGGGCCACGTCAAGCTCCGGGTCGGCCGCGCGCCGTCGGGCTGGAGCCCCGCCAACGACCACCTCAACAAGGCCGGCCAGGTGCTGGCCTTCCAGGTGGAGGACACGGGCATCGGCATCCCCGAGGACAAGCAGAGGATCATCTTCGAGGCCTTCCAGCAGGCCGACGGCACCACCAGCCGCAAGTACGGCGGCACCGGCCTCGGCCTCTCGATCAGCCGCGAGATCACCCGCCTGCTGGGCGGCGAGCTTGGCGTCGCCTCGACGCTCGGCAAGGGATCGGCCTTCACCCTCTATGTGCCGCTGAACTTCAGCCCTTCGGTCCAGCCGGTCCCCCCGTCGCGGGCCGCCCCGCCGGTTCCACGCATCAGCGCCTCGAGCTCGGCGCCTGCCGAGATCGCCGAAGTCGTGGCCGACGACCGCGAGGAGATCACCCCCGACGACGCCCTGGTGCTGATCGTGGAGGACGATCCCCGCTTCGCCTCGATCCTGCTGCAGCTGGTGCGCGATTCCGGCTTCAAGGGCGTGGTCACGGGCGAGGGCGGCGCCGCGGTCGGCCTGGCGCGGCGGTTCGGGCCCGAGGCGATCATGCTCGACATCGGCCTGCCCGACATGGATGGGCTGGCCCTGCTCGATCTTCTGAAGCGCACCCCGGAAACCCGTCACATCCCGGTGCACATCCTCTCCGCCGACGACCAGCGGGGCCTCGGCCTGTCGATGGGCGCCTTCGGGTTCACCTCCAAGCCAGTCGAGCGTGACGCCGTGGTCTCCACCCTGGAGGAGGTGAAGAACTTCGTGGCCAAGGAATCCCGCCGCGTGGTCCTGGTCGGCCCGATGGGCGACGCCGCCGAAGCGCTTGGCCAGTGCTTCAGCAACGTCGAACTCTCCGGCGACTTCGCGGCCATCGCCGCCGCCGACCCGGCGGAGCAGCCCGACGTGCTCATCGTCCAGTTCGGCAGCGCGCCGATCGCCGAGGTGCTGGAGGCCCTGAAACAGGATCCCGGGCTCAGCCCCGTGGTGCTCTACGCCCCCGACGACCTCGACCCCGAGGAGGAGCGCCGCCTGCGGCTGGCGGTGTTCGGCGGCCTGGTCCGGCTGGCCCGTACGCCGGAGCAGCTGATCGACCAGACCGCGCTGATCCTGCACGAGCCCATGGCGAGCCTGCCCGATCCCGCCCGCGCCAAGCTGGCGCAGACCCGCCGCGCCGACGCGGTGTTGACCGGCCGCACGGTGATCGTCATCGACGACGACATCCGCAACATCTTCTCGCTGGCGAGCGCGCTGGAGGAATACGGCATCAACCTGCACTACGCCGAGAGCGGCCGGGCCGGGCTCGACCTGCTCAGGGCCACCCCCGACGTCGACGCCATGCTGGTCGACATCATGATGCCGGACATGGACGGCTACGAGACCATGCGCGAGATCCGGGCGCTGGACGGCTTCGAGCAGCTGCCGGTCATCGCGGTCACCGCCAAGGCGATGAAGGGCGACCGCCAGAAGTGCATCCAGGCAGGCGCTTCGGACTATGTCTCCAAACCGGTGGACATCGACCAGCTGATCTCGGTCCTGAGGGTGTCCATCCGCCGCGCCGACGCCATGCGTGCGGCCAGCGACAACATCGCCCTGCTGCCCGCGGTGCGTTGAGGTGTCAGACGCGTCGCCAGACGGCGGGTCCAAGCCGCACCTGACCGTCTCGGCGGCCCTGGGGGAGACGCGGCCGCGTGGTCGGATCCTGATCGTCGACGACGACGCCCGCAACGCCTTCGCCGCCACCAACGCCCTGGCCGACCTCGATTGCGAGATCGTGGTCGCGCGTTCGGGGGAGGAGGCCCTGCGGCGGCTGCTGGACGAGGATTTCGCCGTCATCCTGCTCGACCTGCACATGCCCGGCATGGACGGCTATGAGACGGCCGCCTTCATCCGCCAGCGGCGGCGCACCCGCGACATCCCGATCGTATTCGTGACCGCGGTGTTCCGCGACGAGACCCACCTGTTCCAGGCCTATTCGGCGGGCGCAGTGGACGTCGTGTTCAAGCCGGTCGACCCGTTCATCCTGCGCTCCAAGGTGAAGGTGTTGGTGGACCTGCATCTGAAGACCCAGGAGGTGCAGAACCAGTCCGAGCACCGGCTGCGGCTGCTGGAAGAGAACGCGCGGGTCCAGCGCGAGAAGGCCCAGGCCGAACTGGCGCTGAAGCGCAGTCAGGAACGGCAGCAGGCGATCCTCGACTCCCTGACCATTGTCTTCCATTCGCGCAGCATCGAGCCGCCCTACCGCCCGCTGTTCCTCAGCAACAATGTCGAGGCCCTCACCGGCTTTCCGGCCCGGGCCTTCCTGGATGATGCCGATTTCGGCTCGAGCCGGGTCCATCCCCAGGACCTGCCGCAGATGGTGAAGGCCGTGGCCGGGGCCGTGGAGCGCGGGTCCTACTCCTGCGAGTTCCGCTGGCTGTGCGCCGACGGCCAGTACCGCCGCTTCCTCGACCAGGGCCTGCTCGCCCGCTCCGACGACGGCTCCAACGAGATCTGGGGTGCGTTGCTGGACGTCACCGAACGCCGCCTGATGGAGGAACAGCTCGCCCAGGTGCTGAAGATGGAGGCCGTCGGCCAGCTGACCGGCGGCGTCGCCCACGATTTCAACAACCTGCTGACGGTGGTGGTCGGCAGCCTCGACCTGCTCGAACGCCACGGCGGCGATCCGGACAAGCGCCAGCGCCACCTGGGCGCGGTGCGGCACGCGGGCCGAGCGGGGCCAGAGCCTGACGCGCCAGCTGCTGGCCTTTTCGCGGCGCCAGCGCCTGTCGCCGGTGACCTTGGACGTCAGCGCCCTGATCGAGGCCTTCGCACCCCTGATTCGCCAGGCGGTCGGCGACGCGGTCACCATCGAGCTCGACCTGGGCCGGCCGGACCTGCACGCCGACGTGGACCCCGGCCCAGCTGGAGACCGCCCTGCTCAACCTCGCCGTCAACGCCCGCGACGCCATGCCCAAGGGCGGGCGGCTGACCATCCGCGCAGATCTCGGCGCCGGACCGGCGCAGAGCGGTCGGACCAAGGCAGTGATGGACTGGATCCGCATCGAGATGGTCGACAACCGGCCACGGCATCCCCCCCGAGACCCTGGAGAAGGTGTTCGAGCCCTTCTTCACCACCAAAGAGGTGGGCAAGGGCTCCGGCCTCGGCCTGTCGCAGGTCTATGGCTTCGTGCAGCAGTCCGGCGGCCACATCACCGCCGAGAACCTCCCGAGCGGCGGCGCCTGCTTCCGGCTCTATCTGCCCAAGTCCGAGACGGCGCCGGTCGAGTCCGAGGCCCAGCCGCCGGCGCCGGCCGCCGAGGGCCACGGCCGCCTGCTGGTGGTGGAGGATGACCAGCAGGTGCTGGCGGTGACCGTGGAGATGCTGAACGGCCTCGGCTATGAGGTGACCACCGCCTGCGACGCCGCCTCGGCGCTGGAGCTGCTCGAGGCCGACACGCCGGTGGACCTGCTGTTCTCGGACGTGATCATGCCAGGGGGACGCAACGGCCTGGAGCTGGCCGAGATCGCCCGCCAGATGCGCCCCGACCTGAAGGTGCTGTTGAGCTCGGGCTATGTCGGCCAGGGGGTCTCGCTGACGGAGAGCGCCTTCGAGGTCATCGACAAGCCCTATGAGCGCGCGGCCCTGGCGGCCAAACTCAATGCGCTGCTGTGCGCGGATGGGCCGCCGCCCGAGGGCGGCAAGCCTCGCCGCCGCCGGACCCCGACGCCAGACCGGGCCGCGACGGCGTCCTAGATGGCCCGCGCCGCGCCTTGAGCTTGCCGGCCCGCAGACCTATGACGATCATGCGAAGCGAGAGCCCGTGAGGGCCAGGCGCAGGGGAGACGTCATGGAGCGGGGGGTTGCGCCGCCTATCGCCGCCGGCCGGCTGGACCGGGCGCTCGAGGCCTTCGCCAGGGTCGTCGGCAAGGACTGGGTGCTGACCAGCGACGAAGATCGCGGGACCTATCTCGACGTCTATGCCCTGGGCAGCGGCGAAGAGCACCTGCCGTCGGCCGCCGTCGCGCCCGCCTCCACCGAGGAGGTCCAGGCCATCATGCGGCTGGCCAACGAGCACCGCATACCGCTGTGGCCAATCTCGCGGGGGAAGAACTTCGGCTACGGCGGGGCGGCGCCGCGCACCTTGGGGGCCGTGGTGCTCGACCTGGGCCGGATGAAGCGGATCCTCGAGGTCAACGAGAAGTTCGGCTACTGCATGGTCGAGCCCGGCGTCGGCTTCTTCGACCTCTACGACCACCTGCAGGCCAACAACATCCCGCTGTGGCTGTCGGTCCCCGGCAACGCCTGGGGCAGCGTCACCGGCAACGCGCTCGAGCGCGGCTTCGGCTCCAGCCCCTATGGCGACCACGCCAGCCGGGTCTGCGGCCTGGAGGTGGTGCTGCCCTCGGGCGAACTGGTGCGCACCGGCATGGGCGCGATGCGCAACAATCCCACCTGGCCCCTTTTCCGCTATGGCTACGGCCCCTCGTGGGACGGCCTGTTCCAGCAGTCGAACCTGGGCGTGGTCACCAAGATGGGCCTGTGGCTGATGCCAGAGCCGGAGGCGACGCTCGGCCTGTCCATCGAGCTTCCGATGCCGACGACATCGGCTGGGCGCTGGACGAGCTCTGTCCGCTCCGGATGAGCGGGGTGCTGCAGCAGAGCCCCAACATCGGCAACTACCTGCGCAGCGCCGCCGGCCGCAGCCAGCGCAGCGACTGGTACACGGGCCCCGGCGCCATGCCCGACAGCGTCATCCAGGACATCCAGAAGACCTACGGGGTCGGCTGGTGGAGCATCGGCCTCAGGCTCTACGGACATGAGGAGATCAACGAGGTCAACGCCCGGATCATCCAGGCTGCGTTCGCCAGGCACACCGACCAGCCGTTCAAGATCACCCGCTGGCGCAAGGGCGAGCCGTTCGCGGCCTCCGGCGCCGGGATCCCCTCGGTCTTCCCGCTGCAGATCGTCAACTGGCAGGGCGGGCGCGGCGGCCATATCGGCTTCTCGCCAGTGCTGCCGCCGTCGGGCGACCATGCGCTGGGCCAGCTGCACCGGGCGCAGAAGATCGTGCGCGAGCACGGCTTCGACTTCTACGGCTCCTTCACGGTCAACGACCGCTATATCAATCACGTCAACATGATCTTCTACGACCGCGACGACGGCGAGATGGTCGGGCGCGTGCGCCAAGTGCTGAAGGTGCTGATCGCCGACACCGCCGCCGCCGGCTACGGCGAATACCGCGCCCATATCGACTTCATGGACGACGTCGCCGCCTCGTTCGACTTCAACCACCACGCCATGCGACGGCTGAACGAGACCCTGAAGGACGCGCTGGATCCCAACGGCATATTGGCGCCCGGCAAGCAGGGCGTCTGGCCTCGGGCCTATCGCGGGAGCCGGACGTGAGGGCCGCCATCCTCGCCCTGTCGACCCTGCTGTGCGCCGCGCCGGCGGCGGCGGCCGACCTGTCCGCGCCCGGCCGCGGCCTCTTCCTGGACAAGTGTGGCAAGTGCCATCTGGAGGGCGGCACGGGGACCTTCATGCTCGGCCGTCGGCTCGGCAAGGACAAGGCGCTGCTGGAGGATCGAACCGACCTCAACCCCGCCTACGTCCGTCGCGTGGTGCGCCACGGCGTGAACAGCATGCCCTGGCTCACCCCCGTTGAGCTGCCCGACGCCGACCTCGCGGCCATCGCCTCCTACCTGGCACGGACGCGCCAACAGTAGAGCTTGGCGGCCGGAGACGTGATATCCGACGAAGACACAGGCCGAAGGTAGATAATATACCGAATTTCCCGACGTGGTTTATTTGGAGTTTACGATTTATCGGCGTTTATGTAATAAATTAATCCCAAATCAAGACGTGCTCCCCTAGCCTAAGCTTCCAATCGACTTCTGGTCACGGAAGTATTTAAGGCGGGAGCTCATGCGGGTAGGCACGATCGTCAGTCTCGGCGCATCTGCGGTGCTGGGACTCGGAGCGCTGGCCGCGGCGCGGATCTGGTTGCCGACCCAGGCCCCGAACACCGGCGCCCATGCCGTGGCCGCCGTCGCCGCCGGCGCGCCTGTGGTGGTGGCCGCCTCCGACATCCCCTACGGCTCGAAGATCGAGGCGCGGCAGCTGACCATCGTGCGCCTGCCGGCGAACGCGGCGCCGGCCAGCGCCTTCTCCACCGTCGACCAGGTGATGCGCGTGGACTCCGGCGGGGCGCCGGTCGCCCTCGTCGCCATCTCCGCCCGCGAGCCGATCCTGCCGGTCAAGCTGAGCGGACCGGGCGCGCGCCCGACCCTGGCGGCGATGATCGGCGACGGCATGCGCGCCTTCACCATCGGCGTCACCGAGGTGGCTGGCGGCGGCGGCCACATCCTGCCCGGCGACCGCGTCGACGTGGTGCTGACCCGCGACCTCTCGGGCCAGCCCAACATGGATGGCGGCCACGGCGGCAAGCTGGTCTCCGACTTGGTGATGCAGAACGTCCGGGTGCTGGGCATGGACCTGAACATCGACCCGGCCTCCAGCCACCCCGCCGTGGCGCACACCGCCACCCTGGAAGTCAGCGTCGAGGACGCCGAACGGCTGTCGCTGGCGGCCCAGGCCGGGACACTGTCCCTGGCGCTGCGCCGCACCGGCGCGGCCGAGGTCAAGCCCGTGCGCCCGATGCTCAGCGCCGACCTCGGCGCGGGCGGGGGGCGGCCCGCCGTGGTCCGGCGGCATGGCGGGGCTCCCAGAAGTCCGGCCCGCGCGACCGGATCGGAGGTGGTCGTCGTCCACGGCGAGCACAGCGCCACCATCCCCGTACCGACCGAACGCTTCGGCGCCGGAGCCTGACATGACCGCCCTTTCGATAATCCCGGCCGGCCGCCGCGGCCCGGCCGCCTTCGCCGCCGCCGCCCTCGTCGCCGCCCTGACCGGCGCCCTGGCGGCGCCCGCCCCGGCGCGGGCCCAGGCCTCCGCCATGAGCGCCACCGTCCAGACCCTGGCGGTGGCCAAGGATAAGTCCGTGGCCTTCCGGCTGGAGTTCCCGGTGGGCGAGATCGTGGTCGCCCAACCCGACGTCCTGCAGCTGGTGGCGACCACCGACCAGACTTTCTATGTCCGCGGCAAGGCGCTCGGGACGACCAACCTCCTGGTCTTCGACAAGCAGCATCGCCTGATGGAGGTGATCGACGTGCGCGTCGGCTTCGACGTCGACGGCCTGCAGGCCGACCTGGCCCAGGCCCTGCCGCGCGAACACATCCAGGCGGTGAACCTGGCCGGCGGCATATTGCTCACCGGCGAGGCCTCCACTCTCAACGCGGCCGACCGGGCCGCGGCGATCGCCGAGCACTACGCCCCCAAGGGGGTGTCCTCCCAGCTCAGCATCGGGGCCGCCGAACAGGTGATGGTCGAGGTCCGCATCATCGAGGTCGACCGCAGCGCCCTGCGGGACGTCGGCGTCAATTTCAACGCCCAGGCCCAGAATCCCGCGCACTTCAACTTCACCTCGGGGTCCGGCATCCTGGACAACGCCGCCCCCCAGGGCACCGCGACCATCGGCGGGTCGATCCACGGCGTCTCGCTCAGCGCCACCCTGACGGCGCTCGAACAGAGGGGCCTGGCGCGCACCCTGGCAAAGCCGAACCTGATCGCCATGTCGGGCGAGGAGGCCAGCTTCCTGGCCGGCGGCGAATTCCCCTATCCGGTGCCCAACGGGCCGCAGCAGGTGACCATCGAGTTCAAGCCGTTCGGCGTGAAGCTCAACGTCACGCCCTTCGTCCAGGACAATGGCGAGATCCGGCTGAAGGTGGCGCCGGAGGTGTCCGAGCTCGACACCCACAACAGCCTGCAGATCGACGGCGTCTCCCTGCCCGGCCTGACCGAGCGCAAGGCCTCCACCACCGTTGAGCTGCGGGACGGCCAGAGCTTCGCCATCGCCGGCCTGTTCCAGCAGGACTACGCCAACGCCGTGAACCAGATTCCCTGGGCCTCGGACGTGCCCATCCTCGGCGCCCTGTTCAAGTCCACCAGCTGGAAGCGCAACGAGACCGAGCTGGTGATCATCGTGACGCCGCGCCTGATCGCGCCGGCGGACCGGATCGAAACCCTGCCCAACCCCGTCGCCTCGCCGCGGGAGCCCAGCGAGCTCAGCCTGATCTTCGGCGCCGACAACCTCGACCAGCCCCTGACGCGGCCGGTCGGCAAGAGCCCGAAGCGGTGATGGCCGTCATGCAGACCCCAAGACATGTCCTGGCCATCGGCCCGGTGATGGCCGCCCTGGTCAAGCAGTCGATGGCAGGCGCCCGCCTCGAGCTGGCCGCCCCCGGCCAGGAGGCCCAGTCGGCGATGAGCCCGGGCCTCGACCTCGTGCTGATCGACACCGACGCCATCGGCGCCGACGTGGCCCGCAGCCTGATCGAGGCGGTGGGCCGGCGCCCTGACGCCCCCGCCGTCCTGCTGGTCGGCGCCCATCTGCCCACCGGTCTGGTGCGGGCCCTGCTGCAGCTCGACCGGTCCGACGTGCTCGAGGCGCCGGTCACCGCCGACGAGCTGGCCCGCGCCGCCCACGCCGTCCTGGCGGAACGGTCGGCCGCCCAGGCTCCGGTGCAACACAGCTCGCGCTGCTGGAGCGTCATGGGCGCGGTCGGCGGCTGCGGCGCCACCACCATCGCCATCGAACTGGCGGCCTCTCTGGCCAAGCGCGCCGCCCAACCGGGCGCGGTCGCCCTGGTGGACCTGAACCTCGCCGACGGCGCCGCCAGCGCCTACCTCGGAACCAGCGCCAGCATGCACCTGGCTGGGGTTTCGGCGGAGCCCGAGCGCATCGACGCAGCGGTGCTGGACGCCTTCGCCGTGCGGGTGGACGCCGGCTTCGACCTCTTGGCCTGCCCGCGCGATCCCCACGCCTTCAGCCGCGTCTCGCCCGCCGCCGTCTGCCGGGTGCTGGACCTGGCCTGCCACGCCTATGACTGGGTGATCGTCGACCTGCCCGCCTGCGCCAGCCGTGGTCGCCGGACCTGCTGGCCGGGTCGGACGAGATCCTGGTGGTGTCGGAGCTCACCGTCCCCGCCCTGCTCTCCGCCCGCGCCGTCGCGGGCGAGATCGAGGCGGAGCTGGCCGAGGGACGCCGGCCGCGCCTGATCCTCAACCGCATGTCCAGCCGCGCCTTCGGCCCGGCCCCCTCGCGCGCCGAGGCCGAGAAGGCGTTGCAGCGCAAGGTCGACGGCGCCGTGACCTCTGACTGGGAGGCGGCCGCCTGCTCGGTGAACCTGGGCGGGCCGATCAGCCAGCACCGGCCGCGTTCGAAGATCGTCAAGGACATCGACGCCCTGGTCGACCGTCTCGCCGCCCACCCCGCCCGGCCGGCCGAACGGCCGATGGTCGCCTGATGGGCCGCTTCAGCTTCGAGCGGAAGCCAGCCCCTGTCCTCGATGAGGCGCCGCCAGCCGCCGAGGCCGCGCCGGCGCCGGCGCCGAAACTGGCGCCCGCCGCCGACGCCCCGGCGGCGCGGACCTCCGGACGGGAAGACCTGCTCGACCTGCGCCTGCGGCTGCACGGCCGGCTGATCGAAGAGCTGGACCTGGCCAAGCTGGACAAGCTCGACGAGCCCGAGATGCGCCGCCAGGTGCGCAAACTGGTCGGCGACTTCGCCCGCGACGAGCGTCTGGCCCTGAACGGCACGGAGCTGGACCAGCTGGGCAGCTCGATCTTCGACGAGATGGTGGGCCTGGGGCCGATCGAGCCCCTGCTGCAGGACGACACCATCGCCGACATCCTGATCAACGGGCCGTTCCAGGTCTACGTCGAGCGCCGCGGCGAGCTGGAGCTCACCCCCGTCCGCTCTCCGCGACAACGACCACCTGCTGCGGATCATCAACCGCATCGTCTCCACCGTCGGCCGGCGCATCGACGAATCCTCGCCCATGGTCGACGCCCGCCTGCCTGACGGCAGCCGGGTCAACGCCGCGATCGGCCCGATCACGCTCGACGGGGCGGTGGTGTCGATCCGCAAGTTCTCCAAGAAGCCCTTCGACCTCGACAAGCTTGTGGGGGTGGGGGCCATGCCCGCCTGTGTGGCGGAGTTCCTGTTCGGGGCCATCCGCGCCCGGGTGTCGACGGTGATCTCCGGCGGCACCGGCTCGGGCAAGACCACCCTGCTCAATGCGCTGTCGGCGGCGATCAGCAACAAGGAACGGCTGATCACCATCGAGGACGCCGCCGAGCTGCAGCTGCAGCAGCCGCACGTGGTGCGCATGGAGACCCGCCCGCCCAACATCGAGGGCAAGGGCGAGATTCGCCAGCGCGAGCTGGTCAAGAACGCGCTGCGCATGCGGCCCGACCGGGTGATCCTGGGCGAGGTCCGCGGCGAGGAGGCCTTCGACATGCTGCAGGCCATGAACACCGGTCACGAAGGCTCGATGGCGACGATCCACGCCAACACCCCCCGCGACGCCGTCACCCGCCTGGAGCAGATGGTGGCCATGTCCGGCATGCGGCTGCCCGCGGAATCGATCCGCGGCCAGATCGCCTCGGCGGTCGGGCTGGTGGTGCAGGCGATGCGCATGTCCGACGGGACCCGCCGCCTGACCAGCGTCACCGAGATCACCGGCATGGAAGGCAATGTCGTGCAGATGCAGGAGATTTTCGCCTACACCCGCACCGGCGCCGATCCCGACGGGACGGTGCGCGGCGAGTTCCGCGCCACCGGCCTCAGGCCCCGCTGCCTGGACGAGATGATCCGGCGCGGGATCACCTTCGACACCGCCCATTTCGATCCCGGCCGGCCCCTGAGCTAAGGCGCGCC
>JBBCHF010000029.1:0-65198 GCA_037201645.1 Caulobacteraceae bacterium
GTGATCGGCGCGGCCAACGACATCACCCTCTACCGCGAGCTGATGCGGCGGGGCGTCAGCGAATACCTGGTGCCGCCGCTGAAGCCGATGCAGCTGATCGCGGCGATCACCACCCTCTACAGCGACCCGTCCTCGCCGTTCACCGGCCGGCAGGTGGCGTTCGTGGCGGCCAAGGGCGGCGCCGGCGCCTCGACCCTGGCGCATAACTTCGCCTACTCCCTGTCCGAGCGGATGCAGACCAACACCGTGCTGGTCGACTTCGACCTCGCGTTCGGCACCGCCGGCCTCGACTTCAACCAGGACCCGCTGCAGGGCGTGGCCAATGCGCTCGGCCAGCCGGACCGGCTCGACACCATGCTGCTGGAGCGGATGATGGTCCGCTGCTCGGACCGGCTGAACCTGTTCGCCGCGCCCGCCACCCTGGACGACGACCTCGACTTCGCGCCCGAAGCCTATGAGGAGGTCGCCAGCAAGATCCGCTCGACCGCGCCGTTCATCGTGCTCGACCTGCCGCACGTGTGGTCGAACTGGATGCGCCGTCTGCTGCTGCATTCCGACGACGTGGTGGTGGTGGCGACGCCGGACCTGGCCAGCCTGCGCAACGGCAAGAACCTGATCGACCTCTTGCGCCAGAACCGGCCCAACGACGCGCCGCCGCGGCTGGTGCTGAACCAGGTCGGCGTGCCCGGCCGCCCGGAGATCCCGGTCAAGGACTTCGGGGAGGCCCTGGGCGTCACTCCGGCCCTGGTGCTGCCGTTCGATCCCAAGCTGTTCGGCAAGGCGGCCAACAACGGCCAGATGATCCAGGAGCTGGCTCCCAACACCAAGGCGGCGGAGGGGCTGGACCACCTGGCCGAGCTGATCAGGCCGCCGCGAGCCGGTGCGCGCGGTGCGCCGCGGCGGCCTTTCGTCCCTCTTCAAGCGTAGGTAGGCGTCATGTTCGGCAAGAGGGTTCAGGGAGACACGCGCGACGCCCCGAGGGTCCGCGCCCCCGCCCGCCGCGGGCGGCGGAGGGGACGGCCATCGCCACGCGGCCGCAGAAGATGGGCCCTCGCCCCGACGGGCGCGGGCCTGGGGGCGGCGCCGGCCGCCGACCGCAAGTCGGGCGTCTCCGCCGCCGGACCGCGCTCGACGCCCGCCTATGAGCAGCTGCGCGCGGCCCAGGCCCTGCCGGTGGCCGAGATCGTCCACCAGCAGTCGGACTACTACCACGCCACCAAGACCACGATCTTCAACGCCCTGATCAACACCATCGACCTGTCCCAGCTCGGCCAGCTCGAGGCCAAGGCGGCGGCGCAGGAGATCCGCGACATCGTCGCCGAGCTGGTGGCGATCAAGAACGTCTCCATGTCGGTGGCCGAGCAGGACAGCCTGGTCCAGGACATCATCAACGACGTCCTCGGCTACGGCCCGCTGGAGGCCGCTGCTGGCCCGCGACGACATCGCCGACATCATGGTCAACGGCGCCCCAGCGGGTGTTCATCGAAGTCGGCGGCCGGGTGCAGCTGACCAACGTGCGCTTCCGCGACAACATGCAGCTGATGAACATCTGCCAGCGGATCGTCTCGCAGGTGGGCCGGCGCGTCGACGAGTCCTCGCCGATCTGCGACGCGCGCCTGCCGGACGGCTCGCGGGTCAACGTCATCGGCCCGCCGCTGGCGCTCGACGGCCCGACCCTGACCATCCGGAAGTTCAAGAAGGACAAGCTGACCATGAAGGACCTGGTCGGCTTCGGCTCGATCAGTCCGGAGGGGGCGCGGGGTGCTGGGGGTGATCGGGGGCCTCGCGATGCAACGTGCTGATCTCGGGCGGCACGGGCTCGGGCAAGACCACCCTGCTCAACACCATGACCGCCTTCATCGACCCGGCCGAGCGGGTGATCACCTGCGAGGACGCCGCCGAGCTGCAGCTGCAGCAGCCGCACGTGGTGCGCCTGGAGACCCGGCCGCCGAACCTGGAGGGCCAGGGGCCAGATCAACATGCGCGACCTGGTCAAGAACTGCCTGCGGATGCGGCCGGAGCGGATCATCGTCGGCGAAGTGCGCGGACCCGAGGCGTTCGACCTCCTGCAGGCCATGAACACCGGCCACGACGGCTCGATGGGCACGCTGCACGCCAACTCCCCGCGCGAGGCGATGAGCCGGGTGGAGTCGATGATCACCATGGGCGGCTACGGCCTGCCCTCGCGCACCATCCGCGAGATGATCGTGGGCTCCATCGACGTGATCATCCAGGCCGCGCGCCTGCGCGACGGCTCGCGCCGGATCACCCACATCACCGAGGTGGTTGGCCTGGAAGGCGAGGTCATCATCACCCAGGACCTGTTCGTCTACGAGATCACCGGCGAGGACGAGCACGGCCGGGTGGCCGGCAAGTTCCGCTCCACGGCATCGCACGGCCGCGGTTCTGGGACCGCGCCCGTTACTATGGCCTGGACCGCGAGCTGGCCGAGGCCCTGGACGCGTCGGAATAGCGATGAGCACCCTCGTCGTCATCGCCGCCGTCCTGGGGTTCATAGCGATCGCCGGCGTCGGCCTGGCCTTCGCGGGCGGCGGCTCGCGCACCGCCACCCTGAAGCGCGCGCGGGCGATCTCCGACCGGTCGCGCCCCGAGGTCCGGTCCCGCCCGTCCGGCCCCGACCCGGCGGTGCGGCGCAAGCAGATCCTGAAGACGCTGAAGGAGGAGGAGCGCAAGCAGCGCAAGGCCTCGGTGACCCTGTCGGCCCGGCTGAACCGCGCCGGGCTTCACATCTCGACGCGGACCTTCTGGATCATCTCCGGGGCGCTGGCCCTGGGGATCTTCGGCCTGTTCATGCTGCTGCGCCAGACGTGGTGGGATCGGGCTCCTGTTCGGGTTCAGCGCCGGCTGGGGCCTGCCGCAGTGGGTGATCGGCTTTCTGGGGAAAGCGGCGCGCCAAGAAGTTCGTCGAGGCCTTCGCCGACGCCTCCGACATCATCGTGCGCGGCATCAAGTCCGGCCTTCCGGTGCACGAGTGCCTGAACATCATCGGCCGCGAGTCGCCCGAACCGGTGGCCTCGGAGTTCCGCATCCTGGTCGAGAGCATCTCGCACGGCATGACCATGGACCAGGCGCTGGAGCGGATGTACCAGCGCACCCCGATCCAGGAGCTGCGCTTCTTCTCGATCGTGCTCGGCATCCAGCAGAAGACCGGCGGCAATCTGGCCGAGGCGCTCAGCAACCTCTCCACCGTCCTGCGCGCGCGCAAGCTGATGCGCGAGGAAGGTCAAGGCGCTGGCGTCCGAAGCGACCGCCTCGGCGATGATCATCGGCTCCCTGCCGCCGGCGGTGGTGGTGCTGATCAGCGTCACCACGCCGTCCTACCTGTCGATCCTGTTCGTGGACCCGCGCGGGCACCTGATGCTGGGCGGCGGCGCGCTATGGATGGGCCTTGGCATCTTCGTCATGCGCCGCATGATCAACTTCAAGTTCTGACGCCATGGACATCGTCAAACTCCTGGCCGACCCGAACACCGTCGTCACCGCCCTGGCGGCCGGGCTGGCGTTCGCGACCATCCTGACCCTCGCCTCGCCGATCATGAAGCGCGACACCCTGGGCGTGCGGCTGAAGTCGGTCGCCACGCGGCGCGAGGAGCTGAGGCGCAAAATCGCGCGAGGCGATCTCGACCGGCCGGGAGAGCACCCTGCGGCGCAAGGACGAGAGCGTCTACAAGGGCTTCGTCGAGCGGCTGCAGCTGTCGCGCCTGCTGGAGGACCCCAAGGTCGTCGACAAGCTGGCCGAGGCGGGCTTCCGCGGGCCCCAGCCGGTGACGGCCTTCTACTTCTTCCGCTTCTGCCTGCCGTTCCTGTTCGCGGTGGTGACGGCGATCTATCTGTTCGTGTTCGCCAAGATCCACCTGCCGGGCATGACCCGCTTCGCCATGGTGGCCGCCGCCTTCGGGGCCGGCTTCTATGCGCCGAACATCTATGTCTCGAACATCGCCACCAAGCGCCGGCAGAACATCGTCCAGGCCTTCCCGGACGCCCTGGACCTCCTGCTGATCTGCGTGGAGGCGGGCATGTCGATCGAGGCCGCCCTGCAGAAGGTCAGCCAGGAGATCGGCAGCGCCTCCATCGAACTGGCCGAGGAGATTGTCGCTGCTGGTGGCCGAGCTCAGCTACCTGCCCGACCGGCGCACCGCCTACGACGGACTGGCCAGGCGCCGTGAACAACCCGGGGGTCAAGGCGGTCGCCACGGCCATGATCCAGGCCGAGCGCTACGGCACCCCGCTCGGGTCGGCCCTGCGGGTGATGGCCAAGGAGAACCGCGAGCTGCGCCTGTCGGCGGCCGAGAAGAAGGGCCGCGGCCCTGCCGGCCAAGCTGACCGTGCCGATGATCGTGTTCTTCCTGCCGGTGCTGTTCGTGGTGATCATGGGCCCGGCGATCATGCGCGTGATGACGATCATGAAGTGACGTCGGGCGCCGGCGCCCGACGTCATCCCGGCGCCGGCCGGAATCCAGCCGCGCGAAAGCCCAGGCTCCAGCCGGAACCCGGGCTCGCTTCAGTCTCGTTCAGATCGATCCGCCGACCGCGGACCCGGCCGCAGCCGGGGCGCGGGTCAGGAGGTCTGTTCGGCCGGGACGATCGACACGTAGGTGCGTTCGTCGCGCTTGGTGGTGAAACTTCACCGCGCCGGTGGCCTTGGCGAACAGGGTGTGGTCGCGGCCGAGGCCGACGTTGTCGCCCGGGTGGAACTTGGTGCCGCGCTGGCGGACCAGGATGTTTCCGGCCAGCACGTTTTCGCCCCCGTAGCGCTTCACGCCGAGGCGCTGACCCGCGGAGTCGCGGCCGTTGCGGGAGGAGCCGCCTGATTTCTTGTGAGCCATGACGCTCTCCTAAATCCTACTCGGCCTCGCCCGCGGCGGGCTTGGCCTTCTTGGCGCGCGGCTTGGCCGCGGCCTCTTCGGTGACGGCCTCGACGGCCGCCGGCTGATCGGCGGCGGCCTTCTTGGCGCGCGCCGGCTTCTTGGCTTCGGCTTCGACCGGAGTCTCCACCGGAGCTTCCACGGCCACGGCCTCGACCGCCGCCTCTTCCGGCGCGGCGGACTTCTTGGCGCGGGCCGGCTTGGCGGCCGGCGCCTCGGCCTGGACGACCGGCAGGTCGCGGCTCGCGGCCTCCAGCGCCTCGACCACATGCGACAGGCCGCGGGCGCGGGCGTTCAGCACGGCGCGGGGGGGTCAGGTCGACCGTCCCGTCCCAGGTCTCGCTGAGGCCGGCGCCGGCGATGGCGGTCACCCGCAGCACCGATTCCGGCTGGCGGTGGCCGCGCGTGCGGCGATAGCCCTGGCGGCGGATCTTCTTGAAGATCTTCACCTTCTCGCCCTTGCGGGTTTCCACCAGGGTCGCCGTCACCGAGGCGCCCTCGACGACCGGCGCGCCGAGCGTGACGCTCTCGCCCTCGCCGAGCATCAGCACCTGGTCGAAGGAGACCTCGGCCCCCGCGTCGCCCGGCAGCTTTCGACCACCAGAACGTCGCCGGGCTTCACCGGTATTGCTTCCCGCCGGTCTTGATCACCGCGTACATCGGTTCCTGGTCCTTGAAGCGGGCCCGCGGCTCCAATCGAGCGCGGACCTCCATAAATGCTTACGCCCGCGAGAGGGCCCGCGGGCGGAAGGCGGCACTTATACGAACGGCCGCCTCGAAGTCAACGCGGCGGCGCCGGATTCGGCCCTCCGCGCCGCCCGGGGCGGCCGTCCAGGAAAAGCTTAGAGGGGCTTCAGGTTGACGGCGGCCGTGCGGCCCCGTTCGTTCTGCAGCTCGTAGCTGACCCGCTGGCCTTCGTTCAGGCCCCGCAGGCCCGCGCGCTCGACGGCGCTGATGTGGACGAAGACGTCCTTGCCGCCTTCTTCAGGTTGGATGAAGCCGAAACCCTTGGTGGAATTGAACCACTTGACCGTGCCGTTCGCCATATCGTCCGTCTCTCTAAACGAGCGTTCCAGGTATGAGGCCGCCGCGGCGTCCCCCTACAAGCTCAACCCGGTATCGCTCGTTCCCCGGCGGACTTTCAGGCCGCGCAGGAACTCAGCAGGCCAGTCTGAGTTGCCCGGCCTGAATGCCCTTGAGGGCGTTGGAGGTCAACCCGAAAGCGGCTCAGCCTGTGGTCGCCAGAAGGCGGTCGATCACCGCCCGCGCCTCGGGCGTGGACCAGTCCGCGCCGCCCGAAAGCCGGGCCCGTTCCTGGCCCGTGCGGTCGTAGATGATCGTGGTCGGCAGGCCCTCCGCCGGCGGGTTCAGGGCGAAGGCCAGGGCGTAGTCGCCGTGGTAGAAGGCCAGCGGCGGCTTGTCGGCGATGAAGGCCCGCGCCTTGGCGATGTCCGCGTCGCCCTTGTCCAGGCTGACGGCCATGACCTTCACCGGCTTGCCGGCATAGGCGGACTGCAGCTGCGCCAGGGTCGGCATCTCCTTCACGCACGGCGCGCACCAGGTGGCCCAGAGGTTCACCAGCACCACCTGCCCTTGAAGTCGGCCAGGGCCGCGGGCTTGCCGGCGGCGTCCACGGCCTTGATGCCGCCGGCCGGGGGCGGCTTTTCGGCGACGACCAGCTTCTCCATCGCGCCCTTGGCCAGGGGCCTGATGTCGCCGGACGGCTTGGTTCCGCACGCGCTGGCGCCGTATAGAGCGGCGCATACCGCCAGCAGGCGCAGCGGGGAGGCCAGCCTCCCGGCCCAGCCGACCGGCGTCTTCGTGCTCTCGCCCCGGAATCCGCTCATATGACCGACGACGCCTCCGACATGCCCCGCGCCGCGCCCGGCCAGGCGCGCGGCCAGGCGATGTGGGGCGGGCGCTTCTCCGAGAAGCCGGCCGAGCTGATGCAGGCGATCAACGTCTCGATCGGCTTCGACCGGCGTCTCGCCGCCCAGGACATCCGGGGCTCGCGGGCGCACGCGGCGATGTTGGCCAAGACGGGCCTGATTTCAAGCGAGGACGCGAGGCGATCCAAGAGGGCCTGGAGGCCATCCTCGGCGAGATCGAGGAGGGGGTGTTCCCGTTCCGCGAGGAATACGAGGACATCCACATGAACGTGGAGGCGCGGCTGCGCGAGCTGATCGGCCCCGCGGCTGGCCGGCTGCACACCGCCCGCTCGCGCCAACGACCAGGTGGCGCTGGACCTGCGCCTGTGGGTCCGCGACGCCTGCGACCGCACCGGCGACCAGCTCGCCGCCCTGATGCGCGCCCTCCTGGCCCAGGCCGAGGCGCACGCCGACGCGGTGATGCCCGGCTTCACCCACCTGCAGCCGGCCCCAGCCGGTGACCTTCGGCCACCATCTGATGGCCTATGTGGAGATGTTCGGCCGCGACGCCGCCCGCTTCCGTGACGCCCCGCGCGCGGATGAACGAGAGCCCGCTGGGCGCCGCTGCCCTCGCCGGCACCTCGTTCCCCATCGACCGCCAGATGACCGCCGAGGCCCTGGGCTTCGAGCGGCCGACCGCCAATTCGCTGGACAGCGTGTCCGACCGCGACTTCGCCCTGGAGGCGCTGTCCGCCGCGTCGATCTGCGCCGTGCACCTGTCGCGCCTGGCCGAGGAGCTGGTGATCTGGACCACGCCGCAGTTCGGTTTCGTACGGCTGTCGGACGCCTTCTCCACCGGCTCCTCGATCATGCCGCAGAAGCGCAACCCCGACGCCGCCGAGCTGATCCGCGCCAAGGCCGGCCGGATCGTGGGGGCGCAGACCGCCCTGCTCATGGTGATGAAGGGCCTGCCGCTCGCCTACTGCAAGGACATGCAGGAGGACAAGGAGCCGGTGTTCGAGGCGTTCGACGCCCTGGAGCTGTCGCTGAAGGCCATGGCCGGCATGGCCGCCGACCTGAAGCCTGACCTCGTGCGGATGGCCGCGGCGGGCCGGCTCCGGCTACTCCACGGCCACCGATCTCGCGGACTGGTTGGTGGGGCGGCTGGACATGCCGTTCCGCGACGCCCACCACGTCGCCGGCGCGGCGGTCAAGCAGGCCGAGGCGACGGGCGTGGAGCTGTCGGGCCTGCCGCTGGCCGCGCTGCAGGCGATCGAGCCGCGGATCACGGCGGAGGTCTATGACGTGCTGACCCCCGCCGCCTCGGCCGCCAGCCGCTCGAGCTACGGGGGCACGGCGCCCGCCGAGGTCCGCCGCCAGATCGCCCTTTGGAAGGAGCGCCTGAGATGACCCCACGCCCCCGGCGCCCTGGCGCTCGCCCTGATCGCGGCGGGGCTCGCCCTGTCGGCCTGCGGCAAGCAGGCGGAGCTTGAGCGTCCCAAGCCGATGTTCGGCCGCGCCGCCACCCAGCCCAACGCAGGCGTGCTGAGCCGCCGCGAGGCCCAGGCCCGCGCCCGCGCCGAGGCGGCCAAGGTCGCCGATCCCCCAGGCGCCGCAGTCGGTCGACGAGGTCCGCTCGCCGGGCGCCAAGCCACCCCAGGCCGAGCCGGGCGCGCCGCCGGGATCAGGCCAGGCCGACACCTCGCCGGGCCAATGAACCACTTCGACTATCGGGACGGGGAGCTCTGCTGCGAGGGACGTCCCCCTGCGCCGCATTGCCGAGGCGGTGGGCACGCCCGCCTACGTCTATTCCACCGCCACCCTGGAGCGGCACTACCGCGTGTTCCGCGACGCCTTCGCGCCCCGGCGGCCGATGATCGCCTATGCGGTCAAGGCCAACTCGAACCTATCGGTGCTGGCCGTGCTGGCGCGGCTCGGCTCGGGCGCGGACACCGTGTCCGAAGGCGAGATCCGCCGCGCCCTGCGGGCCGGAATCCCGCCCGAGCGCATCGTCTTCTCCGGCGCCGGCAAGACGCGGCGCGAGCTGGCCTTCGCCCTGGACGCCGGCATCGGCCAGATCAAACGTGGAGTCCGAGCCGGAGCTTGACCTGCTCGCCGAGATCGCCGCGGCGCGCGGCGCGCGGCCGGCCATCGCCATCCGGGTGAACCCGGACGTGGCGGGCGGCGGCCACGCCAAGATCTCCACCGGCAAGGCCGAGACCAAGTTCGGCGTCTCCCTGTCGGAGGCCGAGCGGCTCTACGCCAAGGCCGCCGCCTCGCCGTCGCTTGATCCCGTGGCCCTGGCCTGCCACATCGGCAGCCAGATCACCGACCCTCGGCCCGCTGGAAGCGGCGTTCGTCACCATGCGTGGGCTCTACCAGCGCCTGCGCGCGGCGGGCCTGCCGATCGGCAAGCTCGACCTCGGCGGCGGCCTCGGCGTGCCCTACTTCAACCAGCCCGCCCCGCCGGAGCCGGCCGAGTTCGCGGCCATGGCCAACCGCGTGTTCGAGAGCGTCGAGGTCGAGCTGTCGTTCGAGCCCGGCCGGGTGATCGCGGCCAACGCCGGGGTCCTGCTGTCGAGCGTGATCCACGTCCACGCCCGGCCCGAGGGGCGGCGGTTCCTGGTGCTGGACGCGGCCATGAACGACCTGATCCGGCCCGCCATGTACGACGCCTACCACGACATCCGCGCCCTGCGCGCGCCGGCGGCCAACGCGATCCTTCAGCCCTACGACGTGGTCGGGCCGGTGTGCGAGACCGGCGACACCTTCACCCGCGACCGGATGCTGCCCCGCGCTCGGGCCGGACGACCTCGTGGCCTTCATGTCGGCGGGGGCCTACGGCGCGGTGATGTCGAGCGAGTACAACACCCGGCCCCTGGTCCCCGAGGTGCTGGTCGACGGCGCCCGCTTCGCCGTGGTCCGCCCCCGCCCGACCTATGACGAGATGCTGGCGCGCGAGCCCCTGGCGCCGTGGCTGACCGACGGTTGAGGGGCAGCGTTTCCGCAAGAAATGTGCTAGGCTATCGTCATGTCCGAGCCGAAAGCCAAGCCTGAGCTTGATCCGGATGACGACCTCGACCTCTTCGACACGGTCGACGAGGAAGCGGAGCGCCGCGCCGACGAACGTGCGGAGGCGGACGTCGCAGCCGGACGAGTCGTGCCCAACGAGCGCGTCATCGAGTGGCTCAGGTCCTGGGGGACTCCCAAGAGGCTGCCCACGCCCTACTCGTGGCGAAAGTAGTCTGGACAGACGCCGCACTGGCGAACCTCGACGGCATCGAGGCCTACATACTGCCGTTCAATCCTCTAGCGGCGCAGAGAATGTCACGCCGGCTCATCGCCGCCGCCCTGAGCCTGGAAGGATCGCCGGAGCGCGGCCGCCCGATAGGGCGGACGAGGGAGCTCACGGCGGTCTGGCCGTACGTCATCCGCTATCGCATCGACGGCGACGTCGTCACGATCCTCCGCATCCGCCACGGCGCTCGGCGGCGGTGAAGCCGCCTTGACCCACCGCGGGGGCCATCGTACCGCCGGGCGGTGAGCGCCGCAGAATCGACCAAGCCCGCCAGCGCCGGCGCCTCCAAAGTCGCGAGGCGGCGGGCTGATCCGGTCGTCGATGATCTTCTCGGGCCTGACCATGGTCAGCCGGATGATGGGCTTCGTGCGCGACCTGGCGGTGTCCTATGTGATGGGCGCCAGCGCGACCTTCGCGGCCGACGCGTTCAACGCCGCCTTCGCCTTCCCCAACCTGTTCCGCCGCATCTTCGCCGAGGGCGCCTTCGCGGCCGCCTTCGTGCCTGCCTACGCCAAGGCCCTGGAGCAGGAACGGCGAGGAGAAGGCCGACGTCCTGGCCGCGGACGCCATGGCCGCCCTGGCCGCCATCACCCTGGTGCTGTCGGTGGTGCTGACCCTGGCCATGCCCTGGCTGATGTACGCCTATGCGCCCGGCTTCGCGGCCAATCCGGCCAAGTTCAAGCTGGCCGTGCTGCTGACCCAGATCACCATGTGGTACCTGCCCTGCATGGCGATCTACGCGCACCTGTCGGGGGTGCTGAACGCCAGGAACCGCTTCATCCTGTCGGCCGGGGCGCCGATCCTTCTGAACCTCTGGACCCTGGTGACCGTGCTGCCGACGCACAACGCGGTGGCGGCGGCGGAGATGGCGTCCGGCGGCGTGCTGGCCGCCGGGCTGTCCCAGGCGCTGGTCTTGATGTGGGGCGTGCGCCGGTCGGGGGCGCAGGTGCACTGGCGCTGGCCGCGCGTCACCCCGGAGATCCGGGCCCTGATCGGCCGCGCCGTGCCGGGCGCGGTGGCCGCCAGCGCGACCCAGGTGAAACATCTTCGTCTCGGGCATGCTGGTGTCGCACGTCAACGGCGGGCGCTCGTGGCTGGCGGTCTGCGACCGGCTCTATCAGCTCCCGCTGGGCCTCGTGGGCGTGGCGGTGGGCGTCGCGCTCCTGCCGCGTCTGTCGCGGGCGGTGCACGCCAAGGACGCCGCCGGGGCGCAAGTCGCGCTGGACCAGTCGATCACCTTCTCCCTGGCCCTGACCCTGCCGGCGGCCGTGGCGCTGACGGCCATGCCGTTCTTCCTGATCGACGCCTCTACACCCGCGGCGCCTTCACCACCGCCGACGCCCTGCAGACCGCGCGGGCGCTGCAGATGTACGGGATCGGGGTGCCGGCGTTCGTGCTGTCCCAGCTGACCTCGCGCGCCTTCTTCGCCCATCAGGACACCAAGACGCCGATGCGCTTCGCCCTGATCTCTGTGGCGGTGAACATCGTGGTCGGGGTGACGCTCTATCGCCTGATCGGGGTGCGCGGCATCGCGGCGGCGACCAGCATCGCGGCGTGGCTGAACGTGATCCAGATGTTGGCGGCCCCTGTGGCGGCGGCGGATGTATCGCCAGAGCGCCCAGACATGGTCGCGCCTGGTCCGCATCGGCCTGGCCAACGCCGCCCTGGCCCTGCTGCTGGTCGCGGCGGCGCATTTCCGCGACGTGATCCAGGCGCCGTTCGCCGGCGTGCGCCTCGGCCACGCCTTCGGGGCCAAGGAGATCGCCATCATGCTGGTGGTGGTCGCGGCGGCCGCCATCTATCCGCCGCTGCTGTTCGCGTCCGGCGGGCTGAAATGGGCCGAGGTCAAGGCCGCCCTGCGCCGCCAGCCGAAAGGCCCGACGCTCGACGAGGAGATCGAGCAGGACCTTGGAAAGACCCCCGCCGGGCCCGACTTGCTCTAGCCCCGCCGCCGCGCTACTTGCCCGCCATGCATCGGATCGGACATCCCACGGCTTGGCGATGGCGCGGAGCCCTCTCCCGCTGAACCGTTTCCCGCGATCCGGCCGCACGGCCGGCGCCCTTCGCCTGCGAGCCGTCCATCCATGACCGATCAGCCTTCCCCCACCTACGCCGGCCCCAAGCGCGTCGTCTCCGGCGTGCAGTCCTCCGGCGCCCTGCACCTGGGCAACTACCTTGGCGCCCTGGTGAAGTTCTCGCGCCTCCAGCACGAGATCGAGACCTTCATCTTCGTCGCCGACCTGCACGCCATCACCGTCTGGCAGGACCCCAAGCGGCTGGCCGCCCAGACGCGCGAGATCGCCGCCGCCTACGTCGCCGCCGGCCTCGACCCGTCCAAGGCCACGATCTTCCCGCAGTCGGCGGTGACCGGGCACGTCGAGCTCGCCTGGATCTTCAACTGCGTGGCGCGGGTTGGCTGGCTCGACCGGATGACCCAGTTCAAGGACAAGTCCGGCAAGGATAAGGAGGGGGCCAGCGTCGGCCTCTACACCTATCCGGTGCTGCAGGCCGCGGACATCCTGGTCTACAAGGCCACCCACGTGCCGGTGGGCGAGGACCAGAAGCAGCACCTGGAGCTGACCCGCGACATCGCCGCCAAGTTCAACCACGACTTCGAGGCGCCCGGCTTCTTCCCCCTGGCCGAGCCGCTGATCCAGGGGCCGGGGGCGCGGGTGATGAGCCTGCGCGACGGGAGGGCCAAGATGTCCAAGTCCGACCCGTCCGACCAGTCGCGGATCAACCTGCTCGATGCGCCCGAGGCCATCGCCCAGAAGATCCGCAAGGCCAAGACCGACTCCGAGCCTCTGCCGGAAACCGCCGAGGGCCTGGCCGGCCGGCCGGAGGCCGACAATCTGGTGGGCATCTACGGCGCGCTTGCCGGCCTCTCCACGGCCGAGGTGCTGGCCGAGTTCGGCGGCAAGGGCTTCGGCGCCTTCAAACCGGCGCTGGCGGACCTGGCCGTCTCGGTGATCGGGCCGTGGGCGAGCGGATGCGCCGGCTGCTGGACGGACCCGGCCGAGCTCGACCGCATCCTGGCCAAGGGCGCCGAGCGGGCGCGCGAGGTCGCCGACCCGGTGATCGACGAGACCAAGCGCTTGGTGGGCTTCTGGAGGGCCTGAGATGAGGATCGCGCTTGCGGTGCTGATGGCGGCGGCGGCCCTGGCCGCCCCGCCGCCGCCCAGGCGGCCAGGGCCGGGGAGCTGACCGTCACGGGGGCGGTGATCCGCGCCGTCCCGCCCGGCGTGCCCAACACCGCCGGCTACATGACCATCGAGAACGCCGGCGCGGCGCCCGACAAGCTGCTGTCGGCCGCCTGCGGCTGCGCGGCGCGGGTGGAGATGCACCTCAGCCCACGTCATGGGCGGCCAGGCGATGATGATGCCCGCCGGGCAGGTGACCGTGCCGGCCCACGGCTCGTTGAGCTTCGCCCCCGGCGGCTACCACCTGATGATCATGGGCGCGAAGGGCCTGGCCGACGGCTCGACCGCCACGGTGACCCTGAAGTTCCAGCGCGCCGGGACCGTGGTCGTGCCGTTCAGGGTCCAGGCGAAGATCGCCACCGCCCGGGCCGCCTCGTCCACGGGCGCCATGCCCCGGATGAAGATGGGTCAGTAGGTCGCCATTTCGCGCGCCAAGACGATCTAACTAAGCGCTGGCTCTTCCTTCAGTGGACTGGGAAAAATCGCATAGCCGATTCCGACATTTGCCGAGCGCGCGATTTCCTCCGAAACGGACTTCATCTGGCGTTGGCCGGCCACCAAAGCGGCGATGGGATCGACCGATCCCAATCCCACTAATCCAATCGATCTTTGCAGCGCCGAGATGTTTTGGTCGTAGCTCCGCATTAGCCCAGCGAAGGCACGGCTCAATCCAGTTGCCTTTCGTGCAACTACGCCAACGACGGCGCCGTCTTTTAAACGGATCAGCGGTCCACCGGAATTGCTCGGATTGATACTCATATCCAGCTTGATCATGGTCGCCACGCCACTTTGAAAAATGGCCGATATGAAACCATGATGCAGAGTTAAATCGGGGTCCTCGAAAGGATATCCCAAGCAGCATACCGGTTCACCCACCTCGGGCACGTCCTCTGCAAACTGGAGACTGGAGCCAAGAATTGCGCCCGATGGAGGCTCTATTATTGCGTAATCATACGAATGCTCATCCGAATACCCCTTGATATTTGGCCTTTGGCCGAATGCAGGATAGACCCATTCCCGGCTCTGCTGAGCGACCACCGCTCCAAATCGAACCTCTACGTTTAATCCGGGCGGGAGATTGACTACATGGGCACAGGTAACCATGCGTCTATTGACGACGAATCCACTCCCGGAAGCGACCCGTATCTGTCCGTTCGTCGCAATAATGTTCGCGACCGAAGGCCCATACTCTTTGAATACGTCGGCTGGCGTCATTCCCCAGTATTGTAGGCGTCGGTCGAACCAAGCAAGACCTGCCGGCTGATCGGATCAGCGCAGGCAGTCGCGCCCCTTCGGCCGCGGATTCCTTGGTGGCTACTTCTCGCCCAAAGCCGACGCTCGGCCGCGCTCCACCCGGTTGCGCGCCGCGCACGGCGGCGCCATCTATCGGGCATGTTCATCCAGACCGAACACACGCCCAACCCTGAGGTCCTGAAGTTCCTGCCCGGCCGCGAGGTCATGGGCGAGGGATCGCGCGAGTTCCGCGACGTCGACGAGGCCGCCGCCTCGCCGCTGGCCGAGGCGCTGTTCGGGCTGGAGGGCGTCACCCGGGTGTTCTTCGGCCCCGACTTCCTGACCATCACCAAGGCCGGGCCGCACATCGACTGGTCCTACCTGAAGGCGCCCGTCCTGGCGGCGGTCATGGACCACTACACCGCCGGCGCGCCGCTGCTGCGCGAGGGCGACGACGCGGCGGTCTCCCACGACGCGGAGGCCTATGAGGGCGAGGCCGCCCAGATCGTGGCCGAGATCAAGGACCTGCTCGACACCCGCATCCGGCCCGCCGTGGCCCCAGGACGGCGGGGACATCCTGTTCAAACCGCTTCGACCTCGATACCGGCGTCCTGTGGCTGCACATGAAGGGCGCCTGCTCGGGCTGCCCGTCCTCCTCGGCGACCCTGCGCGCCGGGGTCGAGAACATGATGAAGCACTACGTTCCCGAGGTGACCCGGGTCGAACAGACCCTCTAGCGCGCCCGGCCCCACGCCGCCAGATCGCGGTTGCCGCGTCCGATCCGCAACCTATGCTGTTGCGGAACCACGCCCATTCAACAAGGTGACCGCATGTCCCGCCCGATCGACGACCACTGCCTGGACCAGGTCTTCCGCGACGGGCGCTCGCACGGCGCCTGGACCGACGAGCCGGTCTCCGAGGTCGAGATGCGGGCGATCTACGAGCTGACCAAGCTCGGCCCCACCTCCGCCAACTGCTCCCCCGCGCGGTTCGTCTGGGTCTGCTCGCAGGAGGGCAAGGCGCGGCTGAAGCCGCACCTCAGCGCCACCAACGCCGAGAAGGTCCTGAAGGCGCCGGCCACCGTCATCATCGGCTACGACCTCGACTTCGCCCGCGAGCTGCCGCGCCTGTTCCCCGCCGCCCCAACGGCCAAGGACTGGTTCGCCGCGCCCGAGGTCGCCCAGATCACCGCCTTCCGCAACGGCACCCTGCAGGGCGGCTACTTCATCATGGCGGCGCGGGCCTGGGCTTCGACTGCGGGCCGATGTCCGGGTTCGACAACGCCGGCGTGGACCGCGACTTCTTCGCGGGCTCGCAGATCAAGTCGAATTTCATCTGCTCGATCGGCAAGGGCGATCCGTCCAAGCTCGCGCCCCGCGCCCCGCGCCTGAGTTTCGAGGAGGCGGGCTGGTTCGCCTGATCGGCCGGCGTTGATCGTCCTTTCCATCGATACGGCGTTGGAGGCCTGCTCGGCGGCGGTCGTGGACGGCGGCCGCACGCGCGCCGCGCGCCGCGAGCCGATGAGCCGCGGCCACCAGGAGCGCCTCGCCCCGCTGGTCGAAGCGGTCATGGCCGAGGCCGGCGCGGCCTTCGCTGATCTCGACCGCGTCGCCGTCACCGTCGGGCCCGGCTCGTTCACGGGCCTCCGGGTCGGCCTCGCCTTCGCCAAGGGCCTGGGCCTGGCGCTGGACATCCCCTGCGTCGGGATCGGCACGCTCGAGGCCCTGGCCGCCTCGGCGGGCGAGGGACGCCGCGGCCGTCACGGTCGCCGCGGTCGATGCGCGGCGGGGGCAGGTCTATCTGCAGGCCTTCGCGGCCGGACAGCCGCTGGCGCCGCCCGAGGCGCTGGACCGCGCCGACGCCGTGGCGCGGGTCGCGGCGCTCGCGGCCGGGCGCCCGGTGCGCCTGCTCGGCTCCGGCGCGCGCCTGCTGGCCGACCGCCTGCCCGCCGCGATTGTCCTCGACGTCGAGACCGCCGACCCCGCCGTCGTCGCCCGCCTGGCCGCGGCCGCCGAGGCGCCGGCGCGGCCGCCGGGCCTGATCTATCTGCGCGCGCCGGACGCGCGCCTGCCCGCGTGAAGCTGCGCCCCGCCGACCACGACGACGCCGAGGCCCTGGCGGGCGTCCACGCCCAGGCGTTCGACGCGCCGTGGACGGCGCCGGACATCGCGCGGCTGATGACCGCCATGGGCGGCTTCGGCCTGCTGGTCGAGGACGCCGAGGGGCGTGGCCGGCTTTCTCGTGGCGCGCGCCATCGGCGGGGAAGCAGAGATCCTGACCCTGGCTGTGGCGCCCCGCGCGCGGCGGCGGGGGATCGGCCTCGGCCTCGTCGAGGCGGCGGCGCTGGAGGCGGCCCGGCGCGGCGGCGGGGCGCTCTATCTGGAGGTGGCGGCCGACAACGACGCGGCCACGGCGCTCTACCGCGCGACGGGGTTCGAGCAGGCCGGCGTGCGGGCGCGGCTACTACGCCCGCGCGGACGGCGCCGGGCCATGGACGCCCTGGTGCTGCGCCGCACCCTTAACAGCCCTGCGGCCTGAGGCTATCCTGGCCGCCACGTCCGCCACGGGGACCGTCTGGACCGCATCGAGAACCTCTGCATCGAGAAGGGCATGCGCATGACCGACCAGCGCCGGGTGGTGGCCCGCGTGCTGTCGAACTCGCACGACCACCCGGACGTGGAGGAGCTCTACCGCCGCGCCCACGAGGTCGACCCGCACATCTCGATCGCCACGGTCTACCGGACCGTGCGCCTGTTCGAGGAGTCGGGGATCATCGCGCGCCTGGACTTCCGCGACGGCCGCTCGCGCTACGAGGAGGCGCCCGAGACCCACCACGACCACCTGATCGACATGAAGACCGGCCAGGTGATCGAGTTCGTCGACGAGGAGATCGAAGCCCTGCAGGAGGCCATCGCCCGCAAGCTCGGCTACAAGCTCGTCGACCACCGCCTGGAACTCTACGGCGTGCCCATCAAGGACGAGTGACGCGCGAGGCGTCGCCGCTCCGCCCGCTTCCCAACCTCCGTCACCCTCGGCCTTGTGCCGAGGGTCCCTCGCGCCGCCGGCATTGAGCCAGGGTAGTCAGGCGCAGGAGTCGCGGAGGCAGGGACCCTCGGCACGAGGCCGAGGGTGACGGGTCCAGTCAGCCGTCCAGCTCCGGATAGTGGCGGAAGATGCCCTGTTCGTTGAACGGGATGCGGCGGGACGAGGCGAGGTAGGCCTCGATCTTCGGGCGCCTGGCCACCGCGTCGTGCAGCGCGACGACCTTGGGATAGTCGCGCTCCAGCCGCTTCATCGCCTTGGGGAAGGCGTACCGCAGCCCTCCACCATCTGGAACAGCGACAGGTCCGGATAGGCCAGCGCCCCGCCCGACCAGGTGAGCCGGCCCGTCCGGGTTGCGCTCCAGCACCGTCTCGAACCAGCCGAGGAACTTCGGCGCCCGCTCCTTCACGAACTCGCCGGAGCGTCGCTTGGCCTCCGGCTTCTGGTCCTCGTAGTAGAAGCTCGCCCCGACCGGATGGTGGGTGTCGTGGACCTCCTGCACCCAGTCGGTGATGGTCAGCTCCAGCTGGTGCGCCCACAGCCGGTCGGCCCCGTCCGCGGGCGCGAGGCCGAGCTTGGGGCCGAGGTGGAACAGGATCTCCGCGCGCTGGCCGACCAGCAGGGCGCCGTCCTTCAGGAACGGCGGGGCGAACGGCGGGCGCACGGCGCCGTCCATCAGCGCCATCATCAGGTCCATGCCGCCCTCCTCGCGGGCGACGTCGACATAGTCCGCGCCGGCCTCCTCCAGCGCCAGCCGGATGAATTCTCCCCGCCCCTGGATCGTGGGCCAATAGTAGAGCTCGTACGCCATCATCGTCTCCTTGCTTGCGCCCAGCCTGCCCCGCCCCCATAACCGCGGCGATGAGCGAGCCTCTGCAGAAGCGCCTCTACATCAAGACCTACGGCTGTCAGATGAACGTCTATGACAGCGAACGGATGGCCGATGTCCTGCGTCCGCTGGGATATCGCCTGACCGACGAGGCCGAGGGCGCGGACCTCGTGGTGCTGAACACCTGCCACATCCGCGAGAAGGCGACCGAGAAGGTCTATTCCGAACTCGGCCAGATCCGCCGGATGAAGGACCGCAAGGCCGAGGCCGGCGGGGCCATGACCATCGCCGTGGCCGGCTGCGTCGCCCAGGCCGAGGGCGAGGAGATCATGCGCCGCGCGCCGCCGTGGACCTCGTGGTCGGGCCGCAGTCCTACCACCGCCTGCCCGAGCTGATCGCCCGCGCCAGCCGCGCGTCCGGCGAGGCGCCTGGCCGCCGACTTCACCCCGGACGAGAAGTTCGACGCCCTGCCCGGCGAGCGCGGCGGCGACGGCTATTCGGCGTTCCTGACCGTGCAGGAAGGCTGCGACAAGTTCTGCACCTTCTGCGTGGTGCCCTACACCCGCGGCGCCGAATACTCTCGGCCCGCCGCCGCCATCGAGGCGGAGGCGCGGGCCCTGGCGGCGCGCGGCGTGCGCGAGGTCACTTTGCTGGGCCAGAACGTCAACGCCTACGACGACGGCGAGGGCGGCGGCCTGGCGGCCCTGATCCGGCGGCTGGCCCGCATCGAGGGCCTGGACCGCATCCGCTTCACCACCAGTCATCCGCGCGACATGACGAGGCCCTGATCGCCGCGTTCGGCGAGGAGCCCGCCCTGATGCCCCTATCTGCACCTGCCGGTGCAGGCGGGGTCGGACCGGGTGTTGAAGGCGATGAACCGCGGCCATACCGGCGAGCACTACCTGCGCCTGGTCGAGCGCATCCGCGCGGCGCGGCCGGACATCGCCCTTTCCGGCGACTTCATCGTCGGCTTCCCCGGCGAGACCGACGCGGACTTCGAGGCGGACGCTCGATCTGGTGCGCCAGGCCCGCTACGCCTCCGCCTTCTCGTTCAAGTATTCGCGCCGCCCGGGCACCCCCGCCTCGGCATGCCCGGCCAGGTCGCCGAGGCGGTCAAGGCCGAGCGGCTGGCCCGGCTGCAGGGCCCTGCTGGAGGACCAGCAGCGCGCGTTCAACGCCTCGGTGGTCGGCGCCACCCTGCCGGTGCTGTTCGAGAAGCCCGGCCGCCATCCGGGCCAGATCATCGGCCGCAGCCCCTACCTGCAGGCCGTCCACGCCGAGGCGCCGCAACGGCTGCTCGGCCAGGTCGTTCCGGTCAGGATCGAGGCCGCCGCCCGGAACAGCCTGGCCGGCGCGCTGGAGCTGGAGGCCGCTTGAGCCCGCGCAGCGAGGAGTTCCTGCCCCTGTCCGAGACCGCCGTCCGCGCGGTCGCCGGCCCCCACAGCCGCCACGCCGCCCTGCTCGAAGACGCCTTCCACGTCCTTCTGGAGACGCCCGGCGGCGGCGTCTCGATCCGCGGCGACTCCAGGGGCCGCGCGGCGGTGAAGCGGGCGGTCAAGGTCATCGCCGAGCGTGCCGACGCGGGCGCGGAGATCACCGAGGCCGACGTGCGGGTGGCCCTGTCGGCGGCCCGGACCGAGGGCGGGGGCGGCGGCGCGCCCGGCCCCCGCGGCGGCCTGCCCGTCGGCCGGCGCGGCGCCATCGCGCCCAAGACGGCGGCCCAGGCGCGGTATCTGGACCAGCTCGCGGCCAACGAGCTGGTGCTGGCGCTGGGGCCGCGGGCACCGGCAAGACCTTCCTGGCCGTGGCCTACGGCGCCTCCCTCCTGCTCAAGGGGCGAGGTCGACCGGCTGATCGTCACCCGGCCGGCGGTGGAGGCCGGCGAGCGGCTCGGCTTCCTGCCCGGCGACCTGACCGAGAAGGTCGACCCCTACATGGCCCCGATCTGGGAGGCCCTGACCGACATCGTCGGGCCCGAACAGCTTCGCCGCCGGCGCGACCGCGGCGAGATCGAGGTGGCGCCGGTCGCCTTCATGCGCGGGCGCACCCTGAACCACGCCTTCGTGATCATGGACGAGGCCCAGAACGCCTCGCGCCTGCAGACCAAGATGGTGCTGACCCGTCTGGGCGAAGGCGCGCGCATGGCCGTGACCGGCGATCCCAGCCAGGTGGACCTGGTCAATCCCGGCGACTCCGGCCTCGCCCACGCCGTCTCGATCCTGGAAGGCGTCAAGGGCGTCGGCATCGCCCGCTTCTCGGCCGAGGACGTGGTCCGCCACCCGCTGGTCGAGCGCATCGTGCGCGCCTATGACGCCGACTCCGCCAAGCCGCTCGGCCGGAGCGGCCGGTGATCGACGTCGAGATCGAGGACCCCGCCTGGAGCGCCGCCCTGCCGGACGCGGAGCAGATCGCCATGCGCGCGGCCGACGCGTCGCTGGCGGCGATCAAGGCCCACGGCGGCGCCTCGGTGCTGCTGACCAACGACGGCGAGATCGCCGACCTCAACGTCCGCTTCCGCGGCAAGGGCGGCCCGACCAACGTCCTGTCCTTCCCCGCGCCCGCGACCGCGCGGCCGCACCTGGGCGACATCGCCCTGGCCTATGGCGTCTGCGCGCGTGAGGCGGCCTCGCAGGGCAAGACCCTGGCCGACCACCTGACGCATCTCGTGGCGCATGGGGTGCTGCATCTTGTAGGATACGACCACCAGACCGAGGCGGAGGCTGAGGCGATGGAGGCTTTGGAGCGCTCGGTGCTGGCGGGGCTCGGCGTCGCCGATCCCTATGCGGAGCGGGGGCGTCGGGGCGCATGCCGGCTGACGACAACGATCGACAGGGCGAGCCCGGCGGCCTGGGCGGCTGGCTGATCGCACTCGGCCGCCGGCTCGGCGGCGAGGCGCCCGCCGCGCGCCAGGAGCCGGAGACCGGCCCGGCGGGCGCGGCCGCGCCGGTGGACATCGTCGACCAGGCCGAGGCGTTCAAGACGCTGCGGGTGTCGGAGGTCATGACCCCCCGCGCCGACATCGTCGCCCTGGACGTCTCCGCCACCTTCGAGGAGGTGGTCCGCGCCTTCGCCGAGGCCGAGCATTCGCGCCTGCCGATCTATCGCGAGACGCTCGACGAGCCGATCGGCGTCGCCAACATCCGCGACGTGTTCAAGCTCCTGCAGCCGCCGGGCGGCGAGGCGCGCCGGCCGGGCTGGAAGGAGCCGGTGCTGAAGAAGCTCCGCCGGCAGATCCTCTACGTTCCGGGCTCCATGCGCGCCGCGGACCTGCTGGTGAAGATGCAGGCCGCCCGCATCCACATGGCCATGGTCATCGACGAGTACGGCGGCGTGGATGCCTGGTGACCATGGAGGACCTGGTCGAGGCCGTCGTCGGAGAGATCGACGACGAGTACGACGAGGTCGCCGCCCAGATCATCCCGCGTCCCGGCGGCGTCTATGAGGCCGACGGCCGGGCGGAGCTGGACGAGCTCGAGGCCGTGCTGGGCGTCGACCTGACCCCGCCGGACTTCGAGGAGGAGATCGACACCGTCGCCGGCCTGGTCAGCGCGGTGGCCGGCCGCCTGCCCCAGCGAGGCGAGGTGATCGTGCATCCGGCCGGCTTCGACTTCGAAGTGGTCGACGCCGATCCGCGCCGGATCAAGCGCGTGCGGGTGCGGCCCACGCGCCGCCCCCCGGCGGACGGGACCGAGCCGGCCAAGGCGGCCTCCACCGGACAGGACGCGTGAGTTTCCATCCCGGGCCGAAGGTGGCGGGGGCCCTGGCCCTGGCCGCCGGCGGGCTGGCCGCGGTCGCCTTCCCGCCGTTCGGGGTCCTGCCCGGCCTGCTCGGCTGGGCCCTTCTGATGCACCTGGCGGACGAAGCGCCCGGCCCACGGCCGCTGCGCTCGGCGTTCTGGCGCGGCTGGCTCGCCGCCTTCGCCTATTTCCTGGTCGGCTGCTGGTGGGTGGCGGAGGCCTTCATGGTCGACGCCAAGGGCCAGGGCTGGGATGGCGCCGTTCGCGGTGGCCCTGCTGCCGGCCGGCATGGGCCTGTTCTGGGGCGCGGCCATGGCGGCGTACCGGGCCCTGCGGCCGCGCGGTCCGCTGAGGATCCTCGTGTTCGCCGGCGTGCTGACCGTGTTCGAGTGGCTGCGCGGCCATCTGCTGACCGGCTTTCCCTGGAACCTGCCGGCGAGACCTGGCGCGCCGGATCGCCGGTCTCCCAGGCGGCGAGCGTCTTCGGCGCCTATGGCCTGACCTGGATCACCCTGGCCCTGGCGGCCGCGTTCGCCGCGCCATTGGGCGAGGGAACACGCCGTTCCCGATTCGGCCCGCCGGCCTGCGCGGCCGCGGCGCTGGTCCTGCTGTGGGGCTATGGAGCGCTTCGCCTGCGACATCCGGTCGCACCCCGGCCGGACGCGCCCATCGTCAGGGTTGTGCAGCCTGACGTGCCCCAGCTCGCGAAATACGACGAGGGCAATTTCCGCTCAATTTTCAATAGCTACGTCGGACTGACCGCCGCCCCCGCACATCGGCCGCCCGATATCGTGGTCTGGTCGGAGGCGCCATCCCGGACGCGGCCAACGACTTCCTGGCCCCCGACACCTGGACCGCCGACGCGATCCGGCGGGCGATGCACCCCGGCGAGGCCCTGCTGCTCGGCGCCTATCGCGAGGCCATGGGGCCGGCCAAGCCCGTCTACTTCAACAGCCTGATCGCGCTCGTGGCCCGGCCGCAGGGCCTGGAGGTGACCGCCGTCTACGACAAGCACCGGCTCGTCCCCTTCGGCGAATACTTGCCGGCCGAGAGCCTGCTGACGCCGCTCGGTTTCAAGGACCTAACCCATATAGGGGATAGTTTTTCGTTCGGTCCGCCGCCGGCGCCAATCCGTCCCGAGGGGGCGCCGCCGGTCCAGCCGCTGATCTGCTACGAGAGCCTCTATCCCGGCTTCACCCGCGAGGGCGCGCGGCGCAGCGGCGTGCGGGCGGCCTGGATCGTCAACGTCTCCAACGACGCCTGGTTCGGCGCCACCTCCGGACCGATCCAGCACCTGAACCTCGCCAGCTACCGCGCCATCGAGGAGGGCCTGCCGATCGTGCGCGCTACGCCCACGGGCGTGTCCGCGATCATCGACGCCTACGGGCGTATCCTGCCCGGCGCCAAGCTTGAGCTTGGCCGTTCCGGTGTAATCGATGCGCCGCTTCCTCCGGCCTTGCGCAATACTACCTACAGTCGTCTTGGCGATGCGCCGCTGGCGGCTTTCCTGACGTTGTCTGCATTGGCTCTATATGGGGCCACAACCTCCCGCAGCGGCAAAATCCGGTCGACAAGGCCGGATGAATGACCGACACACGGCGCACGACCGGGGCGCGAGAAGAAACGGATGATCGATAAGACCAGCGACACTCAGAGGTCGCCCAATCCCGTCGACACCCATGTGGGCCAGCGCGTGCGCACGCGCCGGCGCCTGCTCGGCATCAGCCAGGAGCGGCTGGCCGAGGCGCTGGGCCTCACCTTCCAGCAGGTGCAGAAGTACGAGCGCGGCGCCAACCGGATCAGCGCCTCCAAGCTCTATGAGATCGCCCGCTTCCTCGCCTCGCCCGTCTCCTACTTCTTCGAAGGCCTGACCGACCCGACCGCGGCCAGCCGGCATGGCCGAAGAAGGCCCCGAGCAAGTTCGTCCACGACTTCCTGATGACGCCCGAAGGGCTGGAGCTGGCCGCGACCTTCCCGAGGATCAACAAGCCGCGCGTGCGCCGCCGGGTGCTCGAACTGGTGCGCTCCCTGGCCGACGACGAAGAGGCGTCTGAGCTCAAGCTCGACTGCTCTCTTGAGCCACATAAGGATATCCTTATACGTTGCCTCGGCAACCGCCGCCCCGTCGAGCGGCTCAGAAAGTATGGAGGCTCCGGGTGGCGCGTACATCCTACTTGTTCACGAGCGAGAGCGTTTCCGAAGGCCACCCGGACAAGGTGGCGGACCGGATTTCGGACACGGTGGTGGACGCCTTCCTGGGCGCTGACCCCCTATGCGCGGGTGGCCTGCGAGACCATGGTCACCACCCAGCGGATCATCATCGCCGGCGAGGTGCGCGGCCCCGGCGACGTGATCGAGGGCCTTGAGGACAGCATCCGCGCCGCGGTCAAGGACATCGGCTACGAGCAGCACGGCTTCCACTGGGCCACGGCCGAATACGCCTGCTATCTGCACGCCCAGTCGGCCGACATCGCCATGGGCGTGGACGCCGCCGGCAACAAGGACGAGGGCGCCGGCGACCAGGGCATCATGTTCGGCTACGCCACCAACGAGACGCCCGAGCTGATGCCGGCCACGCTGCAGTATTCGCACAACATCCTGAAGGTGCTGGCCGACGCCCGCCATTCGGGCCAGGAGCCGGGCCTGGAGCCCGACGCCAAGAGCCAGGTCACCCTGGTCTATGAGAACGGCAAGCCGGTGCGCGCCGCCTCGCTGGTGCTGTCGACCCAGCACAAGGAGGGCCTCAGCCCCGCCGACGTGCGGGTGATCGTGGAGCCCTACATCCGCGGCGTGCTGCCCGACGGCTTCATCACCGACGAGACCGAGTGGCACGTGAACCCCACCGGCAACTTCGTCATCGGCGGGCCGGACGGCGACTGCGGCCTGACCGGGCGCAAGATCATCGTCGACACCTACGGCGGCGCGGCGCCCCACGGCGGCGGGGCCTTCTCGGGCAAGGACCCGACCAAGGTGGACCGCTCGGCCGCCTACATCGCCCGCTACCTGGCCAAGAACGTCGTGGCCGCCGGCCTGTCGGACAAGTGCACCATCCAGATCGGCTATGCGATCGGGGTGTCCAAGCCGCTGTCCTTCTACGTGGACCTGCACGGCGCGGGCCAGGTCGATCCCGCCAAGCTGGAGAGCGTCCTGCCCGAGCTGGTCGGCGGCTGCAGCCCGCGCGCCATCCGCGAGCACCTGGGCCTGAACAAGCCGATCTACGCCCGCACCGCCGCCTACGGCCACTTCGGCCGCACCCCGGACGCCGACGGCGGCTTCTCCTGGGAAAAGACCGACCTCGTCGACGAACTCAAGCGCCTCGCCTGACCGAGCGCCCTCCCTCCCCTTCATGGGGAGGGAAGACGCCGCGAAGCGGCGGCGGGGGTGGGGGAGTCTGGAAACACACCCCACCCTGGCCGCTATGCGGCCGTCCCTCCCCATGAGGGGAGGGAGAAATGGCGATCTCGTCATGGAGCTGTCGCGCAAAATCGCCTATAGCTCTGCCGCGCCGGAGCCGGCGGCTCTCCCGATTCGCCGCGCCGGCGCGGTGAAGGAGGCTCGTCTTCAGTCGCTTCGTAGGTCTCGTATCGATTGAACGACGTCGCAGGCGGAGGTCCGGCCATGCAGGCGTCTAGCCGTCCCGCGGTGCTGACCCGCCCGCCGTCTGGCTGTCCGGCCCTGGTGCTGAACGCCGACTACCGGCCGCTGTCCTACTATCCCTTGTCGCTGTGGCCCTGGCAGGAGGTGGTCAAGGCCGTGTTCCTCGACCGGGTTGACGTGATCTCCACCTACGAGACCAAGATCCACTCCCCGTCCTTCGAGATGCACCTGCCGAGCGTGGTGTCGCTGAAGCATTTCGTCGCCCAGGACCGGCCGCCGGCCTTCACCCGGTTCAACCTGTTCCTGCGGGACTCGTTCAGCTGCCAGTACTGCGGCACGGGCGAGGACCTGACCTTCGACCACCTGATCCCCCGCTCGCGCGGTGGGCGCACCACGTGGGAGAACATCGTCACCGCCTGCGCGCGCTGCAACCTGACCAAGGGCGGGCGCACCCCGCGCGAGGCGGCCATGCACCCGCACGCCCATCCGCGCCGGCCCTCGATGTTCGAGCTGCAGGACCGCGGCCGCCGCTTCCCGCCCAACCACCTGCACGAAAGCTGGCTCGACTACCTCTACTGGGACATCGAGCTGGAGGCCTGAACGCCGCTCAGCGGCGGCCCAGCAGCCGGGCGAGCCGGCCGCCGAGGCCGTCTGCGGCCCCGCTCGCGATCGCCGAGCAGGATCGCCGCCTGGGCCTCGATGGCGGCGATCTCCACGCGCAGCCGGCGCTTCTGGGTCTTGTCGAGTCGGTCGGGCTGCACCGCGTTCATGGTCTGCCGCAGCTTCTCGATCAGCCGCATCATGCGCAGGGGCGAGGCCAGGTCCTGGTGCTCCGAGCGCAGCCGCTCCATCAGGACCGACAGGGCCGGGGCGATCTCCTGGCTCCTGGCCGGATCAGCCAGCACCGTCTCCAGGTTCTGCCGCGTGGCGCGGTCGAGCGATCCCGCCGCGTCTGGATCGCCCTCGGCCAGCAGGCCGCGCTCCTCGGCGAAGCGGCGCATGGCCCAGACCGCGATGTGCTCGGGCGCCGGCGGCGCGAACGGGAACTGTCGGTCGAACGGCCCGGCGATGGCCGCCCTCCCGTGGATCATGGCGAAGCCCGCCAGCCGCCACAGGCGCTGCAGCGAGGCCGGCAGCACCGCCAGCCGCGCGTGCAGCCCCACGAACAGCAGCTCGGCGTCGTCCACCAGGGAGTAGCGCCCCGGCGCGCCGCAGAAGGTGGCCAGGTAGTCCTCCGCCAGGGCCAGCTCGGCGATCTCCAGCTCGAGCTGTTCCGGGCCGGCGAGGCGGTAGGAGGCGACGATGGTCTCCACCGGCAGGCCCAGCTCGTCGCACTGGCGGCGCATCTTCAGGCGGCGGTTGATCCAGCCGTAGGCGAGCTTGGTGTCGGGCGCGAGCTGCAGCGCCGCCTCAACCGACTCGATGTCGGCGAGGTCGGCGTCGGCGGGCAGCACGGCCGCGGCCACCGAGGCGAAGCCGGCGTAGCGCGCCGGGTCGCGCCGCATCAGGGCGCGCATGGCCGCCAGGCGCCGGTTGCCGTTCACCAGCACGCCGTCCTCGGTGATCAGCAGCGGCTCGGTCTGCTGGGCGACCCGCTCCAGCTCCTGCAGCACCGGGCCGCGGGGGTCGCGCGCCTTGGCCGCCAGGAAGTCGTGCAGCAGGCGCTGCACCGCGGCGCTGTCCTGCCGGGCGCCGAGCGAGGCCAGATCCTCGCCATGGGCGCGGGCGTGCTCGGCCAGTTCGGCGATCAGCCGGCCGTTCTCGACCCGATAGACCAGGAGGTCGTGCGGCAGCTCGATCACCGGCGCCTTCAGATAGCCGCCGCGATAGGGCACGAACTGACTGGGCGGCTGGCGCGCCGCCAGCGCCGCGATCGTGCGCCGCCGCTCCGCCTCCGCCGGCGGGCCCTTGCCCTCGATCAGGCCCTCGCCCTCGTCCATCTCGCGCTCCGTCCCGCATGCCCCGATCGCCGCTTGCGCCGGCCGGGCGCCTCCATATAGCGGTCAGGAGCCGTGACGCCGACCTTCACCCACCCGTTTCGCCCCCCTCGCCGAGCGGCTATCTGCACCGCGGCCACGCCTTTTCGACCCTGACGGCGATCGAGGCGGCGCGCGAGGCCGGCGGGCGGTTCCTGCTCAGGATCGAGGACATCGACGCGGAGCGCTGCCGCTCCGCCTTCGAGGCGGCGATCTACGAGGACCTGGCCTGGCTCGGCGTCGGGTGGGAGACGCCCGTCCGCCGCCAGTCCGAGCATCTGGACGACTATCACGCGGCCCTGGAGAGCCTGCGCGCCCGCGGCCTGGTCTACCGCTGCTTCCGCACCCGCCAGGAGGTGCTGGACGAGATCGCCCGCGCGCCCCACGGCCCGGCCGAAGTCTTCGTCGGCGCGCCCCTGCCGGCTGACGAGGAGGCGGCGCGCGTGGCGAGGGGAGAGGCCTTCGCCTGGCGGCTGTCGCTGGCGGCGGCGCGGCGGGCGCTGGGGCCCGCGTGGGACGCCTGAGCTTCGTCGACCTCGACGCCGGCGTCCTGCCGGCGCGGCCGCAGACGGCGGGCGACGTGGTGCTGGCCCGCAAGGGGCTCGGCGTCGCCTATCACCTGGCCAGCGTGGTCGACGACGCCCTGCAGGGCGTGACCCATGTGATCCGCGGCGAGGACCTGAAGGACGCGCCGCATGTCCAGCGCCTGCTGCAGGCCCTGCTCGGCCTGCCCGCGCCGGCCTATCGCCACCACCGCCTGATCCTCGGCCCGGACGGCAAGCGCCTGCCAAGCGGGACCGGTCGCAGACCCTGCGGTCGCTGCGCGAGGCGGGGGCCGACCCCGCCGAAATCCGCCGCCAATTGGGCTTTTCCTGACCGGCGGCGTCTGGCAAACGGCCGCATGACCCAAGGCCGCGCCGCCCGCACCACGGCGACCCTCGTTCTGATCGCCGGCGCCGCCGCCATCGCCTTCGCCCCCATCCTGGTCAGGCTGACCCAAACGGGCCCGGCCGCGGCCGGATTCTGGCGGCTGACCCTGGCCCTGCCGGCCCTGGCGGTGATCGCGGCGCGGACGACGACGACGACGTCGTCGTTGGGCCGGCCCGGCGCCGGCTTGCCGCCGCCGTCGACGATGGTGCTGGTCGCCGGGGTGTTCTTCGCCCTGGACCTCGGCTTCTGGCACTACGGCATCGCCCTGACCACGGTGGCCGACGCCACCATCCTGGCCAACCTGTCGCCGATCGTGGTGACCCTGGCCGCCTGGCTGATGCTGCGCGAGCGGCCGGCCAAGGCGTTCCTGCTCGGCCTCGCCCTGGCCATGGCCGGCGTCTGGGCGATCGCGGCGGCCAAGGGCGGCGGCGGCGGGCCGAACCCGCGGCTCGGCGACGCCCTCTCGGCGGCCACGGCCATCTGGTACGCCATCTACATGCTGATCGTGCGCAAGGCGCGCGCCGACCAGGGCGCCTGGCCGATCATGCTGTGGTCGTCGGCGGCGGGGATCCCGCTGCTGCTCGCCGCCGCCGCCCTGCTGCACGAGCGCATCGTCCCGGCCGGCCCCGCCGGCTGGCTGGCGTGCATCGGGCTCGCGGTCGTGCACGTGACCGGCCAGGGCGCCATCGCCTGGGCGCTCGGGCGCCTGCCCGCGGCCACCGCCTCGGTGGTGATCCTGGTGCAGCCGGTGCTGGCCGCGCTTCTGGGCTGGCTGCTGTTCGCCGAGCCGATGAGCGTGCAGCAGATGGCCGGCGGCGCGGCGGCCCTGGCGGGGGTCGCGCTCGCCCAGATCGCCGCGGCCAAGGCCGCCCGCACGGCGGATGCAGGGGCATGAATTGTGAGCGCCGGAGCCTCTCGCCTGTTACACTATAACGGGGTATAAGCCGACGCATGGGACCGGGACGCTTCAATCCGATGCAGGTGGGGCTGGGGGCGCGGCTGGCGCTGGCGCTCGCCGGCTGCGCCGTGGTCTGGGGCGCGGTCGCCCTGGCGCTGGTCGGGAGCGGCCGATGACCGGGGTGCGCCTGCACGACCTGACCCTGGGCTACGAGCGTCATCCGGCGGTGCACCACCTGGACGGCGCCTTCGGGCGCGACCGGCTGACCGCCGTGGTCGGGCCGAACGGCTCGGGCAAGTCGACCCTGCTCAAGGGCATCGCCGGCGCCCTGCAGCCGCTGGAGGGCCGCATCGAGCTCGACGGCCTGAAGCCCGCCGACATCGCCTACCTGCCGCAGGAGCCGGGGCTGAACCGCCCAGTTCCCCCTGACCATCGAGGACCTGGTGACCCTGGGCCTGTGGGGCCGGCGCGGCCTGTTCGGCCGGATCACCCGCGCCGACCGCCAGCGCCTGGGCGAGGCGATCGCGGCCGTGGGCCTGACCGGCTTCGAGGACCGGCCGATCGACACCGTCTCCGGCGGCCAGCTGCAGCGGGCGCTGTTCGCGCGCGTGCTGGTGCAGGACGCGCGCCTGATCCTGCTGGACGAGCCGTTCTCGGCCATCGACACGCGCACCACCGACGACCTGATCGCGCTCCTGGCCCGCTGGCCGCGCGAGGGGCGCATGGTGATCATGGTGCTGCATGACCTGGAGATGGTCCGCCGAGTCTGCCCCGACACCCTGGTGCTGGCGCGCGACAAGGTCGCCTGGGGCCCCACCGACGAGGCGCTGAAGCCCGAGCACCTGCTTGAGGCCCGCCGCCTTTCCGAGGCCTGGAGCGAAGACGCCCCCGTCTGCGACCACCACGAGGCGGCATGATCGAGACGACAACTGTAGGCCTGACTGCGCTGAAGAGCGCCGGGCGGGCGCCCTGGCCCTGGCGTTCGGCGGGGCGCCGCTGGGCGTCCTGATGATCGCGCGCCGCATGAGCCTGATGGGCGACGCCCTGTCCCACGGCATCCTGCCGGGCGCGGCCATCGCCTATCTGATGGTCGGGCCCGACCCGTTCGCCCTGACCATCGGGGCGCTGATCGCCGGCCTGATCGTGGCGGCGCTGTCGAGCCTGTTCGCGCGGTCGGGACGGCTGCCGGAGGACGCGTCCTTCGCGATGTTCTACCTCAGCGCCCTGGCGCTCGGCGTGCTGATCCTCGGCCGCCGGCACGACCCGGAGGCGCTGGAGGGCCTGCTGTTCGGCGCCGCCACGGCGCTGGACTGGCGCTGGCTGGTGATGGCCGCCCTGGCCGCCACCGCGACCCTGATCGCGCTCGCCCTGTTCATCCGCGGCTTCGTGGCCGAGGGGGCGGACCCGGGGTTCCTGCGCGCGCTCGGCGTGCGGGCGGACCTGATCCACATGCTGCTGATGATGCTGGTGGCGGTGAACCTTGTCGCCGGCTTCCGCGCGTTCGGTGCGCTGATGACCGTCGGCCTGATGATGATCCCGGCCGGCGCCGCGCGGTTCTGGGCCCGGACCTACGTCGGCCAGGCGGGAGCGGCCATTCTCCTCTCCGCCCTCGCGTCAGGCGCGGGGCTGGTGATCGCCCAGGCGCTGCGGGTCGAGCCGGGCGCGGTGATGACCCTGTCCGCCGCGGCGCTGTTCCTGGTCTCGGCGGCGTTCGGAACCCGCGGCGGCTTGCTTCAAACCCTGCCCGGGCGTCCCCATCTGCAGGGCTGAGCCCTTCCCGCGCGGCCGCGTTCCGGCGCCGCGCCTTCCCGGTTATCGAGCCAGAATGTCCCAGACCCCCGTCACCGTGCTGACCGGCTACCTCGGCGCCGGCAAGACCACCCTTCTGAACCGCATCCTCTCGGAGGACCACGGCAAGCGCTACGCCGTGATCGTCAACGAGTTCGGCGAGATCGGCATCGACAACGACCTGATCGTCGGCTCCGACGAGGAGGTCTATGAGATGAACAACGGCTGCGTCTGCTGCACCGTGCGCGGCGACCTGATCCGCGTGGTCTCCGGCCTGATGAAGCGCAAGGGCGGGTTCGACGCCATCGTGATCGAGACCACGGGCCTGGCCGACCCCGCGCCGGTGGCCCAGACCTTTTTCGTCGACGACGACGTGCGGGCCAGGACCAAGCTCGACTCCGTCACCACCGTGGTGGACGCCAAGCACGTGCTGGCGCGGCTGGAGGATAGCCGCGAGGCGCGCGAGCAGGTCGCCTTCGCCGACCAGATCGTGCTGAACAAGACCGACCTCGTCACCGAGGCCGAGCTGGCCGAGGTGGAGGGGCGCCTGCGCCGGCTCAATCCCCTGGCGCCGATCCACCGCACCACCCGCTCACGAGGTGCCGCTGGACGCCATCCTCGGCCGCGGCGGCTTCGACCTCGACCGCATCGTGGAGCTGGAGCCGGAATTCCTGAACCCCGCCCACGGCGACCCGGGACACGTCCACGACGAGGACTGCGACCACGACCACGATCATCACGACCACGGCCACAAGCACGTGATCGACGACATCAAGGGGATCTCCCTGCGCCTCGACCGGCCGATCGACGGGGTCAAGGTCACCCACTGGCTCAACGAGCTGTTGCAGGCGCAGGGGCCCGACATCCTGCGCGCCAAGGGCATCCTGGACGTCAAGGGCGAGGACAAGCGCCTGGTGTTCCAGGCCGTCCACATGATCCTGGAGGGCGACCTGCAGCGCGAATGGCGGCCGGACGAGGACCGCTACAGCCGCATGGTGTTCATCGGGCGCAATCTGGACGAGGCGGAGCTGAAGCGCGGCTTCGAAGCCTGCGCGGCGGCCTGAACAATAACAAAGATGGGGAGGACGACATGGCGGACAGGACCGCGCTCGTGGTGGGCGCGTCGCGGGGCATCGGGCTCGGCCTGGTCAAGGAGCTGGCCGGACGCGGCTGGAACGTCATCGCGACGCGGCGCTCGCCCGCCTCGGACAAGGGCCTGGCGGCGTTCGCCGACCAGAGCGGCGGCAGGGTAGAAGTCGCCACGGCGGACCTCGAGGACCCGGCCTCGCTGGAGGCCCTGGCCAGGAGCCTGGACGGCCGGCCCCTGGACCTGCTGTTCGTCAACGCCGGCATCCCCGGGGCCGCACAAGCCGATCGGCGAGGTCACCCGCGAGGAGACAGCCCAGTTGTTCGTCACCAACACCGTGGCGCCGATCCAGATCGCCGACCGCCTGAAGGACCAGGTCAAGGACGGCGGCGTGATCGCCCTCATGACCTCGGGCCTCGGCAGCGTCGGCTCCGACTTCGCCTTCGCCATGCTGCTCTATTCGGCCAGCAAGGCGGCGCTGAACAAGCTGACCCGCGACTTCACCCGCGGGCTCGGCGAGCGCAAGCTGACGGTGCTGTCGATCAGCCCCGGCTGGGTCCGGACCGATCTCGGCGGGCCGAACGCCCAGATTTCGGTCGAGGAGAGCGCCAAGGGCGTGATCGACGTGGTCGAGGCCAAGGCCGGCACCGGCCAGCACGGCTTCTACGGCCACAACGGGGAGACCATTCCCTGGTGACACGGCGGGCGCGCAACCACCGAACTTATCCTACGCCGCCGTCACCCTCGGCCTTGTGCCGAGGGTCCCTCTCTCCGCCGGCTTTGAGCGTGGACGTCAGATTATGGAGTAGCGGACGCAGTGACCGTGCAGTAGCCGCCGCGGTGGAAGCCGGAGGTGTCGCAGAAGAACATCGTCCCGGCCTTGCCCAGCACGGTCACGACGTCGGCCGGATCGATCTCGGCGTCGGCCTGGGTCCAGTCGGGCTTGGTCTTGTAGGTCGGGTCGTACACGCCCCGCCCGAACCGCGGCATCAGGTACTCGTAGGGGCCGCCCGGCCGGCTCTTGGGGATGTACTTGGAACGGCCCGTGCCCGACCTCGTCCACGTCGTTCAGGCTAGATGAAGATCTTGAACATCGGGGTGTCTTCGGGATCGCGGTGCCAGCCCTCGGACCCCCGCCGCTCGCGTTCGCCCGACCCGTCGGTCCTGGTCAGCACGATGTTGGCCGAGACCAGGCGCGTGTAGAGGCCGTAGAAGCCGTTGGCGACCCTCCAGCAGCTTGGGGTGCAGGCCGGCCTTGAGGATCGGGTGGTCGGCGCGGGCCTCGTCCTCGCGGATCGCCTTGAAGAAGTGCGGCTTGCCGGGAACCGTCCAGTCGTTGGTCGTGCGCACGACCGCCTGCAGGGCCGCCAGCAGCGCCGGCTCGCCGGACGATCTCCTCGAAGCTGCGGATCGCGATGCCCCGCTCGCGCACCTCGTCCACGATCCCGCGCGCCGCCGCGCCGAAGGGCTCGCCCGCGGCCTGGTAGATCGCCCTCGCCGGCCCGGTTCACGATCGGGGCGAATTCCTCGATCTTGCGCACCGACGAGGGGGTTGTCGCGCACGACCTGATGATAGAGGGCGATCGCCTCCTGCGGCCGGCCGGCGGCGTTCAGCAGGCGCAGGGCGCCGGGTCAGGTCCAGCCGCTCGATCAGCTCGGCGGTCTTCACGTCGGGCGGGCCGAGGTCGCGCGCCGCCTGCAGCGCCGGCCCCGCCTCTTCCAAGCCGCTCCAGCATGACCAGAAGCTCCGCCAGGCTCATGGCGTAGCGGAACTCGGACGGGAAGCGGGCGCGGGAGCGGCTCGACCAGGGCCAGCGCCTCCAGCGGGCGGCCGTCGTTGCGGGCCTGCTTGACCTTCTGCCACGTCTGCGCTGGATCGGCGGGCGCGACGGGCAGGTCGGTGGCGGACATCTCTGCGGATCCCGGAAGGTTCCCCCCTGTCGTACCGCAAAGCCGCGGCCGCCCAATACCAAAAGCTCGCGGCCGAACGCCCCCGTTGCGCAACCAGGGGGCGGCCGCTAGGTTCGGCCCTCAGCCGGCGGCGCAGAGGACGTGTTGAGTGACCGAGGTCTTACGGCCTGGACAGTTGGCCTGGTTCGCGGTGAGCACGTCGGTCGGGCGACATCCACCTCCTCCATCTGGCGCCCCACACCTTCAGCGCGCCGGACTTCCGGCTGCACGGCCTCGACCAAGGATTTCGCGTCCCGCCACCAATACTTCCGTGATCGGAACATCACCTTCGACGTGTTCCATCACCGCAAGAACGTCGACGCCCTGGCCGAGGTGATGCCGGAGGATGCGCCGGACTATACCCACATCCTGGTCGACGGCTCCTTCACCCTGAAGGACTGGAAGTTCATCAAGCGCCGCTGGCCCAACGCCAAGCTGATCCTGCGCTCGCACAACCTCGAACTGCCCCACCGCAAGGACGCCGTGCGCGCCCTCAACGAAGCCGCGCCCACCGACGACATGGCGCGGCAGGAGGAGGACAAGCGCGACACCAAGCGCAACCGCCGCACCTTCCTGGACCGCGACCTGGCCGGCGCGAAGTACGCCGACTGCATCCTGACCATCGAGCGGCTGGTCCCGGCGGCGCGCTACTGGGCCTGGCTGGGCTTCCGCGGCGAGGTGGTGGAGGCGCCCTATTTCCTGACCGACGAGTACCTGCAGGAGATCGAGGCCAAGGGCGGGAGCCGCAACCTCAAGAAGCGCCGCGACTGGGTGATCGGGGTGATGTCCTCCCACCCCGGGCCGCTGACCTATCACGGCCTGCTGCGCTTCCACCAAGCGGTGGGGAGCCTGGGCGACCGCAAGCCGGACTGGCGCTTCCCGCGCCACGGGGCGGCAGTTCTGGGTCAAGAACCACCCCGACTATTCGCCGCGGGTGAAGCCGCTCGGCATCGTCGACGACCTGATGGGCCTGCTCAGCGTCCTCGCGCGCCGTGGGCGGTGCTGTCCGAGCTCGGGCGCGGCTTCAAGACCAAGATCCTGGAGGCCATCCTCTGCCGCACCTGGGTGCTGGTGAACCCGGAGCTGTTCAAGCGCCTGCCCGACGCGGTGCGCCCCTATTGCGTGGTGGTGGACCTGCACAGCCCGTTCGGCTTCGACGAGGCGCTGGACCGCATCGAGCGCAAGGAGTGGCCGCACGGCGATCCGAACCGCGGAGCTTCGCCAGCGCGCCTACGCGGCGCTCGAACCGGGTGCTGTTCGGCGACCGCCGCTCGATCGTCGGCGGGGCGACCCTGAGCGCCGATCCCGCCGGCCGCCACAAGTCTGTGATCGCCTACTGGCCCAACCACCTCGACGGCCAGGAGGTCATGGAGGCGACCTTCTGCACGGTGCTGACCCCGCTGCACAAGCGGGTGGCGGCGCACAACTACGAGATGGTCCGCCTACTGAACGAGGACTGCGAGATCCATTGGAACGTGGTCGACAACCACGACCGTCCACCTGAACAACAAGCGGATCAAGGCCTTCCTGCGCCAGCTCGCCAACACCCGGCGGCAAGGTCCAGCCGGACCTGCGCGCGACGAGTACATGAGACAAGGCCAAGGAAGAGTTCTTCGACTACGGCGAGATCACCGAATACGTCCCCCGGCGCGCGGTGTTCACCGGCCCGACGGCTGCAGGAGGCGTTCGACCTACCTTCTTCCCCCTGTTGCACTCCAGGCCGGAGGAAGAGGAGGAACATCGGCGGCTGCTGTCGAAGTTCCTGGCGAGCTACCACCCGACGCGGCGGGGCTGAACCTGGCCCTGGAGAACGTGCGCACACGCTACGCCGTGGTCATCGAGCCCGGACTTCTACGTCGTGCGGCCCGATTGGCTGCGCGAGGTCATCGACCACATGACCCGGAACGACCTCTCGCCATCTTCGGGCGCGCCGTGGAATTCCGCGCTCGGGTACCAGAAGTTCCGCTACTTCCCCTGCGCCCACCTGATGGTCACTCGACCTGCAGAAGTGCCCGGCTGGCGCAAGGACATGCTGGGCGCCGGACCTGGTGCGGCCGGGCGGCAAGTACATCTCGACCTTCTGGCAGGGCTTCCCGGAGATGCGCCGCCAGGGCCGTTGGTCCTCGCGCCGCTACCTGCTGAAGAACCTCAAGCGCGCCGTGCAGGAAGACATCCGCCAGCGCACCACCATCGGCTCCTCGCGCGACACCGGCTACGGCATGCTGGCGGAGTTCACCCAGCGGCGGGGCCTGAAGGCGGGGGTGGCGACGCCGGTGTTCGACCCGGCCGCCGGCTTCCAGCCCGCGCACCGTGACGCCGATCCAGCGCCTGGCCGACGCCTTCCTGCCCGACCGCTGGTCCTACGCCGCCCAAGAAGCCCGGCTATTCCAGCCCCAAGGGCTTCGAATTCCTTCGGCTATCCCGACACCCGCGCCATGGCCTGGGAGGAGTTCCTGTGGAAGGGCGAGCCGTTCGCCTTCCACGTCCGCGGCGAGCTGCACCGGAAGCCGATCGGCCGCACCGACCGACGTTCTCAGGTGCTGAACAAGCTCAACGCCATGCTGGAGAAGATGGGCCGCGGCGCCGATCCCCGACCGACAGCATCGGCGGCTCCGACCTCATGGCCCACCGAGGTCTCCTCCTGGGACCACCTCGACCGCGACCACAAGCCGAAGGACGCCGACGCCCCCCGTGATCGAAACGGCCGGCGGGCGCGTCCGCGGCCTGACCCGCTACTCCCCGTCGCCCTCGGCCTTGTGCCGAGGGTCCCTGCCTCCGCGACCCCGCATTCCGCCATCCAGGCTCAATGCCACCGGCGAGAGGGACCCTCGGCACAAGGCCGAGGGTGACGGGGTCAGGAACAGCCGCCTTAGAACGCCACGCGGATGCTGAGGGCGCCGGCGTGGGAGGTCAGGTCGCCGAAAGCGGGCCCTTTGTAGCGGGCGCCGACGGTGAACCGGCCGCCGAAGGTCTGGACCACGCCCAGGGCGACGAACGGCTCCCCGCCCGCAGGCTTGCCCACGTCGCGGGCCAGCGGCAGGGCGGAATTGATCGACCAGGGAGGTGACCACCGGGTCGGCGCTATAGCCGGCCTCGTCCTCGTAGCCCGCCTCCGCGAACCCTTCGGTGCGGCCGGGCAGGGCCACCTCGGCCCGCATGGCGGCGTCGAGGCTGACCGCCTGGGCCGAGCGGGCGGCGTAGCGCGTAGCGGGCGGCGGCGCCCGCCTCCTGATAGGCGTCCACCGACACGTCGGTGAAGCCGAGGCCCACGCGCGGCCCGAACATGAAGCCGCCCAGGGGATAGCGCAGGCCCGCCTGGGCCGCGCCGCCCCAGACCCAGGCGTGGGTCCGGCCGGTCTGCGCGATCGGCCCCACGCCCGTGGCGCGGCGCACGTCGTAGTCGATCCGCGCCAGCCCGGCGCGCGCCCTTCACCCAGGCCGCCCCCGCCGGTCCAGCCGTAGTAGACGTCCGCGCCATAGGACTGGGTGTCGAACGACAGGGGCTGGGCGTCGACCCGGCCCTCGCCGATGCTGAACGCCAGGCCCAGGCGCTGGCCGGCCCAGGTGTGGTCGACCACGAAGCGGATGTCGCCGTCGCGGCCCCGAGGCGTCCGGGACCGCGCCGCGGGCGTCGATGTCGATGTGCTGGCCGTCGGCCTGCACGCCCGCCCGCGTGCCCTCCGGCGCGTGGTCCAGGCCCGTCAGCAGCTCGAAGTCGGAGTCGTAGGCGCGCCGGCGCAGGCTCTCGGCGTCGTCGGCCTCCAGGGCCGTCGCCGCGCCGCGGTCGCCGTAATGGAGGTAGTCCTCGGCCAGGGCGGCCAGCAGCCGGTGGCCAGCCGCCGTGGGGTGCGTCCCGTCCCAGTAGAGGTAGCTGTCGGGAGAGGCGCAGACGGCCGTGCCGGACAGGCAGCCGCTGCTCACCGTAAGGCCGAACGCGGCCGGGTTGGCGGTGACCGCGCGGAACAGGGCGTTGACGTCCATGTAGATGAAGTTGGTGGTCGGATGCGCCGCCGCGTCGGCCTTCAGGCCGGTGAGGCAGGGCCTGGTTGACGTATGACGCCGCCGGTCAGCAACTGCGACTCCGTCGCCCCGACCGCGCCCGGCGCGTAGCCGGGGGTCGCCCCGATATCGAACAGGTTCGCGGCCAGCACCGTGCCGCCGCCCGCCTGGGCGATCTGGGCGTCCATGGCGGAGATGTCCCCCCGCCGCCGCCACACCGGCGGCGTTCACGGCTCCGGCCGGATCGGCCGTCCCCATCGCCGCGCCCACGGCCTGGATTCAGGTTGTTGGTCCCCGCCCCAGGTGATCGCCAGATCCCGCGGACCGAACAACACCCCCCGCGCCCTGGTAGGCCTGCAGCTGCCAGGCCCATGCCCAGGGGGGCCGGACAGGCCGGTCTCGGCGCCCGCCCTCGGGCATAGTCGACGTTGCCGCCGACCGGCCCGCCGTAGCCGGCGATGTTGGTGAAGCCGAGGTCCTCGACCCACACCGGGCCGTTGGAATAGCGACCGCCGTAATAGGGCGGCGGCGGACCCATGCCGGCCCCGCCGTTGCCGGTGAGGCTGTCGCCGAACGCCCGCCACGCGGGCATAGGACTGCGCGTGCGCCACGCCCGCCGCGCCCGCCAGGAGCGCGGCCGCGAACATCACTGCTCTACTCATCTACTGACGCCCCTCCCACTTTCCTTTTAACCAACAGCAAAGCTCGGGCGCGTCAATGCTGGGGCGACTCGGACCGCCTTTGCAACGGTGGGTGATCGACCGCGCGTCATGCCGTCCGGGCGGCGGGCGAGGCCTCGTCGCGCCGCTCCGGAGGGCGGACCGTATAGCCCAGGCTGGCGAGGGCGGGGTCCCAGACCGCCGGATCGCCGCTCCAGGGCTCCGCCCGCGGATCGTCGATGCGCAGGGAGGTCCATCCCGGTGCGGCCAGGCCCTTCGGGGAGATCAGCAGAAAGCTCGTGCGGGCCAGCGGGACGCGCGCGGCGGCCGCGGCCGCGAGCTCCTGATAGAGGGCCGGGTCGAACCGTTCGGCGGCCGGCGCTTCGCGGTAGAACAGCACAGACCGTTCCGGGCTGTTCAGCCGGTCGAGCTTGCGCATCAGGTGGGCGGTCTTGGACTTGGCCTGGTCCAGGTGCTCGCGCCAGTCGGGCGTCACGTACTTCCCGACGGTCGGGAAATCGTGCTCGAACTCAGGCCGTAGCGGAGCTGGCGCAGATAGGCGATGCGCCGCCGGCCCGGGTCTCCGCGATGCAGGCGGGGTCGAACAGGTCGTCCACGTCCCAGGTGCGCAGGAAGCGCATCGCGCCCTTGGCCGAGGTGATCCACCAGTCGAACGGATAGGCCGCCTCCACGCCGAAGTGGTCGCGGATGCGCCGCGTGGTGCGGCAGCGGTATCCCAGCGAGACGACGTCGGTGAAGCTGGTCATGCCCTTCCCCGGAGGCGGCGACGGCAGACCCCGCCTAGAGGGTCCGCGTCACCACTTCGACGGTGAAGCACTCGATGGTGTCGCCGACGCGGATGTCCTGGAAGCCGGCGAACTGCATGCCGCATTCCTGGCCGGACACCACCTCGTTGACCTCGTCCTTGAAGCGCTTGAGCGTCTGCAGGGTGCCGAGCTCGAGCACCACCACGTTCTCGCGGACGATCCGGACCTTGGCGCCCTTGCGGACCACGCCCTCGGTGACGCGGCAGCCGGCGACCTTGCCGACCATCGAGATGTCGAAGACCTGCAGGACGTCGGCGTTGCCGAGGAAGGTTTCCCGCTGGATCGGCGCCAGCATGCCCGAGAGCACGCCTTTGATGTCGTCGATTAGGTCGTAGATGATCGCATAATACCTGATTTCGACGCCTTCGCGCTCGGCCAGGTCGCGCGCCTGCTTGGACGCGCGGACGTTGAAGCCGAGGATCGGGGCGTTGGAGCCCTTGGCCAGCAGCACGTCCGACTCGGTGATCGCGCCGGCGCCCGACAGGATGATCCGCGCCCGCACCTCGTCGGTGGAGATGTGGTCCAGCGACCCGACGATGGCCTCGGCGGAGCCCTGAACGTCGGCCTTGATGATCACCCGGCAGCTCGCGGACGGTCTTGTCCTGCAGCTTGGCCATCATCTCCGCCAGCGAGGCCCCGGCGCCGATCGGCGCCATGACTTCTCGCGCTTCACCCGCACCCGGTACTCGGTCAGCTCGCGCGCCCCGCGCCTCGTTCTCGACGACGGCGAACGCCTCGCCGGGATCGGGGGTGGCGTCGAGGCCGAGGATCTCGACCGGCACGGACGGGCCCGCCTCGGTCACCTGCTCCTCGCGCTCGTTGACCAGGGCGCGCACCCGGCCCCAGCTCGCGCCGGCCACCACGATGTCGCCGCGCTTCAGGGTGCCGCGCTTGACCAGCACGGTCGCCACCGGCCCGCGCCCGCGGTCGAGCTTGGCCTCGATGACCACGCCCTCGGCCGTGCGGTCGGGGTTGGCGCGCAGGTCCATCAGCTCTGCCTGCAAAAGGATCGCCTCGACCAGGTGGTCCAGGCCGGTCTTCTTCAGGGCCGAGACCGGGATCGCCTGACCTCGCCGCCGAGGCTTTCCACCACGATCTCGTGCTGGAGCAGCTCGTTGATCACCCGGGTCGCGTCGGCGTCCGGCTTGTCCATCTTGTTGATGGCCACGATGATCGGCGCGCCGGCGGCCTTGGCGTGATTGATGGCCTCGATCGTCTGGGGCATCACCCCGTCGTCGGCGGCCACCACCAGCACCACGATGTCGGTGACGTTGGCGCCGCGCGCCCGCATCGCCGAGAAGGCCGCGTGGCCAGGGGTGTCGAGGAAGGTGACGCGCTCGCCGTCGGCCAGGCGCACCTGATAGGCGCCGATGTGCTGGGTGATCCCGCCATGTTCGGCGGCCGCCACGTCGGTGGAGCGCAGGGCGTCGAGCAGGCTGGTCTTGCCGTGGTCGACGTGGCCCATGACGGTCACGACCGGCGGACGCGGCAGCATGTGCTCGTCCCTGTCCTCGGCGTCGAGGAAGCCCTCTTCGACGTCGGCCTCCGAGACGCGGCGCACGGTCAGGCCGAACTCGGTGGCCACCAGCTCGGCGGTGTCGGAATCGATCACGTCGTTGATCTTCAGCATCAGCCCCTGCTTCATCAGGAACTTGATGATCTCCACGCCGCGGATGGCCATCCGGTTGCCCAGCTCCTGGACGGTGATGACGTCCGGGATCACGACCTCGCGGGCGCTCCTGGCCTGCTCCTGCGAACCGCCCTTGCGCTTCTCGCGCTCGCGTTCGCGGGCGCGGCGGACCGAGGCCAGCGAGCGCATGCGCTCGACGGCGTCCTCGTCGTCTCCGGCCACGGCCTGGATGGTCAGGCGGCCCTCGCGGCGCTGGGGCGCGCCCTTGACGCGGGAGACGGCCTTGCTGGGGGCGTTGGCGGCGCCGCGGGCGCGCTTCACCTCGGCCTCGTCGTCCTCCTCGGGACGGCGGTCGATGTTGGCGGAGCCAGGACGCGGGGCCTGGCGGGTGGCGCGCTGGATCTCCGGACCGGCCGGGGCCGGGGCGGGACCGCGGCCGGCGCCGGGGCGCGGGCCGGCGCCGCCGGGACGCGGCGCGGCCGGGCGCGGGGTCAGGGCCGAATAGCGGACGGTCTCGCCCGAGCGGACCCGGACGGTCGCCGCTGGGGCGCTCGCCGGTCGGGCGCGGGGGTGCGCCGTCCGGCGCGGGGCGCCTGGCGGTAGACGGTGTCGGAGCGGCCGGAGAAGCCCTGGCCGTCACGGCGATAGCCGCCTTCGCGCGGCGCGCCGGCGCCCCGCCGGGCGTTCGGAGCGGTAGCCGCCGCTGGGCGGGGCGCGGTCGTCGCGGCGATAGCCGCCGCCGGAGCCGCCCTCGGGACGGGCCTCGCGCGGCTGGGGCGTGAACTCCTGGCGCGCGGCCGGGGCCGGGCGGGGCGACGGCGCGGGCCGGGGGGCCGGCGACGCGGCTGCGGCGGGGCGCTCGACGGGCGCGGCGGCCGGGGCCGCCTGGGCGCGGACGGGTTCGGGCGCGGCGACAGGAGCAGCGGCCGGGGGTGCGGCGGCCGGCTGAGGCGCGGCGGCCTGAGGCTCGGGCGCCGGAGCGGGTTGGGGTTGCGGCTGGGCGGCGCGCGCTTCGGCCTCGGCCTTGGCGCGGGCGGCGGCGCGGCTTCGGCGGCCTGGCGGGCCTCCTCGGCCTGGCGCTGGGCGTTGGCCCGGTCCTGGGCCTCACGGGCCGCCTCGACCGCGCGCTGGCGGCGGGCGGCTTCCTCGGCCGACAGGTTGAGCTTGGACTGGTCGACAGCGGGCGCGGCGGCCGGGCGCGGGCCGGCTTCCGGCGCGGCCGGACGCGGCTTCACGTCGAACACCGGCCGCTTTTCGGCGACCGGCGGAACGGCGCCCACGCGCCGCTTGGTCTCGACCACGACGGTCTTGGAGCGCCCATGGCTGAAGCTTTGCTTGACCGTGCCCGAGGGGATCGATCCGCCCGGGCGCGGCTTCAAAGTCAGGGGCGCGCGAAGGCCGGCGCCGGGGGGCCCTATTGTCGTTGTCGTCGCTCATTCGCTCGCTTTACTCACTTCCGCATCCAGGCCTTGCGCGCCCGTGGCGGCCAAAGAAATCAGCACGTCCGCGTCACGGAGGCGTCGTCGGCCTCCGCCCGCTCAAGGCTCCTCGCGCCAACTCTCAGGAAGGAGCGGACGGAAGCCCGACAAACGCTCGACATCCTCTGTCCAGCGTTCGGCGCCTCGCCCCGCAAGGAAGGCGAGGTGTATCACATTTTCCAGGCCCAAGGCCAAACCCAATTCGCCCGAGGAAAAGCAGCCGATCAGCCGTGGAGGCTCGGTTTGGCGCTGGGCGATCCGTTCGAGCTTGTGTCGCCCGTCGGCCGATCCGTCGGCCGCTTCGATCATCCAGGCCGTGCGGCCCGAAGCGATGGCGGCCGAGGCCCGGTCGAATCCCCAGGTAAGGTCGCCCGCCCGCCGCGCAAGGCCGAGGCCGGCCAGAAGGCGCTGTTTTCAACAGATATTCCACCTGGTCGGCCAGGTCGGCCGGCGGCTTGAGCTGGGCCTTGGCGGCGCGCGAGAAGGCGCCTTTGCGGACCGCCTGCTCGACCACGCCCCGCCTGCGCCTCCGCCCACAGCCCCCGCCCCGGCAGCTTGCGCCCGAGGTCGGGGACCACCGCGCCGTCCGGCGAGGCGACGAACCGGATCAGCCGCGCCTCGGGCATCACCTCGCCCGAGACGATGCACCGACGCTCGCGCGACGCGGCGGCATGGGTGGGCGCGGTCATCGTTCCCCCTCGCGTCGCCCTCGCCCCGCTTGCGGGGAGAGGGAGGGGCCCGCGCCGCGGAGCGGCGTGGGAGGGTGAGGGGCCACAGCGGTCAGGCCTGCCCGGCGTCCTCCGCGACGGGCCCGGCTTCCGCTTCCGCGTCGCCTTCGACTTCAACCTCGCCTTCCGCCGGCTCCTCCTCGACCTCGGCGGGGGGTTCGATCCAGCCGACGGCGACGCGGGCGCGCATGATCAGGGCTTCGGCGTCGTCGGGGGAGAGGCTGAAGCTCTCCAGCACGCCCGGCTCGCGCACGCGCTCGCCGTTCTTGCTCTCGAAGTAGCCGCGGATGTCGTCGGGCACGAGGCCGGCCAGGTCCTCGACCGTCTTCACCCCCGCCCTCGCCGAAGGCCACGGCCATCGGCAGGGTCACGCCCTCGATCTCGAGCAGGGCGTCGTCCACGCCGAGCTCCTTGCGCTTGGCGTCGTATTCGGCGGCTTCCTTGTCGAGGTAATCGCGGGCGCGGGCCTGGATCTCCTCGGCGGTGTCCTCGTCGAAGCCTCGATGGTGGCGATCTCGGACGGGTCGACATAGGCCACGTCCTCGACCGAGGCGAAGCCCTCGGTGACCAGCAGCTGGGCGATCACCTCGTCCACGTCCAGGGCTTCCTGGAACAGGATGGTGCGCTCGGAGAACTCGCGCTGGCGGCGCTCGGAGGTCCTGGCTTTCGGTGATGATGTCGATCTGCCAGCCGGTGAGCTGGCTGGCCAGGCGGACGTTCTGGCCGCGGCGGCCGATGGCCAGCGACAGCTGCTCGTCCGGCACCACGACCTCGACCCGGCCCTCCTCCTCGTCCATCACCACCTTGGAGACTTCCGCGGGGGCCAGGGCGTTGACGATAAAGGTCGCCTCGTCGCCCGACCAGGGGATGATGTCGATCTTCTCGCCCTGCAACTCGGCCACCACCGCCTGCACGCGCGAGCCGCGCATGCCGACGCAGGCGCCGACGGGGTCGATGGAGCTGTCGTTGGAGACCACCGCCATCTTGGCGCGGCTGCCCGGGTCGCGGGCCACGGCCCGGATCTCGATGACGCCGTCGTAGACTTCCGGCACCTCCTGGGCGAACAGCTTGGCCATGAAGCCGCCGTGGGCGCGGCTCAGCATGATCTGCGGGCCCTTGGTCTCGGTGCGTACGTCGTAGATGTAGCAGCGGGCCCGGTCGCCGGTGTTGAACACCTCGCGCGGGATCGACTGGGTCGCGGCGCATCACGCCCTCGCCGCGGCCGAGGTCGACGATGACGTTGCCGTACTCGACGCGCTTGACCACCACCGTTGACGATCTCGCCGACGCGGTCCTTGAACTCCTCGTACTGGCGCTCGCGCTCGGCCTCGCGGACCTTATGGGTCACCACCTGGCGGGCCATCTGGGTCTGCACCCGGCCGAAGTCGAAGGGCGGCAGGATCTCCTCGTAGACCTTGCCGACCTCGGCCTGCTTGTCGCGCTTCTTGGCGTCCGACAGGCGGATCTGGGCGTCGAACATCTCCGGCGCGATCTCCGCGTCGTCCTCGACCACGGTGACGCGGCGGGTGATGGTCAGCTCGCCGGTCTTGGCGTCGATCTTGGCGGTGATGTCGTGCTCGGCGCCATAGCGCGAGCGCGCGGCCTTGGTGATCGCCTCCTCGATGGCTTCGATCACGATCTCCTTGTCGATCGCCTTCTCGCGGGCGACCGCGTCGGCGATCTGGAGCAGTTCAAGTCGGTTGGCGGAAATGCCGGTCAAGGACATCAGACGTCCTCCTCTTCAGGATGGGTGGGGTCGGCGGCGATGCGGGCTTCCCGCTCGGCGGCGCCGCGTTTCATCAGTTCGTCCGTGAGCACGAGCTTGGCGTCGATGATCCAGGCGAAGGGCAGGGCGGCGGTATGCTCGCTCTCGCCCTCCAGGTCGATCAGCACGTCCTGCCCCTCGACGCCCTTCAGCTCGCCCTTGAAGCGCTTGCGCCCCTCGGCGAGGCGGTCGAGCTCGACGCGGACCTCGTAGCCGGCCCAGGTCTCGAAGTCCTTGAGCCGGGTCAGGGGGCGGTCCACGCCGGGGCTGGAGACCTCCAGCGAATACTCGCCGGTGATCGGGTCGGCGGCGTCCAGCACCTCGGAGAAGGCGCGGGCCAGGCGGGTGCAGTCGGAGATGTCCATCTGGCCGTCAGGACGCTCGGCCATGATCTGCAGCCGCCGCGTCGCCCCGCCGGTCAGGCGCAGGCGCACGATCTCGTAGCCGGCCGCCTCGGCCACGGGCCGAGCAGCTCCAGCAGTCTCAGGTCTTCGGCGGTCTTCCCGCGCAAGCTTCGCCTCAATCGGTCAACAAAAAAGCGGCCGGCCTTTTCAGGGGGCCGCCGCTCGAAAGCGCCATCCAGCGCTGACGGACGATGTTGGTCGGATATATAGGCGATCAGGCCCGCCAAGGCAATTGCGCCCGATGGCCTTGGCAGTTGATGCTGCCGGACATTTTCTATTCCGATCGTCCCGGCGGAGGCCGGGGTGCTCGGATAGAGGAAGCCTGTAACCCCCCCTTTACGCCTGGCCGCGCATAACGTCCCAAAATGAGCCTGAACCGGAAAACCGGTCGGGCAATGATGGTTGGGACAATCCGATGACCAAGACGGTGCTCGTCGTCGACGACGATCCGACTCAGCGTCGCCTCATGCAGGCGGCCCTGGAGCGGGAGGGCTTCATCGCGGCTGTGGCCGAGGGCGGCGACGCGGCGATCGAGCGGCTGGTCTCCGGGCGGCCCGGCCGACGTCATCCTGCTCGACCTCGTGATGCCGGGCTGTCGGGCGTGGCGACCCTGAAGCAGATGCGCGAGCGCGGCTTCGAGCAGCCGGTGATCGTGCTGACCGCCTCGGGCGGCATCGACACGGTGGTGCAGGCCATGCAGGCCGGCGCCCAGGACTTCCTCGTCAAGCCCGCCGCGCCCGAACGCATCGTGGTCTCCATCCGCAACGTCCTGAAGCTCGGCGACCTCGCCACCGAGGTCGGCCGCCTGAAGCGCCAGGTCACCGGCCAGACCACCTTCGGCGACCTGATCGGCGCCTCCCCGGCCATGACCCAGGTGAAGAAGCTCGGCGAGCGGGCGGCCCGCTCCTCCATCCCCATCCTAGTCACCGGCGAGAGCGGGGTCGGCAAGGAGCTGATCGCCCGCGCCCTGCACGGCGGCTCCGAGCGCGCCGGCAAGCCGTTCGTGGCGGTGAACTGCGGCGCCCTGCCCGAGAACCTCGTGGAATCGATCCTGTTCGGCCACGAGAAGGGCTCGTTCACCGGCGCCACCGACCGGCACCTCGGCAAGTTCCAGGAGGCCAACGGCGGGGTGCTGTTCCTCGACGAGGTCGGGGAGCTGCCGCTCGACATGCAGGTCAAGCTGCTGCGCGCCCTGCAGGAGGGCGAGGTCGACAGCGTCGGCGCCAAGCGGCCCACCAAGGTCGACGTGCGGATCATCTCGGCCACCAACCGCGATCTCGCCCAGGCGGTGGCGCAGGGGCGGTTCCGCGAGGACCTCTACTATCGCCTGAACGTCTTCCCGATCGAGGCGCCGTCCCTGCGCGAGCGGCGCGAGGACATCCCGGCCCTGGTCGACCACTTCGTGCGCCGGTTCAACGTCGAGGAGGGCAAGGGCGTGATCGGGGCGACGGGTGAGGCCATGGCCCTCTTGGTCGCGCACGACTGGCCCGGCAACGTGCGCCAGCTGGAGAACGCGGTCTATCGCGCCATCGTCCTGGCCGACGGGCCCTATCTGCACCCGCACGACTTCCCGGCGATCTCGGGCCTGAAGCCGCCGATGGAGTCGGAGCCGGGGCCGTCGCTGGCGGCCATGACCGCGCTGCAGACGCCGCAGGCCTACATCGCCGACATGCCCAAGGAGGCGCCGGTCCGCATCCTCGACGAGCGCGGCCACCTGCGCACCCTGGAGGAGATCGAGAAGGACCTGATCCAGCTCGCCATCGGCATCTATTCCGGCCACATGAGCGAGGTGGCCCGCCGCCTCGGCATCGGCCGTTCGACCCTCTACCGCAAGGTCCGCGAACAGGGCATCGAGGGCGGGGAAGGCGGCGACGACGGCGAAGCGGAAGCGGCCTGATGCAGGACCGCTACGTCGGCGACATCGGCGACTTCGCTAAGCTGTCGATCTTGCGGACGTTGACGCCGGGAAGGCGACTGGGCGTGATCTGGTGGCTTTTTCCTAACGAAGACCACAATGGGGGACGGCAGCCACGTCCATTATCACGCATGGAAGCGTTGCGAGCCGGACGTATTCGCCGCCCTTCGGAATATAATCGAAGGCGACGAGAGGAATGTCCCGCAGCCTTCACCACTGTGGCCTGCTGGATGAGGCGGTGTTTTTTGACGAACCTGTTCCGGTGCTGCTCAAGGTCTTGGATAGAGCACAGGCGCGCGCCGAATGGCTGGAGAGGGCGATCAACGCGGTCCGTGACTGCGATCTGGTCTTCCTGGACCCAGACAACGGACTGGCGCGGGACGATCTCAGCCCAGCCTGGAAGCGAGCAGGCAAGAGCGTGAGGCTGGAAGAGCTCCGCCGTCTTATTCGTCCTGACCGGACGCTCGTGGCCTACCATCATCAAACGCGGATGGCAGGCGGGCATCTTCACGAGTTGGATGTCTGGGCCGAAAGGCTCGGCGAACGCCTCGCCTGCACCGTAGATGCTTTGAGGTTTCGCCCCTATTCACCGAGAGCTTTCTTCCTCATTAACGCAGACGAAGAATTACGTGGGCGAGCGGCGCAGATGGCCGAGCATTGGGGCGAGTCCGGGCTGACGTGGCACCCTGACCTATTCCAGGCCCCGCATTAATCGCCGTCGAATTCGGCGCTAGCGCTTTCTGAGGGCGCTGGAGTCAGGATCAAAGTTGCGCCTCTCCACCGGAGAGTCACCTCTTCACAGTCGAGCCGGATGTCCGCCGGCAATATGAGGATTTGTTCGTCGCCCTGTTCGATCAGCCGGACCGTCCGCGGTTCCATGGCCTCAGACCTCCAGCAGCAGGCGCTCGGGGTCCTCGATGGCTTCCTTGATGCGGACGAGGAAGGTCACCGCCTCCTTGCCGTCGACGATGCGGTGATCGTAGCTGACCGCCAGGTACATCATCGGCCGGATCACCACCTGGCCGTTCACGGCCACGGGACGGTCCTGGATCTTGTGCATGCCGAGGATGCCCGACTGGGGCGCGTTCAGGATCGGCGTCGACCAACGAGCCCGTAGACCCCGCCGTTGGAGATGGTGAAGGTGCCGCCCTGCAGGTCCTCGATGGTCAGGGAGCCGTCGCGGGCCTTCTTGCCGAGATCGCCGATCGCCTTCTCGACCCCGGCGACGGAGAGCTGGTCGGCGTCGCGCACCACCGGCACCACAAGGCCCTTCTCGGTGCCGACGGCGACGCCGATATCGTAGTGGTTCTTGTAGACGAGGTCGGTCCCCTCGATCTCGGCGTTCACCGCCGGGACCTCCTTCAGGGCCGCGATCGTCGCCTTCACGAAGAAGCCCATGAAGCCGAGCTTCACGCCGTGGCGCTTCTCGAAGGCGTCCTTGTACTGGGCGCGCAGGCCCATGACCGCGCTCATGTCCACCTCGTTGAAGGTGGTCAGCATGGCGGCGGTGTTCTGGGCCTCCTTGAGCCGGCGGGGCGATGGTCTGGCGCAGGGCGCGTCATCCGCACCCGCTCCTCGCGCTCGCCGAGCGGGCGGGCCTCGACGGAGGCCGGGGCGGGGACCGGCGTCGGCGCGGGCTGGGCGGCGCGGGCCTCCAGGGCGGCCAGGGCGTCGCCCTTGGTGATGCGGCCGTCGCGGCCCGAGCCGTCGATGACCGCCGGGTTCAGGCCGGCCTCGGCGACGATCCGCTGGGCCGACGGCGACAGGGGCGCGGAGGCCGCGGCCGCCGCGGGGGCCGGGGCGCTGGTGTCGGGCACGGGCGCCGAGCGCGGCGCGGGCCTGGCGGGCGCAGGCTCCGGCTGGGCCTCGCCGGCGGGGGCGGCGGCGGCGGCCGGGACGGTCTTGGCGGCGGGCGGCGGCGTCGCGGGGGCGGGCGCGGCGGCCGCGCCGGCGCCTTCGCTGACGTGGCCGAGCACCTGGCCGGGGGTGACGGTGTCGCCCTCGCCGGCGGCCACCTGGTCCAGCACCCCGTCGGAGGGCGAGGAGACCTCCAGCGAGACCTTCTCGGTCTCCAGCTCGACCAGCACCTCGTCCTTCTTGACCGGCTCGCCCGGCTTCTTGGCCAGCGCGCCACCGTGGCTTCGGTGACGGATTCGCCGAGGGTGGGGGTCAGGATGTCGGCCATGGTCAGTCCCAATTCCTTCAATCGGGTGGGGTCATACCCCTCCCGCTCATCCCCGCGAAGGCGGGACCCAGGCTTTTTCGCCGGAACCGCCGCGATCTTTGCCAAAAAACACCTGGGTTCCCGCTTTCGCGGGAATGAGCGGAAACTTGGTTACGCGAACGCCTCGGCCAGGAAGGTCTCCAGCTCCTTGAGGTGCCGGCTCATCAGGCCCGCGGCGGTCGAGGCCGAGGCCGGGCGGCCGACGTAGCGGGCGCGCTTGGCCTTGATCTTCATCCGCGCCAGGGTCAGCTCGATCCACGGGTCCACGAAGGTCCAGCCGCCCATGTTCTTGGGCTCCTCCTGGCACCAGACCATCTCGGCGTTCTTGAAGCGCGACAGCACCGCCGTCAGCGACTTCAGCGGCCACGGATAGAACTGCTCCAGGCGCAGCAGGTAGACGTCGTCGCGGCCGGCCTTGGCGCGGGCGTCCACCAGGTCGAAGTAGACCTTGCCCGAGCAGACGATGACGCGGGTGATCTGGTCGTCCGGCTTCAGGGTGACGCCGCCGACGTCGCAGCCGGCCTCGGCCCCGTCGATCATCACGCGGTGGAACGAGGTGCCGCTGGCCAGGTCCTCGAGGTTCGACACCGCCCGCTTGTGGCGGAGCAGGCTCTTGGGCGTCATCACCACCAGCGGCTTCCTGAACGGCGGTGCATCTGGCGGCGCAGGGCGTGGAAGTAGTTGGCCGGGGTGGTGCAGTTGACCACCTGCAGGTTGTCCTCGGCGCAGAGCTGCAGATAGCGCTCCAGCCGGGCGGAGGAGTGCTCCGGCCCCTGGCCCTCGTAGCCGTGCGGCAGCAGGAGGACGAGGCCGCTCATCCGCAGCCACTTGCGCTCGGCCGAGGAGATGAACTGGTCGATGACCACCTGGGCGCCGTTGGCGAAGTCGCCGAACTGCGCCTCCCACAGGACCAGGGTGTTCGGGTCGGCGGTGGAGAAGCCGTATTCGAAGCCGAGCACGGCCTCTTCCGACAGGGCCGAGTCCAGCGCCTCGAAGTGCGCCTGGCCGGGCCGGATGTTGGCGAGCGGGAAGTAGAGCTTCTCGGTGGTCTGGTCGACGATGGCGGCGTGGCGCTGGCTGAAGGTGCCGCGGATCGAGTCCTGGCCGGACAGCCGCACCGGGAAGCCCTCGTCCAGCAGGGAGCCGAACGCCAGGGATTCGGCGGTGGACCAATCGATGTCCTTGCCGGAGGTGATGGCGTCGCGGCGGTTGTCGATCACCCGGCGCAGGGTGCGGTGGGCGTCGACGCCCTCGGGGATCGAGGTCAGCTTCAGGCCGATGTCGCGCAGCTTCTGCAGCGGCACGGCGGTGTCGCCGCGCAGCTCCAGGTCCTTGGCGGCCTGCACGCTGGACCACTTGCCGTCCAGCCAGTCGGCCTTGTCGGCCTCCCAGGTCTTGGCGGAGTCGAACTCCTTGTCGAGGAAGGCGTCCAGTTCCGTGATCCAGCCGTCGACCTCGGCCTGGGTGACCACGCCCTCGGCGACCAGGCGGCGGGTGTAGAGCTCGCGGGTCGAGGGATGGTCCTTGATGATCTTGTACATCAGGGGCTGGGTGAAGGGTCGGGTCGTCGCCCTCGTTGTGGCCGAACCGGCGGTAGCAGAACATGTCCACCACCACGTCCTTGCCGAACTTCTGGCGGAACTCTGTGGCCACCTTGGCGGCGTAGACCACCGCCTCCGGGTCGTCGCCGTTGGCGTGGAAGATCGGCGCCTCGACCATCAGGGCCACGTCCGACGGATAGGGGCGAGGAGCGCGAGTGGCGCGGCGAGGTGGTGAAGCCGATCTGGTTGTTGACGATCACGTGCATCGTCCCGCCGGTGCGGTAGCCCTTCAGACCCGACAGGGGCGAAGCACTCGGCCACCACGCCCTGGCCGGCGAAGGCCGCGTCGCCGTGCATCAGCACCGGCATCACGTGGCCGCGGCCGTAGTCGAGGTTTCTGGCGCAGGGAGGAAGGCCTGCTTGGCCCGCGCCTTGCCGATCACCACCGGGTTGACGATCTCGAGGTGCGACGGGTTGGCGGTCAGCGACAGGTGCACGCTGTTGCCGTCGAACTCGCGGTCCGACGAGGCGCCCAGGTGGTACTTCACGTCGCCCGAGCCGCCGATGTCCGACGGGGTGGACGAGCCGCCCTGGAACTCGTGGAAGATGGCGCGGTAGGGCTTGCCCATCACCGCCGCCAGCACGTTCAGCCGCCCGCGGTGGGGCATGCCGATGACGATGTCGGTGACGCCGAGCGAGCCGCCGCGCTTGATGATCTGCTCCATGGCCGGCACCAGGCCTCGGCGCCGTCCAGGCCGAACCGCTTGGTGCCGGGGAAGCGCTTGTGCAGGAAGCGCTCGAACGCCTCGGACTCCATCAGCTTCTTGAGGATGGCGACCTTGCCCTCGGGGGTGAAGGCGATCTCCTTGTCCTTGCCCTCGATGCGCTCCTGCAGCCAGGCCTTCTGGCCGGGGTCGGAGATGTGCATGTACTGCACCCCGACATTGCCGCAGTAGGTGCGGCGCAGGAGCCCGAGGATCTCGCGGATCGTCGAGGTCTCCATCCCAGCACATAGTCGAGGAAGATCGGCCGGTCGTAGTCGGCCTCGGAGAAGCCGTAGGTGGCCGGGTCGAGCTCGGAGGTGTCCTCCGGCGGGGTGGCGATGCCGAGGGGGTCGAGGTTGGCCGCCAGGTGCCCACGCATCCGGTAGGCGCGGATCATCATGATGGCGCGCAGCGAATCCAGGGTCGCGGCGCGCACGTCGCGGCGCTGGCCGACGGCGGGGCCTTGTCGGCCAGGGTCTTGGCGAGCTTGGCCTCCACCGCGGGCCACAGGCCGTCGATCGAGGACAGCCAGTCGGGCCGAGGCTCGGGCGGCAGGGGCCGGCGTCCAGGCCGGCTCGCGCACGGAGCGGGCCACCTCGTCGGTGCGGTCGCGCAGGGGTGGAGAAGAAGGATTGCCAGGGGACGGGTCCACCGATCCCGGGTCGGACGCCCAGCGCGCGTACAGCGCCTCCACGAACGGCGCGTTGGCGCCGTAGAGGAATGAGGTCTCGGCGAGGACCTGATTAATCCGCCCCCGAATCGTCGGCCATGGTCGTCAGTCCTGATGTCGCTCTGTTCCGGCGCTATCACACGGCCCGTGAACATAATCTGATTTTCCCGTTCCGCACGCATTCGGATGCGGACTTGCGTCGCCGGGCGTCGAGGTTGCGCGAATGACACGCGCAATCGGGCCAAACGAGGGCTCGCAAGCGGTTGGTCAGCCCTTCAGCACCTCCAGCAGGGTGTGGCCCAGCGCGGCCGGCGACGGAGAGACGCGGATGCCCGCCGACTCCATCGCCTCGATCTTGGATTCGGCCCCGCCCTTGCCGCCGGAGATGATCGCCCCGGCGTGGCCCATGCGCCGGCCGGGCGGCGCGGTGCGGCCGGCGATGAAGCCGACCATCGGCTTCTTCACCTTGGAGTGCTTGATGAACTCGGCGGCCTCTTCCTCGGCTGCGCCGCCGATCTCGCCGATCATGATGATCGACTCCGTCGCCGGGTCGGCCAGGAACATCTCGAGCACGTCGATGAACTCGGTGCCCTTGACCGGGTCGCCGCCGATGCCGACGGCCGTGGTCTGGCCGAGCCCCGCATGGGTTGTCTGGAACACGGCTTCATAGGTAAGCGTGCCCGAGCGCGAGACAACGCCCACCGAGCCCTTGGAGAAGATGTTCCCGGGCATGATGCCGATCTTGCACTCGCCGGGCGTCAGCACGCCCGGGCAGTTGGGCCCGATCAGCCGCGACTTCGAGCCCGATAGCGAGCGCTTCACCTTGACCATGTCCAGCACCGGGATGCCCTCGGTGATGGCCACGATCAGCGGCACCTCGGCATCGATGGCCTCCAGGATCGCGTCGGCCGCGAACGGCGGCGGCACATAGATCACAGAGGCGTCCGCCCCGGTGGCCTCGCGCGCCTCCAGCACGGTGTCGAACACCGGCAGGCCCAGATGCGTCTGGCCGCCCTTGCCGGGCGAGGTCCCGCCGACCATGCGCGTGCCGTAGGCGATCGCCTGCTCGGTGTGGAAGGTGCCCTGGGCGCCGGTGATCCCCTGGCAGATGACCTTGGTGTTGTGGTCGATCAGGATGGACATGGCGTCATTGGGGGCGGCTGGCGGGGGGGCCCTCCGGATACTCCGACTTCGCTGCGGTGCAAACCTGCTAATCGGCGGCGGCGGCGCGAAAGATCGCGGGCAGGTCGCGCCGGCCGTGGATGATCCGTAGAATCTGGACCGCGCCGTCCTCGGCGAGGCTGTAGACGATGAGGTAGGGCTCCACCAGGAGCCGGCGACGACCCAGTCCCAGGCCGTCGTCCGCAGGGCCCTTAAGCGGTTCGCGCCCCAGGCTGAACGCCGCGCCGCGGAGCTTGCCGACCCAGCGCCAGGCCGTCCGCGCGCCCGCCTCGGCCCGCAGGTAGTCCGCGATCTCCAGCAGGTCGCGCTGCGCCCGTGGCGACAGGACGACCGATGCGGCGCTCACCGGCCCGAAAGCCGGGCCTTGATTTCCTCGAACACGACATCCGCGTCCAGCCAGCCGTCCCGCTCGGCTTCCGCCTCGGCCTCGTCAAGCGACCGGCGCAGGTCTTCGAGTTCGTCTCGATAGGCGCCGAGCGCCGTGGCGACGAGATCGCCGACGCTCTCGGCGCGGCCCGCGGCGACCTCGGCCTGCGCCCAGGCTTCCAGCTCCTTGGGAAGCACGATCGCGTTCATGGCCCGATGATAGCCCGAATTTCCGGGCGGTCGAGCGGGCCGGACTCAGGCCGCTTCCCTCACCGCCTTGACCACCTTCTCGGCGGCGTCGGCCAGGTCGTTGGCCGCGATCACGTTCAGGCCCGAGGAGCGCAGGAGGGCCTTGCCCTCCTCGACGTTGGTGCCCTCCAGCCGCACCACCAGCGGCACCTTCAGCCCGACCTCCCTGACCGCCGAGACGACGCCCTCGGCGATAATGTCGCAGCGCATGATGCCGCCGAAGATGTTCACGAGGATTGCCCTTCACGTTCGGGTCGGCGGTGATGATCTTGAACGCCGCCGTGACCTTCTCCTTGGACGCCCCGCCGCCGACGTCGAGGAAGTTGGCCGGGGCCGCGCCGTAGAGCTTGATGATGTCCATGGTCGCCATGGCCAGGCCCGCGCCGTTGACCATGCAGCCGATCTCGCCGTCGAGGGCGATGTAGGAGAGGTCGTAGTTGGAGGCCTCGATCTCCTTCTCGTCCTCCTCGCTGATGTCGCGCAGGGCCCGGATGTCGTCGTGGCGCCAGAGGGCGTTGGAGTCGAACGACACCTTGGCGTCGAGCAGCTTCAGGTCGCCGTCGGCCGTGACGATCAGCGGATTGACCTCGAGCAGGCTCATGTCCTTCTCGGTGAAGGCCCGGTAGAGGTTCTCCAGCAGCGGGCGCGCCTGCTTGGCCGCCGCCCCCTCCAGCCCCAGGGCCTTGGCCAGCCACAGGCCGTGGTGGGGGGAAGACGCCGGTGGCGGGGTCGATGGAGAAGGTGACGATCTTCTCGGGCGCGGTCTTGGCCACCTCCTCGATGTCCATGCCGCCTTCGGTGGAGGCGACCACGGCCCACCCGGCTCGTGCCGCGGTCCACCAGCAGCGACAGGTAGAGCTCCCGCGCGATGGCCGCGCCCTCCTCGATGTAGAGGCGGCGGACCACCCGGCCCTTGGGCCCGGTCTGGTGGGTGACGAGGGTCATGCCGAGCATCCGCTCGGCCTCCTTGCGCACGTCCTCGATCGACTTGACGACCTTGACGCCGCCGCCCTTGCCGCGCCCCGCCGGCGTGGATCTGGGCCTTCACCACCCAGACGGGGCCGCCGAGGTTCTGGGCCGCCTGCACGGCGTCCTCGACCGAGAAGGCGGGGAACCCGCGCGGGACCGGGACGCCGTACTGCTTCAGCACGGCCTTGGCTTGATGCTCGTGGATATCCATTGAACCGCGGAGTCTGGGGGGGGGGGGGGGAGGAGCCGCGTCGGGCCGGAGCCCGGCGGCCCGCTTATAGGGACCCCCGTTGTGCGCCGCAACCGAACCTAGGAGACTCTGGAGAGGTATCGTCCAAAAAGGACGCGTCCGCCGCTCGGCTTTGAGGCCAAACGACGGACGCGAACAGGACCTTGGACCTCCATCCAATGACGCTACATTGCTCCGTGCGCGGGCTGCGTTCTAATCACCATGGCGTGAGGCGCCGCGTGAACGCCTCGCCTGTGGCCGCGAGAGCCCATCTAGGACGGGCTAGGCCATGCACCCGTCACGCGCTATCCACCCGCCCGCGATGAAAGCGACCGTCATCCTGACCGCCGGCTGGAGCGAGCCCCTGCATGTGCTGCGCGCGTGCGCCGATGCGCCGTTCGCGGTCGGCTTCCTGTCGGACGGGAGCGAGCGGGGCCGCTGGTCCTATGTGCTGGACGCGCCGGTCGCGACCTTCAGCCTGGAGGCCGACGACCCGCGCGACCCGTTCCGCCTGATCGCCGCCGCCCTCGGCCCGCCGACGCCGGGCCTGCCGGACGGCCCGCCGTTCCAGGGCGGGGGTAGCGGGGCTGATGTCCTACGAGCTCGGCGCGCGAGTCGAGCCGATCGGCCACGCCAGCCATCCGGAATGGCCGATCCTCGCCTTCGGCCTGTACGCGGGCCTGCTAGCCTTCGACCACAAGGAGGGCCGGGTGTTCGCCGTCGGCCGCGGCGCCGACGAGGCCGAGGCCGGCCGCCGGGGCCCGGGCCGCCCTGGACCTGCTGGCCCGCGCCGATACGGCCGCGCCGCGCGCCGGGGGTGCTGGCGGAGGGCTTCGACCCGACGCCGCCGGACGCGGGCGACATCTACGAGCGCTCGGTGGCGGCCGTGGTCGGGGCGCATCGCGGCCGGCGAGATCTTCCAGGCCAACATCTCCCGCGGCTGGACCGGCCGCCTGGCGCCCGGGGCGACGCCGCTGGACGTGGCCGAGCGCCTCGCCCGCAGCAGCCCGGCCCCGTTCTCGGCCTATTTCCGCCTGCCCGGCCGGGCCGTGGTGTCCAATTCCCCCCGAACGGTTCGTCAAGGTCAGCGCCGACGGCGAGCTTCGGGTCGAGACCCGGCCGATCAAGGGCACCCGCCCGCGCGGCGACACCCCGGCCGCCGACGACGCCCTGCGCCGGGAGCTGATCGAGTGCGAGAAGGACCGCGCCGAGAACCTGATGATCGTCGACCTGATGCGCAACGACCTGGCGCGGGTCGCGCCCGCCGGATCGGTGCGGGTCACCGAGCTCTTCGCCGTGGAGACCTACACGAACGTCCACCACCTGGTCTCCACCGTGGTCTCCGAGCTCGCGCCCGGCCCTCGGCCCCGCGGACCTGTTCGAGGCGGCCTTCCCGCCCGGCTCGATCACCGGCGCGCCGAAGATCCAGGCGGTGAAGGTGATCGCCGACTACGAAGGCCCGCGCGGCCCCTACTGCGGCTCGATGTTCTGGGCGGGGTTCGACGGGGCCTGCGACTCCAGCGTGCTGATCCGCACCATCGGCCTCTTGGAAGACGACGACGGCTGGCGGTTCGAGGCGCGGGCCGGCGCCGGCATCGTCGCCGACAGCGATCCGCTGCTGGAGCGGCTGGAGACCGAGGCCAAGATCGACGCCATCCGCCGCGCCCTCACGCGGACCGCGCCGTGATCCCCGAAGACGACCGCGGCCTGCTGCTCGGCGACGGCCTGTTCGAGACCATACTGGCGGAAGCCGGGGGCGCTGCGCTCGTTCGACCGCCACCTGGACCGCATGGCGCGCGGCTGCCGCGCCCTCGACCTGATCCCGCCCGCGCCGGGCGAGGCGGCCGAGGCGGCGGCGGCGGCGCTGGCGGCGGCGGGGCTGGAGGGCGCGCGGGCGGCGGTGCGCCTGACCCTGACCGCCGGCTCGGGCCGGGGCCTGGACCGCCCCGCCGACGCCGAGACCCGGCTGATCGCCACCGCCTCGCCTGCGCCGTCGCCCGAAGGGCCGATCCGGCTGCGCACGGCCTCGGTGCGGCGCAACGACCAGTCGCCGGCGTCGCGGCTGAAGACCCTGTCCTATCTCGACAACGTCCTGGCGCGGCGGCAGGCGCGGGCCCAGGGCGCGGACGAGGCGATCATGCTGAACACCCGCGGCGAGATCGCCTGCGCCGCGGCGGCCAACCTGTTCTGGATCGCCGAGGGGAGGCTCTGCACCCCGGCCCTGGCCTGCGGCGTGCTGGACGGCATCGTGCGCGCCCAGGCGATCGGCGCGGCCGCGGCGCTCGGCGTGGGCGCGGCGGAGGTGCGGGCGGGTCCCCCTGCGCTGGAGGCCGCCGAGGCGGCGTTCGTGACCAACAGCCTGGCGGGCGTGCGCGCGGTGTCGGAGATCGACGGCCGGGCGCTCCAAGCCAGCGCCCTCGTGGACGCGATCAGCAGCCGGTGCAGGTGACGTTGTCCGATCGGCGCGGGCGCAGATAGAACGCCTCGTTGTAGTTCAGCGCCTTGGGCAGCACGTAGTGGAAGATCGAGGTGTAGCTGTACTTGCTTTCGGACATGATGATGCTGTCGCCCGGGTTCAGCGTCACCGGCAGGGTCACCTGGTCGCCGACTTTCAGGGTGCTGGCGGTCCAGTTGTTGGAGCGGGTCCAGGTCACCTTCGGCTTGCCGGTCGAGTCCAGGGTGACGCTGGTCACCCGCATCTGCAGGGTGCCGGTGTTGTAGGGCGACATGATCGTCTGGCCGATCGAGAAGATGTCGGACAGGTCGCCGGTGGACACGGTCTCCACCTGGGCCACCAGGTCGCCGATGGCCGAGGCCACGTGGTTGGCCTTGCGCTCGGCGATCATCGCCTGGCACAGCTCCACCAGGCCGCAGTACATCAGCACCATGACCGGGGCGATCAGGGCGAACTCGATCGCCGCCACGCCGCGCCTGTCGCGCCCGAACCTACGCCAGATCGACATCGTCAGCTGCCGTAGGGTTCGTTGCGGAAGGTGGCGGTGGAGGTGAGCAGGGCCTTGCCGCCGCTCAGGGAGGTCAGGGCCTTGTCCATCAGCGGCGCGACCAGCGACCACTGGTAATAGGCGCGCACCACCACGATGTCGCCCGGCCCCCCGGGCGCGAAGGTCAGCTTGGTGGGGGTCGAACACGTTGTTGACCACTGGCTGGGGCGCGGTCACCGAGGCGAAGGTCGAGAAGGTGCGCACGTCCACCGAGAGGTTCGCAGTGCAGTCCGCCTGCAGCCAGCCGAAGTTGTTGCAGATGGCGGGTCTTGAAGGTGCTGGCGGTCGCCCCGCCGGCGGTCTGCATCTCGCCGGTGCGGATCGTGCGGGCGGCCTCGGCGGTGGCGTTCTCCAGCGAGGAGGCCACCAGGAAGATCATGCCGAGCTCGACGATGCCGAACAGCAAGAGGAAGAACGGCGTGGCGATCAGCGCCATCTCCACCGCCGTGGCGCCGCCGCGGGCCGCCAGGGAAGCGGCGCGCCTGCATCCGCAGCCGCGCGCCCGGCGAGGACGATGGGGGCTTTCCAGAAGACATGGGCCGAGTCTTAGCCGATCGGCCCTAATCGAGGCTTAAGCGGCGCCGTTCAGGGGGGCGTGCTGGCGGCCGCGTCGCCCCGGGCGCCGGAGGCGTAGTCCTTATAGACGCCGCTGACGGCGTCGGCGGAGGCCTTGTCCTCGCCCGGCAGGGGCGTGCGCTCGCAGCGCGGCGAGCAGGTGAAGTTGCTCTCCAGTCCGCCGCGATGCAGCTGCACCCGGTCCGCGTCGGTCGGCGAGACGTTGATCTGGTCGGAATAGATGGAGCGGCCCGCGTGGTCGGTGATCAGCAGGCTGGTCGCCCCATAGCCGCGGCCGATGATGGCGATGCGGTCGGGCGCCAGCATGGTCACGTCCGCGACGGCGGCGTTGCCGAGGAAGACATCCCCCGCCGCCGCGCGCAGGCGAACGACCTTGGTCTCGTCCAGCCGCACGGTCACGGCCAGGGCGGACGATCCCGCGCAGAGCGCCGCGACCAGGGCGGCGAGCCCTGCGGCCTTGCGCGTGCGGACGCGCCGGATGTGCCTCTGCGACGACATGGCGCCAGCTTGCCGGGGGAATGGTCAACAAAGGCTGAAGCCGCGCCCGGCCGATTCATCTCTTGTACAACCCTTGTACAACCTGGGCCAATCCGACCTCATTCGCCCCCGAAACGGGCCACGGTTAACAGCCTTTAATGGTAAATCAGAATAAACCAAAAGATTTTTTGTGCAGAGATTGCGCGGTTTACTTGAGATTAAGTCCGAGCAGTCACAGTGGCGTCGTCAATTGAGGGCGAGCAGGCTTACCCAGGCTTGATCCTCTTTCCACGCTGCTTGCCACTAGGAGATCGAGCAATGTCCAAGTTCCTTTCGCGTTTCGTCCAGGACCAGTCCGGCGCCACGGCCATCGAATACGGCCTGATCGCGGCCCTGATCGCGGTCGTCATCGTCGCCGCCCTGACCACCCTCGGCACCAACCTCAGCGGCACCTTCAACAAGGTCTCCGGCAAGCTCGGCTGACGCCGAGCCGCTGGATCCAGACAACGGAGAATACAATGACCAAGTTCGTGCAAGACTTCATGACCGACGAGTCCGGCGCCACCGCGATCGAGTACGGCCTGATCGCCGCCCTGATCGCCGTCGTGATCGTGACCGCCCTGACCTCCCTGGGCACCAAGCTGACCAGCACCTTCACCAAGGTCGGCGCCAACCTGGGCTGATCCCCGGATCGTCCAAGCTATCGGGGGACCGCGACGCGAAAGCGCCGCGGTCCTTTCGGTTTTTCGCCGGCTTCGCCGCAACGATTCCTTCATGCCGGGGCGGCAGGTTGGGATCGATAGTTTCAGGTCTCTCGATGACCCACGGGTTCTCGCCTCTGCTGCTGCTCCTGGCCGTCTTCCCCGCCGGCGTGATCGTCGCCGCCCTGAAGGACGCCACCACCTTCACCATCCCCAACTGGATCTCGGCGGGCCTGGTGATCGCCTTCTTCCCGATGGCCCTCTTGGCCCACATGCCGCTGTCGGCGGTGGGGATCAGCCTGGCCGCGGGCTTCGCAGCCCTGGTCGCCGGGATCGGCATGTTCGCGGCGGGCTGGTGCGGCGGCGGCGACGCCAAGCTGCTGGCCGCCTCGGCCCTGTGGCTCGGCTGGCCGGGCGTGCTGCCGTTCCTGGCGGTGACGGGCATAGCCGGCGGGGCGGTGACCCTGGGCCTGCTGGCCGCGCGCAAGGGGGGTGGTGACCTTCGGCGTGCACGCGCCGGGCTGGGTCGGGCGCCTCCTGGAGCCGGACGGCGACCTGCCCTACGGCCTGGCGATCGCGGCGGGCGCGCTGTTCGCCTTCCCGTCCAGCGCCCTGGTCGCCGCGCTCGGCGCGTCCTGAGTTTCTGCGGCCACTTAGGCGGCCGTTAACCATGCCCTGGGAAGGTCGGGCCGAAGGCGAAAGCCCGGAGTGTCCCCGCGTCGCGTCAGGATCCGGGCGAGGCGGGTCTGAGGAAGCCAGCGTTCTATGGGAAACATGCGTGTCGTCATCATCCTCATCGTAGCCGCCATGGCTGCGATCGGCCTCGGCTGGGTGGTGAACCGCATGGTCACGGCCAAGAAACCCGCGGCTGCGCCGGTGGTGGTCGCCGCCCCCGCCCCGCCGCCGAAGCCCGACCGTGCAGGTGCTGGTCGCGCGCCGTGACCTCGGCGTCGGCGCGCGCATCGGACCCGACGACCTGAGCTGGCAGCCCTGGCCGGCCGATTCGATCAACCCCGCCTTCATCACCCAGGGCCCAGCCCAGGCCGCGCCCCAGAATGTCGCCACCGAGGCCGCCCCACACGGCGGCGCGCGCCGCGCAGGCCGTGTTCTCCGGCGGCGACCAGGCGATGCAGTCGGTGACCGGCGCCATCGTGCGCGAACCGATCCTGCAGGGCGAGCCGGTCATCCGCGGCAAGATCGTGAAGGGCGGCGAGGGCGGCTACATGTCGGTGGTGCTGCAGCCGGGCATGCGCGCCATGGCGATCCCGGTGACGGTGGAGACCGGCGCCGGCGGCTTCATCCTGCCCGGCGACCGGGTGGACGTGATCTCCAGCCACAAGCTCGACCAGGCCGCCGGCGCGCCGCCGGGCGGCGGAAACGCCGACGGCGGCACGGTCGCCCAGGTGATCCTCGCCAACCTGCGCGTGCTCGCCATCGACCAGCAGACCGAGCCCGCCAAGAACGCCAAGTCCATCGTCGGCAGCACCGCGACCCTCGAGGTCCCCGCCGAGTCGGTCGACATCCTGGCCCGCGCCAAGTCCCTCGGCGACATGTCGCTGGTGCTGCGCTCCTACGCCGACCTCGGCGCCCCTTCCGTCGGCCATCGGGCGGGCGGCGGCGCCGGTCGTGCGCATCTTCAAGGCCGGCCGCATCGCCCAGGTGGCCACCCCATGACCGCCGCAGTCCGCTCCCTGACCTGTTTCGCCGCCGTCCTGGCGGCGCTCGGCGCATCGACGGCCGCGCCGGCCCAGATGTCGCTGGCCGGCGGCCCGCGCGCCGGCGGCTATTCGCCCGCGCCGGATTCGGCCTCGCCGCCCGGCGTGCTGCGCGTGACCCTGTCCACGGCCGGGCCGACGACGCGGACCCTGGCGCTCGGCAAGGGCAAGTCCGCCCAGGTCGAGCTGCCGGTCGACGCGCGCGACATCACCGTCACCAACCCGGCCGTCGCCGACGTGATCCTGCGCACCCCGCGGCGCATCTCGGTGCTCGGCCTGGCGGTCGGCGAGACCGATGCGACCTTCGTCGACGGGGTCGGCCACCCGATCCTGACGCTGGACATCCGGGTGGACCAGGACATCTCGGCCGTCTCCGAGACCATCGCCCGCGTGCTGCCGGGCGCCCAGGTGAAGGTGGAGGCGGTGAACACCTCCCTGATCCTCACGGGCCAGGTCGCCAACGCCGAGGACGCGGACAAGGCCCAGCGCATCGCCCAGCAGTTCACGGCCAAGCCCGACGACGTGCTGAACATGCTGACCATCGCCGGCAAGCAGCAGGTGATGCTGAAGGTCCGCATCGTCGAGGTGCAGCGCTCCTCGATCAAGCAGCTCGGGCTCAACACCAGCTTCGCCATGAGCAACGGGCTGCAGACCTACGGCTTCACCCAGGGCGCCACCTATGGCGTCAATGGCTCGTCGCTGGGCGGGGCTTCCGCCTGCATCGGCCAGAACGGCCAGAAGACGACGACCTACAACAACTCGACGACGACGAACAATGCGACGGCGGCCACCGCCGTCTCCAACGCCGCCACCACGGCGTTCAGCAGGATCTTCGGCACCAACGCCAGCGGCTGTCTCGCCGCCTTCGAGCGCGCCGGCCTGGTGCGCACCCTGGCCGAGCCGAACCTGACCGCCGTCTCCGGCGACAACGCCAACTTCCTCGCCGGCGGGGAATTTCCGGTGCCGACGGGCCAGGGACACCCAGGGGCGCGTCAGCGTCGAGTTCAAGCCGTTCGGCGTCAGCCTCAACTTCACCCCGGTGGTGCTGTCGAGCGGCCGCATCTCGCTGAAGATCTCCACCGAGGCGTCGGAGCTGACCAACCAGGGCTCGTTCACGATCTCCAACGGCACGTCCGGCGCGCCGGGCCTGACCATCCCCGCCCTGACCGTGCGGCGGGCGCAGACGACGGTGGAGATGCCGTCGGGCGGCGCGATGATGATCGCCGGCCTGCTGCAGGACGAATCCAAGCAGGACATCGACTCCCTGCCCGGGATGATGAACCTGCCGGTGCTCGGCGCCCTGTTCCGCTCGCGCGATTACCAGAGCGGCCAGACCGAGCTGGTGGTGATCGTGACCCCCTACCCTGGTGGACTCGGTCAACCCGGACGAGATCCAGACCCCGGCCGACGGGCTGGAGATCGCCAACGACGCCCAGACGGTCCTGATGGGCCGGCTGAACAAGGCCTACAAGGCGCCCCCCGCCGCCGTAGCGGGACGCGCCTACGAAGGTCCCTACGGCTATGTCATCGAATAGGAGCGCGCGATGAACCGTCCCTCCCCGCGCCTGGTCCTGCCGCTCCTCGGCCTGCTGGCGCTGGGGCGCCTGCGCGTCCGGCCCCCTCCAGGGAGGCCGCCGACGCGCCGCGCACGCCCACCGAGCAGTTCCCGCTGCGGGCGACGTCCGCCCCCGACGAGGTGCGCCTGGCGGCCCACCCGGGCGGGCTGTCGGACGCCCAGCGCGCCGCCCTGGCCGACCTCGCCGCCCGCTGGCAGGCGGCCGGCGGCGGCGTGGTGCTGATCCGCGAGCCGCTGAAGGGGGCCGACCCCAAGGCCATCTACGCCGCCGGCATGGCGAGCGAGGCCGCGCTGATCGCCTCTGGCGTGCCGGCCGGCCAGGTGCGCCGGGTCGGCTACGACCCCGACGGCGAGGGTCCCGCCCCGGTCATCGTCGGCTTCGAGGCCTATGCGGCGGTGGTCCCGGCCTGCGGCCGCCGCTGGGACAACCTGACCGCCACCGCCTCCAACAAGCCCTATACGAACTTCGGCTGCGCTATCAGCGCCAACATGGCCGCCGAGATCGCCAACCCGGCCGACATCGCAGCCCAGCATCCCGTCGCCCCGGCCGACGCCCAGCGCTTCAGCAACGCCGTCGAACAGTACCGCGCCGGACCGTCCAGCAGCTCCGGCTCCTCCTCCGGGACCAGCGGGGGGGTCGAGCGCCGGGGCCAGCGGCGGCTCCAGCTCCAGTTCCAGTTCCGGCGCCAGCAGCGGCGCCGGCAGCACGACCAGCGGCTAGTCCAGACCTGATGCCGACGCGCCCCACCCTCGACGACGACGATTTCGGCGCCGGCTTCGACGCCGACGACGAGTTCGCCCTGCCGTCCGCGCCCTCGCCCGCCCGGATGGCGGCCGCGCCGCCGCCGCCGCCCGGCCGACCCGCCGCGCGCGCCGCGCGTCGCCGCGCCCGACCCTCGACCGCGTCGCCGCCGCCGCCGGCAATCCGGTGGCCGAGCTGCAGGCCAACGCCGAGGCGGGGATGTCGCCGGGCGTGGTGCCGCGCATCGCCATCCACGCCTTCTGCGAGAAGCCCGGCACCGCCGCCACGGTGGACGCCGCCTCGCGCGACCGGCGCATGGCCCCGCGCCAGCGTCGAGGTGCGCGCCGGGGGCCTGGCCGGGGCGGTGGAGTGCTACCAGAACGAGCCGACGCCGCCGCTGGTGATCGTCGAGTGCGGCGAGCCGTCCGACGTGCTTCTGGGCCTGCTGGACCAGCTGGCGGAGGTCTGCGACCCCGGCACCAAGGTGGGTG
>JBBCHF010000030.1:0-72389 GCA_037201645.1 Caulobacteraceae bacterium
ATGCTGGTCTGCATCGACCGGGCCTACGAGCACATCGGCGAGAACGCGGACTACCCGTTCTTCGACGCCGAGGAGCCGTCGCTCTACACCAAGAACTCGATCGAGTTCTGCAACACCTTCCAGCAGAACCTGCAGGTGACCGAGTCCTTCGTCCAGCTGATCAAGGACCTCGACCTTCTGGACACCCGCGTCGCCAACTATGTGCCCAACAATCCCGACGGCACCGCCGGCGAGCCGCAGAAGGTGGCGGAGTTCTTCGCGGTGTCGGACGCCAAGCTGGCCGCCCTGCCCGATTCCAAGATCCTGGAGCTGCGGGCCAACGGCGCGCTGCAGCAGATCTACGTCCACCTGAACTCGCTGTTCGGCTGGGACCGCCTGATCGCCAGGGCCCTGGCCCGCGCCGCCGCCGAGCAGGCGCAGCAGCCAGCCGCCGCGAACGCCTAGTCCGCGGCCGGCGCGCAGGCGAAGATGCTGCGCGTCAGGCAGGAGAAGACCAGCCGCCCCGCCTCGTCGAGCAGGTCGTGTTGGGCGATGACGATGCCCTTGTCGTCGCCCACCGGGTCCTTGGCCATCACCGTCATGCGCCCGCGCAGGAGCTCGCCCGGCGGCGGGTTGCGCATCCAGCGCAGGGCGTCGACGCCCAGGCGCTTGGTCTGCGGCCAGCCGGCGCTGGCGGTCTGGTCGAGCCTGGACCAGACGGCGTAGACCATGGCGTCCGGCGCGCCGTTGGCGGCGTCCCAGCCGGGGGCGAACGCCGCGACGAAGGCGTCGATGGCGGCCGGGTCGAGCACCGTGGCGCCCAGCGACACCACCTTGCCGACCTCGATCTCGTCGAAATGCGCGGGCATTCGGAACTCCAGGGTCTTGGGCCGACCGGTACGCGGGCCTATTAAAGCGTCATAGCCGCACCCGGGCGCTTGCCCAGAGAGAATCAGCGCTTGAACAGCCACTGTAAGGCCATCCTGCTGGCGGTGCTGCTCGCGGCGTCGGCCGGCGCCGCGGGCCGCGGCGACCGACACCGGCCACGTCCAGGCCGAGCTGGTCCCTGCCGCCGCCTCGGTCGCGCCCGGCGGGACGGTCTATGTCGCCCTGCGCCAGAAGATCGCCGCCGGCTGGCACACCCTACTGGCGCAACCCGGGCGACGCGGGCGAGGCGCCGCAGATCGCCTGGACCCTGCCGCCCGGCTGGAAGGCCGGCGCGGTGGTCTGGCCCATGCCCAAGCGCCTGCCGGTCGGGCCGCTGATGGACTACGGCTATGAGGGCGAGGTCTATCTGCCGGTCCCGGTCACGGCGCCGAAGTCCGCGCGGCCCGGCCAGGCCGCCGCGCTGAAGGCCGCCGTCTCCCTGCTGGTCTGCAAGGACGTCTGCGTGCCCGAGGACGCGGTGCTGACGCTGAGCCTGCCGGTGACCGCCGCCGGCGCCCCGGCCTCCAACCCCGCCCGTCGCCGCCGCCCCTGGCCGCGGCGCCGAAGCCCGCGCCCCTGAAGGCGGCCATGGCCGTGCGCGGCGGCCTCCTGAAGCTGGCCGTCACCGGCGCGCCGGTGCGCGGGGGGGATTTCCCCCGGCGCCTACTTCTATCCCTACGACTCCACCGTCATCGACCACGCCAAGCCCGAGACCATCGAGCGAGGGCCGGACGGCCTGACCCTGTCCATGACCGCCGGCTACGCCTTCAAGTCGGCAAGGGGCCGGCCGCGATCAGCGGCGCCCTGGCCGCCGGCGGCCGGGCCTACGAGATCACCGCCCGCGCGGGACCACTGCCGCCCGGCGCGGCGGGGCTCGGGGCGCCGGCCAAGGCGGGCGGCGGAGGCCTCGCAGCCGCCGGCGGCGCGGGGCTGCTGCTCGCGGCCGGGTTCGCCTTCCTGGGCGGGGTGGTGCTGAACCTCATGCCCTGCGTGTTCCCGATCCTGTCGATGAAGGCGGTGGCCCTGGCCTCGCACCGGCAGGACGGCGCGCGTCCCCGCGCCCAGGCCCTGGCCTTCCTGGCGGGGGTGCTGGCGACCTTCCTGGCCCTGGCGGCGGCGCTGATCGCGGCCAAGGCGGCGGGCGGATCGGTGGGCTGGGGCTTCCAGCTGCAGTCCCCGGCGGTGGTGGCGGTGCTGTCGCTGCTGATGCTGCTGATCGGGCTGAACCTATCGGGCGTGTTCGAGGCGGGCCTGTCGCTGCAGCGGGCCGGCGCGGCCGGCGGCGGCGAGGGCGGGCTGGTCGGCTCGGCCCTGACCGGGGCCCTGGCCGTGGTGGTGGCCGCGCCCTGCACGGCGCCGTTCATGGCCAGCGCCATCGCCTACGCCCTGACCCAGCCGAGCGAGCTCAGCGCCCTGGCGGTCTTCGCCGCCCTCGGCCTCGGCTTCGCCGGGCCGTTCGTGCTGCTGTGCTTCATCCCCGCCCTGCTGCGCCTGATTCCCCGCCCCGGGCCGTGGATGGACGTGCTGAAGAAGGTGCTGGCCTTCCCGATGTACGGGGCGGCGGCGTGGCTGTTGTGGGTGCTGACCCTGCAGGCCGGATCGGCCGCCTTGGCCGCCCTCCTGGCCGCCGCCGTCGCCCTGGCCCTGGCGGCGTGGCTCTATGGCGCCGCCCAGCGGTCCCAGCTCGGCGGTGCGCGGCCCCTGGCGCTCTATGGCCTCAGCGCGGCCGCCGCGGTGCTGGCGATCGGCGCGACCGCGGCGGGCCTCAGCGCGCCGGCGCCGGCGGCGGCCGAGCCCTCGGCCGGATCGGCGGTCCTGGCGTCGGAGCCCTATTCGGAGGCGCGCGTGGCCGAGCTGACCGCGGCGGGCCGGCCCGTGCTGGTCGACTTCACCGCCGCCTGGTGCATCACTTGCCAGGTCAACGAGCGCGTCGCCCTGTCCAGCGCCGCCGTGGCCAAGGCCTTCGCCCAGGCGAACGCCGTCTATCTGCGCGCCGACTGGACCCGCCGCGATCCGCAGATCGCCCGGGCCCTCGCCGCCCACGGCCGCGCCGGCGTGCCGCTCTACCTCGTCTACGGCAAGGGCGGGGGCGAGCCGCAGGTGCTGCCCCAGATCCTCACCGAAGGCACGGTGATCTCGGCGATCCAGAAGGCGGCGGGATAGGCCGAGGGGGAGCCCTCGTCCTTCGAGGCTCCCCCGGATCAAGTCCGGGGTCGCACCTCAGGATGAGGGCTACTGGAAAGCTGTGCGACGTAACGGCCGCATGGATGCGGCGCATCAGTAGAAATCCTCATCCTGAGGCGCCCGCGCAGCGGGCCTCGAAGGACGAGGATTTCGGCCCTACGCCGTCGGCGCGACCGTGGGCTTGGAGGTGATGACCTCGATGTTGTCGTTCAGCAGGTAGCGCATGTCGCGCAGGGGCCTCGTCCTGGGCCTTGCCGGTGGCGGCGGCCTGGAGGTCCTTCAGCTTCGTCGGCAGGTCCTGGGAGATGCCTTTCAGGATGCACTTCAGGTCGCCGTCCGCGCCGCTCTTGGCCAGCTCGACGTGGCCGGCCATGTCGAGGTCCGACAGCTCCGCCACCGCCGCCTCGAACCGGTCGAAGTGCGGCAGGGCCAGGGGCGTCGCCGAGGCCGAGATGCCGGGCGCCTCGCGATAGGCGTCGACCTCGTCGCGCAGGGCCTTGGCGTGGGCGGCGATGTTCCTGAACATCGGCTCGCCGCCGACCCAGTGCGGCGCGGAGGCCACCGCCGGCGCGGCCGCGGGCGGCGCGGACGCGGGGCTGGTCGAGGCGAACAGGATGAAGGCGGCGGCGGAGACGGCGTCGCAGGACATGGCGGATTACCCCTTCGCGGCGGATGCCCCCCTGCTTAGGCCCGACATGGTAAACGCGCGTTTACCGCCCGCCGCTTCTCAGAAGCTCTTGGTCACGCCGACGAAGACGCCGCGGCGCCGGCCGTATTGCGGCGCGCCGACCCCGACGCCGGTGCCGTCGCGGATCTCGTAGGTCTTGTCGAAGGCGTTGATCAGGTCGGCGCGGACGCTGACCACCCCGAAGTCGTGGGAGACCCCGAAGTTGACCTGGGTGTAGCTCGGCACGTGGTCCCCGTTGGGCACGGCGCCGTCGCGCCTGAGGCCGGTGCCGAACAGCAGGTCCGTCGACACCCGCGTGGCGCCGAAGCGGTAGGAGGCGCCCATGGACGCCGTCACCGTCTGGTCGTGGTCGGCGTAGATGTAGTGGTCGGCGATATAGGCGAGGTCGGCCGGGTCGAAGTTGGCCTGGGACGACTCGATGTCCTTGCCCTGCACCTTGGACACCGCGACGTTGGCGTAGGCGCTGAACGGCCCGCGCGCATAGTTGGTCGAGAACTCGATCCCGCGGATGTAGCCCTTGGCGTAGTTGAACGGCGTCAGGATGATCGGGGAGCCGAACTGGCCCTCGTCGATCATGTGGCGAATGTCCTTGTAGTAGGCGTCGACGCCGACGGTCAGGGCGCCGATCTTCTGCTCGGCCCCCACGTCGAAATAGTCCGAGCGCTCCGAATAGGGCGTGTCCTGCGGGCCGGGATTGGGGAAGGCGGCCGTGGTGCCGTTGAACTTGGCCACCGTCGGGCTGGCCACCAGCTCGAACGGCGGCGGGGTGAAGTAGCGCGAATAGCCGGCGTGGATGGTGGTCCCGGCGAACGGGGTCAGCACCAGGTTCACCCGCGGGCTCCACTGGTGCTCGTCGCGATAGGCGTTGAGGTCGTCGAAGCGCAGGCCGTAGTTCAGGGTGAGCAGGTTCGGCAGCAGCTTCCACTCGTCCTGCAGATAGGCGCTGTAGGTGAAGGCGGTCTTGGCCCCGTCGTCGACGATGGTCAGGGGAACGTCGGAGGTCTGGACGCCATCGTCGTCGAGCGGCAGCACCTGCGAGGTCGTCTTGCTGGTCGAGCGGTCGCCCTGGACGATCACCCCGCCGCGCAGCGTGTGGGCGTCGGTCAGGGCTGTAGACGCCCTCGATCTGGACGCCGACGGTGACGTCGCTCTTGCGCGCGTCCTGGGCGATGCCGGTGAACAAAAGGTCGCCGAGCGGATCGGGATGGAAGGTCAGGGTCGAGTAGCGCGAGAAGACCGACGCCTGGCCGGTGAACCGGTCGGTGGAGTGCTGGAAGCTGGCGATGGCGTAGGTCGTGCCCTCGCGCTGGCGCTCGTCCAGGTCGTTCGACAGGTGGTCGCTGACGCCGTTGACGACCAGGCCGGTGTCGCTGGGCGCCGGCGTCGGGTCGTCCGGGAAGTTCGGGTGCTGGCCGGCGCGGTTGGGGATCTGGAAGGTCTGCTGCGAGGTGCCGAGGATCAGCGACACCCGGTCGGACGAATCCAGGATGTGGTCGAAGTAGCCGAACGCCTGGATCTGGTTGCTGTCGTCGTGCAGCGGGTCGGCGCGGCCGTCCGGCGATTCGATGCCGACGCCGGTGTGCAGGAAGCTGCCCGACACGAACGCGCTGTTGGCGCCCCACGAGCCGCCGTATTCGAAGCTCGGCTCGATCTCGTCGTGGCTGCCGCCGTAGATCGAGACGTCCCCGCCGTTCTGGAAGCCGCTCTTGGTGGTGATGTTGATCACGCCGGCCGTGCGCAGGCCGTACTGGGCCGGCAGGGCGCCGGTGATCAGCTCGATGTTGGAGGCCAGGCGCGGGCTCAGGGTCTGGCCGAACACCGAAAGGCCCTCGGGCAGGATCACGTTGTTCAGCCGGTACTGCACGTCGGCGTGGTCGCCGCGGATATGCAGCTGGCCGAAGGAGTCCTGCACCACGCCCGGCGCCTGCAGGATCACCTGGTTCAGCGGCACGTTCTCGCCGCCCGGCAGGATGTCGACCATCTGCTTGGACAGCGAATAGGTGGTGGCGCCCAGCGCCGGCTCCACCATCTGGCGCGCCTCGTCCAGCCGCTGGGCCGTCACCACCACCTCGGCGACGCCCGATCCGCCGCCGCTGTCGGACGCGGACGCCGGCGCCGGCGCGGCCTCGGCCGAACGCGCGGCGGGATACAGGCCGGCCAGGCAGACGGCCGAGAACAGAAGCGGCTTGACGCGCATGCAACACCCCCTCGCCCGGACCCTGACACGGCCGGCCAGCGAGGCGTTACAAAATAACATTACAGGCGGTCAAGCCTTGCTGTTATTAAATAACATTCATGTGGCCGGCCCGCTCCGTTCCAAGGCGCAGGCGCCGCCGGATCGGGCGCCCGGCGGCGCCGGTCAGAGGTCGATCAGCCCGCCGTCCACGAACAGCTCCGCCCCGGTGGTGTAGGTGGCGTCGGCGGCGAGGTAGAGCGCCGCGGCGGCCACCTCCTCCGGCGCGCCCGTCCGGCCGAGCGGAATGCGGGTCTTGGCCCCGTCGAGGAAGGCGGTCTTCTGCTCGGACGTGAAGCCGTTCTTCTCGAAGATCGGGGTCACGATCGGGCCGGGGCTGATAGTGTTCACGCGGATGGCCCGCGGCGCGAGCTCTCTGGCGAAGGTGCGGCCGAACGAGCGCAGCGCCGCCTTGGTCGCGCCATAGACCGTGCCGCCGCCGAAGCCGCCCGCCGCTCCGGCCACCGAGGCGGTCAGGATGATCGCCGCGCCGTCCGGCATGGCGGCCACGGCGTGCTTCAGCAGGAAGAAGGCGCCCTTCACGTTCACGTCGAACTGGCGGTCGAAGAAGGCCTCGTCGATCGCCTCGACCGGGGCGAACCCGGTCACGCCGGCGTTCACGAACAGCACGTCGATGCGGCCGTGACGGGTCTTCACCTCCTCGACCAGGGCCTTGGTGGCGGCGACGTCGGCGGCGTCGGAGACCAGGACCTCGACGCCCGGCAGCGCCGCTCTCGCCGCCTCAGCCGACGCCTGGCTGGAGCCGGTGACCACCACGGTGGCGCCTTCCGACTGGAACAGGCGGGCGGTCGCGGCGCCGATGCCGCTGGTGCCGCCGGAAATGAGTGCGATCTTGCCTTCGAGCTTCGCCATGAGGCGCCCCCTTCGCCGTGGATCGGCGTCTGCAACAGGTGGTGTGGCGGTTCGTCCCGCCAACCGCCGGCCGGCCCGATATTTCCGGGGCCGGGCGTTAGAAAAGCTGAGCCGGCGGCCGCGACATCGCGTCCGTCCGCCGGCGCCCGGCGTTTCATCAAAGCGACATGCAATCGCCTTAGGAGCCGGACGTGCGCCCGTCTTATGGCCCTCGGGGCGTGGCCTCGCCCGGTGTGCCGCATGGACGACGCTCCGACCCGCAGCTATCGCACGATCTTCATCTCCGACGTGCACCTGGGCACCCGCGGCTGCCAGGCGGAGCTGCTGCTCGACTTCATCAAGCACGCCGACTGCAAGACGCTCTATCTGGTCGGCGACATCATCGACGGCTGGCGGCTGAAGAGCGGCTGGTACTGGCCCCAGACCCACAACGACGTGGTGCAGAAGGTGCTGCGGATGGCCCGCAAGGGCGTGCGCGTCGTCTATGTCCCCGGCAACCACGACGAGTTCGCCCGCGCCTATTGCCCCGGCCACTTCGGCGGGGTCGAGGTGGTGCGCGACGCGGTCCACGAGACGGCGGACGGCAAGCGCCTGCTGATCGTGCACGGCGACGACTTCGACGGGGTGGTGCAGTACGCCAAGTGGCTCGCCTTGCTCGGCGACTGGGCCTATGCGATCGTCCTTGCGCTGAACACTTGGTTCAACCGGGTTCGGCGTCGGTTGGGGTTCGGCTACTGGAGCCTGTCGGCCTACCTCAAGGGCAAGGTGAAGAACGCCGTGCAGTTCATCGACCAGTTCGAGTCCGCCGTCGCCGAGGAAGCCCGCCGACGGGGCCTGGACGGCGCGGTCTGCGGCCACATCCACAAGGCGGACCTGCGCGAGGTGGACGGCCTGCTGTACGCCAACGACGGCGACTGGGTGGAAAGCTGCACCGCCCTGGTAGAGCACCATGACGGCCGGCTCGAGATCCTGGAGTGGGCCAAGCACCGCTCCTGGTCGATGATCGAGCGCCGCATCCCCGCCTTCGCCCCGGAGCCCGCCGTCGCGCCTGTCGGAGAAACGGCCCCCGGCGTAATGCGAATCCTTCTGGCGACGGACGCCTGGGAGCCTCAGGGTCAACGGCGTGGTCCGCACCCTGTCGCGCACGACCCAGGAACTGCGGGCCATGGGCCACGAGGTCGAGATCATCGAACCCGGCCAGTTCAAGACCGTCCCCCTGCCGACCTATTCCGAGATCAAGCTGGCGATCGGCTGCTACGTCGCCATCCAGGAACGGCTGAAGGCGTTCGAGCCTGAGGCGGTGCACATCGCCACCGAGGGGCCGATCGGCCTGGCCACGCGGCGCATCTGCGTGGAGTGGAAGCTGCCGTTCACCACCAGCTACCACACCCGCTTCCCCGAATACGTCGCCGCGCGCCTGCCGGTGCCGGTGCAGGCGGGGTACGCCTACATGCGCTGGTTCCACGGCCCGTCAGGCCGGGTCATGGTCGCCACCCCGACCATGAAGGAGGAGCTGGAGCGGCACGGCTTCCGCAACATCGCCCTGTGGAGCAAGGGGGTGGACACCGACCTGTTCCGCCCGCGGACGGGCGCCGAGCGGGGGCCACGAGTTCGACGGCTGGGCGCGGCCGATCTGGCTCTACGTCGGCCGGGTGGCGGTGGAGAAAAATCTCGAGGCCTTCCTGAAGCTCGACCTGCCCGGCGCCAAGGTGATCGTCGGGCCCGGGCCGCAGAAGGATGAGCTGGAGGCGCGCTATCCCGAAGCGAAGTTCCTGGGGTCGCGGTCGGGCGAGGCGCTGGCGCGGTGCTATTCGGACTCCGACGTCTTCGTCTTCCCGTCCCTGACCGACACCTTCGGCCTCGTCATGCTGGAGGCGATGGCGTCCGGCACGCCGGTGGCCGCCTTCGCCGCGCCGGGGCCGATCGACATCATCCCGGGCTCCGGCGCCGGGGTGCTGGCCGAGGGCGAGGACGGGCTGAAGGAGGCGTGCCTGAAGGCGCTGGAGCTCGACCGCGCCGCCGTGCGCGCCTATGCGGCGCGGTTCTCCTGGCGGGCGTGCGCGGAGGAGTTCTTCCGCAACCTGCAGCCCAACCCCGAGCCGGAGAAGCGCCGGTTCTGGCGTCGCCTGCGCCGCATGGCCCGCCTGCGCCGCCGCAACCCCCTCGCCATCCCCCCGCCCGAAGCGCGGCTTTAGCCTTTCCCGGGACCAACGAAAAAGGGCCGCGCTTGCGGCGCGGCCCTTTCCGTACTCAGGCGACGAGCCTGCCGATCACCAGCGCAGCTGGGTGAACAGGCCGACTTCGTCGTAGGTGCCGTTGCCGGCGCAGGCGCCCTGCGCGGTGGCGCATGCCGATGACGCCGTTGGAGGTGCCCCAGGCGCCGCTGTCGATCTTGTCGCGCTTATAGACCAGGGCGAAGTCGACGATCTTCGCCGGGCTATAGGAGATGCCGACGTTGAAGTAGTTGTCGTTCATGTTCGGCGAGGTGTCGCGGCGCGGCTTGACCCAGTCGTAACGACCGAACACGCCGAACTGCGAGTTGAACTTGAACGAGCCGAACGCCGAGTAGCCTTCCGTGGTGTTGGTCAGGGCCGGGTTGGCTTGCGTCACGTCGTTCCAGTCGCTGGCGTAGAAGTATTCGCCGCCGATCGGAAGCGCGGGCCGGCGTAGGCCAGGAGGGCGTCGAAGCGTTCCGCCTGATGGTAGGTCGGCACGCCCTGGACGTCCTTGCCGAGCTTGCCGGTGTAGCCGCCGACCGCCGCGGTGAAGTTGTCCATGGACGCGCTCAGGCGGCCTTCCACGTCGATCGCGTCGGTGCGGACGCCGGTGCCGACGCCGAGGCTCGGCTTCTTGTAGCCGGAGCCGTTCACCGCCGACAGGGCGTAGCTGACCGTCACGCCGCCGACCGGCATGCTGCCCAGGGCGTGCACGCCCCAGTCGGCCGAGGTGCCGAACTTGGTGCGGTCGATCAGGGTGTTTTCAACGTAGCGGTAGCCGTAGATGTCCTCGACGAACGGGATCCAGGGCATGTCCGCCGAGCCCAGGCGCACGATCAGGGCCGGGTTCAGCTTGGCCTGCAAGTAGGCCTTCTTCAGATAGAGCTGGGTCGCGCCGACGCTGCCGTCATAGGTGAAGTCGGTCGTGACGTTGGCCGAGAAGGTGTCGTTGAACTTGTGGTCGACGCCAATATAGAAGCGCTTGATGTCGAAATTCGTGCCGTTGTAGTTCGACGCCGCCGGCGGACGCGCGCCGTTGATCTTCTGGTCGATGTTGGTGACGTCGGCGTACATCCGGCCGCTGACCGAGGTGCTGCCTTCCCAGCCGGGCTTCGGCTTCGGAATCGCGGCGACGGCGGTGCTGACCTGGGCCGGGATGGTCTTGATCTGGGCGTCGGCCGCGGCCTGGGCGGCCTGGGCCTGGCTGGCGGCGGCTTCGGCGGTGGCCTGAGCCTGTTGCGCCTGGGCCTGGGCCTGTTGCTGGGAAGCTTCCTGGGCGTTCAGACGGTCGGTCAGGGCCTGGACCTGCGCCTTCAGCTCTTCGATCTCGGCTGAGTGGGCGTTGGAGACCGCGGCGGCGTGCGCCGCGCGGTGGTGCTTGACCGGCTTGGCTTGCGCCGCCGCGCCGACACTCAGCGCAACCAACGCGCCAAGAGCGGCCCCGCGGAGAAGCGAGGTCTTCGTAATCATGGTCGGATCCTTGTGCTATCCCCTGCGCCCAGCGACGTATCGCCGGGTCTGCGCCCGCTTTAGCCAGCTCCTGTGACGCTTGGCTGAAGCTTGGATGACAGCGCCGACACAGATTCATGACGGCCCGATGACGGCCGAAAACCTGTGGTTTATGAGCTTGTTAAGCGTCGCCTCAGGTCAGGTGAGCCGCTGCCTCATGGCCTGGGAGAGCAGGTCGATCAGGGATACGGCCACGACGATGACGATCGCTATCGCCGAGACGGCGCTGTAGTTGAAGCTGTTCAGGGCGTCGAACAGCAGCTGCCCTATCCCCCCCGCGCCGATCAGGCCGAGCACCGTGGCCGAGCGGGCGTTCGACTCGAAACGGTAGAGCGCATAGCTGGTCCACAGCGGCGCCACCTGCGGAATCACACCCCAGGCGATCTCCTGCAGCGGCGCGGCGCCCGTGGCGCGCACGCCCTCGACCGGGCGGGGATCGATCGACTCCACCGCCTCGGAGAACAGCTTGGCCAGCACCCCGCCGGTGTTCAGGGCCAGGGCCATGACACCTGCCAGCGGCCCCAGCCCCACCGCCACGATGAACAGGGTGCCGATCACCAGGTCCGGGATCGAGCGCAGGGCGTTCATCAGGAACCGCATCGGCTGCTGCAGCCACACCGGCGAGATGTTGCGCGCGCAGGCGAGCCCGAACGGAACGGCGATGGCCACCGCCAGGGCCGTGCCCCACAGGGCCATCTGCACCGTCAGCCACATCTGGGCGACGTAGAGGCCCCAGTGGCTGAGGTCGGGGCGCAGGAACTCGGCCCCGAACTGGCGCATGTTGCCCGAGTTGGTGAACACCAGCGGCAGGCGCTGGATCTCCACCGGCCGGAAGCTGGCCAGCAGCAGCACGACCACGCCGCCCCACAGCACCAGGTCGGTCAGCCGCTGCAGGGGCGGGCGGGCCGGCGGGGCGGGAATGGCGGCGGGCGGTTCGGCCATCTGGATCAGGAGGCGGCCTTGGCCTGGCCGGCGATGCGCGCGGCGATCGCGTCATAGTCCTTCTGGGCCGCGGCGATCTTGGCGGCGTCGCCCGAGCGCTTGGCCTCGCTTAGCGCCTGGCTGGCCTGCATCTGGCGCACCGGGTCGAGGTAGCTGTCGTCGGCCTGGCGGAAGCCGCCGTAGGTGAGCTGGTCGAGCACCTTGCGCTGGCGGTCGCCCTCCGGCCCCGGCTGGGTCCCGTAGGTCAGGAAGAAATGCCTGAGCTTCTCCTTGATCGCCGGATCGAGGTCCTTGCGCACCAGGATGCAGGACTCCGGCAGGGGCGGGGAGGTCCAGATCACCTGGATCTTCGCGGCCAGGGCCGGGTTCTCGCGCTTGGCGAACAGGATGCCCACGGTGTTGTTGGTGGCGACGTCGAGCACGCCGTTGGCCACGCTGAACATGTTCGACTGGTGGCTGGCCGAGCGGACCGTCTTGAAGCAGTCGGTCGGCTCGATGTTGTGCGGCATGAATACATAGGTCATCGGCGCCAGGGTGCCCGAGGTCGATTCCGCGTCCCCGATGCCGAAGGTGTAGCGTTTGCCGCACTTCAGGACGTCATCGAGCGTGATGCCCGACCCCTTCCTGGTGATCAGCACCGACTCATAGGTGCCGCCCTCCCCGCCCTTGTCGATGATCCGGCCCAGCACCTCGGCGTCGGCGCGCTTGGTCGCCTCCACGGCCGGGTTGGCGGAGAACCAGCCGACCTGGACCTGCTTGAACCGCATGGCCTCCACGAGGGCGGTGTAGTTGGAGGCGTAGAAGGCCTTCACCTTCAGCCCGGTGTCCTTCTGCATGTCGTCCAGCAGCGGCTGCCAGACCGAGGCCATGGACTGCTGGTCCTCGGCCGACAGGATCGAGAAGTTGATCACGTCGGGCTTCAGGGTGGCCGAATCTGCGCCCCCGCCGCCCGTCTTGGCGCATCCGGCCAGGATCAGGGCCGCGGCCAGGGCCGCCATCGCCGCACGGCGAACCATCATTTGAGATCTCCTTCCCAGAAGACGTCCTCGATCTCGGGGCCGTAGATGTCCACGAGCGCGGCGTGGTCGAGGCCCGAGGCGGCCCGTCATAGACCAGCCGCCCCTCCTTCAGCGCCACCACCCGCGGGCAGTAGCGCAGGGCGTAGTCGACCTGGTGCAGGCTGACCACCACCGACAGACCCTCGCGGCGGTTGAGGTCGCACAGCAGCTCCATGACCCGCCGGCCCGACACCGGGTCGAGCGAGGCCACCGGCTCGTCGGCGAACAGCACCTCGGCCTTCTGCACCAGGGCGCGGGCGATGGCGCCGCGCTGCTGCTGGCCGCCGGAGAGGACGTCGGCGCGCTGGCCCGCCTGCTCGGCCACGCCGACCCGCGCCAGGGCGGCCATGACCGCCAGCTTGTCCTCGGCCGGCCACAGGCCGAGCAGGCCGCGCCAGAACCCGACCCGGCCGAGCAGGCCGAGCGCGGCGTTGGCGAACAGGCTGAGCCGGCCGACCAGGTTGAACTGCTGGAACACGAAGCCGATGCGCGCGCGCACCCGCCGCACCTCGCCGGCTATGCGCCCGCCGGCCTGGACGGTGCGCCCGAACGCCTCGATCCGCCCCTCGCCCCCGTCGATCGGGATCAGGCCCGCCACGCTGCGCAGAAGGGTGGACTTGCCCGAGCCCGACGGGCCGATCAGGGCCACCATGTCGCCCGGCGCGATGCTCAGCGACACCGCGTCCAGCGCCCGGCGCGCGCCATAGGTCTTGGTCACCTTGGAGAGGCTGACGAGAGCGGACATGGAGTTCAGGGACGATGAGCGATTCCCTCCCCCTCGATGGGGGAGGGGCAGGGGTGGGGGGCGTGGCCGCCGGGTCGGGGTGAAGAGAGCCGTTGGGCGACGGCGCCTCGCGAGCCCTTCGCCCCATCGCCCCGCACTCACCCCCATCCCCGACCCTTCCCCCATCGAGGGGGAAGGGGGACGAGGACGCATAGGCATGGCCCGCGACGGTTTCGTGACGGCGTCAGCCATCTTGCCCCTTCAGAGCCGAACCTCGCCGGCTGCGATCTTGGCGTAGGTCGCCTTGGAGAGCTTCACATAACCCTTGCCGGGGCTCTTGTAATAGAGGGGGCTGCGCACCTGGTCCGGATCGAAGCCCTCGGCCACCAGGTCGACCTTGCGGTGCTTGAAGGTGCCGGTCACCTCGATGGCCGCCTCCAGACGCAGGAACAGGGGCTGGGCGTAGCCGGGCAGCTCCTGCTCGACATAGGCGGCCAGGGCCTTGGGGTCGAACTCCGGCCCGACCACCAGCGAGGCCATGCCGGCGCGCCCGTCGTAGCCGGGCACCTGCACGCCATAGACCGAGACCTCGTGCACACCGGGAAAGCCGCTGAGCCGCTCGGCCACCTCGGTGGTGGAGACGTTCTCGCCCTTCCAGCGGAAGGTGTCGCCGATCCGGTCGACGAAATAGAAGTAGCCGTCGCGGTCCTGCAGCATCAGGTCGCCGGTGGCGAAGAAGGCGTCGCCCTTGCGGAAGACGTCGTGCAGGACCTTGTTCTCGCTGGCCGAGCGGTCAGCGTAGCCGACATAGGCGCGCCGCGCGTCCTGGCCGATCTCGCCGACGCACTCGCCGATCTCGCCGGGCGGGCATTCGACGCACAGGCCGTCCTCGCCGCGCACCGGCTGCTCGTTCTCCACGTCGAAGCGGATCAGACGGATGTTGAACGCCTTGCGCAGGTAGCGCGGCGCGCGGCCGACCGCGCCGGTGCGGCCGTCGAAGTTGAACATCGAGACGTTGCCCTCGGTCGCCCCGTAGAACTCCAGGATGCGCGGGATGCGGAAGCGGGCGCGCAGCTTGCGCCACACGTCCGGGCGCAGGCCGTTGCCGAAGGCCAGCCGGATCGTGTGCTTGCGGTCCTCGGGGCGCTCGGGCTGGTTGACCAGGTAGCGGCAGAGCTCGCCGATGTAGACGAACATGGTCGCCTTGGCCGCGATCACCTCGTCCCAGAAGTGGGTGGCGGAGAACCGCCGGGCCAGCACGAAGGTCCCGCCGTTCAGCACCGCCGCCCCGAACGCACAGAGCCCCCCGGTGGCGTGGTAGAGCGGCAGGGCGCAGTAGATCCGGTCGTCCGGCCGCGAGTCCGTCGCCCCCCGCGAAGCCGCGCATGTAGAGCTGCACCCGCATGTGGGTGATCCGCGCCGCCTTGGGCATGCCGGTGGTGCCCGAGGTGAAGATGTAGAGCGCCGTGTCCTTGGCGGTCATGCCGTAGCGCACCTGGGCGCCGTCCGGCCGCACGCTGGAGGAGCCCTTCAGGGCGGTGGTCAGGTTGCGGTGGTCGCCCTGCGGCGGGCCGAGGGTCCATACGGTGACCGGCTTGGCGAGCAGGGGCCGCACGGCCTCCAGCGCCGCGGCGGTCTCCTCGTCCACGATCACGTGCGAGGCCTCGGTCAGGGTCAGGCAGTGGACCAGGGCCGGGCCGACCAGGTGGTTGTTCAGGAGGCCCGAGATCACGCCCATCTTGGACAGGCCGTACCAGCCGGCCTGCAGCTCGGCGCGGTTGGGCAACAGCACCGCCACCGTCTGGCCGCGCTTGAGCCCCTGCCCGCGCGCCCAATGGGCGAAGCGGTTGGCCAGGGCGTCGAACTCGCCATAGGTCCAGGTGCGCCCCTCGAACGTCAGGGCCGGGCGCTCGCGCCAGCGGTCCACCGCCGCCTCGATGTCGTCGCAGGACAGGGTCGGGGAGTCCTTGGACACCGGGCGCACGCGCTTCAGCGTGCGGTACAGGGCCGTCAGGAACCGCCATTCACGCTTGGCCCGGGCCACGAGACTCATTGGAACGCCTCCGCGGCCAGGATGCGCGGGGGCCTTCGCCGGTTCAAGCCAAGGTGGAGCGCTTGCGGCGATTGGCGCGGACCGTGGCGCGGCCGGCTCAGGGACCGCTGCGGCAGGCGGAAGCGCACCTCGGCGCGGGCGAAGTCGAGGGCCACAAACGGGAACCGGCTCAGCACATCGACCCCGAGCAGCATGGCCGGGCGGTCCTCCAGGTCCCACAGGCGGAAGATGTGCAGGTCGGCGAAGGCCACGGGCACGTCGTTGAACCGCAGCCCGCCGAGGCGCATGGCCGGCAGGATCGCGAACTCGCCGACGATGGTCTGGCGGTGGCGCTGAGGATGGTGGTCCTGGACCACAGCGCCGCCCCGGCCGCCTGCGCCGCCATGGCGCGCAGGGCGCCGTTGCCGATGCTGCGCTGGGCGCCGGTGTCGAGGAAGGCGCTGACCGGGACGCCCGCGAGATCGGCGTCGACGATGGTCAGCCGCCCGCCGCGCTGGACCGCGCGGACCGTCACGTCCGACGGCCGCCGCCGCGCCGCCCGCGAGGCGATCTCCAGCCGCCGGGCCTGGAAGTCCAGGTCAGGCTGCCGCCGTCGAACCGGTCCACCCCCAGCAACCCCGGTCCGCCCAGCGCCGCCTGGGGCAGGACGCTGAGCACGACGTCCCGCTCCACCCGGCCGCCGACCTCCAGCCGCGCGGCGCGGACGGTGTCGGCCACCTGGACCCCCGCCACCCCGTGCAGCGCCGCGGGCTCGCCCCGCGGCAGGCCGAGCGAGGCGGCCAGAACGTCGGAGATCACCGTCTGGTTGGCGCCGGTGTCGACCACGAAGGGGAACGGCCCCTGGTCGTCCAGGCGCACCGGGGCGGTCATCCGGCGGAACAGGTCCTCGGTCGTGCCGAGCGTGTCGGGCGGGACGTAGTCCCTCCGCCGAAGGCAGGCGCGAGCCGCTGCTCTGCTGGGCGTAGATCGCACGCGCCGGGGCGGGCAGGAGCAGGCCCGCGCCGAGCCCCGCACCGAGCATTCCGGCGATCTGTCTTCGGCTGTGCAAGACCCCCTCCCCAAGGGCGCCGCCGTCGTTGCGCGCCAGCATAGCACGAAGCCGGCGCGGTCCCTCATCCGATCACGGACCGCCGGCGCGCCGGCTGCGCCGCCGTGTCGCAGCGCAACATCCCCCGCGATTGGGCATGCTAAGGGCCTTCCCCGTCTCCCTCGCCGACCGGAATCCGCATGTTCAAGCTGCTGCGCTCGCCCGAGGCCGCCCAGTGCGGCTCCGCCATGCTGGTGTTCATCACCGCCGCGATCATCGGCCACGAGGCCGCGGTGGGCATGAACCCGATCCAGTGGGCGTGGGCCACGGTGTCGGTGCTGGGCTCGATCAGCGTGGCGGTGATGGTCCACGTCTGGCCCGAGCGCGCCAAGGCCTCGGCCAACCCGCGCGACCGCCGCGGCTGAGCCGCCGCCGCGGAGCCTGGGCCGCGCCGGCCTCAGTTCGGCGTGACCAGGCCCTCGAACCCGACGATGATGGCGATGATCCCGTAGATCGCCACGATCAGCCCCGCGCCGCGGCTGGAGCTGCGCGGCGGCTCGCCCGTGCGCGCCAGCCGCCCGGCCTGCAGCCGGCCCCAGAGCAGCAGGAGGCCGGTGATGATCCCCACGATCTCGAAGTGGAAGATGTGCGGCCCGTTGATCGCGTGCACGATCAGGAAGTAGCCGCCGCAGACCAGGGCCACGACCCCGACGATCCACCCGAACGGCCCCAGCCGGTCGGCGCCGCGCGCCAAGGGCTCGCCCACGCTCGGGATCAGGGCCAGGAGGCCGATGGCGAGCAGGAAGCCGCCGACGATGTTGGAAAGGTCGAGCAGAAGATCGATCATCGGGCGGCCCTGGACGGCGCGGCGGAAGTGCAGCGCCCCCGTCAACGCCGCTGCGGCGACGGTCGTTCCGGCCCCTCCCAGGTTCGGACTCGATCGAGCCCCAGGCGATTCAACGGCCTGGCCTCGTTCCATACCCGCTCATCCCCGCGAAAGCGGGGGACCCAGGCGTTTTGGGTCGCTGACTCCAAGCTGCTGAGACCTCGCCAGAGTAGGAAGCGGAAAAAACCTGGGTCCCCGCCTTCGCGGGGATGAGCGGTATTGGGTGCGGGCCCTAGGACGCCACGTCCTTGAAGTAGGGCTCGACCTCGCCCGAGAGCTTGACGGTCAGGGGCTGGCCGCGCCGGTCGACCTTGGAGCCCACCGTCAGCCGCACCCAGCCCTCCGAGACGCAGTACTCCTCGACGTTGGTCTTCTCCTGCCCCTTGAACCGCACGCCCACGCCGCGGGCGAGCAGCGCCTCGTCGTAATAGGGGCTGTTCGGATTGGCGCAGAGCCGGTCGGGCGGAGAGGCGGAGGCGTCGTCGGTCATGGCCTGCTCGTGCCGCAGGCGGGCGCAATGTGCAAGTCCGCGCCCCCGGGCCGCGGGGCTCCGGGTGGATGGAGAGGCTGCGGAGCGCCGGGCGACGCCCGGTGACCGTATGGGTGTGTGCGTTTCGGCGAGGTCCGAACGCTCCGCGCGGCCGCTCTCGGGGGTACCCCAACGGGCATGTTCCGCCCAGGCGGGGTGCATCCGCCCCCCAGGCTCTGACCCCTGGGACGCTCCGGTCCCTTGCGGGCCGGACCCGGCGGGCGGGGCTCCTCCGAACACGAGCCCCGGGCCCTGCGGTTTTACAACCCCCGCAGGCAGGCCGCGCCGCCTATGTGTTCGTTCGCCGCGGCACGGCCGCGACAGCCACAGCATCGGCGCGGTTATCCCGCACGACCACACCCCCAAGGCCGCAGGGGCCGGATCCATGCGCCCTCTCCATGCCTCAGGAGCAGAGGAAGTGTGCGGCCGGTCCGGCGGGGGCGGATAAGTCGCCCGCCGCTCCCTTCTCCCCTTGCGGGAGAAGGTGGCCCGAAGGGCCGGATGAGGGGTCTCTCAGACCTCTCCGCCTCGGCGCCCGTCCGCGTCGGCGGACGCCCGCGCGCGCCGGAACGATTTCGCCGCCGCCTTCAGGCGCGCTTGCGCTTGGAGGCGCGCGCGGCCAGCGCATCCGCGGCGGTGACCAGATGGCCCTTCCACCCGGGCGGCGGCAGGAAGCGCCCGGACTTCTCCTCCCGCGTGCCGTGCTCGGCGATCCACGCGGCCTCGCGGCCAGCCTTGAGGACGGTTTCGGTGTCGAAGATCGTGCTCATCTCGGGCTTCTATCTAGCAGAGTGAGACCCTGATCGCTACTGGCGTAGACCTCCCAGCCGTCGACGATCGGCTTGTAGACGATCTCCAGGTATTCGAGGCTGATCAGTAGCGAACGAAGAATCCGTGCCCCGTATTGTTGCCGCCATGGCCGCTCGGAAGGTCCCCGAAACGAGCAACCCCGCCCGGCTTGTGATGGCCTTGGCGGGGCTGGCCGAGCCGAGGCCCGGTCTTGAGGCTCAACGGATGTCTCCGCGAGCGGACGGTCAAGATATGAGTCTCGACGGCCTCTACGTCAAGTTGACGCGCAAGCCCAAGGCGCGCGCCACGCACGCCCGAACGCGGTCCAGATCAACCGGCGAAATCCGCATCTTCAGATACTTGCGCTTGCCGGTCTGGTCGCGTCCCGTGCGCATGAGGTCGAGCCGCGCATAGCCGACGGTCGCGAGCATGTCGGCCTTGGCCCATACCTCCACGGCGTCGAACGGCGGGGGCGGGGCGAACGGCAAGGTCAGAAGGCATTGGTATGGGACAGGCCGCATCGGCGCCGTGGTGCTGAGCGGAACCACCGTGCAGAGCCCGTCCCGATGGCGCAGGCGCGGCGAGAGCACCAGCGCTGGCCGCCGCTTCACCATCTCCGGCGGCCGAAAGCCCGTGCCGAAGTCGCAGATCAGGACGTCGCCGGGCAGGGGCGGGTATCGAATCGCCATGCCTCAGATTGTGGCGACCTCTGAGCTTCCGTAAACGTTGTGGTCTCATTCCGCCGCCAGGCCGTGTGCGGGTCCTGCGCCGAGGGGGCCCCGCGCCGCCTCGTCCGGATTGACGAACTGGAACGCCTCCGCCCGCTCGCGCAGAAAGCGGTTGATGAAGGTCGTCTTGCCGGCGCCGTTCGGCCCGGCGAGGAGGACGAGGGTGGGCATGGGGGGTGGTTAGCGGAGGCTTATGTCAAGGCGAGGATTTGCCCACATTTTCTGCCAAACCAGCTTTGACTTGCGCGACAATAGCCGCATTGCTTCGGCCCCAAGCGCTTTCTCGCTCGAAGTAATTCTTGAGGTCTTGGTAGCGATCTAACTGCACCACAACTAATTCGCCATCCAGAGGAACACGAGGTGAGAGGCGATTATGAAATAAATCTCCAATTAGAATGTTTTGCATTTCAACCTGGAAGTCATATATATAGCTGCCGAGAGTACCGAGAGCGTCAATTAAACCCTCTCCCTTCGTCTTGACATCTTGAAGGACTTGCTCAGACGGACCGTCCAAGGTGGTAGCGGACCGCCATTCGGCTGGTCGATGGGCATTGTCTGCATGGCGATCGGAAAAAAGTCGGTGAAGAACGCCCCTCTAATGTCGTGGCTGGCCGCGATGATTGCCAATCGAAAGACCTCCATGCGCGGGTCAATAATCTGCCATTGCTCGGTCGCCGTTACTATTTCTATAGCTGCGCTAGTCGAAGCCTCTTGGACTTTTAGCAACCCGGGGACACGACTATTCGGCAGTGAGGACGGAAGCCCCTGATCACTTCGCATCTTCGCGATGTCAAGCTCGCTTATGAAATCGCGAACATATCCGACGAATGCGATTTCTCTATTTGATGCAGTTTCGCAGATCGTCAGAATCTGCTCGTAAATCCGCAGCTTCAGCTTGATCACCTCGTTGTCGCGGTTCTGTTTGATCGCGTCTCGCGCTTGACGACCGATTTGCATGAAGATCGCGCCAAAGCCGACCAGGGCTGCGAGGAGTGTCGCGCCCGCGCCAATAACGGCACCTTCCAACTGCGTGTCGATCTTCAGGCACCACATATGAAGTGCTGCATCCGCCGATCCATTGGACCGCCGTAGCAGAGCAATGACTCACCTGATCGGGAAGGTACTCTACTTTGGCCTGAATTTCGCTGCCCCCCTTTTTCGAAACTTGGCAGCGCCTCAGCCCCTCACGTTACCCTCGCGTCGATCTCGCCGCCGAGGTCGCGGAACTTCTTCACCATCTCGGCCATGGCGGCTTGGGCGCAGCTATATCCCGGCCGGCGCGCCGCGCAGGAGGCCCTCGGTGCTGAGGTCCTCATCGACGTCGGGCCAGTGGATGCCGTAGCCGGCGCCGGCGAGCTCCCAATGGGCGCGCTGCTCGCGGGTGGCGTTCAGGAGGCGCGGATACCAGGCCAGCGGCGCGGCGATGGTGCGGCCGTCCATCAGGTCGACGATCAGCCGGTCCTCGTCGAAGCGGACGTCGGCGACGCGTTCGTCAGCGGCGGTGGCCAAAATGCCCATGCCAAGCCTCCAATAGTCGCGGCTGGTGTTCCCGGACGAGCGCCAGGATAGCATTCAGCTCGTGCGCCCGGAACCCGAGGTTCCGCGCCAGCGCCACGGGCTCCAGCCAGGCCTTCAGCGAACATGATCCCTTGTCCACGTGGACATGCGGGGGCTCATTCGGTTCGTGGCTGTAGAAGTAGAAGCGATAGCCTTGGGTCCTGAGGACCGTCGGCATCGCACCTAGCCCTTCACCGCCACGTCGATCTCGCCGCCGAGGTCTTTGAACTTGCGGGCCATCTCGGCCATGCCGGCGCTGGCCTCGTCCTTCGAGACGGCGCTGCGCGCCTCCTCAGGATGAGGCGCGTCGGCGCCCTCCACCGCGTTCTGGCTCCTCGCGGCTTCGCGGATGTCCTGGCTGATCTTCATGGAGCAGAACTTGGGGCCGCACATGGAGCAGAAGTGGGCGGTCTTGTGCGCCTCCTTCGGCAGGGTCTCGTCGTGGTATTCGCGGGCGGTCTCCGGATCGAGGCCGAGGTTGAACTGGTCCTCCCAGCGGAACTCGAAGCGGGCTCTTGAGAGGGCGTCGTCCCACAGGCGCGCGGAGGGGTGGCCCTTGGCCAGGTCGGCGGCGTGGGCGGCGATCTTGTAGGCGATCACCCCGTCCTTGACGTCCTGCCGGTCGGGCAGGCCCAGGTGCTCCTTGGGCGTCACGTAGCAGAGCATGGCGGTGCCGAACCAGCCGATCATGGCCGCGCCGATGGCCGAGGTGATGTGGTCGTAGCCCGGGGCGATGTCGGTGGTCAGCGGGCCGAGGGTGTAGAACGGCGCCTCGCCGCAGGCGGCGAGCTGCTTGTCCATGTTGGCCTTGATCTTGTGCATGGGCACGTGGCCCGGGCCCTCGATCATCACCTGCACGTCGTGCTTCCAGGCCACCTTCGTCAGCTCGCCCAGGGTTTCCAGCTCGGCGAACTGGGCGCGGTCGTTGGCGTCGGCGATGCAGCCGGGGCGCAGGCCGTCGCCCAGGCTGAAGGAGACGTCGTAGGCGGCCATGATCTCGCAGATCTCCTCGAACCGCTCGTAGAGGAAGTTCTCCTTGTGGTGGGCCAGGCACCACTTGGCCATGATCGAGCCGCCGCGCGAGACGATGCCGGTGACGCGGGATGCGGTCAGCGGCACGAAGGGCAGGCGCACGCCGGCGTGGATGGTGAAATAGTCCACCCCCTGTTCGGCCTGCTCGATCAGGGTGTCGGCGAAGACGTCGAAGGTCAGGTCCTCGGCCACGCCGTCCACCTTCTCCAGCGCCTGATAGATCGGCACGGTGCCGAGCGGGGTCGGGCAGTTCCTGAGGATCCAGTCGCGGATGTTGTGGATGTTGCGGCCGGTGGAGAGGTCCATGATGGTGTCCGCGCCCCAGCGCGTGGCCCACACCGCCTTGTCCACCTCCTCGGCCACCGTCGACAGGACGGCGGAGTTGCCGATGTTGGCGTTGACCTTCACCAGGAAGTTGCGGCCGATGATCATCGGCTCCAGCTCGGTGTGGTTGACGTTGGCGGGGATGATGGCGCGGCCGCGGGCGATCTCCTCGCGCACGAACTCCGGCGTCACGTAGTCGGGGATGGATGCGCCGAAGTCCTCGCCGTCGCGGATCACCTGGCGCTGGGCGTCGCGGCGCAGGTTCTCGCGGATGGCCACGTACTCCATCTCGGCGGTGATCACCCCGGCGCGGGCGTAGGCGAGCTGGGTGACCTGTTTGCCGGGCGCGGCGCGATAGACGCGGCGGGGGCGGGTGAACTCGGGCACCAGGTAGCGGCCGACGGCGCCGCCGTTGTCCTCCGGCTTCACCGCGCGGGGCTCGGCCACGACCTGGACGTCGCCGCGGGAGACCACCATGCGCTCGCGCGAGCGGTCCAGGCCGAGGTTGATGTCGATGGCCGCGGTCGGGTCGGTGTAGGGGCCGGAGGGGTCGTAGACCACACCGGCGGCTCGTTCGCGGACGGGTGGACGGCGATCTCGCGGAACGGGACGCGGATGTCGGGGAAGAGGGTCCCCGCCTGGTAGACCTTGCGGCTGCCGGGGATCTCGCCGGTGGCGACGGCGGCGGCGGTCTTGGACTGGACGTTCATTCGTGCGGCCTCCTTCAAGATTTGGAGACCCGGACGCCTGAAGTTCGGTGTGACGGCCCAAGGGCCGCGTTCCCATCCCTTCGCCGGCATGACCCGGATCAGGTTCGGCGGGTCGCGGGATCACCCGCCTCTCAGCCCCTTGCGCGGGACACCCCGGAGAACGCGCCGACCCTAGGACTCGCGCCGGGCGGGCGCAAGCGGAACAGGGATCGACAGGCGCGGCCGTGGGAACCGGCCCGGCGCTTCGTGCGTCAACAAGCCCATGTCCGTGCAAAAAAATCCGCGCCGCGGCGTCCGCGCCGCCCGAAAATCCGCTTGATGACCCCGAAACCCTGCACCGCGCCCTGGCCCGGTGGAACCAGCGTCGGCTGGCCGCCGGGGGGCCGCACGACGGCTGGGAGGCCGAACTGGACGAGGAGCGCCGGATGCGGCGGCTCGAAGGCGCCTGGATCGAAAGCCGCCGCGCCCTGGTCGCCGCCCGGGCGGCCGAGGCGCCGCAGGACCCCGACGGCTTCGTCGCCTGGTTCGAGGGCCTGAAGGCGACCGGTCCCGGCCAGGGCGACCCCCTGTTCCCCTGGCTCGGCAAGGACGCCTCGCTGGAGGACCTGAAGTGGTTCCTGACCCAGGAAGCGGCGGGAGAGGCCGGCTTCGACGACCTCGTCGCCCTGGCCCAGGTGAAGCTGCCGGCGCGGGCCAAGATGGAGCTCGCCCGCAACTATTGGGACGAGATGGGCCGCGGCAATCTGGGCGGCATGCACGGCCTGATGCTCGACCAGGCCGTGGCGGGCCTCGGCCTGAAGCCGTCGATCGCGGGCACGCTGTGGCCGGCCCTGGCGCTCGCCAACACCCTGACGGCCTTCTCCACCACCCGCCGCTACGCCTACCACGCGGTTGGGGCGCTGGGGGTGGTGGAGCTGACCGCGCCTGGCCGGTGGCGCAGGTGGCGGCGGGGATGAAGCGGCTCGGCTGCGCGCCGGCCGTGCGCAAGTACTTCGTCCTGCACGCCCAGCTCGACGTGGAGCACTCCGCCGCCTGGAACGAGGAGGCGCTGAAGCCCCTGGTCGCCGAGCGGCCCGAGTGCGCGCGCTGGCTGGCCGAGGGCGCCCTGATCCGGCTGCAGTGCGGGCTGGACTGCTTCGAGGCCTACCGCGAGCACCTGTGGACCCGCGGCGCCGGAGCCATGGCGGCGGAGTAGCGGCGTGACAGGCGGGCGCCGGGTCGGCTAAGCCGCCGGCATGACCGCGCCCGACCGCCTGCCGCCGATCCCCGAAGACCGGATGACCGCCGACCAGAAGGCGGTGGTGGCCGAGATCCTGGCCGGGCCGCGCGGGTCGGTGCCCGCGCCGTTCGCCGCCCTGCTGCGCAGCCCGGAGCTGACCGGGGTCGTGCAGAGGCTCGGCGAATACCTGCGCTTCCGCTCGCCCCTGCCCGACAACGTCAAGGAGCTGGCGATCCTGGTGGTCGCGCGGCTGTGGGGCCAGCGCTACGAGTGGGCCTACCACCTGCCGCTGGCGCTGAAGGCGGGGGTGGGCGCGCGAGGCCTGCGAAGCAATCGCGGCGGGGCGGCGGCCGCTAGCGATGACGGCCGAAGAGGCCGCCGCCTACGACCTCCTGGCCGAGCTGAACGAGACCCGGACGGTGGGGGACGCGGCCTACGCCCGCGCCCTGGCGGCGTTCGGCGAGCAGGGCGTCGTCGATCTCTGCGGCTTCAGCGGCCACTACTCCCTGCTGGCCATGGCCATGAACACAGCGCGGACGCCGGCCCCCGAGGCGGAGATCCCGCTAGGAGAGGTTCAGGGCGCGATCGCGAAGTGACGCCAGCTGGGCGCGCTCCGGTTCGCCGGCCGGAAGCCGGACCATCTCCGCTTCGCGTCGAATGCCGTCCAGCCGCGGATCGGCGATAGGGATGCTGGTGAAGTCGTCCCAGTCCCAGGGGCGGCCGCGGTCGTTCAGGAAGTCATCGATATAGCCCGCCACGTCCGCAGCCGTCAGTCGCACCGACGTCCGCGAACCCGAGCGCTCGGGCCAGAGCCGAACGAGAACGGCAGCCGGCAGCAGGACGGGAGCGAGCAGGATCGCGGCCAGCCCGCTGATATGCCACTGCCGGCGCCGCGCCATGGCGGATATTCGGCTAGGCCGTCTGCGGCGCGGCGACCGCTTTCGGCTGGGTCGCGTTGGACACCAGCCAGCAGACCAGGAAGGCCAGGGGCGAGGAGACCAGGGCCGGGTAGTCGGACGGGAAGATCGGCGCGGCGTGGCCCAGCACCTTCACCCAGACGCCGGGCGACAGCACGATCAGGCCCACCGAGAGCACCAGCCCGACCACGCCGCCCGCCAGGGCCCCGGCCGGCGTCAGCCTCTTCCAGTAGAGCGACAGGATCACCACCGGGAAGTTGGTCGAGGCCGCCACCGTCATGGCCAGGGCCACGAGGTAGGCGACGTTCTCCTTCTGGAACACCACGGCCAGCAGCACGGCGACCACCGAGGCGGCGATGGCGGCCAGACGGAACAGCCACAGCTCCCCCGCCTCGCTGCGCGCCACGCCGGACGCGCCGGCGTGGAACACGTCGTGCGACGCGGCCGAGGCGATGGCGATGGTCAGGCCCGACACCACCGCCAGGATGGTGGCGAAGGCCACGGCCGAGAACATGCCCATCAAGACGCCCCCGCCCACGGCGTCGGCCAGGTGGATCACCACCATGTTCGGCCCGCCCTTCACCGCCCCCGCGGCGGTGACATAGGCGGGGTCGCCGGTGACATAGGCCACGCTGGCCGGGCCGATCACCGCGAAGGTCAGGATGAAGACGAGGCCGATGGCCAGGCAGGGCGGCGACGATCGAGCGGCGCGCGGCGTGCTCGTCCGGCACGGTGAAGAAGCGGATCAGGAGGTGCGGCAGGCCGAGGATGCCCAGCGTCATGCCCGCGCCGAGCGAGATCGCCGAGAACGGATCGAGCTTCATGCCGCCGAACTGGAACAGCCGGCGCCGAGCGCGTGCACCGCCGCGGCCTTGTCGTAGAGGCCGCCGACGCTCCCGCCCGCGCGGATGCACAGCACCGACAGGGCGATCACCCCGAGCATCAGGAGCACGGCCTTGATGATCTGCACCCAGGTGGCCGCCAGCATGCCGCCGAAGGTGATGTAGATCGCCATCAGGGCGCCGACGATGATCACCGCATGGTCGAAGCTGAGGCCGAACAGCACCGAGATCAGGGCCCCGGCGCCCACGAGCTGGGCGATCAGGTAGATCAGCGAGATCACGATGGTCGAGACGCCGGAGAACACCCGCATCCTGGAATCCGACAGCCGCGCCACCAGCACGTCGCCCAGGGTGAACCGGCCGAGCCGGCGCAGCGGCCCCGCGACCCACAGCAGGATCAGGCACATGGCCGCCAGCGGGGCGATGAAATAGATCATCGTGTCCACGCCGCCGCCGAAGTAGAGGCCGACCACGCCCAGCACCGTGGTCGCGGACATGAAGTCCCCGGCGATGGCCAGGCCGTTCTGGCCGCCGGTGATGGCCGAGGAGGCCGCGTACATGGAGGCGCGGTCCTGACCGCGCCGCGCGGCCCAGGCGGTGATCACCAGGGTGACCGCCACGGTGGCCAGGAAGCAGACGACGCCGACGGACATCAGCCGTCCCCCCGGTCGGCGATGCCCGACTCGCGGGCCGCCACGTTGCTGAACAGGCCGCCAGGACCACGAACGCCAGCATCAGCAGCGACATGGCGATCACGCTTCCCGGCACGCCGAACAGGCGCGCGGCGAACCAGGCGGGCTCCAGCCCCGGCGCGCCGGCGAAGAACGCCGGCAGCAGGCACAGGACCACGGCGACGATCGCCCACAAGCTCTTCACGAGGCTCTCCCTGATGCATCCCGGCGCGGTCGGCCGCGCTTCTGCTTGCCGCCGATTAGGGGCGAGGCGGGCGGCCCTGTCAACGCGCGCCGGCGCTTGCCGGGCCAGCGGGTTTGCGCCGTAGTGGGGCGGGCTGGAGGGCGCGCATGACCGAGGCGAGCATCGCGGGGCGCGGCGTCGCCAGGGCCGCCCGCGCGGCCCCGCCCCTGCGGCACGTGGCGGCCGTGGCGGCGGGCAATGCGCTCGAATTCTACGACTTCCTGACCTACGCCTTCTTCGCCGCCCAGATCGGCCGCAGCTTCTTCCCGTCGGCGGACCCGACCGCCAGCCTCCTGGCCTCGCTGGCCACCTTCGGCGCGGGGTTCCTGATGCGGCCGGTGGGGGCGGCGGTGATCGGCGGCTGGCCGACCGGCGCGGGCGCAAGCCGGCGATGGTGCTGTCGTCAGCCTGATGGGCGTGGCGATCGTCGGCCTGGCCCTGACCCCGTCCTACGCCAGCGTGGGCGCCCTCGCGCCGCTTCTGGCGGTGGGCTGGCGGCTGCTGCAGGGTTTCGCGCTCGGCGGCGAGATCGGGCCGAGCACGGCGTATCTGATGGAGGCCGCCCCGCCGGGCCGGCGCGGCTTCTACGTCTCGCTGCAGTTCGTCGGCCAGGACGCGGCGGTGCTGGCCTCGGGCCTGGTGGGCTTCGGCCTGTCGCATGCGGTGTCGGACGCGGCGCTCGACGCCTGGGGCTGGCGCGCGGCCTTCCTGCTCGGGGCCCTGGTGATCCCGTTCGGCCTCCTGCTGCGCCGGGAGCTGTCGAGCCGCTGCACGCGCCCGCGGCGGCGGAGACGGGCGACACCCCGGCGAGGCGCGGCTTCGTGCGGCTGATCGTGCTCGGCCTGATGATGCTGACCGGCATGACCACGGCCGTCTATGTGATGAACTACCTGACCACCTACGCCACCGCGACCCTGCACATGCCCAGCAGCCTGGGCTTCGCCGCGACCGTGGCGGTGGGGGCGACGGGCATGGTGGTCGAGCCGCTGGGCGGGCTGGCGTCGGACCGCTTCGGGCGCAAGCCGGTGATGATGGCCCCCTGGGCGCTGCTGCTGGTGGCCACCGTCCCGGCCTTCCACCTGCTGTCGGACCTGCGCAGCGGGGCGGCGCTAATCGGCCTGGCGGTGGTGCTGAAGGCGCTGGGCTCGGCCGCGTCCTCCTCGATGCTGGCGGCCCTGACCGAGGGGCTGCCGGCGGCCATCCGCTCGGGCGCGGTTGGGCTGGTCTACGCCCTGGCGATCACGGTGTCGGCGGCTCGACCCAGTTCATGGTCGCCTGGCTGACCAAGCTGACCCACAGCCCGCTGGCGCCCGCCTGGTACATGACCGCGGCCGTGGCGATCGCCCTCCTGGCCATGGCCTTCATGCCGGAGACCGCGCCGGCGCGGGCGCGTCAGGGCGCCAGCAGCGCGCCGCGGGCGAAGGCGAAGAACTGACGGTAGCGCGCCTCGGGCCCCTCGCGGCCATCGGCCCGTCCGGCGGCGGCAGGGCGCTGCGCGAGAACCGCGGCGGCAGGTCCAGCGCCGCGGCGCTGAGGAAGCGCACCCGCCACAGCACCGTCATGCTGTCCAGGTGCGGCAGGCATTGGTGCAGGGCCTGGGCGATCGGCCCGATGGTGGGGGCGAACCAGGACCAGACCTCGTGGCGCAGGGCCGGGTCGGCGCGCGAGGCGATCTCGTCCACCACCACCAGGGCCCGCTCGCCGGGGCACAGCGCCGCCTCGCGCCACAGGGGATGCAGCAGGGCCTCGATGGCCAGGTCCAGCGACAGCGGCCGCCCGTCCGGCCCCAGGGCCTCGGCGATCAGCCGCCGCTGGTCCGACAGGATCGCCTCGGCGTTCAGCCGGGCGAGCTCGGCCAGGAGGCCCTCGACCCCGCCGAAGTGGTAGCCGATCAGGGCGGTGTTCGACTGGGCGCGGGCGGCGACGCGGCGGATGGTCAGGGCGTGGACGCCCTCCTCGATGATGATCCGCTCGGCCGCCTCCAAGAGGCGCGCGCGGGCGCCCTCGGGACGGACCTTGGCTTCCGGCTTGGTGGCGCGGCGACGCTCATGGTCCCTGTCTAAGACGGATGCGTCCGGAGGGAAATCATCCAAGCGAACGACGGCTCAGCCATGCCCGCAGGCTTGACCGCAGACTGGGCACTCCGGATCGGCCGGCAGGCGCACGGTCCGCACCTCGGCCGCCAGGGCGTCGTAGATCAGGAGGCGCCCCTCCAGGGCCTCGCCGGCGCCGGCGATCAGCTTGATCGCCTCCAGCGCCATCATCGAGCCGATCACCCCGGCCAGGGCGCCCATGACCCCGACGAGGGCGCAGGTCTCCGCGTCCGGCGGCGTCTCGGGCACCAGGCAGCGGTAGCAGGGCCGGCCGCGGAACACCGCCGCCTGCCCCGACCAGCGGCCGATGGCGCCGGAGACCAGCGGCCGGCCCTCGGCCACGCAGGCGTCGCTGACGCAGAACCGCGTCGCGAAGCTGTCCGTGCCGTCGAGCACCAGGTCGTAGCGGGCGATCAGGTCGCGGGCGTTGGCCTCGTCCAGCATCACCGGATGGGCGTCGATCACGACGTGCGGGTTCAGGTCCTGCAGCCGGCCGGCCGCAGCGACGACCTTCTCGCGGCCCACGTCGGCGGTGCGGTAGAGCACCTGGCGCTGCAGGTTCGATAGGGCGACCGTGTCGGCGTCGACGAGGCCGATCGTCCCGACCCCGGCCGCGGCCAGGTAGAGCGCGGCGGGCGCGCCGAGGCCGCCGGCGCCGACGATCAGCACCCGCGCCGCCTTCAACTTCTGCTGGCCCGGGCCGCCGATCTCGCGCAGCACCAGATGGCGGGCGTAGCGCTCGACCTCCTCGTCCGTGAACGTCATCGCCCGACCTCGCTCCCGGCCCGTCGAAGGGCCGGCGCCTTGACCCTGCATGGCCAAGCCGCCACATGCCCGGCCATGTCGAACATTCCTCCGCCGCCGCGCCCTGGCATGGGACCACCATCGTCGCGGTCAGGAAAGGCGGCGCGACCGTCATCGCCGGCGACGGTCAGGTGTCCATGGGCCAGACCGTGGTCAAGGGCAACGCGCGCAAGGTTCGCCGGCTGACCGACGGCAAGGTGATCGCGGGCTTCGCCGGCGCCACCGCCGACGCCTTCACCCTCCTGGAGCGGCTGGAGAAGAAGCTCGACCAGTATCCGGGCCAGCTCGCCCGCGCCTGCGTCGAGCTCGCCAAGGACTGGCGCACCGACCGCTACCTGCAGAAGCTGGAGGCCATGCTGATCTGCGCCGACGGCAAGACCATCCTGACCGTCACCGGCGCGGGCGACGTGCTCGAGCCCGAGCATGGGGTCACGGCGGTGGGCTCGGGCGGCCCCTTCGCCCTGGCGGCCGCGCGGGCGCTCTACGACTTCGACCTCACCGCCGAGGAGATCGCCCGCCGCGCCATGGCCATCGCCGCCGACATCTGCGTCTACACCAACACCCACCTGTCGGTGGAGGTGATCGAGGGGTGAAGGTCAGGTCGCGCCACACCCTCGAACGCCGGGAATCCCGGCGCTTCCCCTCCCCCTGGAGGGGGGAGGGGTGGGGGTGGCGGCCTCTCCGCCGCGCGGCGCCTGTGATTGGCGAACGGCGACGTTTCGGCGCCGAGCCCTTTCCGGAAGCGCCTCCACCCCCATCCCCGGCCCTTCCCCCATCCAGGGGGAAGGGAGGGCGCACGTCCCGCCCGATCACAGCCCGTTCAGAATGCGTATCCCGATGACCGAATTCTCTCCCCGCGAGATCGTCTCCGAGCTCGACCGGCACATCGTCGGCCACACCGAGGCCAAGAAGGCCGTGGCCATCGCCCTGCGCAACCGCTGGCGCCGGCGCCGGCTGATGCCCGAGGCGCTCAGGGACGAGGTCACGCCCAAGAACATCCTGATGATCGGGCCCACGGGCGTGGGCAAGACCGAGATCGCCCGCCGCCTGGCCAAGCTCGCCCAGGCCCCGTTCCTGAAGGTCGAGGCGACCAAGTTCACCGAGGTCGGCTACGTCGGCCGCGACGTCGACCAGATCATCCGCGACCTGGTGGAATCCGCCGTCGGCATGGTGCGCGACCGCCGCCGCGCCTCGGTGCGCGCCGCCGCGGAGGCCCAGGCCGAGGAGCGCATCCTGGAGGCCCTGGTCGGCTCGGCCGCCGGCGAGGCCACCCGCGACGCGTTCCGCAAGCGCCTGCGCGCCGGGGAGCTGGACGACAAGGAGATCGAGATCAGCCTGGCCGACCACGGCCCCTCGTTCCAGGGCATCGAGGTCCCCGGCCAGCCGGGCGCGTCGGTCGGCATGATCGACATCGGCGAGATGATGTCCAAGGCCTTCGGCGGCAAGCAGAAGGCGCGCCGGATCACCGTCGCCAAGGCCTGGACGCCGCTGATCGCCGAGGAGTCCGACAAGCTGCTCGACCAGGACGCCCTGACCGCCGAGGCGGTGGAGCTGGCCGAGACCGCCGGCATCGTGTTCATCGACGAGATCGACAAGGTCGCCTCCCGCGCCGACCGCGCCGGCGCCGACGTCAGCCGCGAGGGCGTGCAGCGCGACCTGCTGCCCCTGATCGAGGGCACGACGGTCTCGACCAAGTACGGGCCGGTGAAGTCCGACCACGTGCTGTTCATCGCCTCGGGCGCCTTCCACGTTGCCAAGCCGTCGGACCTTTTGCCCGAGCTGCAGGGCCGCCTGCCGATCCGGGTGGAGCTGAAGGCGCTCAGCCGCGACGGACATGCGCCGCATCCTGACCGAGCCCGAGGCCAACCTGATCCGCCAGCACCAGGCCCTGATGGCCACCGAGGGCGTCACCCTGAGCTTCACCGAGGACGCCGTCGACGCCCTGGCCGACGCGGCCGTGGAGGTCAACGGCTCGGTCGAGAACATCGGCGCCCGCCGGCTGCAGACCGTGCTGGAGCGGGTGGTCGAGGACATCAGCTTCACGGCGGGCGACCGCTCCGGCGAGGCGGTGACCATCGACGGCGCCTATGTCCGCGAACGCCTGGGCGAGCTGGCCCGCAACGCCGACCTCTCCCGCTACATCCTCTGACGCCAAAGCGGTTGGAGGCGCCGCGCCGGCGCGGTTAGATCGGCCCATGCTCTTGGAAGCGATAAGAACAGGGGAGACGCCGATGGACATGGCCGATCTGGCCGGCAAGGCGGCCGTGATCACGGGCGGCGCCTCGGGCATCGGGCTGGGCCTCGCGCGCCGGCTGAAGGCCGAGGGCATGCAGGTCCTCATCGCCGATTCCGATGCGGAGGCGCTGGCGGCCGCCGCGGCCGAGCTGGGCGTCCCCGGCGTCGCGGTCGACGTGCGCGAGCCGCAGAGCGTCCAGGCCCTGGCGCGGGAGGCGCAGGCGCGGTTCGGCGCGGTCCACCTGCTCTGCGCCAACGCCGGGGTCTCGCGCATGGGCGCGATCACCCGCCTGACGCCGCAGGACTGGCGCTGGCTGTTCGACGTCAACCTGTTCGGCGCGGTCAACACCGTCCAGGCCTTCCTGCCGCTCCTGAAGGCCAATCCGGACGGCGGCCACGTCCTGATCACCGGCTCCCTGTCCAGCCTCTACGCCACCCGCGCCCAGGCGGCCTATGGCGCGACCAAGTACGCCCTGGCGGCGTTCGCCGAGACCCTGGCCCTGGAGCTCCAGGCGGAGGGCGCCGGGGTCGGGGTGAGCCTGCTCTGCCCCGGCCCGGTGCGCACCAACCTCGGCTCGAGCTACGCCCGCCGGAGGCGCGCTACGGCGGTCCGCCGGCCGCCGACGCCGAGCCGGACGTCCACGAGCAGACCTTCCGCGGCATGGTCGAGGGCGCCGACTGGCGCACGCCCGGCGAGGTCGCCGAGACCGTCATGAGGGCCCTGCGGCGCGGCGAGTTCTGGATCATCACCCATCCGGGCCTGATGGACGCCGTGGAGGCCCGCAGCCGCGGCCTCGCCGAGGCCACGCGGGCGGCGGAGGACTACGCGGTCTGAGGCTGGCGCGGCCCGCGTCAGGCCGCCTGCGAGGCCCGCACCGCCTCGGTCCCCAGCATCGCCGCCTTGCGCGCCAGGCCCCAGTGGTAGCCGGTCAGGCGGCCGTCGCGGGCGATGGCGCGGTGGCACGGGATCAGCCAGCTGATCGGATTGGCCCCGATCGCCGCCCCCGCCGCGCGGAAGGCGCCGGGCTTGCCGGCCCAGGCGGCCACCTCGCCGTAGCTGGCGGTGCGGCCGGCGGGGATGCGCAGCAGGGCCTTCCAGACCTGGACGTGGAACGCGGGCCGATCAGCACCACCGGCGTCGGCTCGCCGCCGTTCAGGAACACGGCCGCCGCCATGGCCCCGGCCGCCGCGTCGTCGCGGATCCACTCCGCCGCCGGCCAGCGCGCCCGCATGTCCGCCAGGGCGGCGTCCTGCCCGCCCTCCGCCTCGCAGAAGGCGAGGCCGCAGAGGCCCCGCGGCGCGACCACGAACAGCCCGTCGCCGAACGGCGTCGGCGCCACGCCCCAGCGCAGCTGCAGCCCCTCGCCCCGCCGGCGCGCCTCGCCGGGGGTGACGGCCTCGTGGGCGATGAACAGGTCGTGCAGGCGGGAGGGGCCCGACAGGCCCGCGTCCAGGGCCGCGTCGAGCACGCTGGCCCCCGCGTCCAGCCGCCCGCGCGCCTCGGCGTGGCGATGGCGGCCACGAAGGTCTTGGGGCTGACGCCGGCCCAGCGGGTGAACACGCGCTGGAAGTGGAACGGCGACAGGCCGACCGCCGCGGCGCCTCGTCCAGCGAAGGACGGTCCTGCCAGCGCTCGGCCAGCCACTCCAGGGCCGCGGCCATGCGGTGATAGTCGCGCGCCTGTTCGGACAGGCGCTCCAGCGAGGCGGGGGGTGCGAGATCGATGACCATGACGCCGACCATACCCCTCGGGCCGGCCCGATCCGCCCGGTTCTTGCGGTCAGGTGTAGCGCTCGGCGCGGGCGAGGCGGATCGCCGCCTCCACCGCCTCGGCGAGGCCGGCGCGCTCGGCGGGGCCGAGCGCCTGGCCGATCACGCAGCGCTTGCCCGACAGGATCAGCCGCACCTGCGCGCCATAGCGGCCGTCGTCCTCCAGCCGCACGCGGGTGAAGGCGGTGGGCGAGGTCCAGACCGTGCGCAGCACCTGCGGCCCCCGCTCCCACAGCACCCGCACCTGGTCGGCGCTGACCTGCACCCGCTCGCAGGTCCTGGCCTGCGATAGCTGGCGCGGAAGGCCAGGACCACGGCCAGCACGTCGATGCCCAGGAACACCGGCACCGGCGGCGCGCCCATCAGCACGAACAGGGTCCCCACCGCCACGTTCAGCACGATCAGGGCGCCGAGCAGTATGGCGAACCCACGCTTGGGCAGGAGCGGGTCGGGGCGACGACGCGGTCCAGATAGAGGCGTGCGGCGGGTGCGGCGGCGTCCATCGCGGCGATCATAGAGCCTGGCCCAGGCTTGGCGAAGCCCGCCGCCCGCCCCATGGTTCCGCCATGCCAGCCAAGCCCCGACTCAGGCCCGCCGAGCGCGCGCGCATCCAGGCGATCTTCGACCGCTTCGCCGCCGCCGAGCCGCATCCGAAGACCGAGCTCGAGTACCGGAACCCCTTCACCCTGCTGGTGGCCGTGGTGCTGTCGGCCCAGGCCACGGACAAGTCGGTGAACAAGGCCACCGCCGCGCTGTTCCAGGTCGCCGACACCCCGGCCAGGATGGCGGCGCTGGGGGTGGAGGGCCTGTCGCCGTTCATCAAGACGATCGGCCTCTACAACTCCAAGGCCAGGAACGTGATCGCCCTGTCGCAGATCCTGGTCGGCCAGTACGGCGGCCAGGTCCCGCTGGACCGCGCCGCCCTGCAGGCGCTGCCGGGCGTGGGCCGCAAGACCGCCAGCGTGGTGCTGAACGAGCTCAACGTGGAACCGGCGATCGCGGTGGACACCCACGTGTTCCGCGTCTCCCACCGGCTCGGTTTGTCGACAGGCAAGACGCCCGACCAGGTGGAGGCCGAGCTGATGGCCAAGGTGCCGGAGCCCTATCTGACCCCGGGCGCACCACTGGCTGATCCTGCACGGCCGCTACGTGTGCGTCGCCCGGCGGCCGAAGTGCGAGACCTGCGTCGTCTCCGACCTCTGCCCCTCGCGCGCGCTGTTCGTGGGAGCGTGAGGAGCCGAAATCCTCGTCCTCGAGGCCCGCTTCGCGGGCGCCTCAGGATGAGGATTTCTACTGCGGCTCAGAAAAGCTGCAGCCCAGAAAGCGCGGCGCTCTAAGTAGCCCTCATCCTGAGGTGCGAGCGCAGCGAGCCTCGAAGGACGAGGGCGGCCCCTCAGTGGTGGGTCGAGGCGCTGGGCGCGTGGGCGGCGGGAGTGGCCGCCGGCTCGGCGCCCATCATGCGCTTGGCTGGGCGACCCAGGCGTCGCGGGCGGCGCGGCCCTTGAGGTCCAGGGCCTTGTCGACCTCGGCCAGGTCGGCGTCGGTCCAGGCGGCGATCTGCTGGAAGCGGGTGACGCCGCGCTCGGCCAGGGCGGCGGCCAGCTTGGGCCCGACGCCGACCAGGCGGGTCAGGTCGTCCAGCTCCGGCTCGATCTCGGACTCGGCCAGGGCGACGGTCTCGTCGGCGACGGCCAGCGGGATGTCGGCCATCTCCTCGGCCGCGGCGACCACGGCCTCGGCCACGTCGGCGGCGGCCATCTGCACCTGCTCCGCCGCCGCGGCGGCGGTCTCGGCCGTGGGCGCGGACATGGATTCGGGCATGGGGACCATGGACGGGCGCCAAGCGGCGAAGGCGGTCGGCGTGCTCAGCCACAGCCGCGTCCAGGACGACGCGAGGTCGGCCGTGGTGCGGACCGATGCGCTCCAGGCGGAGAGCATCGCCTCGACGTTGTTCACGCCGGCGGCATAGAAGGGCATGACCTGCTTGGCGAGGATGGGACGGGTGAAGGGGGTCTGGATGGCGAACATGGCGGGGCCTCCGGTGAGCGCATCGAGGACGGATCGAATTGCTGCAGCGCAACATAGCACAATCCAGACCGCTCGTTCGCGAATTCTTCGTGTCGGACGCGATTTGAGTCGCCTGCCCTCCGGAGCGGCGCCCGCCTGCGTGCGGGCTGCATGAGGATCGTCGGCGGCGACCTGCGCGGGCGGCCGATCCGCGCGCCGGCGGGCCAGGACACCCGGCCGACGTCCGACCGGGCGCGCCAGGCGGCGTTCAACATCCTGCAGCATGCGCCGTGGGCGGCGGGCCTGGACGGGGCGCGGGTGATCGACCTGTTCGCCGGCTCGGGCGCCATGGGGCTGGAGGCGCTGTCGCGCGGCGCGGCCGCGTGCCTGTTCGTGGAGACCGCCGCCCCGGCCCTGGCGGCCATCGCGGCCAATCTGGCGAGCCTGCGCGTGGGCGGCCGCGCCCGGACGCTGCGCCAGGACGCGGCGCGGCTCGGGCCGCGTCCCGCGAACGAGGCGGCGTTCGACCTGGCGTTCCTGGACCCGCCCTACGGCCAGGGCCTCGGCGAGGCGGCGCTGGAGGGCCTGCGGGCCGGCGGCTGGCTCGCGCCGGGCGCCGCGGTCGTGCTGGAGATCGGCGCCGCCGAGCCGTTCGCCGCGCCGGCCGGATACGAGGTCCTCGATGACCGACGTTACGGCGCGGCCCAGGTGGTGTTCTGAGGCCGCTGGAAGCCGCCTGAGCAGCGCCGCCTAGGGTCTTGTCCCCGATACCGCTCATCCCCGCGAAAGCGGGGACCCAGGCTTTTTCCTGTTTCCTACTCTGGTGACGTCTCAGCGGAGAGCTACATCCACCCGATCACCATCCAGTCGACCCTGCCCTCGGCCGGCGTCGGCGCCCTGCTGGCGCTGATGATGGCCGGCCAGGACCTCGGGGTCATGGGCATCATCGGCATCATCCTGCTGATCGGGATCGTGAAGAAGAACGCGATCATGATGATCGACTTCGCCCTCGACGCCGAGCGGCACGAGGGCAAGTCCCCGCGCGAGGCCATCCACCAGGCCGCCCTCCTGCGCTTCCGGCCGATCCTGATGACCACCCAGGCGGCCCTGTTCGGCGCCCTGCCGCTGATGCTGGGCTGGGGCATGGGCTCGGAGCTGCGCCGCCCGCTCGGCATCTCGATCGTCGGCGGTCTGATCGTCAGCCAGCTGCTGACCTGTTCACGACGCCGGTGATCTACCTGCAGTTCGACCGGCTGGCCGCGCGGCTCGGCGGCGGGACCAACAAGCGCAAGGGCGAGTCCGACCTCGGCCAGTCCGAGGCGCGGCCCGATCCCGGGCCCGGCCCTGAGGTCGCGCCCTCATGAACCTGTCGGAGCCCTTCGTCCGCCGGCCCATCGGCACGGTGCTCCTGACCATCGGCATCGCCCTGGCGGGCATAGCCGCCTATTTCGAACTACCGGTCTCGCCCCTGCCGCAGGTGACTTCCCCACCATCGCGGTCAGCGCCAGCCTGCCCGGCGCCAGCCCCGACACCATGTCGACCAGCGTCGCCACCCCGCTGGAGCGGCGGCTCGGCCTGATCGCCGACGTCACCGAGATGACCTCGTCGAGCTCGACGGGATCGACCCGCATCACCCTGCAGTTCGGCCTGAACCGCAACATCGACGGCGCCGCGCGCGACGTGCAGGCCGCGATCAACGCCGCGCGCGCGGACCTGCCCGCCACCTGCGCAGCAACCCGACCTACCGGAAGATGAACCCGGCCGACGCGCCGATCATGATCCTGGCCATGACCTCCAAGTCGCGGACGCCGGGCCAGATCTACGACGTCGCCTCCAACGTGATCCAGCAGCAGCTCTCGCAGGTGAAGGGCGTCGGCGACGTGGAGATCGGCGGCGGCTCCCTGCCGGCGGTGCGGGTCGAGCTGAACCCCTTCGCCCTGGCGCACTACGGCATCGCGCTCGAGGACGTGCGGGCCGCCATCTCCTCGGCCAACGCCAACCGGCCCAAGGGCGTGGTCGACGACGGGCCGCGGCGGCTGCAGATCTACACCAACGACCAGGGCACCGTGGCCAAGGACTACGCGCCCCTGATCATCGCCTGGCGCAACGGCGCGCCCGTGCGGCTGCAGGACGTCGCCGACGTCTCGGACGGGGTGGAGGACGTCCACAACCTCGGCCTGTTCAACGGCGAGCCGTCGATCGTGGTGGTGATCAGCCGCCAGCCCGGCGCCAACATCATCAACACCGTGGACCTGATCAAGCAGACCCTGCCGACGCTGAAGGCCGCCCTGCCGGACGAATCGACATGAACGTCGCGGTCGACCGCACCGTGACCATCCGCGCCTCGGCTGCAGGAGGTGGAGCGGACGCTGATCATCGCGGTGATGCTGGTGGTGGTGGTGGTCGCCTTCTTCCTGAAGAGCGCGCGCGCGACGCTCGTGCCGGCGGTGGCGGTGACCGTCTCCTGCTCGGCACCCTGGGGGTGATGTACCTTCTGGGCTTCTCGCTCGACAACCTGTCGCTGATGGCCCTGACCGTGGCGACCGGCTTCGTGGTCGACGACGCCATCGTGGTGCTGGAGAACATCACCCGCCACCTGGAGGACGGCAAGCCGCGCTTCCAGGCGGCGCTGGAGGGCGCGCGCGAGGTCGGCTTCACCGTGCTGTCATCAGCGTCTCGCTGGTGGCCGTGTTCACCCCGATCCTGCTCATGGGCGGGATCATCGGGCGGCTGTTCCGCGAGTTCGCCATGACCCTGTCGACGGCGATCATCGTCTCGCTTTTGATCTCCCTCACCACCACGCCGATGATCTGCGCCTACATGCTGAGGCGAACCCCGCGCGAGGCGACCCGCAACTGGTGGACGCGCGCGTCGGATTGGACCTTCGGAGGGATGCAGCGGGCCTATACGCGGGCGCTCGACTGGTCGCTGGACGCCGGCCCGGTGATCGTGGCGATCCTGATCTGCACCATCGTGCTGAACGTCTACCTGTTCACGATCGTGCCGAAGGGCTTCTTCCCGCAGCAGGACACCGGCCAGCTCAACGGCATCATGCAGGCGGACCAGTCGTCCTCGTTCCAGATCTCAAAGCAGCGGCTGACGCGGTTCGTGAACATCATCCGGCGCGACCCGGCCGTGCAGTCGATCGTCGGCTATGTGAACGGCGGGCGCGGCGGCGGCGGGGGCGGCTTCACCTTCATCGCCCTGAAACCCTCGTCCCACGCCAAGGGCGGGACCGAGGCGGTGATGGACCGGCTGCGGCCCAAGCTGTCGCGGGTGTCGGGCGCCAGCATGTTCCTGACGCCGGTGCAGGACCTGCGCGTCGGCGGGCGGCAGTCCAACGCCACCTACCAGTACACGCTCGAGGCCGACAACATCGACGACCTGCACACCTGGGCCTCCAAGCTGGCCGAGGCGCTGAAGGCCCAGCCGGCGCTCGAGGACGTCAACACCGACCAGGAGGACCACGGGCTGGAGAGCTTCGTCAACGTGGACTGGGACAAGGCCTCGCGCCTGGGCCTGACGGCGCGCGACGTCGACAACACCCTCTACGACGCCTTCGGCCAGCGGCAGGTTTCGACCATCTACAACGCCCTAAACCAGTACCATGTGATCATGGAGGTGCAGCAGCAGTACGCCAACGACCCTTCGGCCCTGAACAACATCTACATCTCCACCGCCGCCGCGGCCCGCGCCCAGGCGGTCGCCCTGGCGGTCGGCACCGGCTCGGGGGCGCCGACCCTGGGCGCGGTGACCTCGCCGACGGCCGTCCCCCCCGCGGGCGCCACGACCACGGCCAACACCAGCCTGACGACGATGACCGCCGCAGCGCCCGCATCCGGCGGCGGAGGCGGCTCTTCCTCGCCTTCGGCCGCCGCGACGGTCGCGGCCGGCCCGCCGCCGCCGCCGACGCGCGACGCGGCCACCAGCGGCGTGGCGGTCAGCACGGCGCTGGAGCCCATGGCGCCGCTCTCCGCCATCGCCACCTGGGCGCCGGGCTCCCAGCCCCGCTCGATCAACCACCAGGACGAATCCCTGGCCACGACCATCTCGTTCAACCTGGCCCAGGGCAAATCGCTCAGCGACGCCACCACGGCGGTCGAGCAGGCGGAGGCCGACATCGGCATGCCGGTGACCATCCACGGCAGCTTCCAGGGCACGGCCAAGGTCTACCAGCAGTCCCTGTCCAACGAGCCGGTGCTGATCGCGGTGGCGATCCTGGCCGTCTACATCGTGCTCGGCGTGCTCTACGAGAGCTACGTCCACCCGCTGACGGTGATCTCGACCCTGCCCTCGGCCGGGGTCGGGGCGGTGACGGCGCTGATCCTGTTCCACCTGGAGTTCAGCATCATCGCCATGATCGGCGTCGTGCTGCTGATCGGCATCGTCAAGAAGAACGCGATCATGATCATCGACTTCGCCCTGGAGGCGGAGCGGTCGCAGGGCCTGACCACGCGCGAGGCGATCCGCCAGGCCTCGCTGCTGCGCTTCCGGCCGATCATGATGACCACCTTCGCGGCCATGCTCGGCGCCCTGCCGCTGGCGATCGGCTGGGGCGAGGGCTCGGAGCTGCGCCGCCCGCTCGGCGTCACCATCATCGGCGGCCTCCTGGTCAGCCAGGTGCTGACCCTGATCACCACCCCGGTGGTCTATCTTTACCTCGACCGTCTGCGCCGCCGCTCGCCCGAAGAGCGCCGGCTGAGCGGAGAAGGGGCGGCGGACGCCCCGCTGCAGCCCGCATGAGAACCGCCCGCATGCCCAGACACCTCAGCCTCGCCGCCCTCCTCGCCTCCGCCGCCCTCGGCGGCTGCATGGTCGGGCCGAACTACCATCGGCCGGGCGTCGCCACCCCGACCGCCTTCAAGGAGGCCGCGGGCTGGACCCAGCCCAGCCGGCCGACGCCACGCCGCGCGGCGACTGGTGGACGGTGTTCAACGATCCGCTGCTGAACCAGCTCGAAGCCCAGGTGGAGGTCTCCAACCAGAACCTCGCCGCCGCCGAGGCCGCCTACCGCCAGGCCCACGCCATGGTGGCCGAGCAGCGCGCGGCCCTGTTCCCCACCGTCGACCTGACCGGCTCGGCCCAGCGATCGAGCCGCGGCGGCACGGTGATCGTGACCCCCGGCGGGACCACGGGCGGGACCGGCACCGGCACAGGGACCACGACCGGCGTCGCCACCGGCGGGGGGCGCAACTCCTTCCAGCTCGGCGCGAGCGCGAGCTGGGAGCCGGACCTCTGGGGCCGCATCCGCCGCACCATCGAGGCCGCGCGCGCCCAGGCCCAGGCCAGCGAGGCCGACATCGCCAACGCCCGCCTGTCGGCCCAGTCGGAGCTGGCGCTGGACTATGTCCAGCTGCGCGCCGACGACGAGCAGATCCGCCTGCTGAACGCCACGGTCGACGCCTACCAGCGGTCGCTGACCATCACCCAGAACCGCTACAACGTCGGGGTGGCGGCGGCGAGCGACGTGCTGCAGGCCCAGACCCAGCTCTCCAACGCCCAGGCCCAGGCCACCGACCTCGCCCAGCAGCGGCGCAGATGGAGCACGCCATCGCCGTCCTGACCGGCCAGCCGCCGGCCGCCCTGACCATCGCGCCGGCCGCCGCCTTCACCCTGACGACGCCCGACGTGCCGGTCGAGGTGCCCGCGACCCTGCTCCAGCGCCGCCCCGACATCGCCACCGCCGAGCGCCAGGTCGCCGCCGCCAACGCCCAGATCGGCGTGCAGGTCGCCGCCTACTTCCCCAGCGTGACCCTGAACGGCCAGGGGACCGCCTCCTCCAGCTCCGTCGGCAGCCTGTTCAACGCCGGCAACACCTTCTGGTCCCTCGGCGCCAACGTCGCCGAGACCCTGCTCGATTTCGGGGCGCGCAAGGCGCGGGTGGCCGAGGCCAGGGCCGCCTACGACCAGACTGTGGCGCAGTACCGCCAGACCACCCTGGCCGCCTTCCAGGACGTGGAGGACGCGCTGGCCGCCGACCGCGTGCTGGGCCAGGAGACGCCGTTCCGCGCCCAGGCCTCGCAAGCCGCCGACCGGGCCGAGCAGATCGCCAACAACCAGTACCGCGCCGGCACGGCCGACTACACCACCGTGGTCGTGGCCCAGGCTTCTGCGCTCAGCGCGCGGGTGTCGCTGCTGACCAACCAGAGCGCCCGCATCGCCGCCGCCATCGACCTGATCACCGCCATGGGCGGCGGCTGGACCGGCCTGCCGCCAGGGTTGCCCTCGCCGCCCCCGCGGCCCAAAAGCTGAGGTCAAAACAAGGCCTCAGGGGGGGATCATGGCCAGGACCAACGCCTATATCGTCGGGCTGACGCTGGTCGCGACGCTCGGCGGGCTGCTGTTCGGCTACGACACCGCCGTGATCTCCGGCGCGGTCGGGGCCATCGACGCCAACTTCATCACCCCGCGCGGCCTGCCCGAGACCGCCGCCAACACCCTGTCCGGCTTTGCGGTGTCGAGCGCCCTGATCGGCTGCGTCCTGGGCGGGGCCGTGGCCGGCTGGGTGGCGCAGACGCTGGGGCGCCGGCGCGGGATGATGCTGGCGGCGGCGCTGTTCCTGGTCTCGGCGATCGGATCGGCCCTGCCCCGAACTCGGCTTCGGGCGGGTCGGCGGCATGGGGCCGGCGGCCCTGACGCCGTTCATCGTCTATCGCATCCTGTGCGGGACCGGCGTCGGCCTCGCCTCGATGCTGTCGCCGCTCTACATCGCCGAGATGGCGCCGCGGGAGGCGCGCGGCCGGCTGGTCTCCTACAACCAGATGGCGGTCGTGATCGGCATCGTGGCCGTCTACTTCGTCAACTGGGCCATCGCCAGCCGCGGCGACGACGCCTGGATCAACGCCTGGGGCTGGCGCTGGATGCTGGGCTCCGAGGCGATCCCGGCCCTGGTCTTCCTGCTGCTGCTGATCGGCGCGCCCGAGACGCCGCGGTGGCTGGTCATGCGCGGGCGCGTCGCGGAGGCGCGCGCCATCCTCGTGAAGCTCGGCGGCGACGCGGAGGTCGAGGTGGTGGTGGCCGAGATTCGCACCAGCTTCGAAGCCAACTCGGGCCGGCTGTTCGCGTTCGGCGCGGGCGTGGTGGCGATCGGCCTCGTCCTGTCGGTGTTCCAGCAGCTTGTGGGCATCAACGCGGTGCACTACTACGCGCCCGAGATCTTCCGGAACATGGGCCAAGGCACCAACGCCGCCTTCCTGCAGACCGTGGTCGTCGGCGCGGTCAACATGCTGTTCACGGTGGTGGCGATCTTCACCGTCGACCGGTTCGGCCGCAAGCCGCTGCTGATCGTCGGGGGCCTGGTGATGACCGTGGCCATGGCGGTGCTGGGGACCCTGTTCCTGCTCGGCCAGGCGGGGCCCGCCGCCCTGGCCGCCATGCTGCTCTATGTGGCCGGGTTCGCCATGTCCTGGGGACCGGTGGTGTGGGTGCTGCTGGCCGAGATGTTCCCGAACGCCATCCGCAACAAGGCGATGGCCATCGCGGTGGCCGGCCAGTGGATCGCCAACCTCCTGGTCTCGGCGACCTTCAAGGTGCTGAACGGCGACGCCTGGCTGAACGCGCACTTCCACCACGGCTTTCCGTACTGGCTCTATGGCGCGATGAGCCTCCTGGCGACCGTGTTCGTGGCGCGCTTCATCCCGGAGACCAAGGGCCGGGGCCTGGAGGCCATCGAGCGCCTGTGGCCGCGCCGCGCCGTCGCCTGAGCGAGCGCCGGATCACGCCAGCGGAAGGCCCACGTAGTTCTCCGCGAAAGACGCCTGGGCCGCCCCGGAATGGCGCAGGTAGTCGAGCTCGGCCGCCTGCAGCCGCCGCTCGAAGCCGCTCGCGTCGGGAAAGCGGTGGGTCTGGGTGGTGAACCACCAGGAGAACCGCTCGGCCTTCCACACCCGCGCCAGCGCCTGCTGCGAATAGCCGTCCAGGGCGGCGGTCGCGCCGGTGCGGTAGAAGCCGGCCAGGGCCTGGGACAGGTAGTGCACGTCCGAGGCGGCGAGGTTCAGCCCCTTGGCCCCCGTCGGCGGCACGATGTGCGCCGCGTCGCCGGCCAGGAACAGCCGCCCGTGGCGCATCGGCTCGGCCACGAAGGAGCGCAGCGGCGCGATGCTCTTCTCGATCGAGGGGCCGCGGGTCATGTCGGCGGCGATCCGGGGGCCCAGCCGCACGGCCAGCTCTTCCCAGATCCGCTCGTCGGGCCAGTCCTCCAGCTTCTCGTCGATCGGGCACTGGATGTAGTAGCGGCTGCGGGCCATCGAGCGCATCGAGGCCAGGGCGAAGCCGCGCGGGTGGCTGGAGTAGACCAGCTCGTGCTCGGCCGGCGGCACGTCCGCGAGGATGCCGAGCCAGCCGAACGGATAGACCTTCTCGAACGCCTGCAGCACGCCGTCGGGGATGCAGGTGCGGCTGACGCCGTGGAAACCGTCGCAGCCGGCGATGAAGTCGCAATCCAGCCGCTGGGCGACCCCGTCCTCGACGTAGGTGACATAGGGCGCGTCGCCCTCGATGTCGTGCAGCGCCACGTCATCCGCCTCGAACACCAGAGGCATGCCATGGGCGATGGCGGCGTCGATCAGGTCGTGCGTCACCTCGGTCTGGCCGTAGACGGTCACCGAGGCGCCGGCGGAAGCCTTCAGGTCGATCCGGAACAGCTCGCCGTCGACGGCGATGTTGACGCCGTCGTGGACCAGGCCCTCGGCATGCAGGCGGCCGGCGACCCCGACCTTCTCCAGAAGCTCGACGCTGATGGTCTCCAGCACCCCGGCGCGGATGCGGCCCTGCACATGGTCGCGGCTTCGGCGCTCCAGCACCACGCTGTCGATCCCCTCGACGCGCAGCAGGTGCGAGAGCAGGAGCCCCGCCGGCCCCGAGCCGATGATCGCCACCTGAGTGCGCAAGCCGAACCTCCCGTTGTCACGACCGCCTGGGCCCGACCTATACCGTTCCGGTTCGCGGCCGTAAGGGTCATTGACATGTCGCAAGGGCGCCAAGCCAGCCTCGCGATCGCCCAGGTCGCGGGGTAGAAGCCGTTCGCACGGCGGTCCGCCCGCCGACCGTAGAACACTCAGTCGGAGGACGCGTGATGACCGAGATCTTCGAGGGCCTGATCCCCTCGCCCCAGGCCTGGACCGGCGCCGAGCTCGGCGGCAAGGGGCCGCTGGTCCGCCCCGTCGACCGCCAGGCCCTGGCCGGCTTCGACGCCCTCGCCGCGCGGCTGAGGGCCGGCCGGTGCAGGAGATCGGCCGCGCGGACTTCGACCACCCGGCGGTGAACGCCCTTATGGCCCGGGTCCGCGCCGACGTCATGGACGGCCGCGGCCTGTCGGTGATCGCGGGCCTGGACCCCGCCCGCTACGCCCCGGCCGACTACGAGCGCCTGTACTGGGGCATGGGGACCCACCTCGGCCGCGGCGTGGTGCAGAGCTTCTTCGGCGACTGGGTGGCGCGGGTCGAGAAGAACCCGAACCTGCCGTTCCGCGGCACCACCACCGATATCGAGCTGCGCGCCCACACCGACTTCCACGAGGTGATGTCCCTGGCCTCGATCTCCCTGCCGGAGCACGGCGGGGTGTCGGGGTTCGTCTCGTCCCTGGCGGTGCACAACGAGGTGTGGAAGGCGCGGCCGGACCTGCTGCGGCCGCTCTACGAGGGCTGGTACAACGTCTCGGTGGGCCAGAAGACGGCCGATCCCTACAAGACGCCGATCTACAGCCTCGTCGACGGCAAGGTCAGCTGCTTCTACAACCGGGTGTTCTTCCAGCGGCCCGAGGACGGCGGCGCGCCGCTGCCGGCGGACCTTCTGGAGGCCATGGCCCTGATGGACTCCATCGCGGCGCGGCCGGACATCCGCGCCGACTTCACCCTGGAGCCGGGCGAGGTCGCCTTCTGGCACAACTTCACGATCATGCACTCGCGCACCGCCTTCGAGGATTCCCCGGCGCGCCATCGCCTGCTGTTGCGCCTGTGGCTGAACGTGCCGGACGGCCGCCCCATGGCCGAGGCGATCCGCCAGCGCGCCGTCCTCATCGACCGCGACCACCTCGAAGGCCAGCGCCCGGCGCCCGTGCCGGCTTAGGGGGGCGCCCTGTGGCGGCGGTCCACCCCGCTCCCCCCGTCACCCTCGGCCTTGTGCCGAGGGTCCCTGCCTCCGCCACACCGCACTCCGACGCCCAGGCTCAAAGCCGGCGGCGAGAGGGACCCTCGGCACAAGGCCGAGGGTGACGGATTTGGCGGGAAGGGGCGCCCTCACTCCCTCATTCCGAGCGTCCCCGCGAAGGCGGGGACCCATGAGTCCGCGCCGGCGGCTCGATCAGGCGTCAAGCTGAATGGATTCCCGGCTTCGCGGGGATAACCGGAATAGGAAAACCTAGGCTGGGACGAGGGCCGGTTCGGGTTCGCGGGTTTCGACAGGCTCGGGCTCGGGCGCGGGCGTCTGCACCGCCACGGGTACGGGAGCCGGCGGCGGGGCCTCGACCGCGACAGGCGCCGGAGCGGCGAACGACGCGAGCGGCTCGGCCGGAGTCGCGGCGATCGGTTCGTCGCGGATCTTGAAGGGGTCCTGCTCCGGCTCATCGGCCGGAGGCATGGCCAGGGGCGCGCCGGCCAGCGCCGGGGCGGACACGGCGAGCGGCGGCGGCGCCTTGGGGGCCGCATGCTTGTCGGGCTTCAGCAACGGCTTGATCGCGTCGGTGGCGAAGAGGGCGACCGCGGCGTTGCGCCAGGCGCTGACCTTGGGCGACTTCAACGCCTTGGCGGCGTAGTAGACGGCGAAGGTGCCGCTCCACAGGTGGATGCTGGCGGCGCGGCCGAACCAGACGTCGCGGTGGTGGTCGCGGCGGAACATCCGCGCCACGGCGGCGGCGAACTTCAGGGCGATCAGGCCGGCGAACACCTCGAACGCAAGCTTGCGCGGCTTCAGCCGGGCGAGGCGGATGACCGGCAGCGGCAGCCGGGCGCCCGGCGCATGGATCGCCGGGGGGGCGTGGGCCCCGTGCGCAGGATGGCCGCCTGCGGCATGAGCCGCCGACGCGACGTGGCCCGCGGAGCCCTCGTGCGCCAGTCCGGGATGATGGTGCTCGTCGTAGAGGTGCTTCTCGTGCGCGAGGATCTGCTCAACCAGCAGGCCGGCGGCGATGCCCACCAGGTTCGGGTGGTTGCGGCAGACTTCGGCGATGCTCTCCACCAGGGCGCGGCCGGAGTGCTGGTGCACGCCCATGCGCTCCTGATAGGTGCGGTGCGCGAGGTCGAGCGCCTTGCCGGCCTCCGTCTGTCCCAGCGAGGTGATGCGATCGAGGATGCTCATGGTCTCGCACGTGGAGTAAGGACGTTCGGCCGTAGAATGGTTGCAACCATCGTGCCGAGGCGGCCGCCCGCAGTTAACCTATTTTTCGACGAAGCGTCTTCCCCCTCCCGCATCAAGCGAAAGACTAGGCCGGCATGCGCATCGACGGCCGCGACCAAAGGACCATCTGGCTGGGCCCCGACGGGCGGACCGTCGAGGTGATCGACCAGACGCGCCTGCCGCACGCCTTCGGCGTCTCCAGGCTGAGCACGGCCGAGGACGCCGCGGCCGCGATCCGCGACATGGTCGTGCGCGGCGCGCCCCTGATCGGCGCGACCGCCGCCTATGGCGTGGCGCTGGCGATGGCGGAGGACGCCTCGGACGCCGGCCTTGTGCGGGCATGCGAGCTTCTGAACGCCGCGCGGCCGACGGCGGTGAACCTGCGCTGGGCGACCGAGCGGATGCGCCGGCGCCTGGCCGGCCTCTCCCCCGCCGCCCGCGTCGAGGCCGCCTATGCCGAGGCGGCCGCCGTCGCCGACGAGGACGTGGCCGTCTGCGAGGCGATCGGCGAGCACGGCGCGCCGCTGATCGCGGCGGCCAGGAAGCCCGGCAAGGACCGCATCGACGTCCTGACCCACTGCAACGCCGGCTGGCTCTGCGCCGTCGACTGGGGCACGGCCCTGGCCCCCATCTACAAGGCCCATCGCGCCGGCCTGCCGGTCCATGTCTGGGTCGACGAGACGCGGCCGCGCAACCAGGGCGCCAGCCTGACCGCCTGGGAGCTCGGCAAGGAGGGCGTGCCCCACACCGTGATCGCCGACAACGCCGGCGGCCACCTGATGCAGCACGGCGAGGTCGACCTCGTCATCGTCGGCGCCGACCGCACCACCCGCACCGGCGACGTCTGCAACAAGATCGGCACCTATCTGAAGGCCCTGGCCGCGCACGACAACGGCGTGCCGTTCCACGTCGCCCTGCCCTCCTCGACCATCGACTGGCGGATCGCCGACGGGGTGCGCGAAATCCCGATCGAGCAGCGCTCGCCGCGCGAGGTCACCCACGTCACCGGCCTGGCCGGCGACGGCCGCATCGAGACCGTGCGGGTGACGCCCGAGGGCAGCGCCGCGGCCAACTACGGCTTCGACGTGACCCCCGCGCGGCTGGTCACCGGCCTGATCACCGAGCGGGGCGTGTGCGCCGCGTCGGAGGCGGGCTTGTCGTCCCTGTTCGGCGGTGAGAACAAGGCGGCCTGAATTGATGGAGCGCCGATGATCGCTGCGACCAGGGCGCCGCTCCCTTCCCCCTCGAGGGGGGAAGGGCCGGGGATGGGGGTGAGTGCAGGGCGGCGAAAGGCTCGTGCTGATGGCGCCGACGCCCAACGGCGCTCATCGCCCCGACTCTGCGGCCACACCCCCACCCCTGCCCCTCCCCCATCGAGGGGGAGGGAGGCGAGGCGCCGCCGCCATGGATAGGCTGTGGAACGACGAGGACGCCCGCGCGGCGGTGGCGCGCTATGCGGCGCAGGGGGTGGGCGAGGACCTGGCGCTGCGCACCTATTCCGCCCGCCTGCTGGGGGCCGACCCGCGCCTGGTCCTGCACGGCGGCGGCAACACCTCGGTCAAGACCGTCCAGCGCGACCTGTTCGGCGACGAGGTCGAGGTCCTGTGCGTGAAGGGCTCCGGCTGGGACCTCGGCGCGATCGAGCCCCCCGGGCATCCGGCCGTGCGCCTGGCGCCGCTGCGGCGCCTCCGCGCCCTGAACCGGCTGTCGGACGAGGACATGGTCTCGGCCCAGCGCCAGCTCCTGCTCGACCCCTCGGCGCCCAATCCGTCGGTCGAGACGCTGCTGCACGCCTTCATCCCGGACAAGTTCGTCGACCACACCCATTCGACGGCCGTCCTCGCCCTGGCCGACCAGCCGGACGCGGCGGCGCTGTTCGATGAGCTGTTCGGCGGCCGCTTCGCCTGCGTGCCCTATGTGATGCCGGGGTTCGACCTGGCGCGGGCGGCCGGCGACGCGCGCGACGCCAATCCCGACGCCGAGGGCCTGGTGCTGCTGAAGCACGGGATCTTCACCTTCGCCGGCACGGCGCGGGAAAGCTATGAGCGGATGATCGCGGCGGTCGGCGAGGCGGAGGCGTTCATCGCCGCCCGCGGCCGGCGCACGTCCCGCCCCGTCCGCCTGCCCGCCGCGCCGGCGCGAGCGGTCGCGGTGCTGCCCCTGCTGCGCGGCGCCCTGGCGCGGGCGGCGGGGGACCGCTGGCCTGGACGCTGGCTGCTCGACCTGCGCGGCTCGGACGCCGCCCGCGCCGTGGCCGACGACGAGCGCCTGGCCGACTGGGCCGCCCGCGGCGTCGCCACGCCCGACCATGTGATCCGCACCAAGCGCTTCCCCCTGGCCGCCCCGCCGGCGGCGGCGGACGACCACGCGGGCTGGCGGAACGCCGTCGACGCGGCCCTGGCGGCCTATGGCGCCGACTACCAGGGCTATTTCGCCCGCAACGACGCCCGGCTCGGCGGCGGGCGCACCCAGCTCGATCCCCTGCCGCGGGTGGTGGCCATCCCGGGCCTCGGCCTCGTCGGGATCGGCAAGAGCGCCGGCGAGGCCGCCGTCGCCGCCGACATCGCCGAAAGCTGGGCCGCGACCCTGCTGGACGCCGAGTCCGTGGGCCGGTTCGAGCCGGTGGGCGAGGCCGACACGTTCGACATGGAATACTGGTCGCTGGAGCAGGCCAAGCTCGGCAAGGCGGCCGAGAAGCGCCTGGCCCGCCACGTGGTGGTGGTCACCGGCGGCGGCGGCGCCATCGGCGCGGCGACGGCGCGGGCGTTCGCGGCGGAGGGCGCAGAGGTGGCCGTGCTCGACCTCGATCCGGAGGCGGCGGCCCGGGCGGCCAAGGCGGCCGGCAAGACCGCGCTGGGCCTCGGCTGCGACGTCACCGATCCGGCCGCGGTCGCCGCAGCGTTCGACCAGGTGGCCGGGCGGTTCGGCGGGGTGGACATCGTGGTCTCCAACGCCGGCGTCGCGCGCACAGGCATGATGGCCGACTTGCCGGACGCCGTTCTGCGCGAGAGCTTCGAGCTGAACTTCTTCGCCCACCAGGCCGTGGCCCAGGCGGCGGTGCGCATCCTGCGCGCCCAGGGCATGGGCGGGGCCCTGCTGTTCAACGTCTCCAAGCAGGCGATCAACCCGGGGCCGGACTTCGGCGCCTACGGGACCTCCAAGGCGGCCCTGCTGGCGCTGGTGCGGCAGTACGCACTGGAGCACGGGGCGGACGGCGTGAGGGTCAACGCCCTGAACCCCGACCGCATCCGCTCGGGCCTGCTGACGCCCGGGATGATCGCCGCGCGCGCCGCCTCACGCGGGGTCAGCGAGGCGTCCTACATGGCCGGCAACCTCCTGGGCCGCGAGGTGACGGCGCAGGACGTGGGGCAGGCGTTCGTCTTCGCCGCCCTGATGAGGAGCACCACCGGCGCGGTGATCCCCGTCGACGGCGGCAACGTCGCCGCGATGCTGCGGTAGGCCGTAGCGTCGGCGTCAGCCCCTGTCGGTCCGGCCACCGCCGTCACCCTCGGCCTTGTGCCGAGGGTCCCTGCCTCCGCAACTCCGCACGCCGATGGAAGGGCTCGACGCCGGCTGCGAGAGGGACCCTCGGCACAAGGCCGAGGGTGACGGATGCAGGGAAGGCGCGCGGACCGCCTGCTCCTACAGCCGCTCCACTGCGGCCAGGAGCATGCGGATCTGGCCTTCGCCCCAGAGCGGCAGGACCAGGCGGCCGTAGCCGCGGGCGCCTCCGCCCTTGCCGGCGACGTAGGTGGGGGCCGCCGACTCCACGGCCGCGGCGCACTGGGCGCGCATGTAGTCGAGCGGCGCGGCGAGCTCTGTCTCGTCGAGGAACCGGCCGGCTACGTCGCCCGGCTGGCCATCGGTCAGGGCCTCGCCGACGATGCTGTAGCGGAACCGCTCGGGCGCGGCGAAGACGTCGACCACCGCCAGGTTCGTGTTGATATCGGGCAGGTCGGTCAGGCGCACGTCGTCCCAGAACGGGATGTCGGCGCTACCCCGCTTGAGGCCCTCCCAATAGGCGAGCACGCGGGCCAGGACCGGCGTCAGGCGGTCCGGGAGCGGATAGGCGGAACAGGCGGGGCGCATGGCGGTGTCCGTGATCATGCCGCGATCCTAGGCGCCCCGGGGCCGCCCGCCTTGACCCCGATCAAGGCCGCCACGCCGCCCGCGCCTAGCTTCGCCGCGATCCTGCAGCGCCAGAGGCGGCCGTGACGCACATCCTGACCCTGACCATGAACCCGGCCATCGACGTCTCCGCCTCGGTGGAGCGGGTCGAGCCGACGCGCAAGCTGCGCTGCGGCGGCGGCCGGCGCGACGCCGGCGGCGGCGGCGTCAACGTCGCGCGCGTGGCGCGGCGGCTGGGGGCGGAGGCGACGGCGGTCTATCCGGCCGGCGGCTTCGTCGGCCAGCTCCTGACCGAGCTCGTCCAGGCGGACGACGTGGTGGGGCTCCCGGTGCCGGTGCGCCAAGAGACCCGCGAAGACTTCACCGCCCTGGAGACCTCCACCGGCGACCAGTACCGCTTCGTCCTGCCCGGCCCGCGGCTCAGCGGCGCCGAATGGATGGCCTGCCTGAAGGCGTTCGCGGCGATCGAGAAGCGGCCTGACCTCGTGGTGGTCTCCGGCAGCCTGCCGCCGGGCTGCCCCGACGACTTCTACTGCCGGTCGGCGAGATCGTGCGCGGCTGGGAGGTCCCCCTGGCGCTGGACGCCTCCGGCCCGGTCCTGCGCAAGGCGCTGGCCCAGCGGCCCTTTCTGATCAAGCCGAACCTGCACGAGCTGCGCGAACTCAGCGGCGAGGCCCTGATCGACGAGCCGTCCCGCATCGCCGCCGCCCGCGCCGTCGTCCAGGCGGGCCAGGCGCACGCGGTGGCCCTGACCCTCGGCCCGGACGGCGCCCTGCTGGTGGCCCGCGAGGGCGCCTGGCGCGCCGCGGCCCTGCCGATCTCCCCGGTCAGCGCGGTGGGCGCCGGCGACAGCTTCCTCGGCGGCATGGCGGTCTCGATCGCGGCCGGCGAGGACCTGCCCGCCGCCTTCCGCCGCGGCGTCGCCGCCGCCTCCGCCGCCCTCCTGGCCCACGGCACCGAACTCTGCCGCGCCGACGTCGTGGCCCGCCTGCTGCCCCAGGTGCGGGTGGAGGAGATCGCCGGCGCCGTGGCGGCCTGACCCTTCGGCGCGACTCTCGTAGCCCGTCACCCTCGGCCTTGTGCCGAGGGTCCCTGCCTCCGCAACCCCGCATTCCGAATTCCACGCTCAAAGCTAGCGGGGAGAGGGACCCTCGGCACAAGGCCGAGGGTGACGGCGTAATGGAAAGGCGCGCGGCTCAACCGGCGCCCGCCGGCGCCGCATTTGAGGCAGATCAATGAGGCGGTCGCGGCCGGCGGCGAAGCTGCCGGCGTCGGGGTTGCAGACCCCCTCGGAATGCAGGCCGCGCCCTCAATCGCGGGCCCTGCGGGGCGCTCCGCCCGTCCCCCAAGCCCTGGCGGGGCGCCCCACCCTCCGCGCCCGCGGACCCCGGAACCAAAGCTTAGCCGGTGCGTTGGCGACCAGCGCTGGGGGCTAGGATGAACCAGAACCGGAGGCGGGCCTTCGCCGGGCCGGGCGCGGACGCTGTCCGCGCCGCGGGGCCGTCCGGCCGCGCCGGGACCACGCGATTCCAGGCGGCGGGCGAGGACTTCGCCGACCACGCGACGATTTGCTCACAGGTGCGTCCCTGGGACGCGCTGGAATTGGCGCCCGGACTGAGGGATATCGGTCCGGTAATGCGTCCCGCCGGCGCCGCGCCTGTGATGGCGGCGCCCGGTCACGTCAAAGCCGACGCGCGCCCTGGCGCGTGCATGTCCAAGAACATCGAGCTTTCACTGCGAGGGTCGAATCTCCTGCATGCCCGCCATATCGAGGTGAACGAGCCGTCCGCCGCACCCTCCCGCACCCTGTCGGGCTCCGTGGACCTGAAGGCGGTGTTCTAGAGTGAGCGCGCGGCGGCCGGCATCGTCGACGGCGCCCGGCCGCGTCCCGGCGCTGGTCCTGGCCGCGCTCGCCCTGGCGGGCGCGCCGGCGGCTGCGCGCGCCAATCCCCTCGAGACCGCGATCAAGGCGACCTTCCTCTACAAGTTCGCCGCCTTCGTGGACTGGCCGGACCGCGCCTTCCCGTCTCCGAACAGCCCGGTGACCATCTGCGTCGTCGGCAAGGACCCGCTGGGGCCGACGCTGGACCGCGCGGTGAACGGCCAACGCCTGGGCGCGCGGCCGATCACGGTGCGCCGGGTGGCCAGGCTCGACGCCCAGTCCGGCTGCCAGATCCTCTACGCCGCCAGCCCCAAGGACTCCGCCGACGCCCTGAAGGCCGCGCATGGCGCGCCGATCCTCACCGTGACCGACGCCATGCCCGACGGCGTCGATTCGTCTGGCGGCATCATCCAATTCGTGGTCAGGGAGAACCACGTTCGCTTCTACATCGACGAGGCGCAGGCTCAGGGCAGCGGCCTGTCCATCAACGCCAAGCTATTGAGCCTGGCGGTGTCGGTGAAAGGGAGGTCCTGAGGATGCAAGCCTCATGACCGATTGGTCCAGGATATCCGACCGATGGAGACCAGCCGCCGCCGCCGTGGCGCTGGTGGCGGTGGCGTTCGTGGTCGCCGGCCTGGCGCTCGCCGCCTATGGCGACCGGCTCTACCGCGCCCAGAAGACCAAGGAGATCGAGGTCCAGGCGCAGATCGTCGCCGACAGCGTCACCGCCGCCCTCGCCTTCGACGACCAGTCCGTGGCGCAGGAATACGTCAACGCCCTGCGCGCCAACCCCGAGGTCGAGGCCGCCGGCGTCTATGACGAGCGCGGGGCGCTGGCCGCCAGCTACGCCCGCTCCCGCGCCGACGCGCCGCCGCAGACCGTGCGGCTGGCCGGGCCGACCTTCCAGGGCTCACACGTGCGGGTGGTGGCGCCCGTGGTGCAGAACGGGGCGCGGCTCGGCGCGGTCTATCTGCAGGCGGCCACAGAGCCGACCATCCGGCGGCTGGCGCGCTATGGCGGCGCGGCCCTGCTGGCCCTGATGGCCGCCCTGGTGATCGCGGTTCTGGCGGCCGCCCAGGCGACGCTGCGCACCGTCAACCGCGCCCTGCGCGACCGCGCCCACGACCTGGCCGAGGCCAACCAGATGCTGCGGGTGCAGATCGCCGAGCGGGAGCGGGCCGAGGAGGCCCTGCGCCAGAGCCAGAAGATGGAGGCGATCGGCCAGCTCACCGGCGGGGTGGCGCACGACTTCAACAACCTCCTGATGGTGGTCTCCAGCGGCCTCGACCTGATGGAGCGGACCACCAACCCCGAACGGCGCGCCATGCTGCGCGACAGCGTGCGCCAGGCCCTGGACCGCGGCGCGAGCCTGACGCGCCAGCTCCTGGCCTTCTCGCGCCGCTCGGCCCTGAAGCCGGAGGTGGTGGACCTGAAGGCCCAGATCGAGGGCACCCAGGTGCTGCTGGAGCGCTCCCTGCGCGAGGACATCACGGTCGAGATGGACCTGGCCGACGACCTCTGGCCGGTGGAGATCGACCCCAGCCAGCTCGAGCTGTCCCTGATCAACATCGCCGTCAACGCCCGCGACGCCATGCCGAGCGGCGGCCTTTTGCGGGTGACGGCCGAGAACCGGCCGGGCTTGGCCGAGGACGGGCCTGCACGGCGACTATGTGCGCGTCACCGTCACGGACAACGGCGTGGGGCATCGACACCGAGCTGCTGGACCGGGTGTTCGAGCCGTTCTTCACCACCAAGGAGGGTCGGGCGCGGCACGGGCCTGGGCCTCAGCCAGGTCTACGGCTTCACCCCGCGCCTCGGGCGGGGGAGGTGCGCATCCGCAGCGGCCTCGGCGAGGGCACGACGGTCGCCATGTACCTGCCGCGCTCGCACAAGGACGTGGCCGCCAGGACGCCGGAGGCGGCGGCGGCCCACCCGGCGCGCGGCCGCGGCCGGGTGTGCTGCTGTGGAGGACGACGAGAGCGTGGCCATGCTGGTGGGCGAGATGCTGACCGAGCTCGGCTACGAGCCCTCCCGCGCGGCCACGGCCGAGGAGGCGCTGCGGCGGCTGGAGGCCGGGGGGCGCTTCGACCTGGTGTTCTCCGACATGGTCATGCCCGGCGCCATGAACGGCATCGAGCTGGCGCGCGAGATCCGCCGCCGCCTGCCCGCCCTGCCCGTGGTGCTGACCACCGCTTCAGCGAGGCCGTCCGCGGCGGCCACCGCCGAGGGCCTGCGGCTGGTGCTGAAGCCCTACCGCATCGACCGCCTCGCCGCTGAACTGGAAGCCGCCCGCTCGGGCCGGCGTACGGCCGCCGGGGGGCGGTGAAGCTCCCCGCTGCTTAGCTCGCCCCCCACTCCGTCTGTCCCCGCGAAGGCGGGGACCCATGAGTCCGCGCCGGCGGAGCGATCGGGCGTCAGGCTGGATGGGCCCCCGCCTTCGCGGGGGCGGTCGGGATTTGGGATAGCCTGAGAAAAGGCCCCTAAACCTTCCCCATGCCTTCGGTGTGGCCGCCGAAGCCGAAGCGCATGGCGGAGAGGAGCTTTTCGCCGAAGGTGTGGTCCTGGCGCGAGCGGAAGCGGGCGAACAGGGCCGCCGCCAGCACCTCGGCAGGCACCGCCTCCTCGATCGCCGCCTCTATGGTCCAGCGTCCCTCGCCGCTGTCGGCCACCGCGCCGGTGTATTCCTCCAGCTTGACGTCGCCGGCCAGCGCCTGGGCCGTGAGGTCCAGCAGCCAGGAGGAGACCACGCTGCCGCGCCGCCAGACCTCGGAGATGTCGGCGAGGGTTCAGCTCGTACCGCTCCGCCTCGGGCAGGGCGGTCGAGTCCTTGTTCCTGAGGATGTCGAAGCCCTCGGCATAGGCCTGCATCAGGCCGTACTCGATGCCGTTGTGCACCATCTTGACGAAGTGCCCCGACCCCACCGGCCCGGCGTGGATGTAGCCGTACTCGGCGCGCGGGTCGGGCGTCGGCGGGCCGTTTGGTGCGCGGGATGGTCCCCAGGCCCGGGCGCCAGCGTCTTCAGGATCGGATCGATCCGGTCCACGGCCTCCTTGTCGCCGCCGACCATCATGCAGTAGCCGCGCTCCAGCCCCCAGACGCCGCCGGAGGTGCCGACGTCGACATAGGTCAGCCCCTTGTCCTTCAGCGCGGCGGCGCGGCGCACGTCGTCCTTGTAGAAGGTGTTGCCGCCGTCGATCACCGTGTCGCCGGGCTGCAGCAGCTCGCCGAGCGCCGTCACCGTCTCCTCGGTGGGCGCGCCGGCCGGCAGCATGACCCAGACCGCGCGCGGCGGCGTCATCTGGCGCACCAGGTCGGCGAGGTCCTTGGCGCCGACGGCGCCGTCCTTGACCAGGTCCGCCACCGCCTTGTCGCTGCGGTCGTAGACGACGGTCTGGTGGCCGCCCTGCATCAGGCGGCGGGAGATGTTGCGCCCATGCGGCCAAGGCCGATGATCCCGAGTTGCATCAGCCGAGCGCCCGCTCGACGGCCTGGCTCAGCCGTTTCAGCCCGCGTTCCGGGTCAGAGCCCAGGTGCAGGCGCAGGAGCCGCCGGCCGCGCTCGGCCAGGACCGTGAAATCGCCCTCCGCCGTGGCCGCCTCGACGACGCGAAGCTGTAGCGCTTGCCGGGCACGGGAATGTCCCCGCCGGGCGGCGGGTCGGCGGTGATCTGCAGGAAGACGCCGGAGTTCGGCCCGCCCTTGTAGGCCCTGGCCGGTGGAGTGCAGGAACCGCGGCCCGAAGCCGACCACGGTGGCGACCTTGCGCTCGTCGCGGATGCGCGCGCGCACGCCCTCCAGCGCCTCGACGTGGCGGTGGCTGCGGTCGAGGTAGGCGAGCAGGCCGATGTAGTTCGCCCTCGCTGGCGCGGCGCAGGTGGGCGTCGATATAGGCCTCCAGGGTGTCGGCGCCCGCGGCCTGGGCCAGGGCCCCGGCGTTGGCCGCGTCGGCGTAGAGGGCGACGCCGTCGGTCACCAGGATCGGCGCGCCGCCGTCGAGCTGGCCGGTCTTCTCATAGGCCTCGGTGAGGGCGCGGGTCTTGACCTTGCTGGCCTCCACGTCCGGCTGGTCGAACGGGTCGAGCGCCATCACGGCCCCGGCGACGGCGACGGCGACCTCCCAGCGGAAGAACTCCTGGCCGATCGCCTCGCGCCGCTCCACCATGATGCGGACCACCGGATGGCCGGCCTCCTCCAGCTCGCGGACCAGGCCGTCCAGTTCCGGCTCGTCGCGCTCGGCGCTGCGCAGATAGGCGAACAGGCGGTCAAAGCTGTAGACGTGCGCCGCGCCCGGCGGCTCGCCGTCCACGGGGATCAGGCCCTTGCCGTGCTTGCCGGTGGATTCGGCCAGGAGCTGCTCCAGCCAGGCGCCGAGGTCGGCCAGGCCCTCCGAGGCCAGGATGGTGACCTTGTCGCAGCCGCGCGCGGCCGCCTCGCCCATGGCCGCGCCGAGGACGAAGCCGGGGTTGGCCGCGGGCGGCGCGCTCGGGCCGCAGGCGCGGGTCATGACGCGGGTGGTCTCCAGGAAGGCCCGCACGTCCAGCCCCATGACGGCCGCGGGGACCATGCCGAAGTTGGACAGCACCGAATAGCGCCCGCCGATCTCCGGATCGCCGAGGAACACGTGGCGGAAGCCGGTCTCCTCGGCCAGGGCCTGCAGCTTGGAGCCCGGGTCGGTGATCGCCACGAAGTGGGACGCGGCGTCCGCCGCCCCCACCGCCTGGGCGGTCACGTCGTGGAAGTAGTCGTAGAGGATGTTCGGCTCGAGCGTCGTGCCGGACTTGGAGGAGACGATGAACAGCGTCGCCTTCGGGTCGATCTGGGCGCGGATGTGGGCGATCTGGCCGGGTCGGTGGAATCCAGCACCAGGAGCTTGGGATAGCCCGCCTGGCGCCGAAGGTCTCGGCGAAGACCTCGGGACCGAGGCTAGATCGCCCATGCCCAGCAGCACGGCGTGGGCGAAGCCGGCGCCGCGGACCTCCGCCTGGAACGCCTCCAGGGCTTCGAGGTCGACCTGCTCGCCGCGGCCGGCGGCCAGCCAGCCCAGCCACTTGCCCTCGTCCTGGCCGGTCCACAGCGAGGCGTCCTTGGCCCAGAGGCGCCGGGCCCAGCCCTCGGCGCGGGCGCGGTCCAGCGTGGCGTCCACCGCCTCCTGCAGGGAGTCCGGCAGCTTGACGCCCTGGCGGTTCAGCCGGTCGCCGAGAATCTGGATGCGCTTGCCGGCCACCGCGCCCAGGAGGCCGTCGAAGGCCTCGGCGAAGGAGCGCACGCCGTCCTCGACAGATGCGCGGTGACGCCGGGCAGGTCGAGCCCCAGCCGCTCCACGGCGGCCAGCACGGCCTCGGCCGCCTCGATGTCGTCGGTCAGGGTGGGGCGGACCACGCCATGGCTGCGGAAGGCGTCCATGGTCTGGCTCGGCATGGTGTTGACCGTCTCCGGCCCGATCAGGCTCGCCACGTAGAGGGTGTCGGGATAGGCTGGGTTCTTGGTGCCGGTCGAGGCCCACAGCAGCCGCTGGGGCGAGGCGCCGGCCTTGGCCAGCACGTCCCAGCGCGGCGTGGAGGCCAGCTCCAGGTAGCGCAGATAGGCCTCCTTGGCGTTGGCGATCGCCACCTTGCCCTTCAGGGATTCCAGCTCGGGGCGGCGGCGGCGCCCGCGCCGACCTTGAGCCTGGCGTCGATGGCCTTGTCGATCTGGGTGTCGATGCGGCTGACGAAGAAGCTCGCCACCCCGTGCACCCTGGAGATATCCCCGCCGCGGGCCTTGAACGCCTCCAGCCCGGCGATGTGCGCCCTCGGCCACGGCCAGGTAGGACTCGATGGAGAACAGCAGGGTCACATTGATGTTGATCCCCTCGCCGATCAGGGTGCGGATGGCGGGGACGCCAGCCACGGTGCCCGGCACCTTGATCATGACGTTGGGCCGGTCGACCGTCAGCCACAGCCGCCGCGCCTCGGCGATGGTCGCCTCGGTGTCCATGGCGAGGTAGGGCGACACCTCCAGGCTGACGTAGCCGTCATAGCCGTGCAGGCGGTCGTAGACGGGGCGCAGCTGGTCGGCGGGCCGCCTGATGTCGGCGACGGCCAGGGCCTCGTAGAGGTCGCCGGCCTCGAGGTCTCCCTTGGCCAGGATCGCGGCCATGCGGTCGTCGTAGTCGTCCCCGCTCCCGATCGCCTTGTCGAAGATCGAGGGGTTGGAGGTGACGCCGGTGACGCCGTCCTGCTCGATCAGCCGGCGCAGCTCGCCGTTCTCGAGGATCTTGCGGTGCAGGTAGTCGAGCCAGACGGCCTGGCCGGCGGCGGCGAGATCGTTGAGGCGGACTGGTCATCGGGCGGGGGTTCCCTTGGAGGATCTGGCGAGCTGGCGCTTGGCCGCCTCGTAGACGTGGTCGGCCGTGAAGCCGAACTTGGCGGTGAGCGCCTTGGCGGGGGCGGAAGCGCCGAAGGTGCGCATGGCGATCACCTCGCCGTCGGAGCCGGCGTAGCGGGCCCAGCCGAGCTCGGCGGCCTCCTCCACCGCCACGCGGGCGGAGACGGCGCGCGGCAGCACCTGCTCGCGATAGGCCTCGTCCTGCGCCTCGAACAGGTCCCAGGACGGCATGGAGACGACCCGCGCCTTCACGCCCTCGGCGGCCAGGCGCTCGTAGGCCTCCACGCACAGGGAGACCTCCCCGCCCGTGCCCATCAGGATCACCTCGGGCTCGCCGGCGGCCGCGTCCGCCAGCACATAGGCGCCGCGCGCGAGGCCGGACGCGGCGGCGTACTTGGTCCGGTCCAGCGTCGGCAGGGCCTGGCGCGACAGGACGAGGCAGGCGGGCCGCTCGGTCTGGGCCAGGATCACGCGCCAGGCCTCGGGCGGCCTCGTTGGCGTCGCAGGGGCGCACGGTGACCATGCCGGGGATGGCGCGCAGGGCGGCGAGCTGCTCGATCGGCTGGTGGGTCGGGCCGTCCTGGCCGAGGCTGATGGAGTCGTGGCTGAACACGAACACCACGGGCAGCTCCATCAGCGCCGCCAGGCGCGTGGGCGGCGCATGTAGTCGCTGAAGATCAGGAAGGTGCCGGTGTAGGGCCGCAGGTTGGACAGGGCCATGCCGTTGGCGATGGACCCCATGGCGTGCTCGCGCACCCCGAAGTGCAGGTTGCGCCCGCCATAGCTGTCGGACTGGAACGCGCCTCGCCGTCGAGCAGGGTCTTGGTGGAGGGCGCCAGGTCCGCCGAGCAGCAGCCAGGGATAGTGCGCGGCCACCGCGTTCAGCACCTTGCCGGAGGCCTCGCGCGTGGCCATGCCCTTGGCGTCGGCGGGGAAGCTCGGGATCGCCGAGTCCCAGCCGGCCGGAAGCTCGCCCGCCCGCATCCGCTTCAGCTCGTCGGCCAGCGCCGGCTCCGCCGCCGCGTAGCCGGCCAGGGTCTTCTCCCACGCGTCGCGCGCGTCGCGGCCGCGCGCGCCGAGGGTTTCGTCGAAGCGTTCGCGCACCCCGTCCGGCACCAGGAACTGGGCGTCCTCGGGCCAGCCGTAGGCGCGCTTGGTCAACCGCACCTCCTCCTCGCCGAGCGGATCGCTGTGCGCCTTGGAGGTGCCCTGGATGCCCGGGGCGCCATAGCCGATGATGCTCTTGACCAGGATCAGGGTCGGCCGGTCGTCGGTGGCCTGGAAGCGCCGCACCGCCGCGGCCAGGGCCTCCATGTCGTTGGCGTCCTCCACCATGATGGTCGCCCAGCCGTAGCCCTCGAACCGCTTGGCGACGTTTTCGGTGAAGGCCAGCTCGGTGTGGCCCTCGATGGTCACGGTGTTGTCGTCGTAGATCCAGCAGAGGTTGGAGAGCTTCAGGTGGCCGGCGATCGAGGCCGCCTCGCTGGCCACGCCCTCCATCAGGTCGCCGTCGCTGCAGATCGCATAGACGTTGTAGTCGAACACGGCCTGGCCCGGCCGGTTGTAGTGGGCGGCCAGCCAGCGCTGGGCCATGGCCATGCCGACGCTGTTGCCGCAGCCCTGTCCGAGCGGGCCGGTGGTGGTCTCCACCCCCGTGGTCAGGCGGTATTCCGGATGGCCGGGGCAGACGCCGCCGAGCTCGCGGAAGCCCTTGATGTCGTCCAGGCTCACCGCCGGGACGCCCTGCGGCCGCCCCTGCTGGTCCACGCGCTCCACGCCGGCCAGGTGCAGCAGAGCGTAGAGCAGCATGGAGGCGTGGCCGCACGACAGCACGAAGCGGTCGCGGTTCGGCCAGGTCGGGTCCTTGGGGTCATAGCGCAGGAACCGGGTCCACAGGGCGTAGGCCACCGGCGCCAGGCCCAGCGGCGCGCCGGCGTGGCCGGACTGGGCCTTCTGCACCGCGTCTATGGTCAGGGTGCGTATGGTGTTGACGGCCAGAAGGTCGATCCCGGCGCCCGTCCCCGGGGCGGCCGGCGCCCCGTCCCGACGCATTTCAGCCGCCGTCATCTCGCCGCTCCTTCCGGCGCGCCTGCCGCCGTGCGGCTGCGCGCCTGCTCGATGGATCGCCGCACGCGCCCCCCAGCGCCAGCCGGTGGGGCAACGGGCCAGAGGCTCGACAGTTCCGGCCCCGCCGGGCGGCCCGCACGATTTGAACGCAGGGCCGACCTGGCCGGGAGCTTAGCCGCTGGGCCGACGTTGTGCGAGGAGGCAAACCGGCCTGGAGGTGCGTCCCCGATGCACAGACGCGTGATGATCGCGGCCCTGGCCGCCGCGGCCGCCTGCGCCGGCGCCGCGAAGGCCGGGGAGCTTCGGGTCTGCGCCGACCCGAACAACCTGCCGTTCTCCAACCAGGCTGGCGAGGGTTTCGAGAACAAGATCGTCGAGCTGATCGCCAGGGACCTCGGCGACGCCGTCCAGTACACTTGGTGGGCCCAGCGGCGCGGCTATGTGCGCAACACCCTGAACGCCGGCCAGTGCGACCTCGTGCCCGGCGTCGCCAGCGGCGTCGACATGCTGGCCGAGACCCGGCCCTACTACCGCTCGACCTATGTGTTCGTCACCCGGGCGGACCGGCGACCGGCGATCGCCTCGCTGGACGACCCGCGGCTGCGCAAGCTGACGGTGGGGGTGCAGATGGTCGGCGACGACGCGACCAACACGCCGCCCGCCCATGCCCTGGCCCGGCGCGGGGTGACCCGCAACGTGCGCGGCTTCATGCTCTATGGCGACTACCGCCAGCCCAACCCGCCGGCCGCGATCATCGACGCGGTGGCCAAGGGCGAGGTCGACGTGGCGGTGGCCTGGGGGCCGCTGGCCGGCTACTTCGCCGCGCGGGAGCCGACGCCTCTGACCCTGACGCCGGTGACGCCGGCGCTGGACGACGGGCGGTGGCCGATGACCTTCGACATCGCCATGGGCGTGCGCAAGAACGACCCCGCCTTCCGCCAGGAAATCGACGGCGAGCTCGACAAGCTGCGCCCGCAGATCCAGGCGATCCTGGCCGCCTACGGCGTGCCCCTGGCGCCCGCGACGCCGGGCCGTCCGAGCCGCTGACCGGCGCGTCCGACGGCCTCGCGATCGGCCTGTTCGGCCAGCCGCCGGGAACCCTTCATCCCGTCCTCTTGATTGTCGATTGGAAACATATCAGCAATTTATATGCATGTTATCGCGCAATGCGTAATGTAGAATGGCGATATAGAAGGATATATTGCGGAATATTTGCAGATACTGTGCTCCAGGAAGCACAGATGGAGAAAGACGGGCGGCGGCGGTCTCCGTAAGGTTGCCATATAATTGCCTTCACTGAAGATCGCCGGCGGTTCTGCTGGCGGAGCGCAGTCGCCTCGCCAGACGGGCGCAGTCGTCAGCGTCCTGACCTCGAGGGCAGGTCCGGGCGCGGCGGCGTCTGGCGTGATTGGGCGGGGGGAAGACTCACAGACCGAGATCACCGGCAAGTCGATCCAAATCCGACGCAAAAGACGTCGAGATCAAAAAAGCAGGGATGCCCCCAGGGGCGGGAGGAAACAGATGACCTACTATCCGACTTGGTCGGACGATCGAGGAGTCGTGGGCGAACGCCGTGCACGCGGGCGCCGGTCCAAAGCCCTCGCCTCGGCCAGCACGGCGATGCTCGCGCTCGCCGTCGCGGGCGGCTTCGGCGGCCTGGCGCAGGCGCAGGACCAATCGAGCAGCGGCGGCGACAGCACCGCCGTCCAGGAAGTGGTGGTCACCGGCTCGCGCATCGCGCGGCGGGACTTCACCTCCAACAGCCCGATCGTCACGGTCAACTCCCAGACCTTCGAGAACCGCTCCAGCTCGCTGATCGAGCAGTCCCTGAACCAGCTTCCGCAGTTCCAGGCGGGCACGTTCAACGCGGTGACCCAGGCCCAGCAGATCCAGCCGTCCGCCACCGGCACGCCCGGCTCCTCGGAGCTGAACCTGCGCGGCCTCGGCACGAACCGGAACCTCGTCCTGCTCGACGGCCGCCGGCCACAGCCGGCGGACGCCACCCTGGCGGTGGACATCAACTCGATCCCGTCCGCCGCGATCGACAGCGTCGAGGTGATCACCGGCGGCGCCTCCGCCGTCTACGGCGCGGACGCCATCTCGGGCGTCGTGAACTTCAAGCTGAAGCACAACTTCCAGGGCCTCGAGGTCGACGCCCAGTACGGGATCAGCGAGCACGGCGACGACCGTGAGCCGTCCGTCAGCGCCCTGATCGGCACCAACTTCGCCGACAACAGGGGCAATGTGATGTTCGGCGTCGACTACACCCAGCGCTCGCAGGTGCTGGTGGTCGACCGCGATTTCTACCTGAAAGGCTACCTCGACCCAGGCACGACCGCGGGCGAGACCTACCCCTCCCTGCCCTTCGCCGGCTACGACTGGGGCGGCAACGCGACCTTCGTCAGCTACCACGGCGCGCCGCTGTCGCCGGCCAACGCCCCGAGCGCAGCCGCGCTCAACGCCGTGTTCGGCGCAGGCGTATATCCTCTGGGCGGCCCCGTTCCTGGGACCAATGTCAACGTCAACCCGGACCAGTCGCTGTTCTATCCGGGCACGGGCGCCAACGGCGAGGTCGCGCCGGGCTACACCGGGCCGCTCAACGACCGCTTCAAGAAGGGGACGAACGGCCAGCTCGGGGTCAACAACCTCGACGCGCCGCTGATCGTGCCGCTGACCCGCTATTCGACCTTCGGCAACGGCGAGTACAAGATCAGCGACCACGTCACCGCCTTCGTCCAGGGCATGTTCACCCAGACCCAGGTGACGACCGGCGGCCTGCAGGCCCCGGCGACCCAGTTCTGGGCCGCGCCCGTGCCCTATGACGCCGCCCACCCGGTGCCGGCGCAGCTGGCGACCCTCCTGAACTCCCGGCCCGATCCGACCGCCCCCTGGGCGCTCGAGCTTGAACTGGACAATGTGCTGGGCGACCGCGACACCCGCGACACCACCAACACCTACCAGATCCTGGCCGGCTTCCGCGGCGATGTCGCCAACACCGACCTCACCTACGAGGTCTACGGCTCGCACGGCGTGACCAGCTCGGTGTCGGACCTGTACAGCGGCTTCGGCTCCGAGGCCCGCTGGCAGGCGCTGATCGCCCTGCCGAACTACGGCGCGAACGGCACGCTCACCAGCACCTACGGCGCCGGCTCCACGGGCTTCTCCGCCCACTGCACCTCGGGCCTCTACGGCGCGATCTTCGAGGGCACCAAGCCGTCGCAGGACTGCATCGACGCCCTCACGATCGACATGAAGAGCCTGACCCAGCTCACCCAGAACGTGGTGGAAGGCGACGTGCAGGGCGGGCTGTTCAACCTGCCGGCCGGCCAGCTCCGCTTCGCCCTCGGCGCCGACTACCGCGAGGAGGTGTTCAATTTCGAGCCGGATCCGCTTTCGTCCACCACCTCGGTGACCGACCAACCGATCGGCCTGTTCGGCAACCGCCCCCACCCACGGCTCGACCGAGGTGGAGGAAATGTACGCCGAGCTGCTGGTCCCGGCGCTGAAGGACCTGCCCTTCGTCAAGGCGCTGAACTTCGACCTCGGCGGCCGCTATTCGGTCTATGACACCGCCGGCGGGGAGTGGACCTACAAGATCAGCAGCGACTGGGCGGTCAACGACTGGCTGACCCTGCGCGGCGGCTACCAGCTCGCCAATCGGGCCCCGAACGTGGCGGAGCTGTACCAGCCCCAGACCACCGCCGTGGTGTTCATGCCCGATGGCGACCCCTGCGCCAACAACACGCCGGCCAAGTGGGGGAACATCGCCGCCAACCCGAACCGCCTGCAGCTGCAGACGCTCTGCGCGGCGCTGATCCACAAGTTCGATCCGAGCGTCAACTACACGCCGGGCGGGTCGGCCAACAACTACACCGGCCTGATGGGCGCCTACTTCCCGCTGGCCCTCGACCTGCAGCAGGGCAACACGAACCTGCAGCCGGAGACGGCGCGCACCTATACGGCGGGCGGCGTGATCCGCTCGCCGTTCACCTCGGCGGCGCTGTCGCGGCTGTCGCTGTCGGTGGACTGGTACGACATCAAGATCACGGGCGCGATCGAGCCCCTGACCGGCGAGGTCCTGTACCAGCAGTGCCTGAACGCCGACGGCAAGTCGAACCCGACCTATACGATCGACGGCAACCCGCTGTGCGCCTACATCAACCGCGAGGTCGGCGACGGCGGCAACCGCAACGAAATCGCGCCCTTCTTCAACTTCGGATCCATCAAGACCTCGGGCGTGGACGTGCAGCTGGACTGGGCCTCGGAGCTGGCGGACCTTCCGCTCACCCACGCCCTGCCAGGCGCGATCAACCTGAACGTCGTGGTCAACTGGCTCGCCCACTACGACGTCCAAACCACGCCTGGCGGCGCGGTCACCGACTACGCCGGCACGGTCAATGGCGGGGGCGGATCGCAATTCCGCTACCGCACCTACACGACCCTGACCTACTCGGAAGGCCCGGCCAGCCTCGGCATGCGCTGGCGCCACCTGCCGTCGGCCAAGGACGGCAGCTATGCGCTCGACCCGACCACCCTGACCAAGGGCGTGGGCCAGCACGACCGAGTTCGACCTGTTCGGCCACTGGGCGCTGAACAAGACCTACGACCTGCGCGCCGGCATCGACAACCTGTTCGACGCCGAGCCGGAAGTCGAGGGCGCGAACCCGGCCAACGACGCCCTCGGCATCACCCTGCCGGACTACGACGTGCTGGGCCGGCGCTTCTATGTCGGCATCAAGGCCCGCTTCTAAGACGCGGCCCGTCCGACTATCTTGAGGGGCGGGCCGCAAGGCTCGCCCCTTTCTTCTTGGGATGACGGCGGATGGCGCTGGCCGACCTCGAAACCGGAGCCCGCGCCGGCGACCCGCGCGCCCAGATCGCCCTGGCCCGCCGCCTCGACGAGCAGGGCCGCCACGACGACGCGATCAACTGGCTGTCCACCGCCGCCGGGAACGGCAGCGCCGAGGCCCTGGGCCTGGTCGGGGCGCGGCTGGTCAGCGGGGTGAACGCCCCCTACCTGCCCAAGGACGGCGCGCGCCTGCTGGCCGAGGCGGCCGGCAAGGGCGACGCCGATGCGGCCGCCATGCTCGCCGTGCTGGCCGGCGGCGGATTCCATCTGGTGCAGAACTGGGAGACCGCGCTCGACTACCTGCAGCGCGCGGCCGAGTTCGGCTCGGCCTCGGCCCAGGCGCAGCTTCGCCTGCTGGCGGGCGCGGAGGCGGAGGGGACCGGCGCGGACCGCTGGGCGACCCAGCGCCGACAGGTGTCCGTCGCGTCCTGGACCCGCGCGCCGCCGGCGCGGACCCTGTCGCGGTCCCCCTTGATCCAGGCGGTGGAGGGCCTGGTCCCGGCCGAGGTCTGCGACTGGGTGGTCGGCCAGGCTTCCGGCCGACTGGCCCGGGCGGAGGTGTTCGACCCACGCACCGGCAAGACCGTGATGGGCGCGACCCGCACCAACCGGGTGGCCAACTTCGGCCTGCAGGAGACCAGCCTGCTCAACCTGTTCATCCAGGCCAGGCTCGCCGCGGCGACCGGCGTCGAGATCGCCCGCATGGAGGCGTTCGCGGTGCTGAACTACCGTGTCGGCGAGGAGGCCAGCGAGCACTTCGACTATCTCGACCCGTCCGTCCCGGCCTATGCGTCCGAGATCGCCGGCGTCGGCCAGCGGGTGATGACGGCCCTGCTCTATCTGAACGACGACTACGAGGGCGGGACGACCGACTTCCCCGCCCTCGGGCTCAGCCACCGGGGCCGCAGGGGCGACGGCCTGATCTTCCGCAGCGTCGAGGAGGCCGGCGCCCCCGACCCGCGCACCCTGCACGCCGGCCGGCCGCCGACCGCTGGGGAGAAGTGGGTGCTGTCGCAGTTCATCCGCAACCGCCGCTGGGTCGGCTGACGCGCGGCGCGCTCAGGCCCGCCGGCTGTCGGCCGTGGGCGCCGCATCCTCGGCGGCCCCGCCCGCGCGGCGCTCTTTCGCCTCCATCGGCTGGTATTCGGCCGGCGCCAGCGGCAGACGCAGGGAGGCGGTGAGCCCCTCGGGACCGGAGCTCAGCACCACGTCCCCCGCCATGGGCCCGCGCGATGGACCGCGCCACCGTCAGCCCCAGGCCGATGCCGCCGGTCTCCGGACTGCGGGAGGACTCCACGCGATGGAAGGCGTCGAACACCCGCTCCAGGTCCGAGGCCGGGATGCCGGGGCCGTTGTCCTTGACGTCGATGACCGCCCAGGCGCCGTCGCGCCGCACCCTCACCCGCACCCGTCCGGCGTACTTCACGGCGTTGTCGATCAGGTTGCCGAGCACCCGCTCCACGCCCAGGGCGTCGGCCTCGACCACCAGGGGCTGGCCGGAGGTGATCTTCACGTCGCCGCCGGTCAGGGCCGCCCCGTCCACCACGCACTCGGCCACCGACAGCACGTCGAGCATGGAGCGCAGCCGGCGGCGCGCCTCGGTGGCGTCGCGCACGAAGGCCAGCACCCCGCCGATCATCTCCTCCATCTGGTCGATGTCGCGGAAGATGGCGGCCTTGACCTCGGGCGGCGCGCCCTCCGCCTTGAAGCGGATGCGGGTCAGGGGCGTGCGCAGGTCATGCGAGATCGCAGCCATCATCTGGGTGCGGTGGTCGACGTAGCGCTTCAGCTGCACCTGCATCTCGTTGAAGGCCGCGGTCATCACGCTGATCTCGGCCGGCCCCTCCAGCTCCATCAGCGGCGCGGTCGGATCGCGGCCCAGGCGCTGGGCGGCCTCGGCGAAGCGGGCGATCGCGCCCGTCACCCGCCGCGCGAACAGGTAGCCGATCGGCGCCAGGATGCTGAGGCAGATCAGGAACCAGATGATCACGCGCTTCTGCCACTCGTTGGGGAACAGGATCGTCGCCGGGCCCACCTCCGCCCAGCGGCCGTCGGCCTGCTGATAGGCAGCCTTGAAGTTGCCGAACGCCGGCGGCGGCCCCGGGCGCATGGAGGCGCTGCGGGCCTCGATGACCGGCTGGCGCACCACGCCGGGCAGGGCCAGGACCACGAACCCCGGCGGCGGGCGGCGGTAGGTCTCGAAGCGCACCCGCGCCTCGGGCGCGTGCAGCGCCTGGGCCAGGGCGTGGCGGAAATAGAGGCTCGAGGGCCGGTGGTCGCCCGCCTCCGGCGGCTCGGCCTTCACCTCGCGGCGCAGCAGCCCGCCGTCGCTGGGGTTGCGCAGCGGCCCGCCGTTCAGGGCGTCGGCCAGCTCGTAGACGGTGTAGACCGGCGCGGTCGGCGGCGGCATGAACAGCACGATGCACAGGGTCACCACCTGGGTGACCAGCAGCGTCGACAGCAGAAGCAGGACGATCTGGACGGCGATCGTCAGGCGCCAGGGTGACTTGACCCCGGCCTGGTCGGTCACTGCCGCCTCGGGCCCAGTTCGCATATGTAGCCGGCTCCGCGGACCGTGCGGATCAGCTCCACATCGCTGTGGGCGTGCAGCTTGCGCCGCAGACGGCTGATCTGCACGTCGATGGCCCGATCGAATACGTCGGCGTCGTAGCCCCGCACAAGCTCGACCAGCGTATCGCGCGACAGGATCCGTCCGGGGTGATCCAGAAAGGCGGTCAGCAGCGAAAATTCACCAGGCGTGAGCAGAACCACCACCCCGCTGGGGGCCTTCAGCTGCCGGCGGGCGACGTCGAGGCGGAAGCCGAGGAATTCGTGGACCCGCTCGGTCTTCTTGCCGGAGGGGGCGGCCTCGCGCCGGCGCAGCACCGCGCGCACCCGCGCCAGGAGCTCGCGCGGGTTGGACGGCTTGGCCAGGTAGTCGTCGGCGCCCAGCTCCAGCCCGACGATGCGGTCGACCTCGTCGCCCATGGCGCTGAGGATGATCACCGCCGGCCCGCGCCCGTCCGCCAGGCGGCGGCAGATGTCGAGGCCGCTCTCCCCGGGCAGCATCACGTCCAGCACCACGAGCTCGATGGACTGCTCGCCCATCACGCGTTCCATGTCGGTCGCATTGGCCGCGGTATGGACCACATATCCGTTCACGCCGAGATAATCGGCGACGTGCCGAGACAAATCCGCGTCGTCGTCGACGACCAGAATCTGAGGCGCGGGAAGGGCTTTGGCTTCACTGTTCATGGGGGCGCAATACCGAGAATCTGTTTCTCGTATATCTCCAAACCGACACGTTTCCCCACAACTAGGGACCCTTACGCCACAAGTGCGCAATTTCGCAAGAATGGGGTGTCGTTGGGCTGGTCCGGTCGCGCCCTGACAATGGGCGCGCGGGAGAACGCGGGAGAAAATGGCCCGGTGGACGTCAGCCCACCGGGCGAAGGGGCCGGGATCGGGGAGGTGATCCGCGGGTGGCGTGCACATAGGCCGGAACATTTGCCGCCTGATGTCCGTCGCCTTTCAGCCCGGTGTCGCTTGTGTGGCCGATCCCTGCCGAGGCGCCCGGCGCGTTCGCCTTGAGCGGGATCAAGCCTCGCCGCGGAACCGCCGGCCGCCGCATCCGTGAAACCACGTAGGGGCATTCCCCGAATTTCCCTGACCGCGACCGTCTCGCATTGTCAGCACGCCAACGCATCCAACCGGAGCCCGCGCCATGCTGATGCAGTCCGCCGCCACGAGTTTTCCCCCCAGCCGCGCCGCGGTCGTGTCCAAGCCCGACCCCAGCCAGTACCTGCAGCTCGACCAGGACGGCCGTTCGGCCTGGGTCACCGATCCCCTGACCGCCACGGTCTTCCCCTCGATGCGCGACGCCATGCGCATGGCCCTGCGCCTGCCCTCGGGCCTGCGCGCCTACGGCCTGCCGCTGGAAGTCGAAGTCGACGCCTTCCGCGCCCACTGAGAGGCTACGGCGCGTCCGGCGCGAACACCGGCGCGATCTCCCCGCGCCTGACCGCGCCGTAGCAACGCCAGAGCAGGTGGGCGGGCCACCCCGCGATAGGGCCGCCACCGCTCGGCGCGCAGATAGGCATCCTTCTCGCCCGGCCGGACCGGGCCGCGGTCGGCCCAGCGCATCGCCTCCTGCAGCGCCACGTCCCCCGCCGGGGAAGACGTCGGTCCGCCCCTCGCAGAACATCAGATAGGTCTCCGCCGTCCACCGGCCGACGCCCTTCAGCGCGGTCAGGGCGGCGACGGCGGCCTCGTCGTCCAGGGTCCGCAGGGCGTCGAAGTCGATCAGGCCCTCGGCATGCGCCTCGGCGAGGCCGCGCACATAGCGCGCCTTGGGGCCGCGACAGGCCGTAGGGCAGAAGGTCCTCCGCCGGGCGCGCGAGCAGGGCCGCCGCCGAGACCTCGCCCAGCCCCGCCTCCAGCCGGCCCCAGATCGAGGCGGCGGCCGCCACCGACACCTGCTGCTCCACGATCATCTTGGCCAGGCCGTGCAGGCCGCCGGGCCGGATCCGCCACTCGAACGCCGGGGTCGCCGCGTGCAGCGGCGCCAGCGCCGGGTCGAGCTCGGCCAGGCGCGCGCGGGCCTCCAGCACGGCCTCGGCGGTCGGCGGGCCGGCCAGGATCACCCCAGCACCGTGCGGCCGTTCCTGATCACCGTCGCCTCGCGCGCCTTCACCCGCGCCTCGTAGGAGACCACCTCGCCGTCGCGCCACAGGTCGACCGTGATCGTCTCGCCCGGAAAGACGGGGGCGGAGAAGCGCGCCTGATGGCTTCTGACCGGCGCCGGCTCCATGTCGGTATAGGCCTGCATCACCGCGCGGCAGGCGATCCCGTAGGTGCACAGGCCATGCAGGATCGGCCGGGGGAAGCCCACCGCCCTGGCGAAGTTGGGGTCGGCGTGCAGCGGGTTGCGGTCGCCCGACAGCCGGTAGAGCAGCGCCTGGTCGGGCCGCGTCGGGATGTCGATCGACTGGTCGGCCGGGCGGCCGGGGACCTGGTGCGGCGGCGGCTCGCCCTCCGAGGGGCCGCCGAAGCCGCCGTCGCCGCGCGCGAAGATCGAGGCGCGCAGGGGTGGCCAGGGATCGCCGGCGGGGGTGTTCAGCACCGTCTCCAGGATCAGGATCGCGCCCTTGTCGGCGCCCTTGTCGTAGACGGCGGCCACGCGGGTGGAGCCCACCGCCTCGCCCTCCGGCGGCAGGGGGGCGTGCAGTTCGATCGCCTGCTCGCCGTGGACCACCCGCGCGAAATTGACCCCGGCGCGCGCCAGCGGGCCGAGGCCGAAGGCGATCACCGTGACCAGGGTCGGCATGGCCTTCAGCCCGTTCTCGTAGACGAACTTCAGCTCGCGCTCGTCCAGGGGGTCGGCGCCCAGCCCGATGCCGAGGGCGTAGAGCATGGCCTTCTGGTCGTCCCACGCGAAGCGCTGCTCGTCGGTCTTCAGGTCCAGGACGTCGGGATAGGCGATCGGCACGGCGGGCCTCCTTGTGGCGCCCGCATCAAGCGAGCCTCGGGGCCCGGGCGCAAGGGCGGGTGTGTCGCGTTGCGGGCCGGCGCCCCTTCCGTTAGAAGCCGCATCCTTGGGGCGCCGCTCGGGCGAAAGTTCGGAAGAAGACTATGGAAACGACCACCCGTCCAGAACGTGGGCCTGACCGGCTCGGTGCTGTTCTACCGCAAGCCGGAACTGCTCACCCCGCGAAGCCCACGGCTCGCTGGGGGTCAGCCGGGCGGCCAATCCGTTCAAGTTCGCCGCCGGGAGCAATGTGGCGCCGATCACCATCCCGGAATTCGGCCCCCGCCTCGCTGTGCTATCCGATCATCTTCAGCGGCGAGCAGCGCCAGCCGATCGTGGTGATGGGCCTGAACGAGGGTCAGAACATGTTCGTCTCGCAAGAGGGCGTGTTCGAGCCGGACGCCTACATCCCGATGTATATCCCGCCGCTATCCGTTCGTCCTGCGCCGGCGGCGAGACCGACGACCGC
>JBBCHF010000031.1:0-73158 GCA_037201645.1 Caulobacteraceae bacterium
GTGGCGAGCTTTCCCACCGATCGGCGGCTGATCGCCGCTCCGAAAATCCGACGGGCGCGCGAGGACGACGCGATCGACGTCGTGTTCTGGTTCACCGAGCGCGAGGCGGCAATGGCCTGGGGCGGGGCGCAGCTGCCCAACCCGCTGGCGGCCGAATGGCTGGCCGCCGAGTTCGTCTCGCCGGTGCGCGAGCACTACGCCATGACCGACGACGACGACCAGGCGATCGGCGTGTTCGGCATCCGCTTTCACGAGCGCGAGCGGCGCGCCCACCTGATCCGGGTGGCGATCTCGCCCCTGCGCCGGGGCGAGGGCCTGTCGGGCCAGCTCCTGAAGGGCGCGGCCGGCCTGGCGCGCGAACGCCGGGCCCAGCGGCTGACGCTGAACGTCTACGCCTCCAACATCGACGCCCGCGCCGCCTACGAGCGCGCCGGTTTCTTCCCCTTCGAATTCGCCCCCGCCCGCGAGGACAGGAGCGGGATGATGGTGCGGATGCTGAAGCCGCTGTGAGTCTTGCGGTTAGCTAAGAGGTTAGCTAAGCTCACGACATGGCTGTCTTCACCATCCACCAGGCCAAGACCAACCTCTCCAAGCTGATCGCCCAGGTCGAGGCCGGCGAGGAGGTGGTGATCGCCCGCGGCTCCAAGCCGGTGGTGAAGCTCATGCCCGTCGAGACCACCGAGGTGGCTAAACCCATCCGCCGAGCGGGCATGTGGAAAGGCCTGATCCACCTCGACGACAGCTTCTTCGATCCCTTGCCGGACGACGAACTGGCCCTGTGGAATGGCGAGGGCGATTGAGGCTCCTGCTCGACACCCACGCGCTGGTGTGGTGGGGCGAGGATAGCCCAAAGCTCACCAGTCGCGCTCGCAACGGCATAGACGCTGGTGATAACGAGGTGGTGGTCAGCGCCGTCTCCGCCATGGAGATCACCACAAAGTTCCGGCTGGGCAAGCTCCCAGGGGCCGGGCCTCTGGCCACAAATTTCACGTCCATGATGGCGACCGCCAAGTTCGAGACTCTCCCTATTTCGACGGAGCATGCGGTCCTGGCCGGCAGCCTCGCCATTCCGCACAAGGACCCCTTCGACCGGCTGCTGATCGCCCAGGCGATGCTGGAGGATCTGGTGCTGGTCTCCAACGAAGCGGTCTTTGACGGCTTTGGCGTCAGCCGCCTCTGGTAGGCGCCAGGAACGGTCGCAGGGCCAGCCACTCCTGGGCCTTCGTCTCGAACGGCTTGCCGGCGTGGGCGGGGCTGGAGGAGGGCAGGCGGATCACGGTCAGGCGGGCGGCCAGGCGGCCGAGCTGGCGCACACCGATCTTCGCCGCCGTCCCGCCGTTGAACGCCACCGCCTGCAGGCGCGGCAGGCGGCCGATCAGGCCGGCCAGGTCGCTGTGCTCGACGGCGCGGATGTTGGCGTCGAGGCTGCCGAGCCGCTCGGCCCTGGCCACTACGTCCCAGAGGCCGACGCCGCGTTCCAGAAGCCGCGCCAGGCGATCCTCGTAGGGCAGGGCCGCGAAGTCCGGCTGGTCGAGCGCCCGGCCCATCAGCCGCCAGAAGGCGTTGTAGGGATTGGCGTAATAACGGCCGGCCTTCAGCGAGGCCTCCCCGGGCAGGCTGCCGAGGACGAGGACGCGGGTCTCCGCATCGACGACCGGCGCGAAGTTCTGCTTCAGCTCGCCGATCCGAACACCCGCTCGAAGATCGTGTCGACGTGCTTGAAGTGGTAGGCGTCGTCGAACAGCTCGGACAGCTCCGCGTCGGTCAGGTGCGGACGCACCTCCGGATCGGCCTTCAGGAGGTCGAGGAACCGGCCCTCGCCACGCCACACCTTCATGGCGTTGCGCTGGACCGCCGCATAGGCGTCCTCGCGCTGCACGCCCTTCTGGGTCAGGGCCAGGAGCACGCGCTGGGAGTGCACGAGGCCGCCCAGCCGGTCGAGGTTGCGGCGCATGTTCTCCGGATAGATCACCAGCCGCTCCAAGAGGCCGGCGAGGCGGCGCAGGGCGAAGTCGAGGTGCACCGTGGCGTCCGGCCCGATGCCGCGCTCGACCGAGGAGTGGCTGATGTCCCGCTCGTGCCACAGCGCCACGTCCTCCAGCGCCGGGATCACCGCCGAGCGCACCAGCCGCGCCAGGCCGGTCAGGTTCTCGGTCAGGATCGGGTTGCGCTTGTGCGGCATGGCCGAGGAGCCCTTCTGGCCGGGATCAAACGGCTCCTCCGCCTCCAGCACCTCGGTGCGCTGCATGTGGCGCACCTCGACGGCCATCCGCTCGATGGACGAGGCGGCGATGGCGAGGGCCGCGAAATAGGCCGCGTGCCGGTCGCGCGGGATCACCTGGGTGGAGACCGGCTCGACCTTCAGCCCCATCTTGGCGGCGACGTATTCCTCCACCCGCGGGTCGACGTTGGCGAAGGTCCCCACGGCGCCCGAGATGGCGCAGACGGCGATCTCCTCGCGCGCCCGCACCAGCCGCTCGCGCGTGCGCACGAACTCGGCGTAGTGGCCGGCGAGCTTGACGCCGAAGGTGGTCGGCTCGGCGTGGATGCCGTGGCTGCGACCGACCACGGGCGTCAGCCTGTGTTCGAACGCGCGCCGCTTCAGGGCGGCCAGGACCAGGTCCACGTCCTCGATCAGGAGGTCCGCCGACCGCGCGAGCTGCACGCCGAGGCAGGTGTCGAGGACGTCGGACGAGGTCATCCCCTGGTGCAGGAAGCGCGCCTCGGGCCCCACGATCTCGGCCACGTGGGTCAGGAAGGCGATGACGTCGTGCTTGGTGACCCGCTCGATCTCGTCGATGCGGTCCACGTCCCAGACCGCGTCGCGGCCCTTTTCCCAGATGCGGTCGGCGGCCAGCTTGGGAATGGCGCCGATCTCGGCCATCGCGTCGGCGGCGTGGGCCTCGATCTCGAACCAGATGCGATAGCGGGTCTGCGCCGACCAGATGTCGGCGGCTTCGGCTCGGGCGTAGCGGGAGATCATGCGGCGGTGGATGGGCTGGCGGGGCGGAGGTGTCAAGATTCCGCCGCCGCCGCCCGGATCGTCAGGCGCCGGCGGGCTCCATCGCCGGGGCCGCGTCATGGATGGACGGACCGGCCAGGTCGGCCATGAAGTCCCGCTTGCCGATCTCCACGCCCTGGCTGCGCATGACGCCATAGGCCGTGGCGACATGGAAATAGAAGTTCGGCAGGGCCCAGGCGCGCAGGTGGTCGAGGCCGGTCTGCTCCAGCACCAGGGTCCCCATCAGCTTCATCGTCACCGCCCGCGTCTCGGCGCCCTCGAAGGCGGCGGCGGGGATGCTCTCCAGGTAGTCGATGGTCTTGGCGATCCGCGCCTTCAACTCGTCGATGGTCTTCTCGTCGTCGGGGAAGGACGGCGGCGTCTGGCCGATGATGCGGGCCGTGCTGTTCTTGGAATAGTCGCTGGCGAGCTGCACCTGGCCCGACAGCGGCATCATGTCGGGCGCCAGCCGCGCGGCCAGCAGCTCGGCGGGGTCGATCCCCTTGGCGGCGGCGTGGGCGGCGGCCTTGTCGAGCAGGGTCGACAGGGTGCGCAGTACGGGGACGAAGGTCCCGATCGCGAAGGTCTGGACGGCGTTGCTCATGGCGATGTCTCCTGGGGGCGGGCGTCGGCCGCAGGGCGCGACGCGCGATGGCTCGTAGGGGCGCAGGTGGACCCCGGCGCACGGCGAGGCAAGGCCCGATCGCGCCGTGCAGGGAACGGCGCGCCCCGGGCGGCCATTTCGCCCTTGCGCCCGCGCCCCCAGGGCTTAAGCGGGCTGCCCAACCCCACGTGCGAAGGAAGCGTCATGGAGATCGTCGTCGGCACCAAGAAGTGGTCGAGCTGGTCGATGCGGCCCTGGCTGGCGCTGAAGCGCACCGGCGCGGACTTCACCGAGACCGTGATCAAGCTTCGCGAGTTCGCCGCGTCCGAGGCGGCGATCTCGGCCCATTCCCCGTCCAAGCTGGTGCCGGTGCTGAAGGACGGCGAGCTGGTGATCTGGGACTCCCTGGCCATCTGCGAATACCTGGCCGAGCGGTTCCCGGCCGCCAAGCTCTGGCCGGACGACGCGGCCGCCCGCGCCCTCGGCCGCGCGGCGGCGGCGGAGATGCACTCCGGCTTCGCCTCCCTGCGCGGGGAGTGCCCGATGGACCTCGGCCTTCGCGTGGACGCGGACCTGTCGGAGGCCACGGCCAAGGACATCCGCCGGATCGTGGCCCTATGGTCGGACCTGCGGGCCAAGTACGCCGGGGGAGGCCCGTTCCTGCTCGGCGCCTGGTCGATCGCCGACGCGTTCTACACGCCGGTGGCCACGCGCTTCCGCAGCTACGAGGTGCGCCTGTCCGACTACGGCGACACCGGCGCCGCCGGCGAATACTGCGAAGCCCTCCTGGAAACCCCGGAGTTCAAGACCTGGGAGGCGGACGCGCTTGCCGAGTAGGCGGGCGCCTTCTGCAATTCCGCCGTCACCCTCGGCCTTGTGCCGAGGGTCCCTCGCGCCGCTGGCATTGAGTCCAGACGTCGGAGTGCGGGGTCGCGGAGGCAGGGACCCTCGGCACAAGGCCGAGGGTGACGGGTTTTTTGAAAGGACCGGTCAGCCGCCTCCGCCGCCCTGGCCGCCGCCGTCGCCTCCGCCGGACATGCGTTCCTGCATGCGGGCGAACTGGGCGGCGGCGGACTTCTGGATCTCGTCCTTGGTGATGAAGCCGTCGCCGTTGGCGTCCTCGCGCTGAAACATCTCCTCCAGGCGGTCGGAGTCGGGCGCGGGGCGGCCCATCCGCTTGCTGCGCGCGGTGGCCATGGCCTGGAATTCCTCCGGCGACAGCCGTCCGTCGTGGTCGGCGTCGTACTTGGCCAGCTGCTGCAGCCGGCGCGCCTGGAAGTCGGCCAGAGTCCGGGGCGGGCCGCCGCCTTCTCCGTCGCCGCCCTTGTGGCAGCCGGCCGCCGCCAGGGCGAGCGCCAGTCCCGCGCCGATCATCAGCATTCGTCTCATCGCGATCCCCACTTCCTCATCGTCCGCGGCCGCCTCAGCGCCGCCCGTGCATGCCGCGCATCTGGCTCATGTCAACGTAGCCGGTGTGATCCGGGTCCATCTGGGCGAACATGTCGGCGGCGGACTTGTCGACCTCGTCCCGGGTGATGAAGCCGTCGCCGTTCAGGTCCTGGCGGGCGAACATCGCGTCGGCCATGCCGGCCCGCCGTCCGCCCCGCGCCTGCATGGCGGCGGTGAACTCGGCCTTGGAGACCTTGCCGTCATGGTCCGTGTCCATGGCCGTCAGCCGCGCCTCGCGGCGGGCCTGGAACTGGGCGAGGGTCACGCGGCCCTCCGGCGCGTCCTGCGCCAGGGCGGCGGAGCCTGCGACCGCCGCCGCGAGGGCGGCCAGCGCGGTCGCTGCGAGCCTGTTCATCGGCGCCTCCTGGCGTTTCGGGCGCCTTGATAGACCCGAACCTGGCCGCCAGATTTTCGCGCGGGCAACAAAGCCCGGGCGGGCGTCAGCCGCGCACCAGCGCCAGGAACGCCTCGCGCGCCCGCTTGCGCGCCGTCGCCAGCCGGCGCTCCAGCTCGGCCATGTCGCGCGCGCCGCCGGTGCGGGCCAGCATCTCCTGGAACGGCCGCGGCTCCTTGCCCGGATCGTTGCCGTCGCCGAGCGCCACCTTCAGGAGCTGCGACAGGTTCTGCTGCAGGGTCCAGGCCTCGGCCAGGACCTCCGCCTGGGCCCGGGGCGCCAGGCCCGCGGTTGCCAGGGCCTTCAGCGCCGCGGCCGTGTGCGGCTCCAGCGGACCGCCCTTCGCCGCGTGGACGACCTGCAGGAACTGCACCGCGAACTCGATGTCGACCATGCCGCCGGGCGACAGCTTCAGGTCCCAGAAGCCGGACGGCGGCCGCTCGCGCTCCATCAGGGCGCGCATGTCGAGCACGTCCCGGGCGGCCTGGCGGCGCTCGCGCGGCCGGCGCAGGGCCTGGCCGATCGCCTGGCGCGCGCGTTCGGCGAAGCCGGCCGAGCTCGACCACACCACCCGCGCCCGGGTCAGGGCGAGGATCTCCCAGGTCTCGGCGGGACCCTCGTAGTAGCGCTCGAACGCGGCCAGGCTCACCGCCACCGGCCCGGCGGTGCCCGAGGGGCGAAGCTGCAGGTCCACCTCATAGAGGCCGCCTTCGGAGGTCGGCGCCGACAGGGCCGCCACCAGCCGCTGGGTCAGGCGGGCGTAGAAGGTCTCCGCGCTCCAGCCCTTGATCAGCGACGCCGCGGCCGGTTCATCGGCGAGGTAGAGGGTCATCAGGTCCAGGTCCGACCGCGCCGTCATCTCGCGCGAACCGCACTTGCCGAGCGCCACCACCGCCACCTGGCCGGGGAAGGCGCCGCCCAGCCGGCCGGTCTCGGCCATGGCGGCGGGCGCCAGGGCGCGGATGCAGGCGTCCGCCAGCTCCGCGAAGGCCGCGCCGGCTATCTCGGCCGTGGAGGTGCCCGACATCACCTGCACCCCGATGCGGAAGGCGTGCTCGTGGTGGACGCGGCGCACCGCGTCCATGGCGGCCTCGAAGCCGTCGGCGCCGGCGGCGGCGGCCTCCACCGTGCGCACGTCGCTCTCGGCCAGGGGCTCGAAGAAGATCGGGTCGAACAGGGCGTCGAGCACGGCGGGCCGGCGCGCCAGGGTCCGCGCCAGCTCCGGCGCGAAGGCCAGCACCCGCACGATCAGCTCGAACAGCTTGGGCTGGGCCAGGAACAGCGACTGCACCTGCACGCCCGACGACAGGCCGCCGAAGAAGTCGATGAAGCGGTTGAAGGCGTCGTCGGGGCACCCGGTCGCCTGCGCCGCTTCCAGCAGGCGCGGGGCCAGGCGGGTGAAGAGCTCGCGCCCCCGCTCGGTGCGCGTGGCGTTGATGCGGCCGTGGTGCCAGGCGCGGATCACCGCCGACACATGGGCCGGGTGCGAGAACCCCATCCGCGCCAGGGTGGCCAGGGTCTCCGGGTCGTCCTCGACGCCAGTGAACACCAGGCTGCCGAAGCGGGAGGCCAGCGGTTCCTCCCCCGCGAACAGCTCGCCGTAGCGGCGGTTGACCGTGCGCAGGACCGTCTCCACCGCCGCATCGAACCGGTGAAGATCGTCATAGCCGTAGAGCGCCGCCACGCGCAGGCGGGCGGCCCCGGCCTCGGGCAGCTTGTGGGTCTGCTCGTCGGCGATCATCTGGACACGGTGCTCCAGCGCCCGCAGCTCGCGGTAGGCGGCGGTCAGCTCGGCGGCGGCGTCGGCGCCGACATGCCCGCCGGCGGCGAGCGCGGCCAGGGCGTCCAGCGTCCGCGGCGAGCGCAGGGCCGGCTCGCGCCCGCCCAGGATCAGCTGCTGGGTCTGGACGTAGAACTCGATCTCGCGGATGCCGCCGGCCCCGAGCTTCAGGTTCGCGCCGGGGGCGGTCAGGCGCTCGTCGACCTTGTGGACGTGGATCTGGCGCTTGATCGAATGCACGTCGGCGATGGCCGCGAAGTCGAGGTTGCGCCGCCAGACGAAGGGCCGCAGCTCGTCCAGGAAGGCGCGGGCGCGAGGGAGGTCGCCGGCGCAAGGCCGCGCCTTGATGAAGGCCGCCCGCTCCCAGTTCTGGCCGACGGTCTCGTAGTACTCCAGCGCCGCCTCCACCGGCACGGCCACCGGCGTGGCCCCCGGGTCCGGGCGCAGGCGCAGGTCGACGCGGAAGACGTAGCCGTCCGCCGTGCGCTCCTGCAGCAGCCGCGCCAGCGCCTGGGTCAGGCGCGCGGCGAAGGCCTGGTGCTCGACGCCGGGCGCCAGCGGCAGGGCGGTGGGCTCGTAGAACACCGACACGTCGATGTCGCTGGAGTAGTTCAGCTCGAACCCGCCGTGCTTGCCCATGGCGACCACGAACAGGCCGGGGACCGGGCCGGCGGCGGACGCCTCGGGGGGCGGGACCAGCCGGCCCCTGGCGGCCTCGTCGGCGGCGACCAGCGCCAGGGCGGCGAGGACGGCAGCGTCGGCGAAGCGGGTCAGGGCGGCGGTGACCTGGTCGAGGTCCCAGACGCCGCCGAGGTCGCACAGGGCGGTGAGCAGGTGCAGGTCGCCCTTCAGCCGGCGCAGGCGCGCGCCGCCCTCGTCGAGGGCGAGGCCGGCGCAGGCGGCGGCCTCATCCAGGATGGCTTCCAACCGCGCGCCTGGGTCGCTGTCGAGAATCAGCCGCAGCCGGCCGGCGTCCAGCCGCGCCAGGCTGGCCAGATAGTGCGAGGCGGCGAACACGGGCGCCAGCGCCGGCCACGCGCGGTCGAGCAGGGCGGTCCAGCCGTCGCGCCCGGCGATCTCCTCCAGCGCCTCGCGCGCCCGCTCCGCCGCCGCGGCGTCAACCACCGGACCGCAGGGACGCAGACGATCGATGAGCGGCGCGGGGGTCATGCCAGGCGAGGTCCGATCGGCTTGCGCATCCTCTCCTCCCCTGTCCCGAAGAGGACGGGGGAGGGGGACCATGCGCAGCATGGTGGAGGGGGCGTGCGGCCTGCTCCGAGTTTGAGGCGCGCCCCCTCCACCACGTTTCACGTGGTCCCCCTCCCCCATAGTGTTCCCTATGGGGGAGGAGAAGGGCTCATGCGGTCACCCGGCCCGCGGCAGGACCAGGGCGACCCGGAGGCCCGGGCCGGTCTCGCCGAGGGAGCCGGGGCCTTCGTCGATCTCCAGGCGGCCGCCGTGCGCCTCCGCCACCGCGGCGACCAGGGACAGGCCGAGGCCCGCTCCGGGCTGGCTGCGGCTGTTCTCCAGGCGCACGAAGCGCTGGATGATCCGCGCGCGGTCGCTCTCGGGCACGCCCATGCCGGTGTCGGTGACCGAGAACTCGATCTCGCCCGACGAGCGGCGGCGCACGCGCAGCACCACCGCCCCGCCCTCGGGCGTGTACTTGACGGCGTTGTCGAGCAGGTTGGCCAGGGCCTGGGCGACGAACTCGCGGGCGCCGCGGGCCAGGAGCTGGGGCGTCAGCTCGGCCTTGAACTCCAGCCCCTTCTCCTCGCACACCGGCTCGTAGAGCTCGGCCACCCCCGCCGCGAGGTCTCCGGCGTCGAAGATGGCCTGGTCCGCCGCCTGGCCTGCCGCCTGCAGCCGGGCGATCGCGAGCACGGCGCTGAAGGTGCGCAGCACCCCGTCGGCGTCCTCAAGCGCCTGGACCAGGGCCGCGTGCGGGTCGCCCCGGCCGGCCTCGACGTCGATCAGGGCCACCTCCAGGCGCGCGCGCAGGCGCGTCAGGGGCGAGCGCAGGTCGTGGGCGATGGCGTCGCCGGCATGGCGGATGCCGGCCATCGACCGCTCCAGGCGGTCGAGCATGTCGTTGAGGCCGCTGGCGAGCTCGTCGAACTCGTCGCGCGCGCCGCGGACGGGCGCCCGGGCGCGCAGGTCGCCGGCCTGCACCGCGGCCACCACCGCGTTCAGCCCGGCCATGGCGCGGCTGACGTTGCGGCTGACGAACAGTCCGCCGAGCAGGCCCAGCAGCACCATCAGCACGCCGGCGCCCCACAGGGCGTGGGCGATCTTGACCACGAAGGACTCCGCCTCGCCGATGTCGGCGCCGACGAACAGGCGCTCGCCGGTGGGCAGGCGGATCTGCTCGCCGCGCGCGGCCTGGCGCACCTCGGCGCCCGAGGGGTCGGTCTCGGTCAGGCGGAACTGGGTCCACGCGGTGTCCTGGTCGCTGTCCTCCAGCGGGTCGGCGGCGATCGAGCCGGTGATCCTGTGGCCGGCCTTGTCGGTGAGCAGGTAGAGGTAGGGCCGCCCGTCGGCCATCCGCTCGATGATCGCCTGGTTCAGGCCGTTGACCCCGCCCTGGCGGTAGACGGTCTGCAGCGAATGGACCTCGGCGGAGATCTCCTGGTCGGCCTTGCGCGTCACCTCGCCGGCGGTGACGGCGTAGATGTAGAAGAGGAAGGCCGCGGCGGCCAAGGCGAACGCCGCCACGAACATCAGCGTCAGCCGGAACGGCGTGGTGCGGAAAAGCGGCGGCAGGCGCATGGGGCTATCCGGAAGCGCCACAGCCCCTCACCTTCCCACGCGCCTGCGGCGCGCGGGCCCCTCCCTCTCCCCACTCCGTGGGGCGAGGTGCGCGCGGCCCTCGCCCCCGCTTTGCGGGGGAGAGGGAGGGGCCCGTCGCGTCAGCGATGGGAGGGTGAGGGGGAACGGCGTCGCCAAGGGATCACCCGTCCAGCCGGTATCCGGCGCCGCGCACGGTCTGCAGCATGGGGCGGTCGAAGCCCTTGTCGATCTTGGAGCGCAGGCGGGAGATGTGGACGTCGATGACGTTGGTCTGCGGGTCGAAGTGGTATTCCCAGACCTTCTCCAGCAGCATGGTGCGGGTCACCGACTGGCCGGCGTGGCGCATCATGAATTCCAGCAGCTGGAACTCGCGCGGCTGCAGGTCGATCTCCCTGCCGGCGCGGCGGACGGTGCGGTGGATCAGGTCCATCTCCAGCTCGCCGACCTTCAGCACCGTCTGCACCGAGCCGGTCTCGTGGCGGCGGGCGAGGGCCTCGACGCGGGCGAGCAGCTCGGCCAGGGCGTAGGGCTTGACCAGGTAGTCGTCGCCGCCGGCCTTCAGCCCCGCCACCCGGTCGTCGATCTCGCCGAGGGCCGACAGGAACAGGACTGGGGTGCGGTTGCCGTCGCGGCGCAGGGTCTCCACCATGGCGATGCCGTCCATGCGCGGCATCATCCTATCGACCACCAGGACGTCGAAGCTCTCCTGGCGGGCCATGTCCAGGCCCTGGGCGCCGTCCTCGGCGTGCTCGGTCTCGAAGCCGGCCTCGGCAAGGCCGCGCGCCATGGCCTTGGCCGCCTCGGCGTCGTCCTCCACGATCAGAATGCGCAAGGGGCCCCCCAAAGCTCGCGTCGGCGCCGGGCGGCAGGCGCCCGACGCCGCGCATACTAAGGCGCGATCTTGATCGCGACGAACAGATTGCGGCCGTTGCGGTGGATCTGCAGCAGGACGCTCGGCCGGCCGGCGCGCTTGGCCGCGTCGACGGCGGCGGGCAGGTCGGCGGGGCTGGCCGCCTCCTTGTCGCCGGCGCGCACGACCACGTCGCCGCGGCGCAGGCCCTCCTGGCCGGCGTCGGACGAGGGCGAGACGCTCTCGATCACCACGCCGCGGACGTTGGCCGGGATGCCGTAGCGGCGGCGCGCGCTCTCATCCAGCGGGCCGAACGACATGCCGAGCGCGGTCGGGCGCGCCGGCGCCGGCGCCTCGGGCTGGCCGCCCTGGTCGTCGCTGTTGTCGTTGTCGTTCTGCGCCAGCTGGCTCTCGGCCGGCCGCACGCCGGAGCGAACGTCGACGGAGGTCGGCTTGCCGCCCCGCATGACCTGCAGGTGCAGGACGTCGCCCGAATGGGAGGCGGCGACCTGGCGGGTCAGGTCGGAGGAGCTGGTCACCGGATGGCCGTTGACGCCGATCACCACGTCGCCGGGCTGCACGCCGGCCTTCTCGGCCGGGCCGCCGGGGGTCAGCTCGGCCACCAGGGCGCCCTTCTTGCCGGACATGCCAGGCTGTCGGCGATGTCGGGCGTCATGTTCTGGATGATCGCGCCCATGTAGCCGCGGGTCACCTTGCCGCCGGCGATCAGCTGCTTGGTCACCGTGTCGGCGACGTCGGCGGGGATGGCGAAGCCGATGCCGACCGACCCGCCCGTCGGCGAGAAGATCGCGGTGTTCACCCCGATCACCCGGCCGTAGATGTCGAAAGTCGGGCCGCCGGAGTTGCCCCGGTTGATCGGCGCGTCGATCTGGATGTAGTCGACGAAGGTCTCGCCGATGTCGCGGCCGTAGGCGGAGATGATCCGGCCGTCGCCGTGCCGTTCAGGCCGTAGGGGTTGCCGACCGCGATCACCCAGTCGCCGACGCGCGGCTTGGCCGAGTTCTCGAAGTTCACGAACGGAAAGCCATTGCCCGGCACCTTGATGACGGCGAGGTCGGTGGCCTCGTCGCGGCCGACGATCTCGCCCTTCAGCTCGCGGCCGTCCTTGGTGGTCACCTTGATGTCGGAGGCGTTCTCCACGACGTGGTTGTTGGTGACGATGTAGCCGTCCGACGAGATGAAGAAGCCGGAGCCGGAGGACATGGCCTTGGCGCCGCCCGCGCCGCCGCCGCTTCCGCTATCGTCGTTGTCGTCCCCGCCGTTGTCGTCGCCGCCGCCCTTGCCGCCGGGGGCCTGGCCCTTGCCCTTGGGGACGAGGTCGAACGGGAAGTTCTCGAAGCCGGGGATGCCCTGCAGCATGCGCGTGTCGACCTTGGAGGTCACGTCGATCGAGACCACGGCCGGGGACACCCGGTCGAAGATGTCGGCGAACGACAGCGGCGCGCCGGGGGGCGGGGCGAAGATCGGGGCGGTCGACGCCTTGATCAGCTCGGGACGCTGGTTGGCCGAGGCGGGCGGCCAGCTCAGCCCCGCGCCCGCGAGCGCCGCGGCGGCGATCCCCGCGCCGGCGATCGCGCCCACGACGTAGCCTGTCTTACGAGCAACCATTCAACTCATCCTCATCACGGAGGGCGCCGGAACGACCATCGCCATAACTAGGCGCCATGGCCGCCTGCGCCAATCCTCTCAAGTTACGTTTCCTTCACGCCAGGGCTTTCGGCGCGCGGATTCTTCATGGAAACCTCGCGGTCGGCCTCCTCGCGGGTCAGGGCGTTCAACCGTCGCTCCTCCTCGGCCGTTAGGGCGGGCTCCAGCGTCGTGCGCGCGCGGCCTCTCACGGCAAAGAACGCGCCGCCGGCCAGGACGATCACCACCGGCGTCAGCCACAAGGCCGCGTTGCCGAGCGTGAAGCGCGGCTTCAGGAGGATGAACTCGCCGTAGCGGTCGACCAGGAAGTGGCGGATCTGGTCGTCGGTGCGGCCCTGGACGATCTGGGCGCGGATGACCTGGCGCAGGTCGTGGGCGATGTCGGCCTGGGACTCGTCGATGGATTCGTTCTGGCAGACCACGCAGCGGTACTGCTGGAACAGATGCCTCGCGCGGGCCTCCTGGCCGGGATCGGGCAGGCGCTCGGAGGGGTCGGACGCGGCGGCGGCCATGCAGGCCAGCGCCGCCAGCACCACCGCGAACTCCCTCCCCTTCATGGGGAGGGTGGACGGCGCGAAGCGCCGGACGGGTGGGGCTTGTGGGGAACATCCCCACCCTGGCCGCTTCGCGGCCTGTCCCTCCCCATGAAGGGGAGGGAGGTCGCCGGCGCTCATTCCGCAGGCTCCAGCGCCGCCGCGGCGCGGGCGGCGCGCTGGGGCAGGGCGAAGCGCAGGCGACGGTCGGACAGGGAGATCAGCCCGCCCAGGGCCATGATGATCGGGCCGAAGAAGATCAGCCGCGCCCAGGGGTTGAAATAGACCCGCACCACCCACTGCGGCGCGGCCGGCGTTCCCCCGCCGCGGTCGCCGAGCACGACGTAGAGGTCGTCAAGGCCGCGCTGGCAGATGGCGACTTCCGAGGTCGACTGGCCGCCGGCCGGATAGAACCGGCGCTCGGGGGCCAGGGTGCAGGCGGGCCGGCCGCCGCGGGTCACGGTCACGATGCCGCGCTCGGCGTCGTAGTTGGGGCCGTCGGCGTCGCCGACGCGGTCGAGGTTCAGGGTGTAGCCGGCGACGGTCATGCCCTGGCCGGGAGCGAGGCTGCGGGCCGCCTCCATCTTCCAGGCGGTCTCGAACGAGGCGCCCATGACGAACAGGCCGAGCCCCAGGTGCGCCAGGGTCATGCCCCAGGCGCCGCGCGGCAGGCCCCTGAGGCGGCGGCCGCTCTCGGCGATGGGCGCGCGGCCGAGCCGGGTGCGCTCGGCCACCTCCGTCAGGGCGCCGAACACCAGCCAGGCGCCCAGCGTGACCCCCGCCGCGGCGAACAGCTTGACCGGATGCAGGATGAGGAGGACCGCCGCCCCGGCCGCCAGGGCCAAGAGGGCCGCCAGCCACAGCCGCTGCAAGGCGCCCAGCGCATCGGCGCGCTTCCAGGTCAGCAGCGGTCCGGCGGGCAGGATCAGCAGGCACGCGGCCATCAGGGGCGCAAAGGTCAGGTTGAAGAACGGCGGCCCGACGGAGATCGCCTCGCCGCTCAGGGCCTGGCGGATCAGGGGGTAGAGGGTGCCGAGCAGCACTGTGGCGGTGGCGGCGGATAGGAAGAGGTTGTTCAGGACCAGGGCGCCCTCGCGGCTGACCGGCGCGAACAGGCCGCCGGGCGCGAGCTTGGCGCGCGCCAGGCGAACAGGCCGAAGCCGGCGCCGGCGGCGACGCCCAGGATGATCAGCAGCCAGCACGCCGCGCGTCGGGTCCACCGCGAAGGCGTGGACCGGACGTCAGCACGCCCGAGCGCACCAGGAAGGCGCCGAGCATCGACAGGGTGAAGGCCAGGATCGCCAGGAACACGGTCCAGCCGGTCAGGGCGCCGCGTTTCTCGGTGACCACGGCGGAGTGGAGCAGGGCCGTGCCCGCGAGCCAGGGCATGAAGCTGCGTTCTCCACGGGTCCCAGAACCACCAGCCGCCCCAGCCGAGCTCGTTATAGGCCCAGTAGGAGCCGAGCGTGATGCCGACGGTCAGAAGCTCCACGCGGCGAGCGTCCAGGGCCGCACCCACCGCGCCCAGCGGCGTCCACGCGCCCGAGGATCAGGGCCGCCAGGGCGAAGGAGAACACCACCGAGAAGCCGACATAGCCGGAGTAGAGGAACGCGGGTGGATCGCCAGGAACGGGTCCTGCAGCAGGGGATTGAGCGACCGCCCCTCGATCGGCGGGGTCAGCAGGCGCACGAACGGGCTCGACGCCAGGGCCGTGTAGCCGACGAAGAGGACACCGAGCCCGCCCTGAACCGCCACCACCAGCGCCTTCAGCCGCGCGGGCAGGCCCTTGCCGGTCGCCGCCACCGCCGCGCCGAACCCGGTCAGGGCGAGGTTCCACAGCAGCATGGAGCCCTCGTGCGAGCCCCAGACGCCGGTGATCTTGTAGAACAGCGGCTTGGCGGTGTGGAGTTCTCCGCCACGTTCGCCACCGAAAAGTCCCGAGCGGACGAAGGCGTCCATCAGGGCCAGGAAAGCGATCAGTATGGCCAGGAAGGCCCCGATCGCCGCGCCCTCGCCGGCGCCCTGCAGCACGGCCGAGCGCCGCGCCGCGCCGAACGCCGACAGTCCCACCTGGGCCAGGGACGGCGGGTCAGCGCCAGGAGCAGGGAGAAGGTTCCGAGCTCCGCGATCATCGGGTGCTCACCAGGGTCTTGGCCGCCGGCGCCTCGGCCTGGTCGCCCGGCCGCCATTCGCCGGACTTCTTCAGCGCCTGGACGACCTCCTGGGCATGTACTTCTCGTCGTGCTTGGCCAGCACCTGGCTGGCCTGCAACTCGCCCGAGCCGTCGAAGACGCCCTGGGCGACCACGCCCTGGCCCTCGCGGAACAGGTCGGGCAGTTCGCCGCGATAGACGGCGGTCACGTCGGCGCGGCGGTCGGCGATGCGGAACACCATGGAGCCGTCAGGACGGCGCGAGACGCTGCCCGGCTCCACCAGGCCGCCGATCCGCACCACCTGGCCGGGCGGCACATGCCTGGCCTGGCCTCGGCCGGGCCATAGAAGAACACGACGGCGTCGCGCATGGCGTAGAGCGACAGCCCACGGCGAGGGCCAGCACCGGCGCCGCGGCGGCCAGCACGGTCAGGCGTCGGCGGGCTTTGCGCGACTTGGGCAACCAGGACATCGGACGATCGGCCCAAAGGCCGCCTTTCGCGGCGGAACATAGTCGGTCTGTGGGCGGACGCCAGTTCAAGCTGGCGCCCGGCGCGGGCGGTGTCGACCCCGCCCGGCGCCTCGCGTATAGCGGCCCGATTCCGGCGGAGACTTGATGTGACGCACCCCGGCCTGCGCCCGATATCGCTGAGCCTGATGCAGGCCGACGCGCCCGCCTTCTCCCGCGCCTGACGGAGTCGTTCCTGGAGTACGGCTTCGCGGTGGTCGGCGACCATGGCCTGGCGGACGCCGTGGTCGAGGACGCGGCCCACGCCGCCAAGGGCTTCTTCGCCCTGCCGGACGCCGAGAAGCGCCGCTGGCATGTCCCGCCAGGCCGGTTGCGCGCGGCTACACCCCGTTCGGGATCGAGACGGCCAAGGGCGCGGGGCGGCCCCGACCTCAAGGAATTCTGGCACGTCGGGCGCGAGCTGCCGCCGGGCCATCCCTATCGCGCCGTGATGCCGGACAACCTCTGGCCGGCGGTCCCGCACAGCTTCCGCCCGGCGGTGCAGCGGCTCTATGACGCGCTCGACGAGCTCGCGCATCCCTGCTCGACATGGTCGCCCTGGGCCTCGAGCTGCCGCGCGACTGGTTCCGCGACAAGACGCGGCTGGGCGACAGCGTGCTGCGCCTGGCCCACAATCCGCCGGTGGCGCGGCGACGCCCAGGGCGTGCGCGCCGGGGCGCACGAGGACATCAACGTCATCACCCTGCTGCTCGGCGCGGAGGAGGCGGGGGCTGGAGATCCTGACCCGCGACGGTCGCTGGCTGCCGGTGAACCCGGAGCCCGGCGCCCTGTGGTCACGTCGGCGACATGCTGCAAGCGGCCTGACCAATCACGTCCTGCCCTCGACCACCCACCGGGTGGCCAATCCGCCGCCGGAGCGGCGCGGGGCGGCGCGCCTGTCGACGCCGTTCTTCCTGCACTTCCAGCCGGATTTCGAGATCGAGACCTGGCCTCGTGCGTCGATGCCGGGAACCCCGACCGCTATCCCGAGCCGATCACCGCCCACGCCTATCTGCAGCAGCGCCTGGCCGAGATCGGCCTGAAGGCGCGGCGGGCGACGGCGGAGGCCTGAGGCGTCAGGCGGCGCTGGCGGCCTCGCTGTCCTCGCGGCCCGGCCGGCGGGGCGGGGGCGTCCAGCACATAGCGCAGCACGGCTGGCAGCGCTGGGCCATGTCCTGCAGCTCTGGCGGCGCGTCGTCGGGCGCCTCGCCGACCAAGTCGACCAGTTCGCGCACGACGGCCATCAGCTTGGGGACCGAGGCGATCAGCCGCGCCTGGGCCTCGATCTTGCGCGGATCGCGGTCGTATTCGGCGCCGGGCACGCGCCAGCCGCCCCAGTCCTGCGGGTCGGTGACCACGACCGGATAGGTGCCGGGGTGCGGATGATTGGGCGCAGTCCTCGGGCTGCTGCCACTTGTTGCGGGCGCGCATCAGCCGCCAGTGGCTCTCGGCGTCGGCCAGGGTGTCCTCGACGTCGTCCTCGGCGCAGAGCTCGTGCGCCAGGAACTCGCGGCCCCAGCCCAGGTCATAGGTGATGCGCACCGGCTCCTCGAAGCCCTTGGCCCACACCGGCACGATCCGCTCGATCGTCGCCCAGGCCCCGACGCTCTCGACCCAGACTCTCTGGTTGCGGTGTGAAACTGGGCCTTGGCCATCGGGCGCCTCTGCAGCGGAATGAGGCCGCGATGATCGCAGTCAGTGGTTGACGGCCGGTCAACCGCGGCCGCCGTTCCGCATGGATTTCCCTGTGCGTTTGAGGATCAGGCTTAGAGCCGGGGGGCCGGTCCGGCCTCGGCGCGGCGGGCCTGAGGACGTCGCGGTAGATGGCCAGCAGGCCCTCGAACACGCGGTCCCAGCTGTGGCGGGCCAGGGCGCGCTGGGCGGGCGGCGGCGGAGAGGGCGTGGAGATCGCGGGCGAACAGGGCCTCCACCGCCTCGGCCAGGCCCGCGCGGTGGCGTGGACGGCGCGCTGGCCGACGGTCTCGTCGATCAGCTCGGCGACGCCGCCCCTGGACGGGCCGACCACGGGCAGGCCGGCGGCCAGGGCCTCCAGCACGATCAGGCCCGAACGGCTCCTGGTCGTTGGCGTGACGAAGGCGTCGCAGCTGGCCAGCAGGCGCGCGAGCTGGCGCGGGTCGCGCTCGTAGTCGAGGCGGATCACCCCCTCGGCGTCCCAGAGGTCTCGTCCCGCCCCCACCAGCAGCAGGCGGTAGTCCGGCCCGAGCAGGCCCACGGCGCCGACCAGGGCCTCGAGGTTCTTCTCCCGCGCGGGCCGGCCGGCGAACACCAGGAGGCGCGTGTCGGGCCGGAGGCCGAGGCGGCGGCGCACGCCGATGCGGTCAGCCCGGCCCGGATGGAAGGTCTCCACGTCCACGCCCAGCGGCTGCAGCCGCACCCGCTCGACCCCGCTGTCGGCCAGGCGCTCGGCGATGTGGCGGCTCGGGGCGATGACGAGGTCGAAGCGGCCATAGAACTTCGCCCACCGCTTCTGCGCCGGCAGGGCGGCCCACTCGCCGAAGTGCAGAGCGGCCAGGGGCGGCGGGGTCGGAGTGGCAGAAGCCGACCGTGGCCGCCCCCGTCTCCTCCCCGGCGTCCAGCGCCGCGTGGCCGGGCACATAGGGGTCGCCGGCCTCGATCAGGTCCGGCTGCAGGGCGGCGAGGGCGCGGGCCCATTTTCCGAGGTTGGTCGGGCAGCGATAGCCGTCGCCGAACGGCCAGCAGCGGGGCGGGCAGGGTGATCCCCCCGCCCGAGCGGCCGTGCGCCCGCGCCCCGGGCACCACGATGCTGTGCTCCAGCTCGGGCCGGGCGGATGCCCAGGCGTGCTTGGCCAGCAGGTAGCGCTTCACCCCGCCGCTCCTCGGCGCGAACAGCATGGTGGTGTCGACGAGGCGGAGCGGCTCGCCGGGCGGGCTGGGGACGGTGAACGGGCGGATCGGCGGCGCGGCGGCCGGCCAGGACCGTCCGTCAGCTCCCAGTTCGCCATACCCCCCTCCGCCTTTCCGCAACGCGCCCCGCGACAGGGCTAAGGCGCTTCGATGACGGTACGTTGACGGGCTTCGCGAGCCGCGTCACGGGCCTATCTAGCCCTCGATCTCCAGCGACCCTGACCCCGCGTCGGCCTGGGGTCAGGGGGGCGCGTCTCCGGCGGCGCGCCCGAGCCGGCCCGCTGCTCGGTCGGCTTGTCGGAGCGGGTCAGGTTGAAGGCGGCGTTGATCAGGCCGACGTGGGAGAAGGCCTGGGGGAAGTTGCCGGCGTGGCGACCGTGGTCGGGTCGTACTCCTCGGCCAGCAGGCCCAGGTCGTTGCACAGCGAGGCCAGCCGCCCGAACAGGCTGCTGGGCGTCGCCGCGCCGCCCCATCAGGACGTAGGCGTCCACCAGCCAGAAGCTGCAGGCCAGGAAGGCGTTCTCGCCCGCGGGCAGGCCGTCCTCGGTCACGCCGGTGTCGTAGCGCATGACGAAGCCGTCGCAGAGCAGCTCGCGCTCGATCGCCTGCACCGTGCCGATGAACCGCGGTCGTCGGCCGCGACGAACCCCAGCGAGGCGATCTGCAGCAGGCTGGCGTCCAGCGCCGTGCCGCCATAGGCCTGCACGAAGCTGTTTCTTGGCCTGGTCGAACCCAGCGCGCGCAGATGTCGGCGTGGATGCGGTCGCGCAGGGCCCGCCAGTCGTCGGCGGCGCCGGGCACGCCGAACTGCTCCACCGACTTCACCGCCCGGTCCACCGCCACCCAGGCCATGACCTTGGAGAGGTGAAGTGCTGGGCCCGCCGCGGCTCTCCCAGATGCCCTCGTCAGGCTTTTCCCAGACGTTGCCGATGTGCTTCGGAGGATGCCGACCATGGCGCGGGCGTCGATGTCGCTCTCCAGCCCGCCGCACCGCGCTGGTATAGGGCGTCGACCAGTTCGCCGTAGACGTCGAGCTGGAACTGCTCGTGCGCGGCGTTGCCGATCCGCACGGGAGCTGCGCCCTGATAGCCGGGGAGCCAGGTCGGCGACCATTCCATCAGCCCGCCGCTCGCCGCCGATGCCGTACATGATCTGCAGCTCCTCGGGCGCGCCCGCCGCCGCGCGCAGCAGCCAGTCGCGCCAAGCCTTGGCCTCGCCGTAGTAGCCGGCGTTCATCAGGGCGAGCAGGGTCAGGGTCGCGTCGCGGATCCAGCAGTAGCGGTAGTCCCAGTTGCGCACCCCGCCGAACTGCTCGGGCAGGGACGCCGTCGGCGCGGCCACCAGGCCCCCGGTCGGGGCGTAGGTCAGGGCCTTCAGGGTGATCAGCGAGCGCTTGATCAGCTTGGCCCAGGGGCCGTTGACGGTCCCACGCGCGATCAGGAGCGCCAGAACTCGCAGCAGTCCTCCAGCGCCGTCTCCACGTCGAACGCCGCGGGATCGGCAGGTGGGAGGGCGTAGGAGCAGGTGAAGGGCACGGCCTGGCCGGCCTCGACCACGAAGTCGCCGACCGTGTGCATGTTCTCGCCGCGCAGCTCCGCGGGCGTGCGCAGGACCAGCATGTCGGGCCCGGCGATGGCGCGCAGGGCGCCGTCGTCCATGCGGCTGACCCACGGGGTGGTGCGGCCATAGCCGAAACGGATGGTCAGCTCCGTCCGCATCGCCACCCGCCCGCGCACGCCGCGCACCAGGCGGGCGAGGTTGGCGCCCCCGTCGCGCGCCGGCATGAAGTCGATCAGCTCGACCACGCCCTCAGCCGTCTCGAAGGTGGTCTCCAGCACCAGGGTGTCTTCGCGGTAACGGCGCGAGACGCGGACGGCCGGGTCGGCCGGGGCGATCAGCCAGCGGCCGTGGCTTTCGTCGCCGAGCAGGGCGGCGAAGCAGGCGTCCGAATCGAAGCGCGGCCAGCACAGCCAGTCGATCGAACCTCCCCGGCCGACCAGGGCGGCGGTCTCGCAGTCGCCGATCAGGGCGTAGTCCTCGATCCGCTCCGCCATCAGGCGTCCAGCTTGCCGAAGTCGAGCACGACCTTCACGTCGTCGTCGCGGTTCTCGAACGCCTCGCGCCAGCGAGCCAGCGGCACGCGCCGGCTGATCAGCCGGCCGAGCCATGCGCCGGTCGGCCCGGGCCAGGGCCTCGGCGGCCGCCTGGTAATGGGCGAGGTTGGCGTTCACCGATCCGAAGACCACGACGTTGTCCAGCACCATGTCCCTGTTGAACGCCCCGGCGTCGAAATCGAGCAGGCGGCCGGTCGGCGAGACTCCCGTCAGACAGATGATGCCGTCGCGCGCGGTGCAGGCCATCACGTCCAGCACGACCTGCGGCGCGCCCGTGCACTCGATGGCGACGTCCGGCGCGATGGCGGCGAGGTCGACGTCCGCGCCGCAGTGGTAGGTCCCACCGAGATCGTGGACGAGGTCCGGCTTGGGGCCGGTCGGGTCGCGGTCCAGTACGTGCAGTTCCAGGCCCCTCTGGCGCGCCATCATCGCGGCCAGAAGCCCGACGGGGCCGGCGCCGGTGATCAGCACCGTCTTCGGCGCCCAGCTCTTGGTGCGCGCGCCGATGCGGTCGATGTGGTCCCAGGCCTTGGCCAGCACGCTGGCCGGCTCCAGCAGCACGCCGGCCATGCCGAGGCCCGGATCGACCCTGACGGCGAAGGCGGGCGACAGGCGCCAGCGCTCGGCGCCGTAGCCGTCCCGCTGCTTGATGCCGCGCTCGGTGTATTCGCCGTTGCGGCACATGTCCCATTCGCCGACCGCGCAGGCGGGGCAGGGCGCGGGGTCGGGCCGCCGCACCACGCCGGCCACGTGGTCGCCGGGGCTGAAGCCCGATCCCTCGGGCGCCTCCACCACGCGGCCCAGGGATTCGTGGCCGAGCACCAGCCGCTCTCGCCCGGGCGGCGCCCAGCCGTAGTCCCCCGACAGGATCTCCCGGTCGGTGCCGCAGACGCCCAGCGCCAGGGCCTCGACCAGCAGCGATCCGGCCTCCGCCGGCGGCTCGTCTTCTATCTCCTCGAGGTCGGCGGAGTTCGCCTTGCCGGGGGCCACGGTGATCGCCTTCATGCCTGTCCTTCCCGACACTGTCCGGGCAACCCAACGCATGAAGCGGCGATGGGCTTCGCCGCCTGGGCCGCGCCCGGCGTTTTCCCTCGCCTAGCGCGCGGCGGCCCGGCTATAGGTCGCGCAAAACCATAATCGAGATCCAGGGAGGAGCGGATGGGTCGCCTCGAAGGCAAGGTCGCCCTGATCACCGGCGGCGCCGGCGGTCTCGGCGGGCAGACCGCCCGGCGCATGGCCGAGCAGGGCGCGCGCGTCGTGATCGCCGACCTGGCCGACGACGCCGGCGAGGCCCTGGCCCGCGAGATCGGCGGCGAATACCGGCCCCTGGACGTCAGCGGCGAGGAAAGCTGGCGGGCCGTGGTGGGCGCGGTGGACGCCGCGCACGGCCGCATCGACATCCTGGTCAACGGCGCGGGCATCGAGGGCGACTTCGTCAACGGCTCGCCGGAGACCACCACGCTGGAGCAGTTCCACAAGGTGTTGTCGGTGAACCTCGACGGGACGTTCCTCGGCTGCAAGACGGTGCTGCCGGTGATGAAGCGGGCGCGCAGGGGTTCGATCGTCAACATCTCCTCGATGGCGTCCTTCCTCGGCACGCCGGTGAACGTCTCCTATGGCGCTTCCAAGGCGGGCGTGCAGCAGCTGACCAAGTCGGTGGCCGTGCACGGTAGCCGCGACGGCATGAGGATCCGCTGCAATTCGGTCCATCCGGGGGTGATCCGCACCCGGATGCTGGACCACATCTACGAACAGATCGGCCAGCTCGCCAACGTCTCGGCGTCGGACGCCGAGCAGATGTCGCTGCGGCAGGTGCCGTTCGGCGAGGTCGGCGAGCCCGACGACGTCGCCTTCATGATCCTGTATCTCGCCTCCGACGAGGCGAAGTACGTGACCGGGTCGGAGTTCATGGTCGACGGCGGCTGGCACCTGGTCGACGCGCGTTAGCATTCGGGAGAACAGACAGTCATGAAAGCCGCCATTTTCCAGGGCGTCCACAAACCGCTGGTGATCGAGAGCCTGCCCGACCCGACGCCGGGCCCGGGCGACGTGGTCGTCAAGGTCGGGCTGTGCGGCATCTGCGGGTCGGACCTGCACATCTCCGAGGACCCGATCTTCGGCGTGCCGGCGGGCGCGGTGCTCGGCCATGAATATTCCGGCGAGGTCGTGGAGGTCGGCTCGGGCGTCACCACGGTGCGCAAGGGCGACCGGCTGGCGGTGTTCCCGCTGGAGAGCTGCGGCGCCTGCGGACCGTGCAGGTCGGGCCAGCCGGCCTGGTGCGACAAGGGCATGGTCGTCGGCGGCGGCGGCTACGGCCAGTTCTCCCGCGTGGCCGAGCACCAGTGCGTGCGCATGCCGTCCGGCGTATCCCTGGCCGACGGGGCCCTGGTCGAGCCACTGGCGGTCAGCCTGCACGCGGTGAACGTGTCCGAAGATGCGCTCCGGGGCGCGGGTGCTCGTGGTGGGCGCCGGCCCGATCGGCCTCGCCACCGTTTTCTGGGCGCGCCGGATGGGCGCCGGCAAGATCGCGGTCACCGCGTCGTCCACCCGCCGGGCCGAACTCGCCATGGAGATGGGCGCCAGCGTCTTCATGGAGCCGGAGGACAACGGCCCCGAAGCCGTCTCGCGCGCGCTCGGCGGCCCGCCGGAAGTGGTGTTCGAGTGCGTGGGCAAGCCCGGCCTTATCCAGAAATGCGTCGACCACGTCGCCGCGCGCGGCACGGTGGGTGATCGTCGGCCTCTGCACCATGCCGACACCATCAACCCCTTCGCGGTGGTCTCGAAGGAGGTGCGTGATCCAGCCCTCGGCCTTCTATGAGCTGCGGGATTTCGAGACGACGCTCGACGTGCTGGAGGCCGGCATTCTGACGCCCCACCAGATGATCACGGACGAGGTCTCCCTGGGCTCGCTGCCGGAGGCCTTCGAGGCGCTGAAGCAGCGCACGCACCAGTGCAAGGTCATCGTCAACGCGTGGGACTGACCCGCGCGGGCCGTCCGTGAGCAAGAACCAGAGCTAGGGAGCGTCCGATGGACATCGGCTATTTCGCCATGCCCCGCCCCATCCGCCGGAGCGCAGCCTGCGCGAGGGCTTCGAGTGGGACCTGCAGGTCATCCGCTGGCTGGACGAACTCGGCTACGCCGAGGCCTGGGTGGGCGAGCACCACACCGTGCCATGGGAGCCGAACCCGGCGCCCGACATCCTGATCTCCCAGGCGATCGCCCAGACCAGCCGCATCCGGCTGGGCCCCGGCGGCTTCCTGCTGCCGTTCCACCACCCAACGGCGCTGGCGGACCGGATCTCCTGCTCGACCACATCTCCGGCGGGCGGATCAACTTCGGCGTCGCCGCCAGCTCCATCCCCACCGACCAGGCGACCTTCGGCCTGGCGGGCGCGGACACCCGCGCGATGATGCGCGAGTCGCTGGACATGATCCTGCGCCTGTGGGCCGCCGACGCGCCGTTCGAGATGCAGGGCGAGTACTGGAAGATCGCCCGGCCCGAGCCGATGCTCGGCGACATCTTCCGCGCCTTCCTGAAGCCGGTTCAGCAGCCGCACCCGCCGATCGGGGTGGCCGGCCTCAGCCCCAGCTCCGACACCTTGAAGCTGGCCGGCGAACGGGGCTTCCTGCCGATGAGCTTGAACCTGAACGGCGGCTACCTGGCCAGCCACTGGGCGGCGGTGGAGGCCGGCGCCGGCCGCGACCGGCCGCACGCCGGACCGCAAGGACTGGCGCATCGTCCGCAACATCCTGGTCGCCGACACCGACGCGGAGGCGCGCCGCCTCGCCATCACCGGCTGCATGGGCCGGATGGACGACGACTATTCGCTGAAGCTGGTGAAGACCTTCGGCATGACCGGCTTCCTCAAGCACGACCCGTCGGTCCCCGATTCGGACGTCGACCTCGAGTACATGGCGACCCACAACTGGATCGTCGGCTCTCCGGCCACGGTCGCGGACAAGATCGAGCGGCTGCACGCGCAGGTGGGCGGCTTCGGCGTGCTGCTGGTCCTCGGCTTCGACTACCTCGAAACGCCCGACGCCTGGCGCCGCTCGCTCGACCTCCTGGCCAACGATGTCATGCCCCGCCTGAAGCATATCGGTTAGTCGCGTAACGGCCACAATGGGCGGCCGTGGCTTTCAGGCATCAGTCTTACATTGCTGTTAGTTGTCAGTTTGACATGGTCAACGGGCTCCGCCATCCTCTGTGACTGATCGATGTCTCGCTGCAAGGCGGGCGGTCAAAGACTCGGGGGAGGAACCGGGCGCCAGGAGGGACGGCCGATGTGCGTGGCGACGCCGCGCGCACGTGGACGGCTGACGCCTGCGCCTTCGATCCCATCCCCTCACGTCCGGCCGGCTCGCCTCAGCGCGAAGACCTCGATCGGCGCTTTGGATCGCCTGGCTGGTCAGGCGGATGCCGGGGGACGGTGAAGGCGACGACGAACGCCGCACCGCCGCCCGTAGGGGAGGTTGTACGACATGCACGACATTCGAATTGTGTCCGGGTCGCAATGCGCCGGCGCGAACCCGCAAGACGGCCCTGGTCGGCACGACCGCCATCATGATGGGCCTGCTGGGCGCGGCTTCCGTGGGCGGCGCCGCCCATGCGCAGGAGGGCCGGCGGCCAGGGCGGGGCGGCGGTCCAGGAAGTGGTGGTCACCGGCTCGCGCATCGCGCGGCGGGGACTTCACCTCCAACAGCCCGATCGTCACGGTCAACGCGGCGTCGTTCGAGAACACCGCCAACGTGGCGCTCGAAGCCACCCTGAACAAGCTGCCGCAGTTCGTCGCCGACCAGAACATGACCGGCGAGGCCAACTCCGGCGACGTGCAGCCGACCGCGACCCACACCGTCGGCATCTCCACGGCCAGCCTTCGCGGCCTCGGGGCCGAACCGCAACCTGGTGCTGGTCGACGGCCACCGTCAGCAGCCGGTGAACGGCGAGCTGGTGGTCGACCTGAACTCGATCCCGTCGGCGGCGATCGACCGGGTGGAGGTGATCACCGGCGGGCGCCTCGGCCGTGTACGGCGCGGACGCCGTGGCCGGCGTGGTCAACTTCATCCTCAAGAAGGACTTCCAGGGCGTCGACCTCGACACCCAGTACGGCATCACCCAGGCCGGCGACGGCCAGGAATTCAAGATCAGCGCCCTGCTCGGCGCCAACTTCGCCGACGACAAGGGCAACGTGATGTTCGGCGTCGAACACTTCACGCGCGACGCGTCCTGGCAGAAGAACCGCGACTTCTACCGCAAGGGCTTCGCCGACCCGACGGTGGCGAACAACGAGTTCTTCTTCACGGGCGCCGCCTACAACGTCGATTCGCCGGTCAATACGCCGAACCAGGCGGTGGTCGACGCGCTGTTCTCCGGCCGCCCGGCCGGGACGAGTGTTCCCGCCTTCACCGCCTTCTACTTCAATACCGACGGCACGGTGTTCACCGGCGCCTCAGGCGCGTTCGGCGGCGGGCGGCGCGGCGGGCAGCTATCGCTATAAGGGCCAGGTCAACGGCTACGACGTGGCCCCCGCCACGGTGGTCGACCCCTACAGCGGCTACACCGTCCAGACGGCGCTGAAGACCAACCAGACCAACTACTACGTCACGGCGCCGGCGAACCGCTGGGTCGACCTACGGCAGGGCCCGCTACGACTTCAACGACGACCTGTCGCTGTCGGTCAACGGCAACTTCGAGCAGACCAAGACCCACACCATCCTGTTCCCCTCGCCGTTCATCAACGGCTGGGGCGTGAGCATCCCCTACGACGCGGACCACCCGGTGTCGCCGGAGCTGGCGACGCTGCTGAACTCGCGGCCGGACCCGACCGCGCCCTGGTCGCTCTACCTGATCCCCGACCCGAGCGCCTGGATGCCGCCGCGCTCGACCGACGACACCAACACGGTCTGGCAGATCTCCGCCGCCCTCGACGGCAAGGTGCCGGGGACGGACTTCACCTGGGAGCTTTATGGGTCGCACGGCCAGTCGTCGTCCTACACCGTCGGCCTCGGCTATGCGTCCCTGACCCGCTACGAGGACCTGATCTCCCAGCCGGACTACGGGGCCAACGCGACGCTGACGGGCAACCAAGTCAACGGCGGCTTCGGCGCCGCGCAGGTGCATTGCACCTCCGGCTTCTACGACGTGATCTTCCATGGCGCAGCGCGCCGTCGCAGGACTGCATCAACGCCATATCGGCCAAGCTGCAGAACCAGACCTTCGTCGGCCAGAACGTGGTCGAGTTCAACACCCAGGGCGGGCCTGTTCAACACCTGGGCCGGGCAGGTGCGGGGCTCCCTGGGCGCGTCCCTATCGCGACGACTCGATCCAGTACAATCCGGACGTGCTGCAGAGCACGGTGTCGTTCCGCGACCAGGTGGTCGGCGTCTATCCCGCCGCCTACATGGACGCCCTGACGTCCGCCCGCGAAGGGTACGGCGAACTGCTGATCCCGATCGCCAACGACCTGACGTTCGTCAAGCACTTCGACCTGGAGCTCGGGGCCCGCTACTCGACCTATACGGCGGCCGACCACGTCAACAACGTGAAGGTCGATCCGGAGGGCGGCTGGACCTACAAGATCCTCGGCGACTGGCAGGTCAACGACTGGCTCCGGTTCCGTGGCGGCTACAACCTCGCGGGTCCGGGCCCCGAACATCGGCGAGCTGTTCCTCGGCAAGCAGGAAGTGTTCGGCGGGCCGACGAACTACGGCGACCCGTGCTCGCGCCTGGCCACGGCGCCGTTCGGCGCCAATCCCGCCACCAACTCGTCGGGCGCCGCCGGCGCGGCCAACACCGAAGCGATCTGCCGGGCCCTCATGGGGCCGGCCGGCGCCGCCTACTACTACGCCAACCCGCAGATCCCGGGGGCCTTCTCGCCGTTCGGCTTCGTCAACCAGATGGGCAACCCGAACCTGAAGCCGGAACGGGCGCGCACCTGGACCGCCGGCGTGGTGCTGCGGTCGCCGATACAGTCCGGCTGGCTGTCGCGGTTCAACGCCTCGATCGACTGGTACAAGATCTCCATCACCGGCGCGATCGAGTTCGACTCGGTCGACAACGTGAAGCAGGCCTGCCTGACCTTGCCGGCGGCCCAGGCGATCGGCTCGTTCCAGTGCAGCCTTTTGGCCCGCAACCCGATCCTGGGTCAGGAAGACACCACCACCATCGTCTACAACAACCTGGCGACCATCTGGACGTCGGGCGTGGACGGCCAGCTGAACTGGGGCGCGGACCTTTCCGACATCGGCTTCAAGAACGCGCCGGGCGCGGTGAACCTGAGCGTCCTGGTGAACTGGCTCGACTACTTCGACACCCAGTCGACGCCGGGCGGGCCGACCACCCATTGGGCGGGCACCCTGGGCCCGAACCTGGCGGGCACGGACGCGGGCGCCTTCAAGTACAAGCTCAACACGACCCTGTCCTATGCGGTCGGGCCGGCCAGCCTGAGCCTGAACTGGCGCCACCTGCCCAGCATCCACGCCCAGAGCTATGGCCAGCCGGGCGACCGCGGGGTCGACACCGCCTCGCACGACGAGTTCGGCCTCTCCGGCACCTGGACGATCAACAAGAACTACATCCTGCGCGCCGGCGTCGAGAACCTGTTCAACGCCGAGCCCGAGATCACCGCCCAGACGGTGACCACCGGCACGCCCCGGCACGCCGGACTACCAGCTGGCCAGCAGCGGCGCGGGCACGACCAACGAAGGCCTCTACGACGCCCTCGGCCGCCGCTTCTACGTCGGCCTGAAGGCGAAGTTCTAAGCCGGACGAGGACCCGGTATGGTTTGGGGGCGGGCCGCAGGGTCCGCCCCTTTTTCTTGCGAGCGGACGCATGGCGGCGGCGGACATCGAGGGCTGGGCGGAGGCGCCGGTCGAGCTGGCCGCGCGCCCTCGACGCGCAAGGCCGCCACGCGGAGGCTGTCGACTGCCTGTCGCGGGCAGGGCGGGGCGGGAACGACGCCCGCGCCCTCGGCCTTCTGGGCCTGCGGCTGCTGACCGGGGACCGCGCCCCGTTTCTTCCGGCCGAGGGCGCGCGCCTGCTGGGCGATGCGGCTGGCGCGGGCGATGCCGAGGCGGCCGGCCGCCTCGCCGTCCTGATCGGCGGCGGCTTCTATGCGCGGCAGAGCTGGCCGGCCGCGCTCGACTGCCTTCAGCGCTCGGCGGAGCTGGGATCGGCCTTCGCCCAGACCCAACTGCGCATCCTGGCCGGGGCCGAGACGACGACGGAACCCGCCGCGCCGGGACCTCTGGCGGCGGCTGCGCGGGGGGCGTGGACATCGCCGCCCTGGCTGGCGGTCCCGCCGTCGGTGAGCCTTTCGGACTCACCGTCGGTCCGCGCGGTTCCCGGCCTGATCCCGCCGGCCGCCTGCGCCTGGGTGATCAGCCAGGCGCAGCCGCGCCTGGTCCGCGCCGAGCTCTACGATCCCGCCACGCGGCGGGCCGGTGGTGGGCCAGGGAGACGCGGGTGAACCGCATCGCCAACTTCGGCCTGGCCGACACCAACCTGCTCAACCTCGTCATCCAGGCCCGGATCGCCGCCGCCATGGCCGCGCCGCTGGACCGGATGGAGTCGTTCGCGCCGTGCTCCACTACGCGCCGGGCGAGGAATACGGCGAGCACGTCGACTTCCTGGACCCGGCCGAGCCGGCCTACGCCGCCGAGATCGCCCGGATGGGCCAGCGCGTCGCCACGGGGCCTCGTCTATCTGAACGAGGGCTATGAGGGCGGGGCGACCGAGTTCCCCCTGCTCGGCCTCGGCCACCGGGCGCGGGGCGGCGACGCCCTGCTGTTCGTCAGCGCCGACGCGGCCGGGACGCCGGACCCGCGCACGGTGCACGCCGGCCGCGCGCCGACCTCAGGCGAGAAGTGGCTGCTGTCGCCGAGTTCGTCCGCAATCGCCCCCGTGATCGGCGTCGCGCCGCGCACGCGCTGATCACGGGGGGACGGCGGCGCGGCTTGTCCTTGACCGCGCGCGGCGGCGCCTCACGAAAACGGCGCATGTCTGTCCAGTCCCGACATTACGCCCCGCGCCTGATCGCCCTGATCGTGGCGGCGGCCTCGTTCATGGGGGCGCTCGATTCCACGATCATCGCCACCGCCCTGCCGCAGATGGCGCGCTCGTTCCACCTGCCGCCGGTGGACCTGTCGCTGGGGATCACGATCTACATCCTGGTGATGGCGGCCTTCCTGCCGCTGTCCACCTGGGTCGCAGGACCGGCTGGGCGCGCGCACGGTGTTCGCCTGCGCCATCGCCGCCCTTCGCGGCCTCGTCCCTGTTGTGCGGCTTCAGCCACAACCTGCCGCAATTCGTCGGGGCGCGGGTTGCTGCAGGCGATGGCCGCCACCCTGATGACGCCGGTCGGCAACCTCGTCATGCTCCGCGCGACCGAGAAGAAGGACCTGGTCAACGCCATCGCCATCTCGACCACGCCGGGGCTGGTGGCGCCGGTGATCGGGCCGGCCATCGGCGGCTTCATCGTCACCTTCGTGGACTGGCGCTGGATCTTCTTCCTGAACACGCCGATCGCCGTCGCCGGGGGTCCTGTTGGCGCTGCGGTTCATCCCGAACCTCAGGGCCGAGGAGCGGCCGGCCGTTCGACTGGGTCGGCTTCTTCAGCAGCGGCGTGGCGCTGTCGGCCCTGATCTACGGCCTGGACCGGATCAGCGTCGTGGGGCGGCGACCGCGCCATCCCGGCGGTTGCTGATCGCCGGCGGCCTCCTCGTGGGCGCCTTCTCGATCCGCCACAGCCTGCGCGCGCGCGCCATCCCCTGGTGTCGCTGACGACCCTGCGGGTTGGCGCACCTTCGCGGTCGCCACCCTGACGGGGGGGAACCTTCGTGCGCCTGCCGTTCCGGGCGCTGGGGTTCGTCATGCCGCTGCTGTTCCAGGTCGGCCTGGGGATGAGCGCGTTCAAGTCGGGCCTGCTGCTGCTCGCCTACAACGGCGGGGACCTGATGATGAAGACGGTCGCCAACCAGGCGCTGCGCAAGGTGGGCTTCCGCACCGCCCTGACGGTCACCGCCGCCCTGACGGCGTTCGCAACGGCGAGCTGGGTCCTGCTGTCGCCGACGACCCCGACCTGGGCGATCTTCGCCGTGATGATCGCCAGCGGCATGGCGCGCTCGGTGCTGATGACCGGCGCTGGGTCTCGATGACGTTCTCGGAGGTGCCGCACGCCGAGCTCGGCGGCGCCACGGTGCTGTCCAACGTCTGCAACCAGGTGACCGGCGGCGTCGCCATCGCGCTCGCCGCCATCATCCTGAACGTCAGCGCCGCCTCGCGCGGCGCGGGCCGGCCACGTGAGCCTGGCCGACTGCCGCATCGCCGTCGCGGTCATGGCGCTGATCGGCCTCTCCGCCGCGCCCTGGTTCCTGCGCCTGCCGCGCGACGCGGGGGCGGAGGTCAGCGGCCACCGCGCCGCCCCTGCGCGCCGGCGCCGAGCCCCGCGGCGGAGGAGGCCTGACGGCGCCTACTTGCCGCTGCCCGGGCAGCAGGTGCAGGCGCTGGGAGCCGTTGTCGGGGTCGGGGAACTCCCGGTTGTCCTCGCAGACGTACTCCTCGATCTTGTAGCCGGGCTTGCGCTTGTACATCCAGGCCCAGCTCCACGGGCCCGTCAGGTAGACCGGGTCGGTGACGGTGATCCGATCCTCCATGTAGTCGGGCGCGACCAGGCGGATGCGCTCGTCGATCTGCATCCGGTCGGAGTGCGGCACGTCGCGGAACTTGACGTTCTCCTTGATGCCGACGGTGTTGACCACCAGGGTGTCGCCCTCCCAATGGCCCACCGAATGGCCCCAGAAGCCGGGCTCGGCGTCGTCGATCGCGACCTGCTTCTCGCCCAGATAGATGCGGCGGACCTGGTTGTAGGCCTCCTCGATGATGGTGATGCGGCCCTTGCTCTGCAGCACCTCCAGCGGGAACATCGCCATCATCGTCGCCGGCATGCCGTCGGGCAGGCACTTGACGTAGCCGGTCACCGGCGGCTCGCCGCGGGCGTTGGCCGCGGCGACTTCCTTCTGGTGCTGCAGATAGGGGCCGAGGTATTCGGGCTTCAGCGGCGGGGGCGGCAGGTCCGCCTTGGGCGGCTTCACGGTCGGATCGACCGCACCGTCGCCGGGCGCCGGATAGTGGTCCCACGAGCCATCCAGCGCGCGCGGGTCGAACCTGGCGTGGGCGGTCGCGGCCTTGGCCCTGGCCGGCGCTCCTGCGGCGGGCGCGGCCAGCGCCAGGCAGCCGACGGCGCAGGCGGCCAGCCAGCCGCCGCGCCGCATCGAAGATCCATGGACGGTCACGTACGCCTCCCCCGATGTTCTGATTGGTCTACTGGATGATCGCCTTGCCGGCCGGCGCGCCGTTGCCGAACACATCGCCCGTCCGGCAGCGTCACCTGCTTGAGCAGGGCGCCCGGCTCGCCGGTCCGCAGCGGCGCCACGATCACCGTCAGCTTGTCGCCGACCTTGATCATGTTGAACTTCCAGCCCACGCGGTTGAGGATCCCGGGGTTGGCGCACTCGATCGTCCAGTGCTTGTCGGCCCCGGCCGGGTCCATGGTCTCCAGCTCGATGTAGACGTGCGGGTTGGTCCACTGGAAGTGGGTGACCGTGCCCTGCATCTTCACCTGGTGGTCGTAGCGCCGCGGCCGCGGCCGCCATGGCCATCCACGCCCCGCGGGCCGATCGAGAAATCGTCACGAGCAGAAACTCCCCTGTCCCTCATCCGGCCCGCCGCGGCGGCGCCGGTCCCCTGGTTGATCACGGCCGTCCGGCCTCGCCGGCGGCGAGCGCCGGGCGCGCGGCGGCGGCCTGTCTCGAGATCATGGCGTTCATGGCCTCCCCGTCGCGAGCTTGGGCCGATCCTTGCGCGCCCGGCCGAGCGCGGCCGGACACGATGCGTCCTCAATGACCGTCACCGTATCGCAACCCGCCCGTGACCTTGAAGGGAAATTTCCGGCGACGCGAAGCGACACGTCCCGCCCGGCCGCCGCCGGCTGTGACGGCGAGGGCGCGTCTGCTACCAATCGGCGGCGGGGACGTGGCGGAACCGGTAGACGCAGCGGACTTAAAATCCGCTTCTCGCCAGAGAGTGAGGGTTCGAGTCCCTCCGTCCCCACCATCCCGCCTGCGCCGGCCTCACGTCGAAGTCGTTTGACAGGCGGGCTGATCCCCGCGTGAATTGCACCAGGCGCCGCATGGTCAAGAGCGCTTGGAGGAAGACCCGATGAGCACAGCCGAGACCGCCGCCGGCGCCGGGTCGGCCGCCCCGCCCAGGGCGGCGAGCACGCCGGTGTTCTCCAAGGGATACCGGGCCTGGCTCTTGTTCGTGCTTGCCGTCGTCAACGCCCTGAACCTCGCCGACCGGCAGGGGATGGCGGCCACCGCGCCGGCGATCCGCCACGCCCTGCACCTGACCGGCGGCCAGATGGGGCTGATCCAGGGGCTGGGCTTTGCGATCTTCTACACCCTGTTCGGCCTGCCCATGGCGTGGCTGGCCGAGCGGTCCAACCGCGTGCGCCTGATCGCCGGTTCGCTCGCGGTGTTCGCCGTGATGGTGGCGGCATGCGGGGCCATCGGCAACTTCTGGCAGATGATGCTGTTCCGGATCGGCGTCGGCGTCGGCGACGCCGGGTTCGGGCCCCCGGTCGCCTCGGTGATCGGCGACCACTATCCGATGCAGAAGCGCGCCTCGGCCATGACGGTGATCTGGCTGGGCGCCCCGATCGGCGCGGTGACCGGCGCGGTGGGCGCGGGCTGGATCGCCCAGACCTACGGCTGGCGGACCTGGTTCTTCGTGCTCGGCGCGCCGGCGCTGGTGGTCGCCCTGATCGCCTTCCTGACGCTGCGGGAGCCGACGCGCGGCATGTCCGACCCGGTGGCGCACAAGGGCGCGCCGCCGTCGATCCTCACCGCCTTCAGGTTCCTGCTCGCCAAGAAATCTGTGTGGTTCATCCTGATCGGCGGCGGGCTGGCCGCCACCTCGATGAACGCGCTCGGCCAGTTCTTCGCGACCTATCTCGTCGGCAGCTTCCACATCGGCCTCGCCCAGGCCGGGGAGGTGCTGGGCCTGATGAGCGGCGCGTCCATGGCCTCGGGCATGGCGCTCGGCGGCTTCGGCGTCGACTGGGCCGGCAAGTTCGACCGGCGCTGGTACGTCTGGGCCCCGGCCATCGCCCTGGTGATCGCCTGCCCGCTGTTCTTCTTCGGCGCGGCGCAGGGCAGCCTGGTCTCGGCCGTGATCGTGCTGTTCATCGGCCACGTGGCCCTGTTCGTCTACTACACGCCCACCCCTGGCCATGGCGCAGAACATGGTGGGGGCGAGCATGCGGGCGTCCTCGGCCTTCGTGACCTCCCTGGTGCTCGGGCTCGTGGGCATCGGCATCGGGCCGACCCTGATCGGCTTCCTCAGCGACTTCTTCACCCAGAAGGCCTTCCCCCTCGGCGACTTCATCGCGATGTGCCCGGGCGGGACGGCGCCGGCCGGATCGTCGGCGGCCCTCACGGGCGCCTGCTCGGCCGCGGCCGGGGCGGGGATCCGGCACGCGATCATGGCCATGTCGCTGCTGTTCGTGCTGGCGGGGGTGTCCTACTTCCTGGCCAGCTTCGACCTGCGCAAGGACCTCGATACCCACTACCAGCCGAAGGGTGCGCCGGCGGCCTGACGCCGCGCGGCCCGGGCGGCGTCGTGGACGGTCAGTAGGCGCCGCCGGTCGCGGGCGATGCCGCTTGGTCGGCGTCCTTGAACCGCTTGGCCAGCTCGCTGGACGCCCGCGCCAGGACGCCGACGTCGGTGCCGACCGCCACGAAGGTGCAGCCGAGGTCGAGGTAGCGCTTCGCCCAGTCGTTGTTGGAGGTCAGGATGCCGGACGCCTTGCCGGCCTTGGCGATGCGGGCGATGGCGTCCTCGATGGCGGCCTGCACCTCCGGATGGCCCGGATCGCCGCCGTGGCCGAGGGCGGAGGACAGGTCCGCCGGGCCGATGAAGACGCCGTCCACCCCCTCGGTCGCCGCGATGGCCTCCAGGTTCTTCAGCGCCGTGACGGTCTCGGCCTGCACCAGAAGGCAGATCTCCGCGTCGGCCGTCTGGATGTAGTCGGGGATGCGGTTCCAGCGCGACACCCGCGCCGAGCCGGCCCCCACGCCGCGGATGCCGTTCGGCGGATAGCGCACGGCGCGCACCATGTCGGCGGCCTGCTCGGCGGTGTCGACCAGGGGGATCAGGATGCTCTGGAAGCCGATGTCGAGGTACTGCTTGATCAACCGCGGCTCGCCGTAGGGCGGCCGGCCGACCGGCGTGACCGGATAGGGCGCCACGGCCTGGAGCTGGGCCAGCATGGTCGGGATGTCGTTGGGGGCGTGCTCGCCCGTCGAACAGCAGCCAGTCGAACCCGGCGCCGGCGCAGAGCTCGGCGGTGTAGGGATTGGCCATGGCCTGCCAGAAGCCGATCTGGGGGATGCGGTCCTTCAGGGCCTGCTTGAACAGGTTCTTTGGCGCGGGCACGGGCTACCTCACACGAAACGGAACGAGACCGAGCCGCAGGGCCCGTAATCGATGTTGAAGACGTCGCCGGCCGCCGCCGCGATCGGCGAGGTGAACGAGCCGCCGAGGATCACCTGGCCGGGCTCCAGCGTCACGCCATGCGGATGCAGCTTGTTGGCCAGCCAGGCGGGGCCGTTGGCGGGGTGATTCAGCACCGCGGCGGCGACGCCGGTGTCCTCGATCACCCCGTTCTTGTGGAGGATCGCGCCGACCCACCTGAGATCGACGTCGCCGGGCCGGAAAGGCCGCCCGCCCAGCACCACGCCGGCGTTGGCGGCGTTGTCGGAGATGGTGTCGAACACCTTGCGCATGACCTTGGTCTCGGGATCGTGGCGCTGGATGCGGGCGTCGATGATCTCGATGGCCGGGGTGACGTAGTCGGTGGCGTTCAGCACGTCGAACAGGGTGCAGTCGGGCCCGCGCAGCGGGTCCTTCAGGACGAAAGCGAGCTCGACCTCGACGCGCGGCTCGATGAACCGGGCCATCGGGATCTCGCCGCCGTCCTGGAAGAACATGTCCGACAGCAGGGCGCCGTAGTCGGGCTCGGAGATGTTGGAGAACCGCTGCATCGCCTTGGAGGTCAGGCCGATCTTGTGGCCCTTCAACGTGCGTCCCTCGGCGGTCTTCAGCGCCACCCAGGCGCGCTGGACCGCGTAGGCGTCCTCGAACCCCATGCCGGGGTGCTCCAGGGAGAACTGATGCGTCTGAACCCGCGTCCGCTCCGCCTCGTGCAGCCGGGCCGCGAGGGCGTCGATGGTCTTGCCGTCGAGGATCATGTTGGCCTGCGGTGCCGCCCTGCGTCCTTCGAGGCCCGCTGCGCGGGCGCCTCAGGATGAGGAGAGGAGCGGGTTGCATACCCGCCCGGCAGGCGGGCGGCAAAGGCGCGCCTCATGGTGAGGTGCGATGCGCAGCATCGCCTCGAACCACGCACTAATTCCCCGCCGTCTGGGCGATCGGCTTGGTGCCGAAGCGCTCGTGCAGGGGGTTGTGCTTGTAGGCCAGGCGGTCGCCGAACCTCCACGTCCATGGAGATGGCCAGCATCCGCCTGGCGCTGACGGAGGCCAGGTGCGCCTTCACCGCCTGCCAGACCGCGTCGAAGGTGCGGCGCACGTCCTCCTCGGCGCGGCCCTTGGCGAGGCGCACGTTGATGATCACGAAGGCGTAGTCCGGATCGTCGTCGCCGATCACATAGTCCTCGCAGCAGAGCGCCCGCACCCGCACCGCGGCCACCGCGAAGGCGCCGCGGCCGGCTTCCTGCACCGTGCGGTTGATGGTCTTGAGCAGGGCCGGGATGTCCGCCTCGGCGCGGATGTTGGCGGTGTATTCCACGACGACGTTCGGCATGGCGCTCTCCTGGCGGACGGGAGGGTTTAGCGCGCCCCGCCGGCTTTTTCCAAGGCGCGCCGCCGCCCTAGGCGATCTCCATCACGCCCACGGTGCAGCCGACCCCTGGGAGGTGTGGATCACGCCGGCCGGGATCACGGTGGTGGACGGGCTGGCGAGCTCCAGGTGGATGTCGGGGCGCCAGTCGCGGCGGTCGGCGGTCCAGGGCGTGCGCAGGTGGTGGATCCAGCCGCCTTCCAGGCGACGGACGCCTGTTCGAAATCCTGGTGCGCATGGGGCGTCAGCGCGGTCTCGTCGCGCGGCTCGAGGAACCGGGCGTAGGGGATCACCATGAGCTTGCGGGTGCGGAAGGCGTTGACCATGCCGCCCGTGGCGTAGGCCTCGGCCAGGGCGTAGGTGCGCAGGCGATAGCCGTCGGTCGGCATCGGCCATTCGACCGCGGGGGGTCACCTCCGGCGCGCCGTCGCCATAGGCCCCGGGCGTTGGCGGCGAAGGCGGCCAGCGCCTCCGCGTCGGTGACGACCTGGATGAACGCCGCGTCCCCCGGCGGGGGGTGACGGCGACCTCGCCCGGCGGCGCGATGGCGAGCCCTTCGCCCGTCAGCGTCGCCCGTTCGGCGCCGGCGGCGATCTCCAGCCGGCCCTCGACGATGTAGATCACCTGCTCGTCGACGAACGCGCCCGCGACCTCGGCCCCCGCTTGGGCCTCGGTGTAGACGATGGCGAAGTTGCGCCCGCGGGTGATCCAGGCGCGATATCCCCGCCCGACGACCTGCGGCTCGTCCTGATAATAGCGCCCGATGGACGGTTCGCGGAACTTGCCCATGCCGAGGCTCCTCAGGCCGAAGGCTTGTTGTGGGTCTCGGCCAGGTGCGCCGGCGGCACGGTGGCGGCGATCTCGCCCTGGAACAGCGGGATGAAGGTGCGCCGCCGGTAGCGCCACGCCCCGTCCTCGCCCTTCACGCACTCGTCGATCAGATCGGTGATGATGATCGGCGGAGTGGAGGGCAGGACCGGCGCGCCGTCGGCGGCGTAGAGCATCATCACGCAGTGGGTGACGGCGTTGCGCTCGTCGTGGAAGTCGGCGCGGAAGTTGGCGATCACGTGCCGCGAGGTGCGCTGGCCGCGCCCGATCCGCCAGGCGTAGAAGGCCTCGATCGCGGCGTGGCCGACCAGCGGCTCGTTGCCGCCCTCGAAGACGCCGTCCTCCACATAGAAGCGCGCGGCCACGCCGAGCCCGCCCTTCAGGTCGACCTCGTACCAGTAGTCGATCATGTTCATGTGCAGGATCTGGGTTTCGCGGCTGCGATCCTCGGGCGTCACCTGGGCTTCCCCTCCCTTATGGTTCCACATTACGATACGGCGTCGCGATTGCCGTGACAACGTGCGCGCCGCCGCGGATGGGGGCAGGATCGATGTCGACTGTCGAAGGGCCGCTGGTGGACGCCCACGCCCACGTCTGGGACCTGTCCACGCCCTATGCCAAGGACGCCTGGACCCGGCTCGACTACGCCTTCCCCGTGGAGGACTACCTCGCCTGCCTGGACCGCAACGGGATCGGCTACGGCGTGATCGCGGCCGCCAGCCTGTTCGGCGCCTACAGCGACTACACGCTCGAGGCGCTGAGGGGGCGCAAGCGCCTCCGGGCGACGATCAATGTCGAACCCACCGTTGAGCTTTCGACCCTCAGGGCCATGCGCGACGCGGGGGTCGTGGGCGTACGGCTGCAGTGGTTCAACATCGACCCGCTCCCCGACCTCAGGCGGGCGGACTGGCGCACCCTGCTGATGCGGCTGCGCGACCTGGACATGCACGTGCACGTCAACATCGAGGCGGCCGGCTGGCCCAGGTGATGGCGCCGATCGCCGAGTCAGGCGTGAAGCTGGTGGTCGACCACTTCGGCTGGTCCGACGCCCGGCTGGACCGGCCGGCGCGGGGCTGGACGCCCTGATCCGCCTCTGCCAGCGGGGCGCGGCGTGGGTGAAGCTGTCTTCGGGCTTCCGGTTCGAGGACCCGCAGACGCCGATACGCCAGGCCGCGAGGGCTGATATCCGAGGTCGGGACCGACCGGCTGTTCTGGGGGCAGCGACGCCCCCTTCGTCGGCATGGAGGACAGGATCACCTACGAGGAAGCCGTTCGCCTGTTCGCCGACTGGGCGCCCGACCCGGCCCAGCGCAAGGCGATCGGCGAGACGGGCCTACCGGTTCTACTTCAGCTGAGCCGCGCCTAGGCGTCGAGCTCGCGCCCGGCCGTCTCCTTGGTGGCGAAGATCCACAGCAGGGCGACGGTCGCGGCGGAGAGGCCGAAGATCAGGAACACCGGGGTGATCGAGCCGGTCGCCGCCAGCACGCCGCCGACCACCAGGGGCGTCGACATCGAGGCCGCCCGCGCCAGGCTGCTCGCGGCGCCGAGCGCCGAGGCGCGCACGCTGGTCTCGTAGACCTCCGAGGTATAGGGCCACAGCACCATCGATCCGATCGAGACGCCGATCTGGCCGAGGATGGTCAGGCCGACGATCAGCGGCTCCTTGCCCGGGTCCACGAGCGTCAGGGGTCAGCAGCGACAGCCCGCCGATGGCGGTGCCGAGGATCACCGGCGGCCGCCGCCCGAACCGGTCGATGGTCTGGCGCAGCACAGGGGGATGATCAGGACGAACACCGAGGCGATGGCGTTGTACTGCAGCGACCGCGCGATCGGGATGTGGAAGTTCGACACATAGATCGACGGCACCCAGGTGACGAGGCCGAAGGACACCAGCGAGGTCAGCAGCCAGAGCAGGGCGGTGACGGCGCTGACGCCCCTGAGGCCTGGGGACAGCAACACGGCGGCGGACGGCGGCTTGGCGGGCGGCGGCGCGGCGTGGGCGTCGGCCTCGACCGGCCGTCCGCCCAGGCGCCGCAGCGCCTTCACCGCCGCCTCCACCTGCCCGCGGCCGGCCAGCCAGCGCGGCGACTCCGGCAGGGCGAACAGGAACGGCGCGAGCAGCAGGGGCGCTGCGCCCAGCATGTACATCGGCCGCCATCCGAACGCCGGCACGATGGAGGCGCTGAACAGCGAGGCGAGGCCGAAGCCGCTGACCATCAGGAACTGGTAGGTGCCGAAGAACCGGCCCCGAGCGGCCGCGGGGGCGATCTCGTTCAGGTAGGAGATGGTGACGGGCAGGGCGCCGCCGATGGCCATGCCCTGCGCCAGCCTGAGGGCGATCAATTGGCCGTAGTCCTGGGCCAGGCCGCAGCCCACGGCCAGGACGCACATGGCGATCACCAGGGCGCGCAGCACCGGCAGGCGGCCCCTGGCCTCGGCCGCCGCCCCGCCGACGAGGGCGCCGACCAGCTGACCGGCGTAGCCCGCCGAGATCAGCCAGCCGCCGCGCAGCGGGTCCAGCGACCACGCCTTGGCGATCGATGGGCAGGGTGAAGGCGATGACCACGCTGTCCCAGGAATCGAACAGCATGATCAGGCCGAGCAGATAGGGGACCCAGCGCCGGACCTTCCAGTCGCCGTCCCCGTTCAGCGTCGCGCTCAGCCAGGACGGGCCCGCGATCGGAGCCGCCGCGGATCCGTCCGCCATCGCCTACCCTCCCCTGTCGTAGATCGCCGCGGCGTTGCCGAAGAGGAACAGCGCCTTCTCGCGATCGTCCAACGCCGAGGCCGCCTCTTTCGCGGCGTCCGCCATGTCGGCGTAGGTCCCGGCGCTCTGGCCGATGTCGGAGCCCCAGACCAGCCGGTCGGGACCGTAGAGGTCCGTCAGTCGACGGACGAAGGCGCCCAGCGGGACGCCCGCGTCGCGCATCCGGTGGACGTTGATCTGGGTCAGCTTGAACGAGACGTTCCGGCGGCCCGCAAGCAGCCACGGCGCGCCCCCCGAGGCCGTAGTCGGGAGGGCCGGGGGCGTCCATGTCGTACCCGCGCTCGCGCCCCCAGACGACTTCGGGCGTGGAGGCGTGGCTGCATCCGATGTGGTCGACGATGATCGGCAGCTCGGGGAACAGGTCGGCGATCAGCCCCAGGGCGGGCAGGGCGTAGGGCAGGTGGTAGTGGAAGAAGATGATCACCGCCGGCAGGCGGTGTTCGGCCGCGATCTCCCACACCTTCATCGCCTGGGGCGAGTTGAACCAGCCGGTGTCCCATCTCCCATGGCCGTACGGCGCACAGGCGCATCCCGCCGAGGCCCTGCTCCCGGACCAGCCGATCGACCAGCTCCGGCGTCGCCGGGTCCTGGGCGTCGAACACGCCGACAGAGACGAAGCGGCCCGGATGGCGCGCGGCGCAGTCGAGCACGTAGCTGTTGTCGTAGCCGTAGGCATGGGCCGCTGGACGAGGCAGGCGCGGGCCACGCCGCTGGCGTCCATCCAGTCCAGGAGCATGGCGTCGGTGACGGGCGGCGGCAGGGGCGGCAGGTCCGCCTGGCCGCGCAACCTCGCTGGCGGATAGCGGACGGGATCGTCGGCGATCAGGTGCGCGTGAGTGTCGAACAGGCCCGGCATGTCCATGCTCTGCAGATCAGGCGAGGGGCCGGCTGCGGCGCGCGGGAGGCGGCGGCCTGATCGGGCCAGTAGACCGGCGTCGGCAGGCCCTCCATCCGCGCCTTGATCTGCAGGGCCAGGTGCAGGGAGTGGAACCGCGACTGGGCGAGGTTGCCGCCCTGGAACCACAGGTTCGGCTGGCGCGTGGGCTTCCACATGTTGCGCAGCTCGCCCTCCCAGGGTCCGGGATCGCCGGTCATTCCCGAGCCGAGGCCCCAGCAGGGGCCGATGCAGGCCTCCACCTCGGGCGAGATCAGCTGGGCGGCCCATTCGCCCATCGGCCGATAGCCGGTGGCGTAGACGATGAGGTCCGCGGGCAGGCGCTCGCCGTCGGCCATGCGCACGCCGCCAGGCTCGATCGCCGCGATCTCGCCCGGGGCGCACGGCGATCTCGCCCTCGGCGATCAGGTCCGAGCCGCCGACGTCGATGTAGTAGCCCGCCGCCCGCCGGAAGTAGGCCATGAAGAAGCCGGACTCGTCCTCGCCGTGCGAGAGCTGGAAGCCGCTGGCCGCCAGCCGTCGATAGAACTCCGCATCGAGGTCGCGGATGTAGCGGGTCCCGGCGATCTCGGCGCCGGCGCGCAGACGATAGGGCGTGACGGCGCCCAGCAGGTCCGCCGCATCGGTCGGGAAGTCCTTGCGCGCATAGGGGATGTCGGCGCTGAGCGCCCGCATGGTCTGTGCCCGCACGACGATGGTCGGCGAGCGCTGGATCATGGTCACCGAAGCCGCATCGTTCTCCCAGAGGTCGACGCAGACGTCGTGGGCGGAGTTGTTGGAGCCGATCACCACGCAGCGCCGGCCCGTCATGTCCCGCCCGCCCGGATGGTCGCCGGAGTGATATTGCGCGCCTTCGAAGGTCTCGGCGCCGGGTATCTCGGGGACGTGCTTGCCGCCGGAGAGGCCGGTGGCGAGAACCAGCTGGGTCGGGCGGAGCGTCAGCGTCTCGCCGCCGCGCTCGACGGCGACCTCCCACTCGCCCTTGGCCTCGTCGAAGCGCGCCCTGGTGCAGACCGTGGAGCACCAGACGTTCAGTTCCATGACCCTGGCGTAGGCCTCCAGCCAGTCCCCCATCTTGTCCTTGGAGGTGTAGAGCGGCCAGTGGTCCGGGAACGGCAGATAGGGGAAGTGGTCCAGCCAGATCGGGTCGTGCAGGTAGAGGGTCTTGTAGCGCTTGCGCCAGGCGTCGCCCGGCCGCTCGTGCGCATCGACCACCAGGGTCGGGACCGACAGCCGCTTCAGCGGGCGGCCAGGGCCACGCCGTTCTGGCCGGCGCCGACGATCAGGCAATAGGGCTGGCGCTCATGGCCGAGCGCGCGGGCCTCTTCCTCGCGTTCGTCCAGCCAGGTGCGGCGTCTTTTGACGGCGCGGTGCTCTAGCCCATCGACGCGGGCGCGCCCCGCCGGTTCCTCGAAGCCCTTCAGTTCGACGATGGCGGTCAGGAGGGTGAGGCAGCGGCCGTCCTTCAGCGCCACATGGCCCTTGCAGCGGGCGCGGCGGTCTCGAAGTCGAACCAGCCCCCGTCGCCGCCCGGCATGTCCGGATCCAGGCGGAAGGCCGTCGGCGAGATCGCCGGGGCCTGGCGGCGCGCCATCCGCGCGATCGCGTCCGGCCCCTCCAGGGTCACGATGTTCCAGGTGAAGGCCACGAGGTCGCGCCAATAGCACTCCTCGGCGAACAGCCCGCGCCAGTCGGCGGCTTCGGGATGAGCCAGTGCGGACTGGAGGCGCGCCAGCCAGTCGCCCGTGTACGCGTCAGCGTCCATCCTTTCCTCCGGCCGCCCAGCCCGCACTCGACGGTCACGGTATCGGCGGGGCCGGCGAGCGTCTACAACAATGAGACGACGTCATGTCTGCCGATATCAACCCCCGTCGTCCCGAGGGCGAGCAACCGCGATGAGCCGAATCCCCTATCCCGAGCCCGGCGACCTGTCCGAAGCCAAGCGGGCGGCGCTCACGGCGCCGAGCCATCGCCTCCTCAACGTGGTCCGCATGGCCATGCATACGCCCGATGGCCTCTGGAGCGGCAGCGCGACCTGTCGGCGGCGACGGTGCTCATGTCCAGCATGGACCCGAAGCTGCGCGAGGTCCTGATCCTGACCGTCGCCCACCTGTCGGACAGCGGGTACGAGCTGTTCCACCATCTCTCGATCGCCCGGACCCTCGGGATGGGCGAGCCGGAGCTGCAGGCGATCGAGCGCGGCGACTATGCGGCGCTCGACGAGAAGGCGCGGGCGGTCGCGCAGTTCACCGCCGAGCTGGTCCGCGACGTGTCGCCCAGCGACGCGACCCTGGCCACGACCCGGTCGCTGTTCTCCGACCCCATGATCTTCGAGATGATCGCCATCGTCGGCGTCTACATGATGACCGCCCGGGTCGCGGCCGTGGGCGGCTGCGAGGTCGACGACATGGCGGTGTCCAGCTGGGACAAGGAAAAGGCCGCCGGGCCGTCCTAGGCGCGGAGCCCCGCCATGAGCGCCCGCGCGCCCTGGGAGAAGAGGGTGGTGTCGGCGCTGACCATCACGAAGCCGTAGCCGGCGTCGCGGCAGGCCAGCGCCTCGGGCGCAGACTGGACGGCCGTCCCGACCGGCAGGCCGTGCGCCGCGCCGGCCGCCAGCACCGTCCGTTCCAGCCCGACGATCTTCGGATCGGATCGCGACAGGCCCGTCGACAGCATCAGGTCGCCGAAGCCGATGAACAGGGCGTCCAGCCCCGGGGTGGCGCAGACCGCCTCGATCTCGCCGATCACACCCTGGTCCTCGAGCTGGGCGATGCGGGTGATCCCGGTGCGCCCGCGCTCCAGATAGGCTGCGACGCTGTCCGCGCCCCACATGGCAGCCCGCGAGGTATAGCCCATGCCTCGGTCGCCGTCGGGCGGAAAGCACATGCCCGCGAGCGCCCGCCGCGCCGCTTGCGCGCTGTCGACTCGCGGGATCAGGAGGCCGTCCGCGCCGGCGTCGAGCAGCCTCTGCGCCATCGAGGCGGAATGGTCGGGCAAGCGGACCAGGGCCGCCATGCCGGCGGCCTGCGCCTGGACGATCGCCTGATAGGCGGTCTGCAGGCTGTGGGGCGCGTGCTCCATGTCGACCACGACGAAGTCGAAGCCGGCGTGGCCGAGGATCTCGACCGTTTCCAGCGCGGGGATCTTCACCCAGGTCCCGAAGCGGCAGGCGCCGCCGCCGCGCGGCTCGGCCTTGAGCCAGTTCATGCGAGGCCTCCCCCGACCGCCTTGGTATCGGCCTCCGTTACACGGTCTCGAAGAGGGCGCCCAGCCGCCTCACCGCTTCATCGCCAAGTGCCCGGTGATCTCTTCGGCCGCGGTCCTGAGGGCGGCGACCTGGTCGGCGGCGGGCCGGCGGCCGAGGAACTGGATGGAATCGACCATGCCGAGCGTGGCCACGAGCCGCTGATCGCGGTCGAAGATCGGCGCCGACACGGCGTTGATCCCCAGCACGAACTCCTCGGGCGCGTCCGCCCAGCCCTGGCGGCGGATCGCCTCGATCTCGGCCTTCAGCGTCCCGGCGTCGGTGATGGTGTGCTGGGTGAACCTGTCCAGCTTCAGCGCGCCGATGGACCCGCGGACCTCCGGCTCGCCGAAGGCCAGGGCCAGCTTCCCCCCGGCGTTGGCGTGCAGCGGCAGGTCGAGGCCGATCCGCACGCCGATGTTGATCACGCCCCGGCCCTCCATGGCGTCGACCATCTTGACCGTGCCGCCGCTCACCTTCGCCAGGGTGATGGTGTGGCCGCAGGCGTCGCGAAGTTTCTGCATCACCGGGCGGGCGACGCTGGTCAGCGAATTCTCCTGCGCGAGCATCTGCGCCAGGACCATCAGGCGAGGTCCGGCGCCATAGCGTTCGCCCCCCGGCTCCTGGACGGCGTAGCCGGTGTTGATCAGCGTCCTGAGATGCCGGTGCACCCGGGCCTTGGTCGTGCCCAGGGCGGTGGCGATCTCGGTGACGCCGGCGACCTCCTGCTTGGCGAGATGCTCCAGGATCTCCAGCACCAGCTGCACGGCCTGCACGCCGGCGACCGGTTCGGATCGTGTCGAGGGCCTGGCCGGCAAGGACGATCTCCGTGATGGCCGCCGAAGGCGACCGGCCACCTTCAGACCGCCCCCGCCAATCCCCTGTCAAGCGCTCCCCCGTTCTTCGAAGCGCCACGGGTGGGCCAAGAGCGCCGCCGGCCTGGCGAAGGTGAAGCTCCGAAGCCGCGCCAGGGTCGAGGCCGTCTTCACCCTGGCGCTCACCGCCTACAACCTCGTTCGCCTGCCCAAGCTCCTGGCGGCTCCGGCATGAGCGTCCTGGGCAAGTGGCGCATCGTCGAGATGCCGGACTACACCGACGACTATCCGGACATGCTGGACCCAGCCTACATCCTCTTCGAAGAGCACGGCTCCGGCGAGTTCGCCTTCGGTTGCGTCACCGGCCAGATCTTCGGCGGCGGCGACACCGACGCCGTCGAGTTCTCCTGGACCGGAAACGACGAGATGGACGAGGCCCAGGGCGACGGTTGGACCGAGCTCCAGCCCGACGGCTCCCTAAAGGGCCAAATCTGCTTCCACGGCGGCCACGAAGCCAACTTCACCGCCCGCCGCAAGACTTCTTAAACAGCCTGCTAGGGCTGATGAGCTTGGCCTGGGTGGCCATGACGCTGTTCGGGTTCGGAACCTAGGGGAGGCGTCTTTGTCGCAAGATCGGTCGGACCAGCTGGGTGTAACGACCTTCCATACCCTCGCCTTCAGCACGCGGAAGGCGGCGGAAAAGGCCTACGAAGACTTCGTCAACCTCGGCGTATCGCCGGACGACATCAGCCTCTTCGTCCATGCGGAGCCGCCTGAAGATCGGAACGCCGCGGTTGATCGCGGGATTGACCTGGGGGGCGCCGCAGGCGCTGGCGCTTCTGCATTGGCCGGGGGAGCCGGAGGCTTGTTGGCCGGCCTGGGATTGCTCGTCATTCCCGGTTTGGGGGCCCTCCTGGCCGTGGGCCCAGTCGCGGCCGCCCTGACCGGCGTCATCACAGGCGCCCTCGGCGGCTTCGCCGGATCGCTGATCGGCGCCGGCGTCTGCGAGACCGCCGCCCTGGCGACGGAGAAGCAGCTCGCGGCCGGACACGCCATCATCGCCTCCCTGACCACGTCTGGAACGAGCGAATCTCCAAGGCGGCTCACCGTGCGCCAGACCTGGTCGGCATCGACCACGGTTAGGTTTCTCCTGGCGGGCCTGGTGCTGCTCGGCGCCTGTTCGGCTCGCGACAGGGCCGGCGCGGCGGCGACGCAGCCGGGCAAGGCCGCCGACCTCGCCATCGCCGCGCCCCAGACCCAGGCCCGGGGCCGGCTCGACGTCGCCTCCAGCGCCTTCGCGCCCGGCGCGGCCATCCCCGGCGACTACGGCGCCTATGGCGGCAAGCGCTCGCCGCCGGTGCGCTGGAGCGGCGGCCCGGCCCAGGCCAAAAGCTACGTCCTGATCATCGAGGACCCCGACGCGCCGACGCCCAGGCCCTTCGTCCACTGGGTGATCTATGACATACCCGCCGGCGCGGCCGTCCCCGACAGCGCCGCCCCGCCGGGCGCCAGGGAGGGCCGCAGCACCATGATGACCCAGGGCTACTTCCCGCTGGCGCCGCCGCCCGGACCGGCCCACCACTACCACTTCCAGGTCTTCGCCCTGGATGCGGACCTCGACCTGAAGCCGGGCGCCAGCCGCGACGAGGTGGTCAAGGCCATGGCCGGCCACGTGCTGGCGCGCGGCGACCTCGTCGGCCTCTACCGCAAGCCCTGACATCGAATCGGAGCACCTTGGCCTCCATGATCCGCACGCGCCGCACGCGCATGGTCTGCACTCTCGGTCCCGCCAGTCGCGCGCCCGACAGGATCGTCGCGCTGGCGCGGGCGGGGGCGGACGTGTTCCGGCTGAACTTCAGCCACGGCACGCATGACGACCACGCCGAGACCTACGCCTCGGTGCGCGCCGCAGAGGAGACGGTGGGCCGGCCGCTGGGCATACTCGGCGACCTGCAGGGGCCGAAGTTCCGCCTGGGCGACTTCAAGGACGGCTCGGTGCACCTGACGGCCGGCCAGGCCTTCCGGCTCGACCTCGACACCGCCACGCCGGGCGACGCTGCGCGGGTCGGCGTGCCGCATCCGGAGATCCTGGCCGCCCTGGTGCCGGGCGCGACGGTGCTGATCGACGACGGCAAGGTGCGGCTGAAGGTCGAGACCACCGACGGCAAGTCCGCCGAGACCACGGTGATCGCCGGCGACGAGCTGTCCAACCACAAGGGCCTGGGCGTGCCGGGCCTGCGCATCCCCCTGCCGGCCCTGACCGAGAAGGACCGCCAGGACCTGGCCTTCGCCCTGCGGCTCGGGGTGGACTGGATCGCCCTGTCCTTCGTGCAGCACGCCCAGGACATGGCCGAGCTGCGCAAGCTGGTGCAGGGGCGCGCCGCGGTGATGGCCAAGATCGAGAAGCCGTCGGCGCTCGATCACCTGGACGAGATCCTCGACCTCTGCGACGGCCTGATGATCGCGCGCGGCGACCTGGGCGTGGAGATGGCGCCCGAGGAGGTGCCGGTGGTTCAGCGCACCCTGATCCACGAGACGCGGGCGCGCGGCATCCCGGTGATCGTGGCGACCCAGATGCTGGATTCCATGACCCGCTCGCCCGCCCCGACCCGGGCGGAGGTCTCCGACGTCGCCAACGCAGTCTATGAGGGCGCGGACGCCCTGATGCTGTCGGGCGAGACGGCGGCGGGCGACTATCCGGTGGAGTCCGCGGCCATGATGGACCGCATCATGAGCCGGGTGGAGCAGGACCCCCGCTGGCCCAAGCTGATGGCGGCCGAGCGCGACGCTATCGACGACGCCGACACCGACGCCCTGGTCGCCGCCGCGCGCCGGGCGGCCGACGCGACCTCCACCAACTGCCTGGTGGCCTTCACCGCCACCGGGACCACGGCGCGGCGGCTGTCGCGCGAGCGGCCGCTGCAGCCGGTCCTGGCCTTGACGCCCAATCCGCAGACGGCGCACCGCCTGACCCTGGTCTGGGGCCTGGAGCCGCGCGTGGCCACCGACCCGAACAGCCTGGACGAGATGACCGACGAGGCGGTGGAGATCGCCGCCAGCCTCGGTCTCGCCAAGCCCGGCGGCCGCATCCTGATCATCGCCGGCACGCCGTTCGGGGCGCCGGGGTCGGCCAACCTGCTGCGCTTCGCCCACGCGCCCTACCGGTCCTGAATGAGCGACAAACCTGCGATCCTGGTCACCGGCGGCGCCGGCTATATCGGCAGCCACGCCTGCGAGGCGCTGGCCCGCGCCGGCTACACGCCGGTGACCTACGACAACCTGAGCCGAGGCTTCCGGCGGCTGGTCCGCTTCGGCCCCCTGGAAGAGGGGGACATCCGCGACCAGGTGCGGCTGGCGGAGGTGCTGGCGAAGTGGCGGCCGGCGGCGGCGATGCACTTCGCGGCCCTGATCGCCGTCGGCGAGTCGGTGCAGGATCCGGCGCTCTATTACGACAACAACGTCCGCGGGGCCCTGACCTTGCTGGAAGCCCTGGGCGAGGCCGGGGTGGACAAGGTCGTGTTCTCGAGCACCGCGGCGGTCTACGGCCTGCCCGAGGTGCAGCCGGTCGCCGAGACGGCCGAGAAGGCGCCGATCAACCCCTATGGCCGCACCAAATGGATGATCGAGCGGGTGCTGGCGGACTATGGGCCGGCATACGGCCTTCGCTCGGTGTCGCTGCGCTACTTCAACGCCTGCGGGGCGCACCCGACCGCCGGCATCGGCGAGATGCACGAGCCGGAGACCCATCTGATCCCCCGCTGCCTGATGGCGGTGCAGGGCGCGATCGGGGCGCTCGACCTGATGGGCACGGACTATCCGACGCCGGACGGCACCGCCGTGCGTGACTACGTCCACGTCTGCGACCTCGCCGACGCCCACCTGGCCGCGCTGCGGTATCTGGAGGCGGGCGGGGCGACCACGGCCCTGAATCTCGGCGTCGGGCGCGGCTATTCCAACCGCGAGATCATCGACGCGGTCGGGCGGGTGACTGGCCGTCCCGTGCCGATCCGCGAGGCCCCGCGCCGCCCGGGCGACCCGCCGGTGCTGACCGCCGATCCCAGCCTCGCCCGCGAGGTGTTGGGCTTCTCCCCCCGCTGGACCGACATCGACGCGGTGATCGAGACGGCATGGACGTGGGCGCGGGTTATGGCGGAGGGCTGACCTCTCCTACCGATCATCCCGGCGAAGGCCGGGACCCAGGCGAGCCGGCCAGCCGCCGCCAGCCTCGCCAAGCCGATCCGCCGACCTGGGTCCGGCCTTCGCCGGGACGGTCGGAAGGAGAGGGGCAAGGATGTTGCCGCCGCGGCCTTGACCGCGTAGGCACGCCCGCACGTCAACGTCGCCATTCCGCATGCGTCCCATCGTCGTCATCCCGGCCCGCATGGCCGCCACCCGCCTGCCCGGAAAGCCGCTCGCCGACATCGGCGGCGTGGCCATGATCGTGCGCGTGCTGCGCCAGGCGGAGGCCTCCGGGGTCGGCCCCGTGGCGGTGGCGGCGGGCGATGCGGAGATCGTCGCGGCCGTGCGCGCGGCGGGCGGGCGGGCGGTGCTGACCGACCCGGCGCTGCCGTCCGGCTCTGACCGCATCCTGGCGGCCCTGGACGAGGTCGATCCGGACGCGAGCCACGACGTGGTCATCAACCTGCAGGGCGACATGCCGTTCGTGGAGCCCGCGATCGTCCAGGCCTGCGCCGACCTGCTCGGCCGCGAGGCGGCCTGCGACATCGCCACGGTGGTGGCCGCCGAGAGCAGCCCGGCGGACCGGACCAACCCGGACGTGGTCAAGGCGGTGCTGTCCATGGCGGCGGACGGGCGTAACGGCCGGGCGCTCTACTTCACCCGCTCCCCCCTCTATGGCGAGGGGCCGATCTGGCGGCACGTGGGCATCTACGGCTACCGCCGGACGGCGCTGCAGCGGTTCAACGCCGCCCCGCCGTCGCCGCTGGAGGCGCGCGAGAAGCTGGAGCAGCTTCGCGCCCTGGAGCTCGGCCTGTCGATCTGGGCGACCGTGGCGGACGCCGCGCCGATCTCGGTGGACACGCCCGCCGATCTTGAGGCGGCCCGGGCGGCCGCCCTGACGAGGACCCGATGACCGCTTCCAAGAAGATCGCCTTCCAGGGCGAGCTCGGCGCCAACAGCCACGAGGCGTGCCGCGACTACTTCCCCGACTATGAGGCCGTCCCCAACCCGACCTTCGAGGACGCCTTCGAGGCCGTCCGCTCGGGCGCCTGCGCCCTGGCCATGATCCCGGTGGAGAACTCCATCGCCGGGCGCGTGGCGGACGTGCACCACCTGTTGCCCGACTCCGGCCTGAAGATCGTCGGCGAGCGGTTCAAACTGATCCGCCACCAGCTGATGGCCAACAAGGGCGCGTGGCTGGAGAACCTGCGCACGGTGATCAGCCATCCCATGGCGCTGGCCCAGTGCCGCAAGGTGATCAAGCGCCTCGGCCTGCAGGGCCAGCCGGTCTACGACACCGCCGGCGCCGCGCGGATGCTGTCCGAGCACCCCGACCCCAGCCAGGCGGCCATCGCCCCGGCCCTGGCCGCGGAGATCTACGGCCTCGACATCCTGATGAAGGACGTGGAGGACGACCGGCTCAACACCACCCGCTTCCTGGTGATGACCGGCGAGCCGAACCCGCCCCTGCCGGCCTTCACTGAACAGTGCCTGACCGCCTTCGTGTTCAAGGTCAGGAACGTGCCGGCGGCGCTCTACAAGGCGCTGGGCGGCTTCGCCACCAACGGCGTCAACATGACCAAGCTGGAAAGCTACATGGAGGGCGGCGGCTTCACCGCCACCCTGTTCTACGCCGAGGTCGAGGGGCGGCCCGAGGACCGCGGCCTGGCCCTGGCGTTCGACGAGCTCGGCTTCTTCTGCGAGCGGTTCGAGGTGCTCGGCGTGTTCCCCGCCGACCCGTTCCGCACGCGCGTCTGACGCCGCAGGAACGACGCATCGGCAAGGTGAGCCGTAGGAACGCCCGTCCGCATACGGAGTTAGCCGAATGGGCCCGGTATGGGGCCTGCTTCGGAAGGAAACGGACGATGGCCAACCAGCAAGACCAACAAGGTGGAAACCAGCGTCAACAGGGCGGGCAGGGCGGCCAAGGCGGCCAGGCCAACCAACAGGGCGGCGGCCAGGGCCAAGGCGCCGGTCGCCAGCAGTCCCAGGACGCCGGCCGCAAGACCGACCAGGCCGGCGGCGGCGACAACGACCCGCAGAACAAGCGCTGAACTCCGCGCGACCCCGGCGGCGCGGGCCATCCCGCGTCGCCGGACGTTCGCTCAGGCCTGGAGCTGCTGCTTCACCCGTTCCGCCAGCGACTTGATGTCGATCGGCTTGGCCAGGAAGGTGACCCCCGGCTCCCCCTCCAGAACGTCCGAGAACTCCGCCTCGGCATAGCCCGAGATGAACATCACCGGCGCGGATCCCAGATAGGCGCGGGCCTTCTTGAGCAGGGTCGGGCCGTCCATGCCGGGCATGATCACGTCCGAAATCAGCAGATCGATCTGGCCGGCGTTGGCCTCGGCCAGCTCCAGCGCCTGCTCGCCGTCCGCCGCCTCGATCACCTCGTAGCCGCGCGCGCGCAGGAGGCGGCAGGCGACACCGCGCACGGCCTCCTCGTCCTCCACGAACAGGATGCGCCCGGCGCCGGAGAGGTCCCGCGCCTTGGGCCGCGGCCGCACCGGCTGCACCGGCGGCGGCTCTGACACCGCCGGGGCGGTGTAGACCGGCAGGAAGATGCGGAAGATCGCGCCCTCGCCAGGCTTGGATTCGGCGTGGATCCAGCCGTCCGCCTGCTTGACGATGCCGTAGACGGTGGACAGGCCCAGGCCCGTGCCCTCGCCCATCGCCTTGGTGGTGAAGAAGGGCTCGAAGATCTTCTCCATCACCTGCGGCTCGATGCCCGGCCCGGTGTCGGCGACCTCGATCAGGCCGAACTCGCCCTCCGGCGCCTCGGCGTAGCCCAGCGACATGGCCTCCGCGCGGCTGACGCGCGAGGTGCGGATGCAGACCACCCCGCCGCCCTGGCCGCGCATGGCGTCGCGGGCGTTGACGGTGAGGTTCATCACCGCGGTCTCGAGCTGGGCCTTGTCGGCCCGGACGGTGGGCAGGTTGCGGCCGTACTCGGTCTTCAGCTGCACGTCCTCGCGCATCAGCCGGCGCAGCAGGACCTCGAACTCGCCGATCAGCTCGCCCAGGTGCAGGGTCTCGCGCTGGACTGTCTGCTTGCGCGAGAAGGTCAGCAGCTTCTTGACCAGGTCGGCGGCGCGCAGGGCCGTCTGGCGGATCTCGTTCAGGCCTTCGTAGGAGGGATCGCCGACCGGGTGGCGGTTGAGGAGCTCGTCCAGCCTGAACTGGATCGCCTGCAGCAGGTTGTTGAAGTCGTGCGCCACGCCCCCGGCGAGCTGGCCGATGGCCTGCATCTTCTGGGCCTGGGAGAGCTGCAGCTCCAGCTGCTTCTGCGCCGAGACGTCGACGAGGTAGGCGATCAACTGGCCGTCGGATTCGGACAGGTAGAGCTGGGCGCTGCGGGCGGGCTCGCCGACCAGCCGCACCTCCACCGGCCCGCCGCGGGCCTTCAGCCGCTCGGCCGCCTCGACGCGGGAGGAGGGGTCGATCAGGTGGGCCAGGGAATGGCCGATCAGGGTCTTGCCCCGCGCCATGGCGTCGAGGGCGGGGTTGGCCTGCACCACCTTGGCCGTGAACGGGTCGGGCCCGTCGAGCAGGGCCCGCGCCGAACGGCGAGGCGGAGGCGAGGACGTCGAGCGTCTGGGCCCCGGCGGACCGGGCCGAGCCGATGGACATGTGGTCGGCCGCCTCCGGCGCCTCGGCGGGCGGCGGCGCGTCGGTCACGCGGATCAGGAACATCCGGTCGCCGACGGCGGTGACGGAGGCCTCCGGTCCGTCTCCGCCGGCGCCGAGCCTGGTGCGCACGGCCTCGCCGCGGCGGGCGGCGGCGAACGCCTGGTAGAGGTCCGGGCCTCCGGCGATGCGGGCGGAGCGGCCGAACAGGGTGCGCCAGGCGGCGTTGGCCTCGGCCACGCGTCCCTCCACCGACACCATGGCGGCGGGTTCGGACAGGGCCGCCAGGACGGCGGCCAGGGGCGGGGCGTCGCCGGCGGCCGGCTCGGCCGGGCGCAGCAGGTCGAACAGGCTTCGGCGCGGCGGCGCGGCGCTGTTCCGGGCGATGGTCCCGCTCATAGCGAGGCGGCCCTTTCGAGAATCACTGAGCGCACCATAGCTCCAATGGCCGGCCCCCGCTAAGCCCGCCGCCCCGCGCGTCCACGCCGAATAGGCCGCGTCACGGTTAACGAATGGCTAGGATCGGCGCTTTGTGGCATCGAGCCTGGGAAACCGGCGCGCGCAGGCTTAAATCCGATGCGGGCCGTTGGAGGCGACGTATGGACGACGAACGCACGCGGGTCGCCGAGGACGACGACGACTGGATCGAAGGCGAGGCCCTGGCCCGCCAGGCCGGCACGCCCCTGCCGCGCAAGAACGGCCGCCGCGCCGCCACCGGCCTGCCGTCCAAGGCCCAGGCCGAGGCGGCGGTGCGCACCCTGATCCGCTGGGCCGGCGACGACCCGGACCGCGAGGGCCTGCTCGACACGCCAGCGCGGGTGGCGCGCAGCTATCGCGAGATGTTCGCCGGCTACGAGGTCGATCCCCGCGAATACCTGGAGCGGACGTTCGAGGAGGTGGGCGGCTACGACCAGCTCATCGTGCTGCGCGACATCCGCTTCGTCAGCTTCTGCGAACACCACATGCTGCCGGTGATCGGCCGGGCGCACGTCGGCTACCTGCCCACCGGCCGGGTGGTCGGCATCTCCAAGCTGGCGCGGGTGGTGCGCGGCTTCGCCCGCCGCCTGCAGATCCAGGAGAAGATGACCGCCGAGATCGCCGGCGCCATCGACGAGGTGCTGAAGCCCCAGGGCGTGGGCGTGGTGGTCGACGCCGAGCATAGCTGCATGACCATGCGCGGGGTGAACTCCCCGGGCAGCATCCTGACCACCTCCAGCCTGATCGGCATCGTCCGCGACGACCCCCGCACCCGCGAGGAGTTCCTGCGCCTCGCGCGGGGGGGATGAGTCTTCTCCTCCCCTGTCCCGAAGAGGACGGGGGAGGGGGACCGCCCGCCGAAGCCGGCGGGAGCCGGCTGAAGAGCGGGTGGTGGAGGGGGCGTGCAACCGCAGAGCGCCCTGCACCGGCTGCCCCCTCCACCATGCTGCGCATGGTCCCCCTCCCCCATAGTGTTCCCTATGGGGGAGGACAGATCAGTCGCGGTTCGCTTCCGCCGCCCGCTTGCGCGCCAGCTTCTCCAGCACCCGGCCGCGGCCCCGGGACAGGGCGGTGATGACGCCGCGCAGGGTGCGGACCTCCTGGTCGGACAGGCGGGCGCGGGCGAAGATGGCGCGCAGGTTGCGGACCATGCCGGGCGTCTTCTCCGGCGGATGGAAGAAGCCGGACGCCTCAAGCTCCCCCTCCAGCTGGCCGTAGAGGCCGAGCAGGGCGTCCTGGTCCGCCGGTTCGGCCTGGACGGCGAAGGCTTCGGGCGGGCGGTCGAGCACCGCCATCCGCCATTCGTAGGCGGTCACAGCCACCGACTGCGCGAGGTTTAGCGAGCGGAACTTCGGGTCGATGGGGATGGTCACCACGGCCTGGCAAAGGGCGATGTCGTCGCTCTCCAGCCCGGCCCGCTCGCCGCCGTAGAGCAGGGCCGTGGGCAAGCCGGCGCCGGCGGCGGCGTGCAGCTCCCCGGCCGCCTCGCGCGGAGTCAGGATCGGCAGGCGCAGCTCGCGCGGGCGGGCGGTGGTGGCGAACACCAGCTTGCGGTCGGCGATGGCGTCTTCCAGCCGCTCGTAGATCCGCGCCCCTTCCAGCGGCCATTCCGCGCCCGAGGCCGAGGCCCAGGCCCGCTCCTGGGGCCAGCCGTCGCGCGGGCGCACCATGCGCAGGTCCGACAGGCCGAAGTTGGCCATGGCCCGGGCCACCGCGCCGATGTTCTCGGCCAGCTGCGGCTCGTTCAGGATCACGCAGGGCGGGGCCAGGGGCTCAGTCAATGGCGGCCTCCGCGACCGGCCGCGCGCGGCGCAGGGAGGCCAGGCCGATCCCGGCTCCGATCAGCACGATGCCCCAGAGGTGGAACAGGTAGAGCCGTTCGTGCAGCAGGAGGACGGCCAGCACCGCGCCGAACGCCGGCATCAGGTGGATGAACTGGCCCGCGCGGCCCCGGTCCGACCAGCTCCACCCCACGGTTGAAGAACAGGTAGCCGACCACCGAGGGCAGGATCGCCACATAGCCGATGTCGACGAAGGCGGCGGGCTCCACGCGCATGAACCGGCCCGACAGCATCTCGCCGACATAGAACGGCAGGAGCGCGGCGGCCGCCACGGCGAAGGTGCAGGCCAGGAGGCTCAGCGGGTGGACGTCCGGCCGCCGGCGCAGCAGCACCGAATAGATCGCGTAGAGGCACACGCCGAGGAGGATCGCCACATCCCCGATGTTCAGCCCAACGTGCGCCAGCCGCCAGGGCTGGCCCTGGGTGATGATCACCAGCACGCCGAGCAGCGACAGGGCCACGCCGCCGAGCTGGCGCCCGCTCGCCCGCTCGCGCAGGAAGACGAAGGCGGCCAGGAAGATCATCGGCGGGATGGCCGCCTGCACCAGCACGCTGTTCAGGGCGGTGGTGTACTGCAGGCCCCAGTACATGATCGCGCCGAACCAGCTGACCCCCGTCAGGCCAAGCGCCAGCACGATCTTCCAGCGGCGCTTCAGCTCGGGCCAGTCGCGGCGCAGGTGCGGGCGCGCCAGCGGCAGCACGATCAGGAGGGCGATGAACCAGCGCCAGAACGACAGCGCCATCGGCGGCACCACGCCGTTGGCGGCCCGCCCGGCGATGGAATTGCCGGCCCAGAACAGAACGGTCAGCGAAAGCAACAGATAGGCCGAGCCCCACAGGCGCTCGATCACGCCGGGGCGGCCGTGGGAAACCGCGGTCATGGCGCCCGCCATAAGACCTTTCGGCCGCGGGCGCGACCCCCCTGTCGGCTCAGGCCGGGCGGTTGGCGCCGCCGTCGTCGAGCACCTGGCGGACCTTGCGGGCGAGCTGCTCGATGGTGAAGGGCTTCTGCAGGAAGGCCACGCCGGCATCGAGGACGCCGTTATGGACCACGGCGTTGCGGGTGTAGCCGGTGGTGTAGAGCACCTTCAGGTCCGGCCGCTCGGCCGCGATGTGCTCGGCCAGGGCGCGGCCCGACATGCCGGGCATGACGATGTCGGTGAACAGGAGGTCCACGCGCGGCTGCAGCCGCAGGGTCTGGATCGCCTGCTCGCCGGTGTCGGCCTGGATGACCGTGTAGCCAAGCTCGCGCAGGGCGTCGACGGTGACATGGCGCACCCGCTCCTCGTCCTCGACCACCAGGATGATCTCCGGCCCGGCCGCGACCGGCAACGATCGCACGGTCTCGGTGTCGCCGGTGACGGGGGCGTCGCCGGCCCAGCGCGGCAGGTAGATCTTCACCGACGAGCCGCGGCCGACCTCCGAATAGATCTTCACGTGGCCGCCCGACTGCTTGACGAAGCCGTAGACCTGGCTGAGGCCCAGGCCCGTGCCGCGGCCGACGCCCTTGGTGGTGTAGAACGGGTCGAACGCCCGCTCGACCACCTCCGGCGCCATGCCGATCCCGGTGTCGGTGACGCTGATCAGCACGTACTGGCCGGCCGTGACCTCGTTGTGGGCGGCGGCGTAGGCGTCGTCGAGATAGGCGTTGGCCGTCTCGATGGTCAGATTGCCGCCGTCCGGCATGGCGTCGCGGGCGTTGACGCAGAGGTTCAGCAGGGCGTTCTCGAGCTGGGGCGGGTCGATGTTGATGCGCCACACCCCGCCGGCCCGCACCGTCTCCACCCGCAGCTGCTCGCCCACCGTGCGGCGCAGCAGCTCGGACATGCCGCCCACCAGCTTGTTCGGATCGGTGACGATCGGGGCCAGCGGCTGCTGGCGCGAGAAGGCGAGCAGGCGCGAGGTCAGGCCGGCGGCGCGCTGGGCGCCTTCGATGGCGTTGTCGATGCAGGCCTCGGCGCGGGCGGGCTCGCCGCCCAGGCGCCGGCGCGCCAGCTCCAGGCTGCCGATGACGATCGACAGCATGTTGTTGAAGTCATGGGCGATGCCGCCGGTGAGCTGGCCCACCGCCTCCATCTTCTGCATCTGGCGCACCTGCGCCTCGGCCTTCTGGCGGGTCTCCGCCTCGGCGGTGAGCTGGGCGTTGGCCAGGGCCAGGGCGTCGCGGCTGCGGCTGACCTCGGCCAGGCGCGTGGCCGATTCGCGCAGGGCCACGACGGTCAGCACCACCACCAGGGCGAAGCCGAAGATCAGGAAGGTCCGCAGCCGGTCGGCGGTCGCCGCGGCCTGGATCTCGCGGATGGCCAGCAGGCGGTCCTCCTCGGCGCGCATGGCGGCGATCTGGGCCCTCAAGGCGTCCATGATCGCCTTGCCGCCGCCGTTGGCCACGAGACTGGCCGCGGTCTGCAGGCCGCCAGTGCGGCGGGCGGCGATGCTTGCCTTCAGCCGGTCCATCCGCGCCTGGACCATCGGCCGCAGCCGGGCGATCGCCGCGCGCTGGCGGGGGTTGTCGGCGGTGAGCCTGGCCAGGGTGTCGATGTCGCCGTCCAGCTTGGCGACCGCGTCGTCGTAGGGCTGCAGGAAGGCCGGATCGCCGGTGAGGGCGTAGCCCCGCTCGCCCGTCTCGGCGTCCTGCAGGCGGCTCAGCACCGTGCTGAGCCGGTTCTGCACCTGCAGGCTGTGGCGGACCAGGGCGTTGTCGCGGCGCTGGCCTGCCGACACCGCCAATGTGGCGGCGAGGAGGGCGGCGAGGACCAGGAAGCCGGCGGCGAGCAGCCAGGGCGACGGGTTCAGACGCTTCGTCATCTCAGCCCGCGACTCCGGATCCGCGCATCGTTACCGTCCGAGCCTCTCGCGATGACCCGGGGCTCTGTCAAGATCGGAGTCCGGCCGCCGCCTGGCGGAACCTTGACCGGCGCTTCGCATTTGATCCACGGCCCATACAAGGGCCAAGGAATTCGCCATGCGCCTCCAACTCCTCGCCCCGGTCCTCGCCGCCCTGGCCCTGACCGCCTGCGGCACGACCGAGAGGACCACCGTCGTCACCGCCCCGGCGGGCAGCACCGTCGTGGTGCCCTCCAACGGCGACTCCCCCCGCGTGATCACCCACGGCGACCGCTAGCCGGATCGCCCGCGCGGCCTTGCCCCCCGCGCCGCGCCGACTTATTCCCCGGCCATGCTCGATCACCTGAAGGCCAAGAACCAGGCCTGGGCCGCGCGCAAGGTCCACCGCGATCCCGACTTCTTCAAGCGGCTGGAGCGCCAGCAGGCGCCCGAATACCTGTGGATCGGCTGCTCGGATAGCCGCGTGCCGGCCAACGAGATCGTGGGCCTGGACCCGGGCGAGCTGTTCGTGCACCGCAACGTCGCCAACCTCGCCCCGCCGCAGGACGCCAACTACCTCAGCGTGCTGCAGTTCGCGGTCGACGTGATCAAGGTCAAGCACGTCATGGTGGTCGGCCACTACGGCTGCGGCGGCGTCGCGGCGGCTGTGGACGGCCAGCGGCGCGGCCTGGTCGACCACTGGCTGCACCCGATCCGCGAGGTCGAGCACGACCATCGCCACGAACTGGCCGCCATTCCAGAAGAGCGCGAGCGGCTGAACCGCCTGTGCGAGCTTAACGTGATCCGCCAGGTGAAGAACGTCGCCTCCGACGTGTTCGTCCAGGACGCCTGGGCCCGGGGCCAGGAGCTGTGCGTCCACGGCTGGGTCTATTCGCTGGCGACCGGCCTGGTGAACGACCTCGACGTGACCGTGGGCGGGCCGGGCGAGGCGGACCTGCTGCCGTAATCCCTTCTCCCGCGGGGGGAGAAGGAAGGCTGCTTCCACCTCCGCGCCCTTCCGTCTATGAAGCCCGCCGACTGCCGGCGCCTCCCCCGCCGGCTGTGACCCATCGCCTGAGAGAGCCTTCAGCCCATGTCCAAGATCAAGGTGGCCAACCCCGTCGTCGACATCGACGGGGACGAGATGACCCGCATCATCTGGAAGATGATCAAGGACAAGCTGATCTTCCCCTACCTCGACATCGATCTCGACTATTTCGACCTCGGCATCGAGAAGCGCGACGAGACCGACGACCGCATCACCGTCGAGGCCGCCGAGGCCACCAAGAAGTGGGGCGTGGCGGTCAAGTGCGCGACGATCACCCCCGACGAGGCGCGGGTGAAGGAGTTTGGCCTCAAGCGCATGTATCCCTCGCCGAACGGCACCATCCGCAACATCCTGGGCGGGGTGATCTTCCGCGAGCCGATCATCTGCTCGAACGTGCCGCGCCTGGTGCCCGGCTGGACCAAGCCGATCATCATCGGCCGCCACGCCTATGGCGACCAGTACAAGGCCACCGACTTCCTGGTGCCCGGCAAGGGCAAGCTGACCCTGACCTGGTGGGCGAGGACGGCTCCAGGATCGAGCGCGAGGTGTTCGACTTCCCCGGCTCGGGCGTGGCCATGGCCATGTACAACCTCGACCAGTCGATCCGCGACTTCGCCTACGCCAGCTTCCGCTACGCCCTGGCGCGGAACTATCCGCTGTACCTCTCGACCAAGAACACCATCGTCAAGACCTACGACGGCCGCTTCAAGAACCTGTTCCAGGAGATCTACGAGGCCGAGTTCGAGGGCCAGTTCAAGGCCGCGGGCCTGACCTACGAGCACCGCCTGATCGACGACATGGTCGCCGCCTCGCTGAAGTGGTCGGGCGGCTATGTCTGGGCCTGCAAGAACTACGACGGCGACGTGCAGTCCGACACCGTCGCGCAAGGATATGGCTCGCTCGGCCTGATGACCTCGGTGCTGATGACGCCGGACGGCCGCACGGTGGAGGCCGAGGCCGCCCACGGCACCGTCACCCGCCACTTCCGCCAGTTCCAGCGCGGCGAGCAGACCTCGACCAACTCGATCGCCTCGATCTACGCCTGGACCCGCGGCCTGGCGCACCGCGCCAAGCTCGATGGCAACGAGGAACTCGCCCGGTTCGCGAAGACTCTTGAAGAGGTGACCGTCGCGACGGTTGAGTCCGGCTTCATGACCAAGGACCTGGCGCTGCTGGTCGGCGCCGAGCAGGGCTGGCTGACCACCGAGGGCTTCCTCGACAAGGTCGCCGAGAACCTGCAGGGAGAGCTGGCCAGGGCCGCTTAGATGGCGAACGGATAGTATGGCCGCCGCAAGGGACTCGGATTTCGGCCCGCTCGAACCCATATCCCCGCCCGAACCGCGTCGTGGTGAACGGCGCCAGCGCAAGCGCAAGGGATCGAACGGCATGCGGCTGACATTCGGGAACGTGCTGTTCCTGGTGCTGGTGGTCGCGGGCGTGGCCTTCGCGGCGGCGCCGTGGTTCGCCTTCCGCTCCCTGCGCGACGCGGCGCGGACCGGCGACACCCAGGCCCTGGCCCAGCTGGTGGACTACAACGCCGTCCGCCACGGCATCGCCGACCAGCTCTCCGACCAGCCCGCCGCCGCCCAGGCGCCCGCGCCGGACATCTGGCACGATCCCCTGGGCGCGCTGAAGCACGTGTTCTCCGCCCCGCCCGCGCCGCCGCAGCCGCAGATCGACACCTACCTGTCCCCAACGCCCTGGCCGCCCTGGCCGACGGCCGCCCGCCGCGCGCCGGCGCCGCGCCCCAGGGCCACGAGCCGTTCCCGATGGTGCTGTTCTGGGGCCCCGACCGCGCGCGCATCGGCGTCACCGATCCCGGGCCGCCCGTGCGGCGCGCCGAGTTCACCCTGACGCGCCACGGCTTCTTCTCCTGGAAGGTGACGCGGATCGTCCTGCCGCGCGCCGTCGGCGCCCGGGCCTGACCGGCGCCATGGGCAAGATCCTCGGCGTCCTGGCGTTCCTGGCGGTGCTGGTGTTCCTGGCCGCCTATTTCGCCTCGCCGGTGTGGAGCTTCCACGAGCTCGACAAGGCCGCCCGCGCCGGCGACCGCGATAGGCTGGAGGCGCTGGTCGACTTCCCGGCCGTCCGCGACAGCCTGAAGCGCCAGGTCGACAGCCGGGTGACCAAGCTGGCCCGCGGCGCCTCGGGCATCGGCTGGCTGCCGCTGCAGGCGCTCGGCAAGATCGGCTCGCTGTTCGGCGACCGCTCCATCGACCGGCTGGTGACGCCCGAGGCGGTCTCGATGATGGTCACCTCCGGCGAGACCCCGCGCAAGCACCACCGCAAGGTCGCGGCCGGCGAGGAGGCCGCCTCCGCCACGCCAAGCCAAGGCGGCGTCACCGCCCGCTACGCCTATCTGACGCCTGACCGCTTCCGCGTCACCGTGATCCCGCGCGGCGACCAGGACCTCGGCATCGACCTGATCATGGACCGGCGCGGGCTGTTCTCCTGGCGGGTCGAGGAGATCGTGCTGCCGGGCTCCAAGAAGGCTTCCGGCGAACAGTCTTAGCCGCTAGACGCCTCCCATCGTTTGGGAGGACGACAATGCTCACTCACCTGATGTTCGGGACCAATGACATCGACGCCTCGGGCGCGTTCTTCGACGCTGCGCTCGGCCCGCTCGGCTATGCGCGCGCCTTCGAGGGCGGCGCCGCATCGGCTACAGCTGCGGGGAGGGCCATCCGCCGCTGATCGTCGGCCCGCCGCACGACGGCCAGGCGGCCTGCCATGGCAACGGGACCATGCTCGGCTTCCGCGCCCCCACCCGCGCCAAGGTCCGCGAGGCCTATGAGGCGGGCCTGGCGGCCGGCGGCAAGGACGAGGGCGGCCCCGGCCTGCGCCCGTTCGGCCCGCCCAACACCTACGCCGCCTATCTTCGCGACCCCTGCGGCAACAAGATCGCGATCGCCTGCACCGAGCCCGGCGAGTAGCCGCCCCGGCCTAGACGCCCGCGGGGCCGAGTTCGGGGAGGTCCCCGCGCCAGGCCTTGCGGGCGTCCGCCAGGGCCTTGTCCGCGTCCGGTCCCTGGCCGAGCGCCCGGTCGGCCCGGGCGAGGACCAGCAGGGCCATGGCGTCGTTCGGCGTCCTGGCGAGGACGGCCTGCGCCTCGCGGGCCGCATCGGCCGGCCGGCCGGCGGCGAGGTCGGCGGCCGCGAGGCTGCGCCGGACCGGGTACCAGTAGAGCGGCGGATCGGTGAAGGTCTTCAGCGACCGCTCCTGCACCTGCGCGGCCTCCGCGAAGATGCGCGCCGCGTCGGCGGGCCGGCGGTCCAGCATGGCCGCGCGTCCGTCCAGCACCAGCCGCGAGACCTGCATCAGGCTCCGGACCATACCGCCCCAGTCGCCGAGCGGGGCGTAGGCGGCCGGATCGACGCGGACCTGCCGGCCTCGGCCTTCAGCGCGGCCAGGTCGCCGCGCCGCGCCGCCGCCTCCGCGCGGGCGTAACGCCAGAAGGCGCGGGCGAACTGCAGCTTGGCGCCCGGATCGGGCAGGGCCGCCACCTCCGCCTGGTCGCCATAGCGGCCCTCGGCGAAATAGGCGGTCACCGCCGACAGCTGGTCGTCGGCGACCGACGGGTCCTGGGTCTGCAGATGCGCCAGCGCCGGCCGCGCCAGCGCCAGGGCCGAAGCGGCGTCGCCGTCCATCAAGGCGGCCCCCTCGCCGAACATGACGTTGTGGCTGTGGTAGCTCAGGCCCCAGACGCCGCCCTTGGCCTTCAGCCGCGCGGCGTTGGCGTTGTCCAGCGCCACGGCGTCGAGATTGGACTGCACGGCGGCCGCATAGCGCCCGACCCAGTAGTAGGTGTGCGAGGGCATGTGGGTCAGGTGGCTCGCCGCCGGCGCCAGGGACTGCAGCCGCTCGGCGAACGGCAGGGCGCGCTCGGGGACGCCGTCCATCTCGGTGGCGTGGATGTAGAAGTGGATCGCGCCGGTGTCCTTCGGGTTGCGCGTCAGCGCGCCGCCGAGCAGGGCCAGCGCCTTGTCCAGGTTGTCGCGGCTGTTCTTCTGGGATGACGGGATCATCCAGGCGTCGGCGGCGAGGATCGCCAGCTCGTTGTCGTCCGGATAGGCGTGGGCGATCGCGTCCATGGCCTTGGCGAAGGCGTGGTCGCCGCGCCCCGCGCCGCCCCCGCCGCGATAGCGCAGCTGCAGGGCCGCCGTGAGCTGGCGCTCCTTTTCGGGCCCGTCCGTCGCCAGGGCGGCGGCGCGGCCGGCGATCCCGGCGAGCTCGGCCTGCGCCTTCTTGTCGATGGTGTAGTTGATCGTCGGCCCGCGCGCCCACGCCTCGCCCCAGGCGCACATGGCGCAGTCCGGATCGAGGCGGCGGGCCTGCTGGAAGGCCGAGATCGCCGCCTTGTGGGCGAAGGCGTGGCCGAGCTGCATGCCGTTATTGAAGAAGGCCTGGGCCTCCGGGCTCTTGGTGCGGATCGCGAACCCGCCCGTGCCGTAGCCGGCCAGGATTTCGGCGGCGGGCGGGGAGGGGTTGTCCGCCGGCCCCGGCGCATGCCCGCCGCAGACGGGCAGGGCCGCGGCCGGCGTTTCGGTGTCGGCGGAGGTGACTGCCGGCAAGGCCACGAGCGCGACGGCCGCCGCCGCCAGAAGCCGCCTGCGCATTCCAAGCTCCCCGATCCTGCCCCGCCCGCGACTGTCGCCGCGCGCAGGTGGAAGTCAATCGGCGAGTGGCCGCCGGGCGGGGGGCCCGCCTCAGGCCGCCGCCAAAGCCGCCTTCACCGCGTCGACGCCGGCCTGCGCCTTGGCGCCGTCTGGGGCGCCGCCCTGGGCGAAGTCGGGCTTGCCGCCCGCGCCCTGGCCGCCCATGGCCAGCACGGCCGCCCGCGCCAGGGCCGCGGCGTCGAACCGGCCGACCAGGTCGGGCGTGATGGCCACGGCGATGGCCGCCTTGCCCTCGTTGACCGTGGCGTAGGCCGCCACGCCCGAGCCCAGGCGCTTGCGCGCCTCGTCGACCATGGGCCGCAGGTCCTTGGGGGAGACGCCGTGGAGCAGGCGGCCGTCGAACTTCACCCCGCCGATCTCCTCGGCCGCCGGGGCGCCGCCCGCGCCGCCGCCGAGCGCCAGCTTCTTCCTGGCCTCGGCCAGCTCGCGCTCCAGCGCCCGCCGCTCGGCGACGAGGGCCTCGACCCGCGCGCCGACCTCGACCACCGGCACCTTGAACTGGTCGGCCAGGGCGCGCGCCACCCCGGCCTGCTCCAGGAGGTAGCGCCGCGCCGCCTCGCCGGTCACCGCCTCGATCCGGCGCACGCCGGCCGCGACGCCGCCTTCGGACACCACCTTGAACAGGGCGATGTCGCCGGTGCGCGCCACGTGGGTGCCGCCGCACAGCTCGATGGAATAGGCGCCCTCGCCGTCCAGCGCGCGGCCGAGGGTCAGCACGCGCACCTCCTCGCCATACTTCTCGCCGAACAGGGCCATGGCGCCGGCGGTGATCGCCTCCTGCGGCGCCATCAGCCTGGTCTCGGCCGGCAGGTTCTGGCGGATCACCGCGTTCACCTCCGCCTCGATGCGGTCGATCTCCTCGGGCGTCACCGGGCCGGAATGGGAGAAGTCGAAGCGGAGACGGTCGCCGTCGACCATCTGGCCCTTCTGCGTCACGTGGGGGCCCAGCACATGGCGCAGGGCCGCGTGCAGCAGGTGCGCGCCGGAGTGGTTGGCGCGGGTGCGCAGGCGCCGCTCTGCGTCGACCGACAGGCGCGCGCGCTGGCCCTCGGCCAGGCGGCCGTCGGCGACCTTGACCACGTGCACGGCGAGGTCGCCGGCCTTCTTCTGGGTGTCGATCACCTGGCCGTGGCCGCCGGGCCATTCGATCGCGCCCTGGTCGCCGGCCTGGCCGCCGCTCTCGGCGTAGAAGGGCGTGCGGTCGAGCAGGACCTCGACCGTCTGGCCGGCCGCGGCGGCTTCGACGGGCTCGCCGTCGATGACGAGGCCGAGCACCTCGCCGGTCGCCTCGATGGTGTCGTAGCCGACGAACTCGGTGGGGCCGAGCCGGTCGCGCAGCGCCAGCCACACGGCGCCCTGGGCCTTCTGGCCGGAGCCGGACCACGCCTCGCGGGCGCGGGCGCGCTGTTCGGCCATGGCGGCCTCGAAGCCCTCCGTGTCCACCGTCAGGCCCTTGGCGCGGACGGCGTCCTGGGTCAGGTCGAGCGGGAAGCCGTAGGTGTCGTAGAGCTTGAACGCGGTCTCGCCGGACAGCACGCCGCCGGCGGGGACGGCCGCCGTCGCCTCCTCCAGAAGGGCCGTGCCGCGGCCGAGAGTGCGCCGGAACCGCTCCTCCTCGTCGCGCAGGGTGGCCTCGATCAGGGGCTGGGCCCGGACGAGCTCGGGATAGGCCGCGCCCATCTCGGCGATCAGGGTCGGGGCCAGGCGGTGCATCAGGGGCTCGGCGGCGCCGAGCAGGTGGGCGTGGCGCATGCCACGGCGCATGATCCGGCGCAGGACATAGCCGCGGCCCTCGTTCGACGGCGACACCCCGTCGGCGATCAGGAAGCAGGACGAGCGCAGGTGGTCGGCGATGACGCGGTGGGAGGCCGCCGTGTCGCCTTCGGCCCGGGTCGAGGTCAGGTCTTCGGAGGCGGCGATCAGGCTGCGGAACAGGTCCGTGTCGAAGACGCTGTGCACCCCCTGCATGACGGTGGTGAACCGCTCCAGCCCCATGCCGGTGTCGATGGACGGCTTGGGCAGGGGAACGCGCGAGCCGTCCGCCGACTGTTCGAACTGCATGAAGACCAGGTTCCAGATCTCCACGAACCGGTCGCCGTCCTCGTCGGGGGAGCCGGGCGGGCCGCCGGGGATGTGCTCCCCGTGGTCGTAGAAGATCTCCGAGCAGGGGCCGCAGGGGCCGGTGTCGCCCATGGACCAGAAGTTGTCGGTGGTGGGGATGCGGATGATGCGGCCGTCGGGAAGGCCGGCGATCTTGCGCCAAAGGCCCGCGGCGTCCTCGTCCTCGGCGTAGACGGTGACCAGGAGCCGGTCCGGATCGATACCGAAGTCGCGGGTGACCAGCCCCCAGGCCAGCTCGATCGCGCGCTCCTTGAAGTAGTCGCCGAAGGAGAAGTTCCCCAGCATCTCGAAGAAGGTCAGGTGGCGGGCGGTGTAGCCGACGTTGTCGAGGTCGTTGTGCTTGCCGCCGGCGCGCACGCACTTCTGCGCCGAGGTCGCCCGCGGCGAAGGCGGCGTCTCCTGGCCGGTGAACACGTTCTTGAACGGCACCATCCCGGCATTGACGAACAGGAGGGTGGGATCGCTGTCCGGCACCAGCGGCGCGGACGGCCTGATCAGGTGGCCGTTGGCCGCGAAGTAGTCCAGGAAGGCTGTGCGGATCTGGTTCAGGCTCGACATGGCCGCCATATAGAGGGCCGGCCCGCGCCAAGCCAAGCACCCCCTCGCATGAGGGCGTCCGGCGCCCGAACGCCCGGCCGGAAATGGCCGGGGACCGGGCGCCGCGCTGCGGCGGCTGCGGCTCTGACGGCCGCAGCCTCGCGACGGCTATTCGTCCCCTGACGGCCCGCCGACCAGCAGCTCTTCGACGATCAGGCCGGCGTTCTTGCGCACCGCCTGCTCGATCTCGCCGGCCATGTCGGGATTGGCCTTGAGGAACTCGCGGGCGTTGTCGCGCCCCTGGCCGATCCGCTGGGAGTTGAAGGAGAACCAGGAGCCGGACTTCTCCACCACCCCGGCCTTGACCCCGAGGTCCAGGATCTCGCCGAGCTTGGAGATGCCCTCGCCGTACATGATGTCGAACTCGACCTCGCGGAACGGCGGCGCGACCTTGTTCTTGACCACCTTCACCCGCACCGCGTTGCCGACGATCTCGTCGCGGTTCTTCACCGAGCCGGTGCGGCGGATGTCCAGGCGCACCGAGGCGTAGAACTTCAGGGCGTTGCCGCCGGTGGTGGTCTCGGGCGAGCCATACATCACCCCGATCTTCATGCGGATCTGGTTGATGAAGATGACCAGGGTCTTGGACTTGGAGATCGAGGCGGTGAGCTTGCGCAGGGCCTGGCTCATCAGCCGCGCCTGCAGGCCGGGAAGCTGGTCGCCCATCTCCCCCTCGATCTCGGCGCGCGGCGTCAGGGCCGCCACCGAATCGATCACGATCACGTCCACCGCCCCCGAGCGCACCAGGGTGTCGGTGATCTCCAGCGCCTGCTCGCCCGTGTCGGGCTGGGAAACCAGCAGGTCGTCCAGGTTCACGCCGAGCTTGTGGGCGTAGCCGGGGTCCAGGGCGTGTTCGGCGTCGATGAAGGCGCCCGTGCCGCCGGCCTTCTGCACCTCGGCCACCACGTGCAGGGCGAGCGTGGTCTTGCCCGAGCTCTCGGGCCCGTAGATCTCGACGATCCGCCCCTTGGGCAGGCCGCCGATGCCGAGCGCCAGGTCCAGCCCCAGCGACCCGGTGGACACCGATTCGATCTCGACCGCCGACTTGCGGTCGCCGAGCTTCATCACCGAGCCCTTGCCGAACGCCCGGTCGATCTGGGACAGCGCCGCCTCGAGCGCCCGCTGCTTCTCTCCGTCGTTCCGTTCCACGAGGCGCAACACCGATTGGTTCATTGAAAGCCCCTCCTTATGTCACGATTCCGCAGCCTGGAGCCGGGAAACGCGACGAGCCCGCGATGGAACAAACCGTAAACCAAGTTCCGGATGTTCGCAAGATGTTCCGGGCGAGGCCGCGGTCACGCGGCGGGCTGGGGCTCGCCGGCCGCCTTCTCGACCATCTCGGTTCCGATCGTGCGCAAGGGCCTCGCGGCCGGGCACGGCGCGGGGATTGGGGTTGCGGCTGGTCTTCAGCGCGGCCTGGATGGCGGGGCGGTCATAGACCCGCTGCAGCCAGTCGATCACCCGCGGGGTCGAGGCCTCGCCAACGAACTCGGGCATGAGGTAGGGCACGGCCTGGGCCATCGGGAAAGCGCCGATCTCGGCCAGGGAGAAAGCGTCGCCCGCGAGCCAGGGGTGCTCGGCCAGGGCGGCCTCCATCCTCTTTATGGAGGTTTCCACCCGCCGCCGGGCGTCGTCGAGCTGGTCCTGCGGGAAGCCCTCTCGCGCCAGCCGCCACTTGGCCTGCTGCTCGGGCAGGGGGATAGTACGGACGTGCGCCTCGAACTCCGCGTCCGACAGCGCCTTGGCCAGGCGCGCCACGCCGATGTGCCAGCCGATCAGCGAGACGGCCGGACAGAAGTATTCGTCCACGAACTTGGTCCAAATCCGCATCCGGGCCCGCCAGTAGGGGTCGCCCGGACGCAGCGGCGGGCCGTCGAACACCTCGTCGATGTATTCGCAGATGACGGTCGATTCGGTGATGACCTTGCCGTCGTGGACCAGGGCGGGGACTTGGCCGTTGGGGTTCAGCGCCTTGAACCAGTCCGAATGCTGCTCCCACTTGCCGAAGTCCATCCAACGGCTGGTGAACGGCACGCCCTTCTCATAGAGCGCGAACAGGGGCTTGGCGGAGTTGGCGTTGGGGTCGGCGTGGTAGAGTTCAAGCATGCGTCTCACTCCCGGGCGCGGCGGCGGTCGGCGCCATTCTAGGCCCCTCGGCGGGGCGGCGGCCAGCGCCGGCCATGGGCGGGGCTTGGCCATGGCGCGCGGGCGGGCGCGGGCGTAAGGTCGCGCCTGGGGGCCGTTGGTATCTGGGGAGAGAAACCGTGATGAAACGTCTGCTCGTGTCCGCCGCCCTGGCCTCGATGGCCGCCGCGCCGGCCTATGCCGCCCTGCCCGTGGGGGCCAAGGCGCCGCCGTTCGCGGCCCAGGCCTCGATGGGCGGCAAGGTGTTCAAGTTCGACCTCGCCCACGCCCTGAAGAAGGGGCCTGTGGTGCTCTACTTCTATCCGGCCGCCTTCACGCCCGGCTGCACCATCGAGGCGCACGAGTTCGCCGACGCCACGCCCGACTTCCAGAAGCTGCACGCCACGGTGATCGGCGTGTCCAAGGACGGCATCGACAAGCTGAACAAGTTCTCGGTCAGCGAATGCCGCTCCAAGTTCCCGGTCGCGGCGGACCCGGACGGAACGGTGATCAAGGCCTATGACGTGGTGTGGAGCCCGCCGGGCGCGCCCGCCAGCGTGCAGCTCGCCAACCGCACCTCCTATGTGATCACGCCCGACGGCAGGGTCGCCTACGAATACACTAGCCTCGACCCGTCCAAGCACGTGGAGAACACCATGGCGGCCGTGAAGGCGTGGGACGACGGCAAGCGCAAGCCCTGAGCCCCAAGGTTTTGGCGGCCGGCGTCGTCAGGCGCTCTGCAGCACGCTCTGGAAGAAGATCGCGCCGTCGGCGGAGCCGAGCTCCTCCTCGAAGGCGCGGTCGGGGTGGGGCATCATGCCGAGCACGTTGCCGCGTTCGTTGACCACGCCGGCGATGTCGCGCGCCGAGCCGTTGGGGTTCTCCGCATAGCGGAACACCACCTGGCCCTCGCCCTCCAGACGGTCCAGCGCGGCCTCGTCGGCGAAGTAGTTCCCGTCGCCGTGGCCGATGGTCATCTTCACGGTGCGGCGGCCCTGGTAGCCGGCGGTGAAGCGGGTCTGGCCGTTGGCGACCTTCAGCTCCACCGGCTTGCAGACGTACTTCAGCGAGGCGTTGCGCAGCAGGGCGCCGGGCAGCATCCCGGCCTCGCAGAGGATTTGGAAGCCGTTGCAGATTCCCGCCACCGCGACGCCGCGGTCGGCGGCGGCCTTGACCTCGCGCATCACCGGCGACAGGGCCGCGATGGCGCCGCAGCGCAGGTAGTCGCCGTAGGAGAAGCCGCCGGGCAGGACGATCAGGTCGATGCCGTCGGGAAGCTCGGTTTCGGCGTGCCAGACCATCTCGACCTTGGAGCCGGTTGACCGCTCGATGGCGGTCTTGCAGTCGCGGTCGCAGTTGGAGCCGGGGAAGACGATGACGGCGGATTTCACTGGTTCGCGCTCCGATCCTTGAACATCGGCGTGAAGTCCGACCACTGCTCGACACGGAACGCACGGATGTCGCGAACGCAATCCGAAAACCAGGGCAGCGCCCGCAGGGCCATCATCGCCCGTGTCAGGTTATACATATTCTCGTTGTCCGTGAGGTACACGGAACCTTGGATGCGCCGGAAGTCGAACCGCCTGAGCGCGGCGCCGATCTCGGCATAGGCGGCTTGATAGCCGCGAGGGTGAAGCGCTTCGACCTCCGCGACCGTTAGATCGAAGGCGATCGCGTACATCAGTTCGCGACGGGATCGTTGATCGCGCGGTCGAGGCGATAGTCGAATTCCTCGCCATTGTCGAAGACGTGGACGCGGACGGTGTTCGGACCCACGCCCAAAACCTCGTAGAGAGGCCCGTCAGGCCCGAAGGTGCGGAAACGCGCCAGCCCCTCGAATGCCGCCGCCGGCCGCCGGAACTCCGCGCCTTCTTCCTCGACCCCGCCCATCACCCCACCTCGACCCGGTAGCCTTCGATGACGGTGTTGGCGAGGAGGCGCTCGGCCATGGCCTTCAGCTCGGCTTCGGCGGCGATCCTGTCGGCGGCGTCGAGGTCGAACTCGATGGTCTTGCCGACGCGCACGCCGGAGACGTCGCCGAAGCCCAGGCCGTGCAGGGCGCCTTCGATGGCCTTGCCCTGGACGTCGAGCACGCCGGGCTTCAGGAACACGTGGACCTTGGCCTTCACGACTGCATGCCCCCCTGGATCACGGTGGGCATCTCCTTCATGATTCCGAGGCGGCGGGCCACTTCGGTGTAGCTCTCGATCACGTTGCCGAGGTCGCGGCGGAAGCGGTCCTTGTCGAGCTTCTCGTTGGTTGCGGAATCCCACAGGCGGCAGGAATCGGGGCTGATCTCGTCGGCCAGCAGCACGCGCGAGAAGTCGCCCTCCCACACCCGGCCGTATTCGATCTTGAAGTCCACCAGGGTGATGCCGACGGCGCCGAACATTCCCGTGAGGAAGTCGTTCACCCGCAGCGTCATGGCCAGCATGTCGTCGATCTCCTGGGTGGAGGCCCAGTTGAACGCGGTGATGTGCTCCTCCGACACCAAGGGGTCGTGCAGCTTGTCGTCCTTCAGATAGAACTCGATGATCGAGCGGGGCAGGGCCTGGCCCTCGGGGATGCCGAACCGCTTGGACAGGGAGCCGGCCGCCACGTTGCGGCAGACCACCTCCAGCGGGATGATCTCGACTTCCTTGATCAGCTGTTCGCGCAGGTTCAGCCGCTTGATGAAGTGGTTCTGGACCCCGATGCCGTTCAGCCGGGTCATGATGTATTCACTGATCCGGTTGTTGATCACGCCCTTGCCTTCCAGGACGGCCTTCTTCTGGGCGTCGAAGGCGGTGGTGTCGTCCTTGAAGTACTGGATCAGGGTGCCGGGCTCTGGCCCCTCATAGAGGATCTTGGCCTTGCCCTCGTAGATCTTCTTGCGGCGGGTGGTCATGGCTCTTTGCCTGGCCCCAATGGGGAAACGACCGATCCCCGAGACGTCGCGAAGGCGACGGCTCGACTCGGGCGATGCTATAGATAAGTCGCCAGGAACCTACCGGAATGGCGGCGCCCGCGCAAACGGCGCTTGGCCGCCGCGGCGCCTTCGCGGCCCTGGCGCGGGCCGGCCGATCGCGCCAGGATGACGGCATGATCAAGGAGGCCCCGCCACAACCGCCGCCCGTTCGGGCGAGGCGGCCGAAGTCCCGGCGGCCCATCGTCCAGAGCTCCGAACAGCGGTTCATCATCGACCTCTACCACCGCGCCATGGCCCTGCCGCTATGGGGCGTGCTCGTGCTGATGGCTGGGTTCTTCATGGCGCTGAACCTGGGCTTCGCCTGGCTCTACAGCCTCGATCCCGGCGGCATCATCAACCTGCGGCGCGGCGACTTCCTCGACGCCTTCTTCTTCAGCGTCGAGACCTTCGGCACCATCGGCTACGGCTACATGGCGCCGGTCAGCGTCTATGCGAACAGCGTGATGACGCTCGAGACCTTCCTCGGCCTCGTCTATGTCGCCATCGCCACCGGCCTGGTGTTCGCCCGCGTCTCGCGGCCCACCGCCCGGGTGACTTTCAGCCAGCACGCCGTGGTGACCGTGTTCGACGGGGTTCCGACCCTGATGTTCCGCGCCGCCAACCGCCGCTCCAACCAGATCCTGGAGGCGGAGGTCATGGTCACCCTGGCCCGCGACATCACCACCTCCGAGGGCCACCGCCTGCGCCGGTTCGAGGAGCTGGCCGTGCTGCGCGCGCGATCGCCCCTGTTCGCCCTGACCTGGACCGTGATGCACCGGATCGATCCGTCGAGCCCGCTCTATGGCGCGAGCCCCGAATCGCTGGCGCGCGACGAGGTGGAGCTGATCGTGGTGCTGAGCGGCGTGGACGACCACTTCGCCCAGCGGATCCACGCCCGCCACGCCTACGGCGCACACGAAATCGTGTGGGGAAAGCGCTTCGCCGACGTGCTCTCGGTGACTCCCGACGGGCGTCGGGTCATCGACTTTCGCCGGTTCCATGACGTTGTGGACGCCTGACGCTCGCAATTGATCGCGGACCGGCGGCGGGCTATGGACCTGCTCCGCGGGGAGAGAGCACTCGAGTATGACCACCTTTGACGACCGCGAGCAGGGCTTCGAAGCGAAGTTCGCCCACGACCAGGACATGGAGTTCCGGACTGCGGCCCGCCGCAACCGCCTGCTCGGCCTGTGGGCCGGCGAGCTGATGGGCCTGGAGCAGTCGCACCTGGAGGACTACGCCAAGGCTGTCGTGAAGTCCGACTTCGAGCAGCCCGGCGAGGAAGACGTCCTGCGCAAGGTGTTCGAGGACCTCAAGGGCGCCGGTGTCGCCGCCACCGAGGGCGACGTGCGGCTGAAGATGGCCGAGCTGATGGCGGTCGCCCGCGAGCAGCTGAAGACCGGCAACTGATCGGCCGCGTCCAGCTTTCGCCTTGATGGCTTTGCAAGGTTGACGCGCGCCGCAGGACGACCAACCTGGGCGACCAGGGTCCTTGTGGTGAGTCC
>JBBCHF010000032.1:0-50749 GCA_037201645.1 Caulobacteraceae bacterium
GTGACCACCGAGCCCTCGGAGACGTCCTTGAAGCTCACCGTTGGCTCGGCCGCGACCGCCTGCAGCTGCGCCATGATCTCGGCCGGCTTGTGGCCCGGGAAGATGCGGCAGTTGATGTTGGCCGTGGCCCGCTGCGGCAGGGCGTTCAGGGCGTGGCCGCCGCTGATCATGGTGACGACGCAGGTGGTGCCGATCTTGCCGACCGTGGCCGGGTTGGCCGCCAGGGTCGCGATCGCCGCCTTGTCGGTCGGGTCGGCCACAAAGGCGCGCATGGCCGCGCCGATCTCGGGGTCCTCGAACCTGGCCGCCTGACGAAATAGGCGCGGGTCAGGTCGCTGAGCTCGGGCGTGAACTGGTATTGGCCGATGCGGACCAGGGCGGCGGCGAGCTGGTCGATCGCATTGTCCCTGCGCGGCCGCGAGGAGTGGCCGCCGGGGGTTGGTGACCGTGAGCTGGAAGTCGGCGTAGGTCTTCTCCGCCCCCTGCCAGGTGAAGTATTCCGGCGCGCCGGTCTTCTCGTCGAGCACGCCACCCCCGCCGTCGATGTTCAGCACCAGTTCGGCGTTGGAGAGGCTTGTCGGCGATGATCGCGCTGGTCTTCATCCGCGGTCTCCTCGTCGCCGGAGAACTCGATGATGATGGTGCGGCGCGGCCGGTAGCCCCTCGCGCTTCAGCTCGACCAGGGAGGCGATGGCCAGGGTGCCGTCGAGCTTCATGTCGGTGGCGCCGCGGCCGAACAGGTAGCCGTTCTCCACGATCGGGGTGAACGGGTCGCGCTGCCAGTCGGCGGGCTTGGCCTCGACCACGTCCATGTGCCGGAGATGACCAGCGGCTTCAGCGTCGGATCGGTCCCGGGCCAGCGCGCGATCAGATAGGCGGTGTCGTCCACCGGCATGATGGTCACGTCCTGGTCGGCGAAGCCGCCGGCCACCAGGGCCCCCTTGTAGAGCGCGGCGACCTGCGGCGTCTGGTTGCCCGGGCCCGCCACGGAGCGCAGGGCGATGGCCTTCTCGGCCAGGTCCAGCGCCTGGGCCTCCGCCGCCGGGTGGCGAGCCGGCGCGGCCTGCGCCGCCGCGGCGAGCATCGTCATCCGAGACACGCGACGATCATCGTCCGCATAGCCTGATCTCCCTGCAACTGCAGGCGGCCTAAAGGGTTTTTCCGCGCCTCGGAACCGTCATGTCCCGCGCGGACGGCGCCCGGCCTCCGCCGCCCGAATGCTGGGCGCCCCGGCCGGCTAGATCGTCAGGCCGAGCGAGCGTTCCAGGTGCGCGCGCGTCGCCTGCTCGAACGCGGCCGGCCATGGCGCCCCCACCTCGTGCGCCAGCGCCTTGGCCCGCGGCAGGAACAGGCGCGCGAGCTCCACGGACGCCCTGAGGATCGAGCCCCGCTCCGCGCCCACGGGCGGAAGGGAGGACAGCAGCACCCGCTGCTCCAGGGTCAGCAGCCGGTTGGCGTGCAGCGCGCCGCCGCGGTCGGCCGGGCCGATGCGGTTCTGCTCGACCATCAGGTCGATGGTCAGGCGGCGCAGGATGTCGACGCCGGACTGCGCCGTGACGTACTCCTGGCGGCCGACCACCACGCTGGTCAGGCCCAGCACCCGGATGAACTCGTTTACGATCTGCAGCACCCGCTCCGGCGAGGGCCGATAGGGCGGCTGCGGCGGGCGCGGCGGCTCGGCGTCGCCGCGGTTGAACAGCGGCGTCAGGCGTCGGCGTGGTAGCGGCCGAGCAGGTCCGGCGTGATCAGGCTGATGTCGAATCGCCGCCACTCGGCCGTGACCACGTTCAGCACCGCGCCGCCGTAGAGGGTTGTTGACCAGCACCGGCTCGGCGATGGCGGAAAGGTCGCGGGCCAGCTCCGCCGAGACCGCCCCGACCGGCCCTTCGCCGACCAGGGCCAGCACGTCCACGTCGCTGAAGGCGTCGCCCTCGCCCTTGCCGAGGCTGCCGGCCAGCCAGGCTGCCTGCACCCGCGGCTCGGCCTGCAGCCGGTGCGAGATGGCCTCGATCAGGGCCTGCTGGTCGGGCGTGGGCATGGGCGATGCGTCTCCGGCGGCGGCGAAGTTATGGCGCGGCTCGGCGCGGGCCGCTACACCCCGGCGGACGATCACCACGCGCAGGACCCCGGATGCCGACGCTCTCCATGACCCGCCCGCCCTCTCGATCGGCGACGGCCAGCCCCTGGTCGTGCTGGCCGGGCTGAACGTGCTGGAGGACGCGGGCCTGGCGCTGGAGACCTGCGCGCAGCTGAAGGCGGCGACGGCCGAGCTCGGCCTGCCGTTCGTGTTCAAGGCCAGCTTCGACAAGGCCAACCGCTCCTCGATCACCAGCTACCGCGGCCCGGGCCTCGATGCGGGCCTGAAGATGCTGGAGCAGGTGAAGGCGAAATACGGCGTGCCGGTGATCACCGACGTGCACGAGATCGACCAGGTCGAGCCGGTCGCCGCCGTGGCCGAGATCGTCCAGATCCCCGCCTTCCTCTGCCGCCAGACCGACCTCGTGATCGCCGCGGCCCGCGCGGGTCGAGCGCGCCGGCGGCTGGCTGCACATCAAGAAGGGCCAGTTCCTCGCGCCCTGGGACGCCCGGAACATCCTGTCCAAGGTTCGCGAGGCGGTCGGGCGCGACCTGGTGGTGCTGTGCGAGCGGGGCGTCTCGTTCGGCTACAACAACCTCGTCGTCGACATGCTCGGCATCCAGGCGATGCGGGCGCTCGGCGCGCCGGTGACCATCGACGCCACCCATGCCGTCCAGCTTCCCGGCGCAGACCCGCGCAGCAGCGGCGCCTCCACCGGCGGGCCGGCGCGAGGGCGTGCCGATCATCGCCAAGGCGGCCGTGGCGGCCGGCGCGGACGGCGTCTTCCTCGAGTTCCACCCCGACCCGGACAAGCGCTGTGCGATGGCCCAAGCTGCCTGCCGCTGGAGGCCGCCGGCCCCCTGCTGCGCACGCTGAAGGCCATCCACGAGGTCTCCTGAGGCCGTCCTGCGGCCTTGCGCCGCGCGGGCCGAGCCCTTAGCGTCCGGCGCTCCATGACAGCCCCCGCCCTGCCCCAGACCGTCAAGCCGAGCGCCCTGGAAGCCATCGGCGACACCCCCTGATCCGCCTCCGTCGCGCCAGCGAGATCACCGGCTGCGAGATCTACGGCAAGGCCGAGTTCATGAACCCGGCCAGTCGGTCAAGGACCGCGCCGCCCTGGCCATCATCCGCGACGCCGAGCGCAAGGGCCAGCTGCGCCCCGGCGGCCTGATCGTGGAGGGCACCGCCGGCAACACGGTATCGGCCTGGCCATGGTCGCCTCCGTGCTCGGCTACCGCACCGCCATCGTGATCCCCCGCACCCAGAGCCAGGAGAAGAAGGACGCCCTGCGCCTGTGGGGCGCTGAGCTGATCGAGGTGGACGCGGTTCCCTATTCGAACCCCAACAACTACGTCCGCTATTCCGGCCGGCTGGCCGAGGAGCGGGCGGCGGTCGAGCCGAACGGCGCGGTCTGGGCCAACCAGTTCGACAACGTCGCCAACCGCCAGGGCCACTACGAGACGACGGGCCCGGAGATCTGGGCCCAGACGGGCGGCAAGGTCGACGGCTTCATCTGCGCGGTCGGCTCGGGCGGCACCCTGGCGGGCGTGGCCATGGCCCTGCGCGAGAGGAAGCCCGACGTCGCCATCGGCTTGGGCCGACCCGTTCGGCGCGGCCCTGTTCAACTGGTACACGGCCGGCGAGCTGAAGGCCGAAGGCAATTCGATCACCGAGGGGCATCGGCCAGGGCCGGATCACCGGCAACCTCGAAGGCCTGACCGTCGACCACGCCTTCCAGATCCCCGACCCCGAGGCGCTGGAGATCGTGTTCGACCTCGTGATGCACGAGGGCCTGTGCCTGGGCGGCTCGTCGGGCGTCAACATCGCCGGCGCGATCCGGCTGGCGCGCGCGCTCGGCCCCGGCAAGACCATCGTCACCATCCTGGCCGACGGCGGCCAGCGCTATCAGACCAAGATGTTCAACCCCGCCTTCCTGGCCGAGCGCGGCCTGCCCACCCCGCCCTGGATGTAGCCATGCCCGAAGATCCGATGGTCAGCGGCGAGTGGCTGCACGAACACCTGGGCGACGAGCGGGTGAAGGTGGTCGACGCCTCCTGGCATCTGCCCGGCGATCCGCGCGACCCCAAGGCCGACTACCTCGCGGCCCGCATCCCCGGCGCGGTGTTCTTCGACATCGACGACATCTGTGATCGCGCCTCGCCCCTGCCGCACATGGTCCCGCCGCTGGAGCAGTTCGAGGACCAGGCCGGGGCCCTCGGGATCACCACGGAGGACACGGTGGTGGTCTACGACGGCGTGGGGCTGTTCTCGGCGCCGCGGGTGTGGTGGACCTTCCGCCTGTTCGGCCACGGCAAGGTGTTCGTGCTCGACGGCGGCCTGCCCAAGTGGCGCGCCGAGGCCGGCCGACCGAGAGCGGGCCGCCCGTCCCGCCCAGGCGTGCACGCTTCTCGGCGCGGCTGGACGCGGACATCGTCAGGAGCCTCGACCAGGTGCGCGAGGCGCTGGCCACCGGCTCGGCCCAGGTGCTGGACGTGCGCCCCGCCGCCCGCTTCCGCGGCGAGACGCCAGAGCCGCGGCCGGGCCTGCGCGCCGGCCACATGCCGGGCGCGGTGAACCTGCCCGTCGGCGACCTGATCGCGCCCGACGGCACGCTGCTGCCGGCGAACGAGCTGACCCACGTCCTCTTGACCACCGGCCTCGACCTCGACCGGCCGATCGTGACGAGCTGCGGCTCGGGCGTCGCCGCCTCCACCGCCGCCCTGGCCCTGGCGCGGCTCGGCCACTGGCATGCGGCGGTCTACGACGGCTCCTGGACCGAATGGGGCTCTCGGCCGATACGCCCGTGGCCGTGGGCGAGGCGTCATGAAGGACGAGACGCGGGTCGTCCATTCCGCCTCGGAACCGAAGCCGCTGGCGAGGACGGTCAATCCGCCGATCCAGCGCGCCTCCACCGTGCTCATGCCCGACGCCGCCTCGCTCTACGACCCGTCCCAGGTCGGCTATGGCCGCGCGGGGCTGTCGACGCGCAATGCGCTGTGCGAGGCGATCGCCGAGTTGGAGGGCGCGGCCGGGGCGCGGCTGTTCCCCTCGGGCCTCTCGGCGTCACCGGGCCGATGCTGGCCCTCCTGAAGGCCGGGGACGAGGTGCTGGTCGCCGACCACGTCTATCGGCCCACCCGCGTCTTCTGCGACCGGATGCTCACCCGCTTCGGCGTCGGCGTGCGCTACTACCCCCAGTCGGCTTCCGCCGAAGAGGTGCTGGCCCTGGCCGGCGAGCGCACGCGGATGATCGTGCTGGAGGTCGCTCCGGCTCCCTGACCTTCGAGATGCAGGACGTCCCCGCCATCGCCGCCCTGGCGCGGGCGCGCGGCGTGCTGACCCTGATGGACAACACCTGGGCGCCGGCTGGCTGTTCCGGCCGCTCGATCACGGCGTCGACATCAGCAGCCAGGCCCTGACCAAGTACGTCGGCGGCCATTCGGACGTGTTCATGGGATCGGCGGCGGTGCGCGACCCGGCCCTCTTGAAGGCGCTGGACGCCGGCATGCACCAGGTCGGCTGGTCGGTGTCGCCCGAGGACGCCTATCTGATGCTGCGCGGCCTGCGCACCCTGCCCACCCGCCTGGCGCGCCACGGCGCGAGCGGGATCGAGGTCGCCGCCTGGCTGCGCGAGCAGCCGCAGGTGGCGGAGGTGCTGCACCCCGCCCTGCCCGGCGCGCGCGGCCACGACCTCTGGAAGCGCGACTTCTCCGGCGCCTGCGGCCTGTTCGGCTTCGTCCTGCAGCCTGGCCCCGAGGGGGCCGCCGAGGCGTTCCTCAACGCCCTCAAGCTGTTCGGCCTCGGCTTCTCCTGGGGCGGGCACGAGAGCCTGGCGATCCATTGCGATCCCCAGCGGAGCACCGGCGCGGACCTGCCGACCTACGCCGGCCCGCTGCTGCGGCTGCACGTCGGCCTGGAGGCGCCGGAGGACCTGATCGAGGACCTGCGCCGCGGCTTGGAGGCCATCGCCGGCTGAACTGGCGACCCCGGCAGGGCTCGAACCTGCAACCGTCCGCTTAGAAGGCGGATGCTCTATCCGGTTGAGCTACGGGGTCGGCTTGCGCCGCCACCCTGCCCCGTTCGGCGTCAGTGCGTCCAGGGCTCGCGGCGGTCGACGGCGAAGTTGTCGGCATAGGCCTTGATGATCCGCCGCGCCTCCTGCGGCTCGAACAGCTGGAACGGGATGCCGTGGCGCTGGGCGTAGGCGACGGCTTCCTCCTTGGTCTCGAAGGCCAGGCGCACCTGGCCATTCATGTCGGTGGAGCTGGGTCCAGCCCATCAGCGGCTCGGGCTTTCTGGCGGAGGCCGGCTCGAACTCCAGCACCCAGTCGCGCGTGCGGGCCTTGCCGGACTGCATGGCGGTCTTGGCGGGCTTGTAGATGCGAGCGAGCATGGCGTCCCCTTCACGTCCGGATGGTCGGGGCGGCGTGATTCGAACACGCGACCCTCTGCTCCCAAAGCAGATGCGCTACCAGGCTGCGCTACGCCCCGAGCATCCGCCGGTGTTTGCCACGCCCGCCGGCGCCTCGCAACTGGCGCGGCGCCTATGGCTGCTTGATCAGCCTGATCTCGAACACCTTGGGCCAGAGTTTGCCGGTGACGAACAGGCGGCGGCCGGCCTTGTCGTAGGCGATGCCGTTGAGGACGTCGACCGACGCCGCATCGGCCGGATCGAGCAGGCCGGTGAGGTCGATCCAGCCCAGCACCTTGCCGGTGGCGGGGCTGATCCGGGCGATCAGATTGGGTCTGCCAGACGTTGGCGTAGATCTCGCCGTCGACGAACTCCAGTTCGTTCAGGTTGTCGATCTTGTGCGCCCCGTCGGCGACGGTGATCCGGCCGGTCTCCTTGAGGGTCGCCGGGTCGAGGAAGCGAATCTGGTCGGTGCCGTCGCTCATGATGATGCGCCGGCCGTCCCTCGGTCAGGCCCCAGCCTTCGCCGCGATAGTTGAAATGGCCGGTCGGCTGGAATGTGGCGAGGTCATAGGTGAAGCCGATGCGGCTCTTCCAGGTCAGCTCGATCAGCTTGCCGCCCCAGGCGACGACGCCTTCGCCGAAGTATTGCCGCGGGATGTCGCGCTTCAGCACGACCTCGCCGGTCTCCAGCCGCTCCTTGCGGATCGACGAGCGGCCCTCCAGGCCCGTGCTCTCGTAGAGGAGGCCGTCCTGGTAGAAGAGGCCCTCGGTGAAGGCGCCGACGTCGTGCGGATAGGTCCGCACCACCTGGTAGCCATAGATCGGCGCGGCGCGCGCCACGCCGGCCATGCACAGCAGCGCCACCAGCGCGCCCGAAAGACGAAGCTTCATCGACCGCACGCCTGGACCATCCGGCCAAGCTTACGGCGTGCGGCGCGGCCGTAAACGGCGGGCTCAGGCGCCCGGCTCGATCTCCGCCACCACCAGGCCCTTGGGGCCCTCGGCGAAGCGCACCACCACGTCGTCGCCAGGCTGGAGGTCTTCCAGGCCGGAGCGGCGCAGGGTCTCGATGTGGACGAAGATGTCGCCCGGCTCGCCCGTCGCGGACCACGAAGCCGTAGCCCTTGGTGCGGTTTGAACCACTTGACCTTGGCCCGCTCGGGCGGCCCCTGCGGCTCCAGCGCGCGGCGCTGCGGCGGCGGCGCGCCGCGGCGCTCCCCCCCGTCGAACCGTCCGCGCCCGTCCGACTCGCGGCGCGCGCCGAAATGGTCGCGTTCGCGCCGGAAGCCGCCGCCGTCGTGCGGACGCATCGGCCGCTCCATCGGCGAGGCCGAGGTTTCGTCGAACTGGACGATCTCCGACACCTGCCAGCCCTTCGGCCGGCGCACGACCTCGCAGACCACCGTCGAGCCTTCGAGCGCCGTCTCGCGCCCGCATTGACGCAGGCTGGTGACGTGCAGAAGCACGTCCCTCAAGTCCGTCTGGCCCGGGTCGTCGGGAACGATGAAACCGTACCCCTTCGCCGGATCGAACCACTTCACGCGCCCGCTGATCCGAACGGATTCTTCGTTCGGATCCCCTCCATCTAGTTCGTAACTGGACATCCCGCCCCTCTCGTCCGCCCCACGCTTCCGGGCGAACGCCTCCTCGGTAACATTGTTCTCGTAAGAGGAGAGCGTCACCGCGCATTTTCGCCACGGTTAGAACTTGCGAACACTTGGCGTGCCGCAAAGCGGTCTTTTTTGGTAGGCCCTAGGGGAGTCGAACCCCTCTCCCCAGATGAAAATCTGATGTCCTAACCGATAGACGAAGGGCCCGTCCGCCAGGGAAGCGGCGATATATCCCGCGTCCATCCGGCTGCGCAAGGCGCGGCGGACGATTTCTTGGATCAGCCGCACATGCGTGGATCGGCGGCGTCTTCGATCTCCAGCTCCACGCCCTGGCGGCCCTGATAGTCGTCCGGCTTCAGACGTCCCGCCACGTGCAGCGCGCCCTGCCCGGCCATCAGCCGTTTGCCCAGGTCGGTCTCCCCCGCGCGCCACGCCACCGCCTTCAGCCGCGCGCCCGCGCCGTCGGTCAGGGTGCAGCGGACATGGCCGCCGCGCAGCGCCATCGGATGCTCCACCAGGGCGTCGCCGACCGCGAACATCGGCTCGGGATTGCCGGGGCCGAACGGCGCCAGGCGCTGGAATTCCTCCAACAGGCCCCGCCCCGCGGCGGCGGGCGAGACCAGGGCGTCGATCTCCACCGCGTCGGCGGCGACCGCCACGGCGCAGTCCTCGGCCAGGCGCTCGCACAGGAAGCCGCGCAGGGCGTCGATCGCCGCGGGGCGCACCGACAGGCCCGCCGCCATGGCGTGGCCGCCGCCGGCGAGCAGCAGGCCCTCGTCGAACGCTGCCTGGATGGCGCGGCCGAGGTTCACGCCGGGCTGGGAGCGGCCCGAGCCCTTGCCGATGTCCGCGGCGGGATCGAGGCCGATGACGATCACCGGCCGGCGATAGCGCTCGCGCAGGCGTCCGGCGGCTATGCCGACGACGCCGGGGTGCCAGCCCTCGCTGGCGGCCACGATCACGGGCTCGGCGCCGTGGCCGGCCTTCTCGATCATCTCGGCGGCCTGCTCGACCACCTGGCGCTCCACCTCCTTGCGCGAGGCGTTCAGGGCGTCGAGTTCCTCGGCCAGGGCGGCGACCTCCTCCGGGTCGTCGGAGGACAGAAGGCGCGCGCCGAGGTCCGAGCGGCCGATGCGGCCGCCGGCGTTGATCCGGGGGCCGAGCACGAAGCCAGCGTGGAACACGCCCGCGGGCCCAGGTTTCGCGCCGGAGACCTCGAGCAAGGCGCGCAGCCCCGGATTGCGCCAGGCCGACATCACCTTCAGCCCCTGGGCCGCCAGGGCGCGGTTGAAGCCGACGAGCTGGGTCACGTCGCAGACGGCGCCGAGGGCGGCGAGGTCGAGCCACTGGCGGATGTCCGGCTCTGCGCGGGCGGCGAACAGGCCGCGGCGGCGCGCCTCGCGGTTCAGGGCGGCGAGCAGGACGAAAGTGACGCCGGCGGCCGCCAGCACCCCCTGCCCGGAGTTGCAGCCGGGGCGGTTCGGATTGACCAGGGCGGCGGCGGGAGGCGTGTCGCCGCGCATCAGGTGGTGGTCGATGACCACGACCTCCAGGCAGATCTCGGCGGCGGCGTTCAGGGCGTCGTGCGCCGCCGCGCCGCAGTCGACGGTGACCACCAGTTCGGCGCCCTCGGCCTGCAGGCGGCGGAAGGCGGCCGGGCTGGGCCCATAGCCCTCGGTCATCCGGTCGGGGACGTAGATCGGCAGGTCCGCGCCCATGGCCCGGAACCAGCGCACCAGGAGGGCGGAGCTGGCGGCGCCGTCCACGTCGTAGTCCGCGAACACCACGGTCGGCCGCCGCCGCTCCAGGGCGTCGACCAGGATCTCGGCGGCGCGGTCCATGTCGAGGAACGAGGACGGATCGGGGAACAGCGCCTTCAGGGTCGGGTTGAGGAAGTCGCCGGCGGCGTCCTCCGCAACGCCGCGCGCGGCCAGGGCGCGGGCGAACGGCTCGGAGACCCCGAGGCCGAGCTGGTGGCGGCGCACGAGGCCGGCGTCGGCCGGGCGCTGGCGCCAGGCGCGGCCGGACAGCGAACGCGCGACGCCGAGGAATCCAAAACGCGGGGCGTCATCGGGCATCCGATCACCATACCCCGATTCCCGTCGGCGTCCGGGACGGGTCAGGACATTGAACCCGTCATGGCCGGGCCTGTCCCGGCGATGACGATCGAGGGTTCAGATCGCCCGCTTCATCCGGATGTCGCGCACGGCGCCGGAGGTGGAGTCCATCACCAGGGTGTGGGTGTGCACGTGGCCGCCCGAGAAACGCACGCCGTCCAGCAGCGCACCCTTGGTGACGCCGGTGGCGGCGAAGATCGCCGGGCCGCGGACCATCTCGTGCAGGTCGTACTTGCGGTCGAAATCGGTGAGGCCGAGGCGCTCGGCGCGGCCGCGCTCGTCGTTGTTGCGGAACACCAGCCGGCCCTGGAACTGGCCGCCGACGCACTTCAGCGCCGCGCAGGCCAGCACGCCCTCCGGCGCGCCGCCCTGGCCGATGTAGATGTCGATGCCGGTCTCCGGGTCGGCGGTGTTGATCACCCCGGCCACGTCGCCGTCGGTGATCAGGTGCACGCGCGCGCCGACGCCGCGCAGGCTCGCGATGATGTCGGCGTGGCGCGGCCGGTCGAGGACGCAGGCGGTGATGTCCTCGGGCTTGCAGCCCTTGGCCTTGGCCAGCGCCCTGACGTTGTCGGCTGGCGAGGCGTCGAGGTCGACCACGCCGTTATCGAAGCCGGGGCCGATGGCGATCTTGTCCATGTAGGTGTCGGGCGCGTGCAGCAGGGTGCCGGCCGGCGCCCAGGCCATCACGGCGCAGGCGTTGGCCATGGCCTTGGCCGTCAGGGTGGTGCCCTCCAGCGGGTCGAGCGCGATGTCCACGCGCGGGCCTTTGCCGGTGCCGACCTTCTCGCCGATGTAGAGCATCGGCGCCTCGTCGCGCTCGCCCTCGCCGATCACGATCACGCCGTCGATGTCGAGGCTGTTCAGCGCCGTGCGCATCGCGTCGACCGCGGCCTGGTCGGCCGCCTTCTCGTCGCCCCGCCCGGCCAGGTTCCAGGCGGCGATGGCGGCGATCTCGGTGACGCGCGCTGCGTCCAGGACCAGCGAGCGATCCCAATCGGTCGAACTCATCGAGGCGTCTCCATGCGCCGGTCTTGTCGGCGGATTCTCATACTGGGGCTATGCGCAACATGCGCGGCGGCGCGACGACGGCGTCGAGCCGGGCGATCTGGTCGATGGCCTTGGCGAGGACCGATTCGGGGGCCTCGTGGGTGGTCAGCACGATCGGCACGCCGCCGGCGTCCTCCACGGGCTTCTGCAGGAAGCTGTCGATGGACAGGCCCGCCTCCGCGATGGTCTCGGACACCGCGGCGATCACGCCGGGCTGGTCCTTGACCAGCAGGCGTACGTAGGCGCGCCCGACGTGGCGGCTGGCGTCGATCGGGGTGAACGGCTCCAGCGTCTCGGCCGGCTTCTGGAACACGGGCCGCTTGGCGCCGGTCATCAGGTCGGCGATGTCGGCGGCGACCGCCGCGGCGGTCGGCCCCGCGCCCGCGCCGGGGCCCTGGATGAAGATGCGGCCGATGCGCCTGCCCTCGATGAACAGGGCGTTCAGCGCGCCCCCGGTCAGCGACAGCGGGTGGTTCAGGGGCGCCAGCGCCGGATAGACCCTCACCGACACCGCATCGCCCTCGCGCACCGCCGCCGCCACGAGCTTGATCCGATACCCCAGGTCGCGGGCCAGTTTGATGTCGAGAAGCTCGACGTCCTTGACGCCCTCGATCTCGGCGGCGGCGAAATTGGGGGCGCGGCCGAACGCCAGGGCGGCCAGTAGGGTGATCTTGTGCCCCGCGTCGAAGCCGCCGATGTCCATCGTCGGGTCGGCCTCGGCGTAGCCCAGGCGCTGGGCCTCGGCCAGCACGTCGGCGAAGGCGCGGCCCGACGCCTCCATCTCGGTCAGGATGAAGTTGCAGGTGCCGTTGAGGATGCCGGCGACGGCCATGACCTCGTCGCCGACCATGGCCTCGCGCAGCATCTTCACCGCCGGCGTGCCGCCCATCACCGCCGCCTCGAACAGCAGCGGGACGCCCTTGGCCTCGGCCAGTCGCGCCAGCTCCAGGCCGTGCTCGGCGATCAGGGCCTTGTTGGCCGTGACCACCGGCTTGCCGCGCGACAGCGCCGCCTCGACCGCGGCCTTGGCCGTACCGTTGGAGCCGCCGATCAGCTCGACCAGGACGTCGATGTCCGGCGAGGCGGCCAGGGCGACCGGATCGTCGAACCAGGCGTAGGCGGAGATGTCCACCGGCCGCGGCCGCGAGCGGGAGCGCGCGGACACGCCCCCGATCTCCACGCGCCCGCCGGCCGGGGCGAAGTCCGGCCGCTCGGCCAGAAACTGGATCAGGCCGGCGCCGACGGTGCCGAGGCCGGCGACGCCGAGCCGCAAGGTGCTTCACTCATCCGCCGACCCTACAGCGCGGCGAGCGCGGGCGCACGCTCCAGCGCCGCCTGCGGGTCCTGCAGGAACTTGCGCACGTTGCGCGCCGCCTGGCGGATGCGGTGCTCGTTCTCCACCAGGCCGATGCGGACATAGCCCTCGCCGTGCTCGCCGAAGCCGACGCCGGGCGACACGGCCACGCCCGCCTGCTCGATCAGCAGCTTGGCGAACACCATCGAGCCCGCCTCGCGGAACGCCTCCGGCACCGGGGCCCAGGCGAACATCGAGGCCGGCGGCGGCGGGATCTCCCAGCCGGCCCGGCCCATGCTCTCGACCAGCACGTCGCGGCGCGCCTTGTAGGTCTGGCGGATCTCCTCGACGCAGTCCTGCGGGCCGTTCAGCGCCGCCGTGGCGGCCACCTGGATCGGCGTGAAGGCGCCGTAGTCGAGGTAGGACTTCACCCGCGCCAGGGCCGCGATCAGCCGCTCGTTGCCGACCACCATGCCCACGCGCCAGCCGGGCATGGCGTAGGTCTTGGACAGGGAGTTGACCTCGACCGCGATGTCCTTGGCGCCCTCGACCTGCAGGATCGACGGCGGCGGGTTGTTTTCGAAATAGATCTCCGAATAGGCCACGTCCGACAGCACGATCAACTCGTGCTTCTTCGCCATGCGCACGACCTCCTTGTAGAAGTCGAGGTCGACGCACTGGGCGGTCGGGTTGGACGGGAAGTTCACGATCAGGGCGACCGGCGGCGGCGCCAGGTCGCTCATCGCCAGGCTGATCCCCGACAGGTACTGCTCCGCCGTCAGCGCCGGGACGTGGCGGATCGCGCCGCCCGCCATGATGAAGCCGTAGGCGTGGATCGGATAGGCCGGGTTGGGGCAGATCACCACGTCGCCGGGCCCGGTGATCGCCTGGGCGAGGTTGGCCAGGCCCTCCTTGGAGCCGATGGTGGAGATCACCTCGGTCTCGGGGTTCAGCTTCACACCGAACCGGCGGTCGTAATAGCCGGCCATGGCGCGGCGCAGGCCCCCGATCCCGCGCGAGGCGGAATAGCGGTTGGTCTTCGGTTTCCGCGCCGTCTCGCAGAGCTTGTCGACGATGTGCGCGGGGGTCGGCATGTCGGGATTGCCCATGCCGAAGTCGATGATGTCCACGCCCTTGGCGCGCAGCTGCGCCTTCAGGCGGTCGACCTCCGCCAGGACGTAGGGCGGGAGGCGTTGGATGCGATGGAAGTCGTTGTTCATTGGTCGGCGACCCGGCCGGATGGTCCTGCGACGCCTGGATAGACTCCGGCCGGATCGGAGCCAAGCGTTTGAACGAAGCTGGATTTACGCCTCCGGCGCCTTATTTGGGCGGCGGAGGCGGCGTAGCTCGTTCCCGCAGGGATGCGGCATAGGCTTCGGTCTGTTCGGCGGAGTTCGGCGGCGGGACCTCTCCCGCCGGTACCGCCGCGCGCGAGCGGGCCCCCGCGGCGTAGGCCTCGGTGTCGGTGTCCACCGGCGGCAGGGCGGCGGCCTGGCTGTCGAGTTGCGCCTGGCGCGCCTCGATGTCGGTCACCTGGCTGCGGTAGGCGGCGGCCGGCCGCACGTCGGTCGGGATCGGCGGGATGGAGGCGAACTTCGGGTACGGCCCCGGATGCTTGCTGGCGTAGGCGACGTCGCGGGCCACGGGCGAATTGGGATCGACGGGCAGGTTGGACATGGACCGCAGGGTGGTCGGCGCGAAACATCCCGACGCGGCGAGCGCCGCCGCCAGCCCGAGCGGGAGCCGCGAAGCCCTGAAGATGGCCGGTGATGTGAAATTCCGCGGCAAGGAGGCGCCCAAGGTTCGATGTATCACGGGTCTTATGCGATGATCCGTCCCGACGGAAGGGCGCCGCAGGTAAGGCGCTCTTTGGAAAAGGTAAAGTGATGACCGATGTGAAGGACGCGCCTTCCAAGGCGCGCAAGGCCAAGTCTGCGGCGCCGGCGGCCGAGAAGCCCCCCGAGGCGGTCCAGCCGCCCCCGGCGGCGGACAGCCCGCCCGCCGAGCATCTGAAGGACCTGCAGGAGCTCTCCGCCAACCTCGCCAAGGCCGCGATGATCGCCCAGGGCGCCCTCGCCGACGCCGCCATCAAGGGCGCCGAGCGGGGCCAGTCGATGAACGCCGACCCGTTCCGCATGGCCCCGGCCATGACGGGCCTGATGGGCCGCCTCGCCGCCCAGCCGGACAAGGTGCTGAAGGCCCAGGCGGACCTGTTCACCGGCTACATGAACCTCTGGCAGAACACCGCGCGGCGCATGGCCGGCGAGACGACCACGCCGGTGGTCACCCCCGACCGCGGCGACCGGCGCTTCAACGATCCGGAGTGGTCCGACAACCCGATGTTCGACGCCCTGAAGCAGTCCTACCTGCTTTCGGCGAACTGGCTGAACAACCTCGTCTCCAGCGTCGAGGAGGTCGACCCGACCGAGAAGCGGCGGGTGGAGTTCTTCACCAAGCTGTTGACCGACGCCTTCTCCCCGTCGTAACTTCCTGATGTCCAACCCCGCCGCCCTGCGCGAGGCGATGAACACCAAGGGCGAGAGCCTGGTGAAGGGCATGGAGAACTTCGCCGCCGACATGCAGCGCGGCAAGGGGCAGCTGGCCATCAGCCAGACCGACTTCTCCCAGTTCGAGGTCGGCAAGAACGTCGCCACCACGCCGGGCAAGGTGGTCTTCCAGAACGAGCTGTTCCAGCTGATCCAGTTCACCCCGGTGACCGCCGAGGTGCACGAGCTGCCGCTGCTGGTCTTCCCGCCGTGGATCAACAAGTACTACATCCTCGACCTGCGGCCCGAGAACTCGATGATCAAGTGGCTGACGGAACAGGGATTCTCCGTGTTCCTGGTGTCGTGGGTGAACCCCGAGCCCAAGCTCGCCCACAAGACCTTCGAGGACTACATGCTCGAAGGCATCTATGAGGCCATCGCCCAGACGCTGAAGCAGGCGGGGACCGAGAAGCTCAACGCCGTCGGCTATTGCATCGCCGGCACCATGCTGTCGTGCACCCTCGCCCACATGGCGGCCAAGGGCGACAAGCGGGTGACCTCGGCCACCTTCTTCGCGGCCCAGCAGGACTTCAGCGAGGCCGGCGACCTGTCGCTGTTCACCGACGAGGACTGGCTGCGGGTGATCGAGGTGTCGATGGAGCGGGCCGGCGGGGTGCTGCCCGGCTCGATGATGGCCGGCACCTTCAATGCGCTCAGGGCCAACGACCTGATCTGGTCGTTCTTCGTGAACAACTACCTGATGGGCCGCGACCCGCGCCCCTTTGATCTGCTCTACTGGAACTCCGACCAGACGCGCATGCCCCGCGCCCTGCACATGTTCTATCTTCGGGAGTTCTACCAGAAGAACCGGCTGGCCAAGGGCGAGATGGTGCTGGGCGGGGAGAAGCTCGACCTGTCAAAGGTCAAGACGCCGATCTTCGCGCAGTCAAGCAAGGAGGACCACATCGCCCCCTACCGCTCCGTCTACAAGGGCGCGGAGCTTTTCGGCGGCCGGTGGAGTTCATCATGGCCGGCTCCGGCCACATCGCCGGCGTCATCAACCATCCGGACGCCAAGAAGTACCAGTACTGGACCAACCCGACCCTGCCCGACCGGGTCGAGGACTGGATGGCCAGCGCCGAAGAGCACCCCGGCTCCTGGTGGCCGCACTGGAGCGAATGGCTGGCCGAGAAGTCCGGCGGCATGGTCGAAGCCCGCGACCCGACCAAGGGCCCCCTGAAGCCGTGAAGCCGATCGAAGACGCGCCGGGGAGCTATGTGCAGGTGAAGAGCTGAGGCGTTCCGACCTCGAACCGTCACCCCCGGCCTTGTGCCGGGGGTCCCTCGCGACGCTTGCGCCGGCGCCCCTTCGAGATGGCTCGGCGGCGGCGGAAACAGGGACCCTCGGCACAAGGCCGAGGGTGACGGCATGAGGGTTAGGCGAGCGACTAAGGCGCAGCAGCCGCCACGGCCGCGTCGCATGGGCTGAAGTTGGCGCCCCTTGTCCGCCTGCGCCTTGCTCACCGCGTCGGCGAAGGCGGGGGCTGGCGGGGTCGAGAAGGGTGAGCGGCGGGCGGTCCGCGACCGGGATGTCGGCCAGCACGCGCACGCGCGTCATCCTGTCGGGATGGACCGGCGGCTCGCCGTTCTCGATGGCGTCCACGGCGTCCTGGCCGGCGACCAACGCGGCCCCAGGCGGTGAAGGTCCGGTCCAGGGTCGGGAACCGGCCGCGCATCAGGAAGAACTGGCTGTTGGCGGTGTCGGGGTCCGCGTAGTGCGGCATGGCCGCGGTCCCGGTGCAGAACAGCGCCCCAGCCTTGGCCGTCCGGCCCGATCCGCACGGGCGCCCGAGCCGATGAAGTCGACCTCCCCGGCGGGCGTGGCGATCCGCGTCACCGGCGTCTGCGGCATGACACGGAAGGCGAACTCGGCCTTCAGGTCCGGCAGGTCGGAGCGGAACGTCCGCGCGCCCTTGTCGCCGGTCTGGGCCATGTAGCCCTTCAGGGCCGCGGGTAGAACAAAGCCCCGTCGTAATAGCCGCGCCGGGTCAGGGTCCTGATCCGCGCGAACCGCCAGGGGCGCGATCTCCGGCCGCATCTCGACCACGACCCCGGCCCTTGGTGGTGTCGATGACCAGGACGTTGGCCGGATCGGGCGCGCGAAGTCCGGCCGGCCGGCTGCGCGAAGGCCGCCACGGGGCGCGACCAGCGCCAGCAACAGCGCGGCGGGGCGGCGCGGATCACCAGGCGCCGGTGTTCTGCATGGAGGACCACGGCTCGGCCGGCGGCAGGGCCGCGCCCTTCTGCAGCAGCTCGATGGAGATGCCGTCGGGCGAGCGCCACGAAGGCCCATGCGGCCCGTCTCGCGGCGGGCGGTTGATGGTCAACGCCCTTGTCCTGCAGCCGCTGGGCACAGGGCGTAGATGTCGTCGACCTGATAGGCCAGGTGGCCGAAGTTGCAGCCCCGCCGCCGTAGTCCTCGGTGTCCCAATTATAAGTCAGCTCGACCCAGCGGCGCCTGACTCTCGGCGGCGGCCTCGGCGTCCTCGGGCGCGGCCAGGAACACCAGGCTGAAGCGGCCCTGTTCGTTGTCCATCCGGCGGACCTGGGTCAGGCCGAGCTTGTCGCAGTAGAAGTCGAGGGCGGCGTCGAGGTCCTTCACCCGGACCATGGTGTGCAGATAGCGCATCGGGAGGTCTCCTCTTCGCGGTCGGATAGATCAGAGGCCGGCCGCGGGCCAGCGGAAGTTGAGGGCTGCGACGCCCGCCGGCGCCCCGGCCGGGCCGAAGCTGCGCTCGATCAGCTCGCCCTCCCCGCCCGCGGCGACCCGCACGACGGTGGAGCAGCGCGTGCCGTACTCTTCGCCGCGGATGAAGGCGGCCGACAGCCACCGCTCGCGCTCGGGGTCGAGGCCGGTGTCCGGCAGGTCAGCGTCCGCCGGGCGCCCCTCGTCTGCCAGGGCGTCGAACAGGGCTGGGGATCGTCCTCGCCGGCGTCGAGCCAGGCCTGCAGCCGGGCCTTCAGCCGCTCGGTCTTTGGCCAGGGCGCGTCCAGCGGGCCGTTGGACAGGCCGTAGAGGCCCGGCGGCAGCGGCGCGCCTGGCTGGCCGGGCGGTTGGCCAGGAACAGGGGCCTCGCCGTCGCCGATCACGATCAGACTGAACGGATTGAAGGCCTGCAGGCCCAGCGCCGCCGCCTCGTCCATCCCGAGTTCGCCCGCCAGCCACGCGCGGGTCAGGAGGCCCCGCGAGCGGCGCGCGACGCCGCGCTCGGCCGGGCTGCGGAAGTTGGTGATCGAGGCCAGTCGCCCCGCCTCGGAGACGCCGAGCCAGGTCCCGCCGGACTCCAGGTCGCGCCCGCCGAGCGCCGACGGCAGGTCCGTCCCATCGGTGCGCCGGCAGGGGTCGGCCGGTCGTGCCGCTCGTCGCGGTTGCCGGCCAGCACCAGGCGGCCAGCGCGGGTGGATCTTCCAGGCGAGGGCCAGAAGGCACATGGCTCAGCCGTCCAGCCCCGAGACCCTCGTCCAGGCCGAGCATCAGGTTGAGGTTTCTGCACCGCCGCGCCCGACGCCCCCTTGCCGAGGTTGTCGAGCAGGGCCACCAGCCGCGCCTGCCCCCTGCCCTCATTGCCGAACACATAGAGACGCATGCGGTTGGTGCCGTTCAACCCCTCCGGATCGAGGGTCTTCAGGGCCGGCGGCGTCTTCCAGGGAGGCGACCTCGACGAACCGCTCGCCCTCGTAGGCGGCGCTCTCAGCGCCTCGTGCACGCGCTCGAGCGACGGCCTGCCCGGGAGGGCCCAGAGCTGCAGCGGCAGCTCCACCAGCATGCCCTTGTAGTAGCGGCCGACCGCCGGGGCGAACAGCGGCGGATGGTCGAGGCCCGCGTGGGCCTGCATCTCCGGCAGGTGCTTGTGCTGCAGGCCCAATGGCGTAGATGCGGTACGGAACGCTGGTGTAGCCCCGCCGCGGACTCGTCCTCGAACTCGGCGATCATCGACTTGCCGCCCGCCGGAATAGCCGGAGATTTCCGCCCAGCGTGAACGGGCCAGTCGGCCGGCAGGAGGCCCGCGCTGACCAGCGGCCGCAGCAGGCTGATGGCGCCGGTCGCCCAGCACCCCGGATTGGACACCCGCGAGGCGCCCGCGATCGCGGCGCGCTGGCCGCTCGCCATCTCCGGAAAGCCGTAGGCAGGCGCGCGTGGTTCGAGGTCGCCATGGCGGCGGCCTGGGCGCGCCGCGTCGTCGGGCAGGCAGAGGATCGAGACGTCGGCCTCGTTCAGCGCCTGCGCCCGCGCGGCCTCGTCCTTGCGGCGCGACGGATCGAGCCGGATCAGCTCCAGGTCCGCGCGGCCCTCCAGCCGCTCGCGGATCTGCAGTCCCGTCGTGCCGGCCTCGCCGTCGATGAAGACCTTCGCGGTCATCGCCTACTCCTGGTCCGAAATCCTCGTCCTTCGAGGCCCGCTTCGCGGGCGCCTCAGGATGAGGATTTCTACTGCGTCCCATTCGCCCTCATCCTGAGGTGCGATCCTAAGGGATCGCCTCGAAGGACGAGGGCGAACCCCAAAACCAAAAGGGCGCTCCGGTTTCCCGAAGCGCCCTTGGATGCGTGCGTGTGAACGCGCGCTAGCGCTTCGAGAACTGGAAGCTGCGTCGGGCCTTGGCCTTGCCGTACTTCTTGCGTTCGACCACGCGGGAGTCGCGCGTCAGGAAGCCGTGCGGCTTCAGCACCGCCCGCAGGCCCGGCTCATAGTAGGTCAGGGCCTTGGAGATCGCGTGACGCACCGCGCCGGCCTGGCCCGACAGGCCCGAGCCGACCACCGTGGCGATCACGTCGAACTCGCCGGCGCGGCCGGCGATCTGCAGCGGCTGGGCGATCATCATGCGCAGCACCGGACGGGCGAAGTAGACCTCCTGGTCGCGGCCGTTGACGGTGATCTGGCCCTTGCCGGGCTTGATCCAGACGCGGGCGATGGCGTTCTTGCGCTGCCGGTGGCGTAGGCGCGGCCGAACTGGTCGCGCTGGGGCTCGCGCGGAGCCTCCACGTCGGCGCCCGGGGTGGCGATGGCTTGCAGGGCCTCGAGGCCGTGGGGGGGCGGTGTCGGTCGCCATGTTCAGGCGCTCCTGACGTTCTTGGCGTTCATCTCGGCGAACGCGACGGTTTCGGGGGACTGGGCCGCGTGCGGATGCTCGCCGCCGTTGTAGATCTTCAGGTGGCCGAGCTGGGCGCGGGCCAGGGGGCTTCCTTGGGCAGCATCCGCTCGACGGCCTTCTTCAGCACGCGCTCGGGGAACTTGCCGTTCATGATCGCGCCCGCCGTCCGCTCCTTGATGCCGCCGGGGTGGCCGGTGTGCCAGAAGTAGGTCTTCTGCTCGAGCTTGCGGCCGGTCAGCTTCACCTTGTCGGCGTTGATCACGACGACGAAGTCGCCGCAGTCGACGTGCGGGGTGTAGGTCGGCAGGTGCTTGCCGCGCAGGCGGTTGGCGATGAAGGACGCGAGGCGGCCGACGACGACGTTCTCCGCGTCGATCACGATCCATTTCTTCTCGACGTCCGCCGGCTTCAGCGACGCCGTGGTCTTGGTCTGCATCAGACGATATCCGGTTGGGCGAAGGCCGGGGCCTCGCACGGGAGCGGGGACATACAGGAGCCGCCCGCGTGGGTCAAGACGCCGGACAGCGTCCTATGCCGCACAACCCGCTGATTCAACGGCTGATTTTCTGTGCGGTATCATAATACCTGAAGAAATCGACGCGCGATCACCGAAGGAAGGTGCGGCCGGCCTGGGTCGGGCGGCGCGGGGCCTGGAAGACGGCGCTGAGCTCGCCCTGCCCTTCGCGGCCGACCACAACGACGCCGTCGCCGGCCTGGATGCGCATCTCGGGGCCCGGCCGGGTCACGACCCTCGCCGTCGCGGCTGTTGATCTGCACCACGAACAGCTTGCCGCCCGAGCGGGCGCTCCAGGTCGGCGATGGTCTGGCCGACCACGGCGCTCTTCTCGGCGGCGACCACGACCTCCATCTCCAGGCCCAGCGTCCGCAGGGTCTTCTCGAAGGTGCGCATGTCGTCCGAGCCGCGGATGAAACGGGCGGTCTCGGGGAACAGGATCAGCTCGGCGATGCGCTCGGCGCCGATGTGGGTGGGCAGCACCACCTTGTCGGCCCCGGCGTGGACCAGCTTGCCCTCGGTCGAGGGCACCTCGCCGCGCGCGATGATCTGCAGGCGCGGGTTCAGCTTGCGCGCCGACAGGGTGATGAAGACGTTGGCCGCGTCGTCGGGCAGGACGGTGGCGAGGCACCGGGCCCGCGTGATCCCGGCCGCCTCCAGGGAATCCTCGTCGGTGGCGTCGGCGTGCATGGCGAGGTAGCCGGCCGCCTCGACCTCGGCCAGCCGCCCGTCGCTGCGCTCCAGCACCAGGAGCTTCAGACCGCCGGCGGACAGCTCCTTGGCCAGCATGCTGCCGATGCGGGCCGAAGCCGCAGATGATCACGTGGTCGGACAGCTTGTCGATTTCCGTCTGCATCCGGCCCCTCCCGAGCAGCTTCTGCAACTGGGTGACAGTGAACACCTGAACGAGGGCGCCGGTCAGCACGATCATGCCGGTGCAGCCCAGGACGATCGTCGTGATGGTCAGGGCGTGCAGGTACGGCGTGTTGATCGGCCGCACCTCCTGGTAGCCGACCGTGTAGACCGTCAGCACCACCATGTAGAGGGCGTCGGCGAAATGCCAGCCGGCGAGCATGTAGCCGAGCACGCCGAGCACCACGACGCACAGCATGAACAGGATCGTCGACAGCAGGGTCCGCAGCGGCGAGCCGAGCAGCTCCATCGGTCAGGCATCCTCCACGCCGTTCGGGCCGAGCTTAAGCGCGCGACGCGGCCCGGCGTGAAGGACGTGGGGCTCAAGAGCGCAGGCGCGGTCGGCGGCGCCCGTTTCCCCGGCGTCCGTCAGGCCATCGAGCGCAGGAACGCCCAGCCGGCCTGGACCGGGCCCGGCAGCACCGAGGCCCGCCGCTTGGGCCTGGCCGCGGGCGCCGCGCTCTCGACCTCCGCTACGGCGGGGGCCCAGACCGAGGCGGCCGCCGCGCCTGTCCTCTCCAGCGGCTGGCGAGCCGCGCACCAGCGCAGGAAGGCGGCGTGCGCCTCGGGGCAGTCGCTGGCGTCCGAAGCGTTCACCCGCAGCAGCGGCAGCGTCCGCTCGGCGATGACCCCGTTCTCGTACAGCACCTGCACCATGGCCGCGAAATCCCGGGCCAGGTTCGCGTGGTCGAGCACGACACCCGGAAGGGACCGATCCTCGCGCCCATCGCCGGCTTCTCGCCGACATCGAGGTCGGGCAGGCCGAGCGTCCCCACACCTGGGTTGGCCGCCGCGCCGTGCGGGCGACCTGCGCGCGCAGGTTCGAGAGGAGGAAGGCCTCCAGGTCCGGCGCGAAGTCGTCCGTCGCCGGCCGATAGCCCCGCGCGATGTGCCGGTTCAGCGTGTACCAGAGCTCCGACGCCAGCCGCTGGTTCTCCTCGCGTCGGATGACGATGAGGGTGCGGTCGGTCTCGTCGTCGGCGAGGGCGCGCCGGATCCGCGCCTCCTTGGCGGCCTTGCGGGCGGCCCACGCCGCCATGTCGGCATCGGACGACCCGAGCCTCCCGCTCGGCCGCGCCGTCCAGTTCATGCCCCCGCAGGACCAGTGGAGGGCGCGTCTCGGCGGCCTGTAAGGAATTCAAGATCGAAGAACTGGCCGTTCTCGGCCTGGACAACACCACTACAGAACGCCGGCTCATCCCGCGCGCCCCCTGGCTGGATAGCGCGCAACCGGGATGTGCTCGCGCTCATGCATCACCCCCCGTGACAAAGCTATGACAGGCGCGCCGCTCCGCCTACGGAGAATGTGGCGAAAAAGCGGCGAAATCCGCGGCGCCTAGTTGAGAGGCGGCAAATATGCTGTTGAGTAGCGATTTTGGCGCGACGGGCGGGCCTACACCAGCCGGCTCTGCTCCACCGCCGCGGCGATGAAGCTGGCGAACAGTGGATTGCGGGGCGAAGGGCCGGCTCTTCAGCTCCGGGTGGAACTGCACGCCGATGAACCAGGGATGGTCCCTCCCGCTCGACGATCTCGGGCAGGACGCCATCCGGGGACATGTTGCCCGGTCATCTTCAGGCCCGCGGCCCTCGATGGCGCCCGAATAGTTGATGTTGACCTCGTAGCGGTGCCGGTGGCGCTCCGAGATGGTCGGCTCGCCATAGATGTCGGCGATCTTCGAGCCCGGCTTCAGCACCGCGTCATAGGCGCCCAGCCGCATGGTGCCGCCAAGGTCGGTTGTCGACGGTGCGGGTGATCCGCTCGTTGCCCTTGGTCCATTCGGTCATCAGGCCCGACCACGGGATCGGCGGCGGGGCCGAACTCGGTCGACGAGGCCCCGGGAATGCCTGAGACGTTCCGCGCCGCCTCGATCACCGCCATCTGCATGCCGAAGCAGATGCCGAAATAGGGCACGGCGCGCTCGCGGGCGAACTGGGCCGCGCGGATCTTGCCCTCCGCCCCCCGCTCGCCGAAGCCGCCGGGCACCAGGATGCCGTGCACCCCCTCCAGCCGTTCGGTGGCGGCGCTGTCGTCGCCCTCGAAGGCTTCCGATTCGACCCAGTCGATGTTGACCCGCACGTTGTTGGCGACGCCGCCGTGGACCAGGGCCTCGATCAGGGATTTGTAGGCGTCCTTGAGCACCGTGTACTTGCCGACCACGGCGATGGTGACGTCGCCGTCCGGGCTGGTCAGCCGCTCGGAGATCGCGCGCCAGCCGGACAGGTCCGCGCAGGCGCCTCGATGCCGAAGCAACCCAGAACCTCGGTGTCCAGCCCCTGCTCGTGGTAGTCGAGCGGCACGTGGTAGATGTTCGGCGCGTCCAGGGCCTGGATCACCGCCGACGGGCGCACGTTGCAGAACAGGCCGATCTTGCGCTTCTCATCGGGCGGGATCGGCTGCTCGCAGCGGCAGAGCAGGATGTCCGGCTGGATGCCGATGGCCCGCAGCTCGCGCACCGAGTGCTGGGTCGGCTTGGTCTTCATCTCGCCGGCCGTCTTGATGAACGGCAGAAGCGTCAGGTGGATGAAGACGGCGTGATGGCGCGGCAACTCCTGGCCCGAGCTGGCGGATCGCCTCGAAGAAACGGCAGACCCTCGATGTCGCCGACCGTGCCGCCGATCTCACCACACGAAGTCCACGCCCTCGCAGGGATCGCGCAGGATGAAGCGTTTGATCTCGTCGGTGACGTGCGGGATCACCTGGACGGTGGCGCCGAGGTAGTCCCCTCGGCGCTCCTTCTCCAGGATGGTCTGATAGATCTGGCCGGTGGTGACGTTGTCGGCCTTGGTGGCCGAGACGCCGGTGAACCGCTCGTAGTGGCCGAGGTCGAGGTCGGTCTCGGCCCCGTCGTCGGTCACGAAGACCTCGCCGTGCTGATAGGGGCTCATCGTCCCCGGATCGACGTTCAGATAGGGGTCGAGCTTCCTCAGGCGGACCTTGAAGCCGCGAGCCTGCAGGAGCGCGCCGAGCGCCGCGGAGGCGAGACCTTTTCCAAGGGAGGAGACCACGCCCCCGGTGATGAAGATGTACCGGGGCCATGGGAGTCCAGGATAGCGCCGATTCGCGCCGGTGAAACCGGGCAATCGCCGCAGGTGAGGCTCTACTGGCCGGAAGCCGGGGCGGCGGGGGCCGGGGCGGCGCCCGCGTTCACGTCCGGCCGCGGGATCGCCACGCGGCTCGACGGCTGCACGGCCACCTCGCCGAGGCCGGCGGTGGGAGCGGGCGCGGTGCGCGGCGGCGCGGCCGCCCGCTGGCCCGGACGCGGGCGCCTGGGTCGGTGGCGCGGCGGTCTGGGCGGCGCTCGGCAGCGGCGGGGCGATGGTGGGCAGCGGCGGCGCGCCGGGCGCCGACGACTGGGCCGGAGCGCCCGACTGCGGCCGGGGCGATGCTGTTCATGTCGAGCGGGCTGATCTTCAGCCGCTCGGTGACCGAGGAGCGGACCGGTTGTGGCCGGCGATCAGGGTGATGCCGAGACACAGAACGAAGAAGGCCGTGGCCAGGATCGCGGTGGTGCGGGTCAGAAGGTCGCCCGCCCCTCTCGCCGTGAACATCCCCGACGGCCCGCCGCCCATGCCGAGCGCGCCCCCTTCGGAGCGCTGCAGCAGGATCACGGCGGTGAGCCCGATGCAGTCGAGCACGAGAATGACGAGAAGGATGTTCAGCAGCATGATGGGCTTGAAGATAGGGCGCGGCGGCGTCGGCCGCCATCTGAAGCCGCGCCGTCTAGCACCCCGGGCCGACCAGCGCAAAGGGGAGCGGCCAGGTTGGCGTTCCTCCCCGCATGCACCGCCAGGTTGGTGCCGGCGAACCCCGCCATGGCGCGGTCGAGCGCCTCCTGGCGGATGTCGGCGATCACCACCTTCATGCCGGCCTTGGCGAAGGCGTGGGCCATGCCCAGCCCATGCCCGCGGCCCCGCCGGTGATGAACGCGACCTTGCCTTCGACCTCTTCCATGACGCCCGTCTCCCTATGTCGCCGTCTGTCGTTGGTTGACAGTATCAACGCGTCGGGGATCGGCGCCAGGGGCTTCAGAACATGTTGAGCTGAGCTTGGCCTCGTCGGACATGCGCGAGGGATCCACGGCGGGTCGAACACCAGATTGACGGTGCAGGACTTGATCCCGCCGATCGACATCACCGCCTCCTCCACCCATTCCGGCATTTCGCCGGCCACCGGGCAGCCGGGGGCGGTCAGGGTCATCTCGACGACCACGTCCTTCTCGTCGGAGACGTCGACCTTGTAGATCAGGCCGAGCTCGTAGATGTCGACCGGGATTTCCGGGTCGTAGACGGTCTTCAGCTTGTCCACGAGCTGGTCGGTCAGGGCGTCGAGCTCGGTCTGGCTCAGGGCCGCGGCGGTCTCGTCGGCGTGAAGTTTGCGTCGTCCATTTGCTCAAGCGACCTTGGGGCTTACGCGAAGAAGCTGCGGGCGCGGCCGAGCGCCTCCACGAAGGAATCGGCCTCGTCCAGGGTGTTATATAGGGCGAAGGAGGCGCGGGGCGCTGGAGGTCGCGCCGAAGCGGCGCAGCAGCGGTTCCGCGCAGTGCGTCCCCGCTCGCACGGCCACGCCGTAGCGGTCGAGGATCTGGGCGATGTCGTGGGCGTGCGCGCCCTCGACGTTGAACGACAGGACGGCGCCCTTGCCCGGGGCGGTCCCGATCACCTCGATCCAGTTGGCGCCGTTCAGCCGCTCGACGACGCGCCGGTAGAGGGCGTGCTCGTGGGCGGCGGCGGCGGGACGGTCGATCCCCTCCAGCCATTCGATGGCGGCGCCGAGGCCGATGGCCTCGACGATGGCGGGGGTGCCGGCCTCGAACCGGTGCGGCGGATCGGCGTAGGTGATGCGGTCCAGCGTCACCGTCCCGATCATCTCCCCCCCGCCCTGGTACGGCGGCAGGGCGAGGAGCCGCTCGGCCTTGCCGTAGAGGATCCCGATGCCGGTGGGGCCATAGAGCTTGTGGCCGGAGAAGGCGTAGAAATCGACGTCCAGCGCCTTCACGTCCACCGGCTCGTGCACGATCCCCTGGCAGCCGTCGAGCAGGACGGGGACGCCCGCGGCGTGGGCGATGCGGACGATCTCGGCGGCCGGGTTCACGGTGCCCAGCACGTTGGACATGTGGCTGAGCGCCACCATCCGCGTCTTCGGGCCGATCAGGGCGGCGTAGGCGTCCATGTCCAGCCGGCCGTCTTCGGTGACCGGGACGAAGCGCAGGACGACGCCCTTGCGCTCGCGCAGGAAGTGCCATGGCACGATGTTGGCGTGGTTGCTCCATCTCCGACAGCACGATCTCGTCGCCGGCCTGCAGGCCGAGGCCGAACGAGGCGGCCACGAGGTTGATCGACTCGGTGCCGCCCTTAGTGAAGACGATCTCGTCGGGGCGTGGCGTTGATGAAGCGGGCGACGGAGGCGCGAGCCCGCTCGTAGGCGTCGGTGGTCTCGTTGGCCAGGGTGTGCAGGCCGCGGTGGACGTTGGCGTAGGAGGTCTCCATGACCCGCGTCATGGCGTCGATCACCGCCCGCGGCTTCTGGGCGGAGGCGGCGTTGTCGAGATAGATCAGCGGCTTGCCGTTGACTTCTCGCGCCAGGATGGGGAATTCGGCGCGGACGGCGGCGACGTCGAAGGTCATCGCGCCGCCTCCAGCCGGACGGCCAGCCAGGCGTGGGCGAGGCCCCTCGCCGCCTCGTGCTCGATGCGCTCGACCACCTCGGCCAGGAACGCCTCGACCAGCATGGCGCGGGCCTCAGCCTCCGGGATGCCGCGCTGGCGGGCGTAGAACAGGGCGTCCTCGTCCAGGGCCCCGACGGTGGCGCCGTGGGCGCAGGCGACGTCGTCGGCCCAGATCTCCAGCTCCGGCTTGGCGTCGACCTCCGCGCGGTCCGACAGCATCAGGGCGTGGTGGCCCATGCGCGCGTCCGTGCGGTCCGCGCCCTTCTCGACCACGATGCGGCCCTGGAACACGCCGCGGGCCTGGTCCGCGACCATGCCCTTGGTGAGCTGGGCGGTGACGCCGTCCACGCCTGGTGCAGCACCTGGGTGGTCTGGTCGGACTGACGCTGGCCGGTCAGGAGGTAGACGCCGTCGAGCTGGGCGATCCCCCGCCGCCGAGATGGCGCACGCGCGTCTCGAACCGCTGGCGCCTGGCGCCGGAGGCCAGCACCGTCTGGCGGAACACCGCGCCGGGGGCAGCTCCACCTCGGTCAGGGCCACCGAGACCGCGTCCGCGGCGTCGTCCAGGAACACGATCCGCTCGACCCGCGCGCCCGCGCCGAGGCGGATGGGCGTGCTGGAATCAGCCACATAACCCGTGGCTTGGCCCTCGAAGCTGTCGACCAGGATGAGCCGGCCGCCCGCGGCGACATCGATAGACGCTTCAGCGTGGTGCGCAGTTCGATCAGTTGCGGACACGAAACGGCGCAAAAGCGAGACGTTGCCGTGCGCCCAGCTTGAACCGATCGACAGGCCGTTCGCGTAGATTTGAGTTGGGGCGTCGAACGCCGCCAGCGCCGGATGTCGGGCCACCGCCGCCACCGCGGGCGAGGCGGGCGGCAGGGCGCGGATCAGGCCGCGCAGGTCGGTCCAGCGCCAGTCCTCGTCGCGCCGGCCGGGCAGCTCGGCCAGGTCGCCGGTGCGAAGGGCGGCGGCGAGGCTCATGCCGCCCCCCTCAGCGAAGGTTGGGCGTACTTATCGTAGCCCTCGCGCTCCAGCTCGTGGGCCAGCTCGGGCCCGCCGGATGCGACGATGCGGCCGGCGGCCAGGACGTGCACCACGTCCGGCTTCACGTAGTCGAGCAGGCGCTGGTAGTGGGTGATCACCAGCATGGCGCGGTCCGGCGAGCGCATGGCGTTGACGCCTTCGGAGACGATGCGCAGGGCGTCGATGTCGAGGCCCGAGTCGGTCTCGTCGAGAATCAGCAGGCGCGGCGAAAAGCATGGCCATTTGAAAGATTTCCAGCCGCTTCTTCTCACCGCCCGAGAAGCCGACGTTCAGCGGCCTGCGGAGCATCTCAAAGTCGATCTTCAGCTTGGCGGCCGTCTCGCGCGCGAGCTTCAGGAGGCCGGCCGCGGTGATCTCGGCCTCGCCGCGCGCCTTGCGCTGGGCGTTCATCGCCGTGCGGATGAAGGTCAGGGCCGGCACGCCCGGAATCTCCAGCGGATACTGGAACGACAGGAACAGCCCCCTGGCCGCCCGCTCGTCGGCCGCCAGCGACAGCAGGTCCTCGCCGTCGAGCGTCGCCGACCCGGCCGTGACCTCATAGCCCTGCCGTCCGGTCAGCACATAGGACAGCGTCGACTTCCCGCCCCGTTCGGCCCCATGATCGCGTGCACCTCGCCCGCCGGGACCTCGAGCGTGAGCCCCTTGATGATCTCGGTGTCGCCGACCTTGGCGTGGAGGTTGGTGATGGAAAGCATCGCACTCATCTGACGAGATACCGTGGCTCTCCCTGCTCCCTGGAGGGGGGAAGGGTCGGGGATGGGGGTGGCGCCGTCTCCGCGGCGATGCGTTCAACGACCGCACGCAGGTCGTCCCGCACGTGTTTTTCGGGAATGCGGAGGACGCGATAGCCCTCTGCGGCGAACCAGCCGTCCCGCTCGGCGTCGCGAGCAGCGCCTTCCGGCGTCGTGTGATGATAGCCGTCGATCTCGATGATCAACCGGCTGCCGTGATGCGCGAAGTCGGCGACGTAGCGCCGATCGGGACCTGCCGCCGGAAGTTCATCTTGAGCTTTCGCAGCTCAGCCCAAAGCAGCCGTTCGGCGACAGTCATCTCCTGGCGCAGCCGCCGCGCGCGGGCGACGCCGCCGGAGGCCGGGCCGTGCGGAGGTCGATACCCTTCCCCCTGGAGGGGGGAAGGGTCAGGGATGGGGGTGGCGCCCTCACCGCCTGTGCTGCGCCGGTCGTCTGCGCGCGGTTTCGCCGCCGATTCCTTTCCGGAAGCGTCTCCACCCCCATCCCCGGCCCTTCCCCCCTCCAGGGGGAAGGGGGCGACTGCATCGACGCCGGCGCTCATCCGACCGAGCCTTCAAGGCTGATCGCCACCAGCTTCTGGGCCTCGACGGCGAACTCCATCGGGAGTTCCTGCAGCACGTCGCGGACGAAGCCGTTGACGAGGAGCTGGACGGCTTCCTCCTGCGAGAGGCCGCGCTGCATGGCGTAGAACAGCTGGTCTTCCGACAGGCGCGTGGTGGTGGCCTCGTGCTCGAAACGGGCCGAGGCGTTGCGGGCCTCGATGTAGGGGGTGGTGTGGGCGCCGCAGTCCTTGCCGATGAGCAAGGAGTCGCACTGGGTGAAGTTGCGCGCGCCCTTGGCCTTGGGGTGCGCCGAGACCAGGCCCCGGTAGGTGTTGGACGAGCGCCCGGCCGAAATGCCCTTGGAGATGATCCGCGAGCGCGTGTTGGCCCCCAGGTGGATCATCTTGGTGCCGGTGTCGGCCTGCTGGCGGTTGTTGGTGATGGCGATGGAATAGAACTCGCCCACGGACCCCTCGCCGCGCAGGATGCAGGACGGGTACTTCCAGGTGATGGCGCTGCCGGTCTCGACCTGGGTCCAGCTCACCTTGGAGCGGTCGCCGCGGCAGTCGGCGCGCTTGGTCACGAAGTTGTAGATGCCGCCCCGGCCCTCGGCGTCGCCGGGGGTACCAGTTCTGGACGGTGGAATACTTGATCTCGGCGTCCTCAAGGGCGACCAGCTCGACCACGGCGGCGTGCAGCTGGTTCTCGTCGCGCCGCGGAGCGGTGCAGCCCTCCAGGTAGGAGGACGTAGGCGCCCTTGTCGGCGATGATCAGGGTGCGCTCGAACTGGCCGGTCTCCTCCGCATTGATGCGGAAGTAGGTCGACAGCTCATCGGGCAGCGCACGCCCGGCGGCACATAGACGAACGAGCCGTCCGAGAAGACCGCGCTGTTCAGGGTGGCGAAGAAGTTGTCCGACACCGGCACCACCGAGCCGAGGTACTTCCTCACCAGCTCCGGATGGTCGCGCACGGCCTCGGACATCGGGCAGAAGATCACCCCAGCCTCGGCCAGCTCCTTCTTGAAGGTGGTGACCACCGAGACGCTGTCGAACACGGCGTCCACGGCATAGCGCGGCGCGCCCTTCACGCCGGCCAGGACCTCCTGCTCCTTCAGCGGGATGCCGAGCTTGGCGTAGGTGGCCAGAAGCTCCGGATCGACCTCGTCCAGGCTCTTGGGCCCGTCCTTCTGGGAGGGCGCGGCGTAGTAATAGAGGTCCTGGTAGTCGATGCGCGGGAATTCCAGCCGCGCCAGTCCGGCTCCTCCATGGCCTGCCAGCGCGCGAACGCGGCGAGGCGCCACTCCAGCATCCACTCCGGCTCGCCCTTCTGGCCGAGATGAAGCGGATGGTGCTCTCGTCCAGGCCGCGCGGGGCGAAGTCCTGGGCGATGTCGGTGACGAAGCCGTGCTTGTAGGTCTCAAGCTCGGCGACGTGCTCGACGGTCTGGCGGACGGCTGCCATCAGGCCTTCTCCAACTTACGCTCGTGCGCCGACCGGCGCGCATAGGCGGCCAGCCACGCGTCCGCAAAACGCTCCCAATCGGCCGGCTCGTCGCCCAGCCGCCCGACACCCGCAGCGAACAGGCCGCCAGGTCGGCCAGGCCCATCGCCGTCCACACCGCGCTCGGCGTCACCTTGCCCGACGAGCAGGCCGACCCGGCGCTGACCATCACGCCCGCGAGGTCCAGCGCCATCACCTGCAGCTCGGAGGAGAATCCCTCGCAGACGAACGACAGCGTCCCGGGCAGCCGCACGACGCCCTCGCCCGCCACCGTCACCTCGGCCTCGTCCTGGAGGCGCATGGCGGCCGCATCGCGCCAGGCGGCCTGGTCCATTGCATGAGGCAGATCGCGCACCGCGGCGTCCGCCGCCGCGCCGAAGCCGGCGATCCCCGGCACGTTCTCGGTGCCCGCGCGCAGGCCGCGCTCCTGGCCGCCGCCGTGGATCTGGCGCGACAGCCGCGCGCGGGGGCCGGCGATCAGGGCGCCGACGCCTTGCGGGCCGCCGACCTTGTGGGCCGAGAGCGACATCGTGTCCGCGCCCCAGCGCGGCGAAGTTCACGGGGATCTTGCCCGCGGCCTGGATGGCGTCAACGTGCAGCCAGCCGCCCGCGGCGTGCAGCAGGGCGGCCGCCTCGGCCACGGGCTGGATCACGCCGGTCTCGTTGTTGGCGAGCGACAGGGCGGCGAACGGCGGGCCGTCCTGCGGGCGCCAATGGGCCAGCCGGTCGCGCAGCCAGTCGAGGTCGGCGACGCAGCGCCGGTCCACCGGCCAGCCCTGCACCTCCAGCCCCGTCGACAGGGCGGCCTGCATGACGCTGGGATGCTCGATCAAGGCCACGATCGGCTTTTTGGCGCCCGCCGCGATGGCGCTGGCGACCGCCAGGGCGTTGGCCTCGGTGCCGCCGGAGGTGAAGGAGACCTGCGTCGGCCGCGCGCCGGCCAGATGCGCGACCTGCTCGCGCGCACCGCTCCACGGCGGCGCGGGCCAGGCGGCCTGCGGCGTGGACGGAGGAGGGATTGCCGCCGATCTGCAGGGCGCAGACCACCGCGTCCTGGGCCTCGGGCCGGATCGGGGCGGTGGCGTTGTAGTCGAGGTAGACCGCGCTCATGCCGCCTCCGGCGAGCGATGGCCGAGGCGGCCGGACACCACGTCGTCAAGCGACACTTGCGCCAGATAGTCGTGGATGTGGCGGGCCGAGGTCTTCCCAGAGGTCGTGGGTCAGGCAGCGCTCGCCGCCCGGCATGCAGCCCTTGGCGGCGGAGGTGCAGCGCACCGCCTCCAGCGGCTCGTCCACGGCGGTGACGATGTCGGCAACGCGCAGATCCTTGGCCGGGCCGGCCAGGCGATAGCCGCCGCCGGGGCCGCGCACGCTCTTGACCAGGCCGCGGCGGCGCAGGCGCGCGAACAGCTGTTCGAGGTAGGGAAGCGAGATGTCCTGGCGGGCGGCGATGTCGCCGAGCGTGACCGCGCGGGCCTCCCCGCCCCGCTTGGCGAGGTCGGCCATGGCCATGACCGCGTACCGGCCCTTGGTGCTCAGGCGCATGCTCGGCGTCCTTCGGCAGAAATCCCGCGCATTCGGGGCGGCTTGTGCTAGAAACCGCGGCCTCGCGCCGGCGGCGAACCCCGACCCCGACGCGCGCCTGTGGGATGTAGGAAAACCAAGTGCGGCGGTCAAGTATTTGGCTCGGGAGCCAAGCCCGCCATATTCCGCGAAATGGACGAGACGACATGCCTGAAGTTGTTCTGACCGGCGCCGCCGGCCGGATCGAGGGACGATACTCCGCCGGCAAGGACGCCAACGCCCCGATCGCGCTGATCCTGCACCCGCACCCCAAGGCGGGCGGCCACATGAACAATCCGGTGGCGGTGCAGCTCTACCACCTGTTCATGAAGCGCGGCTTCTCCGTGCTGCGGTTCAACTACCGCGGCGTGGGCAAGAGCCAGGGCGAGTTCGATTCGGGCATCGGCGAGCTGGCCGACGCCGCGACGGCGCTCGACTGGCTGCAGACGTCGAACCCACCGCCTCCCAGTGCTGGGTCGCCGGCTACCAGTTCGGCGCCTGGATCGGCATGCAGCTCCTGATGCGGCGGCCGGAGACGGACGGCTTCATCTCGGTGACGCCGCCGACCAACATGTACGACTTCAGCTTCCTGGCCCCCTGCCCCGCCTCCGGCCTGATCCTGCACGGCGGGGCGGACACATCGTGCCGCCGGCCGAGGTCGAGCGGGTGGTGTCGAAGCTGCGCACCCAGAAGGGCATCACCATCGACTACGAGGTCGTGCCCGGCGCCAACCACTTCTGGGTCGACCACCTGCCCGACGTCGAGCAGCGCGTCGGCGCCTACCTGGACAAGCGGCTGGCGGCCAACCCGGCCTAGCCTCCTCGAGGCAGGAACCATCGCCGCGTTGGGGTCCTTTAGCTGCAGTCGGCGGCGAAAGGGCCTCGATGGACAGCGACAATCCCGTTTCGACCGCCAGGATCGCGGGCCACCCCGATCCATCCCAAGCTCGTGCCGTTCCCGATCGCCTGCTTCGGCTGCGCCCTGGTGACCGACATCGTCTACTGGCGCACGGCCGACATCATGTGGGCCGACTTCTCCGCATGGCTGCTGACGGTGGGTTTGATCTTCGGCGTCCTGGCCGCGATCGCCGGCTGGTCGACTTCCTGGGGAACCGCCTGGTGCGCGCCCAGGGGCCGGCTTGGCCGCACATGATCGGCAACCTGATCGTGCTGGTGCTGGCCCTATTCGACGAGTTCGTCCATTCGCGCGACGCCTGGACCTCGGTCGTGCCGACCGGCCTGATCCTGTCGGCGCTGATCGTGATCGTGATGCTGGTGACCACCTGGCTGGGTTATTCGCTGGTCTACCCGCCACGGCGTGGGAGTGGCTAGATGAGCCATCGGTCCCCGCGCTGGGCGCTCCTGGCCCTTTCCAGCGCCCTGGCGCTCGCAGGCTGCGGGGAGAAGCCGTTCGACCGCTCGACCCAGATCGGCGCCAACCCCGTCCTGCCGGCGGCCAGGCAGTACCTCATGCCGCCGATGCACGTGGCGCCGGTGATCCGCTGGAAGGCCGGCGAGGCGCCGAGCGTGCCGTCGGACATGCGCATCCAGGCCTTCGCCACCGGGCTGGAGCATCCGCGCTCGATCTACGTCCTGCCCAACGGCGACGTGCTGGTGGTCGAGTCCGTCGCGCCGCCGAGCGCGCCGCTGCAGCGGCCCAAGGACCTCGTCATGGGCTGGGTGGAGTCGTTCGCGACCTCCGGCGGGACTCACCAGGGCAGCAACCGCATCACCCTCCTGCGCGACACCAACGGCGACGGCGCGCCGGACGTGCGGACGGTGTTCCTGGACCACCTGCATTCGCCGTTCGGCGTCGCCCTGGTCGGCGGCGACCTCTATGTGGCCGACACCGACGCCATCGTCCGCTATCCCTATGTGACCGGCCAGACCAGCATCACCGCGCCCGGCGTCGTGCTGACAGAGCTGCCGGGCGGCCCGATCGACCACCACTGGACCAAGAGCCTGGTCGCCAGCCCGGACGGCTCGCTGCTCTACGTGGGCGTCGGCTCCAACAGCAACATCACCGAGAACGCCTGGAGGCGGAGCATAACCGCGCCGCGATCTGGAGGTGGACCGCGCCACCGGCCGCCACCGCCTGTTCGCCACCGGCCTGCGCAATCCCAACGGCCTGAGCTGGGAGCCCCAGACCCACGCCCTGTGGGCCGTGGTCAACGAGCGCGACGAGCTCGGCCCCAACCTCGTGCCCGACTACCTGACCTCGGTGAAGGACGGCGCCTTCTATGGCTGGCCCTACAGCTACTACGGCCAGCACGTCGACCCGCGGGTCCGGCCGCAGCGGCCGGACCTGGTGGCCAAGGCGATCCCGCCGGACTATGCGCTGAGCTCGCACGTCGCGCCCCTGGGCCTGGTGTTCGACACCGGCGCCGGCCTGCCCGCGCGCTACCAGGGCGGCGCCTTCGTGGGCGAGCACGGCAGCTGGGACCGCCAGGAGCTCAACGGCTATCGCGTCGTCTTCGTGCCCTTCGCCGGCGGGCGGCCGAGCGGCAAGGCGCAGGACGTCGTCACCGGCTTCGTCACCCCCGACGGCAAGGCGCACGGCCGGCCCGTCGGGCTGGCGCTCGACAGGACCGGCGCCCTGCTGGTCGCCGACGACGAGGGAAACGCCGTCTGGCGCGTCACCGCCGCGGGCCGCTGAGCCCTCAGCCCCGCTTCAGCGCCTTGCGGCCGGCGTAGACGGCTTGGTCGCCGAGCTGCTCCTCGATGCGCAGGAGCTGGTTGTACTTGGCGATCCGCTCCGAGCGCGCCAGCGAGCCGGTCTTGATCTGCCCGCAATTGGTGGCGACCGCCAGGTCCGCGATGGTGGAGTCCTCGGTCTCGCCCGAGCGATGGGCTCATCACTACCGTGTAGGCGGCGCGGTGGGCCAGGTTCACGGCGTCCAGCGTCTCCGACAGGGTGCCGATCTGGTTGACCTTGACCAGGATGGAGTTGGCCAGGCCGTCCTCGATCCCCTTGGCCAGGCGCGCCGGATTGGTCACGAACAGGTCGTCGCCGACGAGCTGGACCTTGCCGCCGAGCGTGTGTCGGTCAGGAGCTTCCAGCCGGCGAAGTCGTCCTCGGCGCAGCCGTCCTCGACGCTGACGATCGGGAAGTCTGCGACCAGGGCGGCGAGGTAGTCGACCATGCCCGCCTGGTCGAGGGTCTTGCCTTCGCCCTCAAGCACATAGCGGCCGTCCTTGAAGAACTCGGTGGAGGCGGCGTCCAGGCCCAGGCGAAGTCCTCGCCGGCGGTGTAGCCGGCCGCCTCGCCCGCCTTGATGATGAAGCCGAGCGCCTCGCGCGCCGAGCCGATGTTCGGGGCGAAGCCGCCCTCGTCGCCGACGTTGGTGTTCTGGCCGGCGTCACGCAGCGCCTTCTTCAGGGCGTGGAAGATCTCCGCGCCCATGCGCAGGGCCTCGGCGAAGCTCGCCGCCCCCACCGGCAGGATCATGAACTCCTGGATGTCGATCGGATTGTCGGCGTGCACGCCGCCGTTGATGATGTTCATCTGCGGCACCGGCAGCACCTCGGCGGAGACCCCGCCGACGTACTTGTAGAGCGGCAGGCCGGCGCCGCGGGCCGCGGCCTTGGCCGTCGCCAGCGACACGCCGAGGATGGCGTTGGCGCCCAGCCGGCTCTTGTTGGGCGTGCCGTCGAGCTCGATCAGCATGTTGTCGAGCCGCCGCTGGTCCTCGGCCTCCGCGCCCGACAGGGCGTCGAAGATCTCGCCGTTCACCGCGTCGACCGCCTGCAGCACGCCCTTGCCGCCATAGCGGGACTTGTCCCCGTCGCGCTTCTCGACCGCCTCGTGCGCGCCGGTGGAGGCGCCGGAGGGCACGGCGGCGCGGCCGAACGCGCCGTCCTCGAGGGTGACGTCCACCTCGACGGTCGGGTTGCCGCGGCTGTCGAGGATCTCGCGGGCGGTGATGTCGACGATCTCGGTCATGGCTGGCCCCTTCGGTGGTCGGGCTGCTTAGCGCACGCGCCGCCGCATCTCCAACCCCCTTCGTCCGCGCAGGGCGCATGCAACCTTCGGTCCGAAGGCGCATAGTCTGCCCATGAGCGCGGATTCCTTCGCCGCCGCGCCGCCGGCCGGCGCGCGGGCGGACTGGACGATCGACCAGGCCTGGGCCGACTATTCGGCCGAGGACCACCGGGTCTGGCTGACCCTCTACGAGCGCCAGGCGGCCCTGCTGCGCGGCCGGGCGTGCGAGCCGTTCCTGAACGGGCTGAAGGCGCTGGACCTGCACGGCGGCGGCGTTCCGGACTTCGACCGGATGAACGAGACCCTGTCCGCCTCACCGGCTGGCGGGTGGTGGCCGTGCCCGGGCTCGTGCCCGACGCGGTGTTCTTCGAGCACCTGGCCAGCCGGCGCTTCCCGGCCGGCCGGTTCATCCGCCGCGCCGACCAGCTCGACTACCTGCAGGAGCCGGACATCTTCCACGACGTGTTCGGCCACGTGCCGATGCTGACCGACCCGACCTTCGCCGACTACATGCAGGCCTATGGCGAGGGCGGCCTGCGCGCCCTGAAGCTCGGACGGCTGCACAACCTCGCGCGGCTCTACTGGTACACGGTGGAGTTCGGCCTGCTCGACACGCCCGACGGCCTGCGCATCTACGGCGCCGGCATTGTCTCCTCCCGTGGCGAATCGGTGTTCAGCCTGGAGGACCCCTCCCCCAACCGGCTCGGCTTCGATCTCGTGCGGGTGATGCGCACGCCCCTACCGGATCGACGACTTCCAGCAGGTCTATTTCGTCCTGCCCTCGCTGCAGCGCCTGCTGGACGACACCCTGCAGGACTTCGGCCCCGTCTACGCGCGGCTGGCGGGCCTGGATGACGTCGCGATCGACGCGATCCTGCCGGACGACCGCGTGTTCACGCGCGGGACCCAGGCCTACGCGCGATCCGCCCGGCTTGATCGGCCTCAAGGCGCGCGGCGGCGACCGCGAGGATGCTGGCGCATCTTGGCGAGGTCGGCCCGATGGACATCAAGGACATCCTCCTGTTCCTGCGACCGGGCGAGCCGTTCGCGCCCGTGCTGTCGGCCGCCGCGTCGCTGGCCAAGGCGCACGGCGCCTTCGTGCAGGGCTGCTGCCTGATGCCCGAGCCGCCGCTCGACCCCGCCGACTGCTATGCGATCGGCCCGAAGGCGGCCGGCGGCGTCCTTCTCGAGATCGACCGCGCGGCGGAGGCGATCTCCGCCCCGGCCGAGGCGGCGTTCCGCCAGGCGATCCTGGACAAGGGGATCGCCGGGGACTGGGCGCTGTCGGTCCTCGGCGAGCCGGCCGCGGCCACCATCTTGCGGGCGCGCACCGCCGACATCGCCATCATGCGCCGGCCGAGCCGCGGCCATGGGGGCGAGCTCGCCGAGATCCTGCTGATGTCCGGCGGCGCACCGTGCCTGTTCGTGCCGGACGCCGCGCCCGAACCCGGCCGGTTCGACCGGATCGTCCTCGCCTGGAACGGCTCGCGCCAGTCCAAGCGCGCCCTCGACGAGGGCCTGACCCTGATGAAGTCCGCATCGGCCGTGCAGGTGGTCTCGGTGGGGGCGACAGCCTGGGCCGCGAGCGCGTGCGGGCCGGATGCGGTGCTGACCCACCTCGGGCGCCATGGCGTCAAGGCCGAGGCGAAGCGGGCCCCCGCCTCCTCGTCCGGCGATGTGGCCGACGCCCTGATCGCCGCCTGCGACGCGTTCGGCGCGGACCTGCTGGTCATGGGCGCCTATGGCCACGCCCGCGCGGCGGAGGCCGTGCTGGGCGGCGCGACCCGCGCGCTGCTGTCCCGCGGCCGCGCGCCCGTCCTGATGTCGCGCTGAGGCTCAGGGCGGCGCCGACCACGGCGCCGAGCCGGCCCGGAAGCGGCGCGTCAGGAACGCCAGCAGCACCTCCACGCGCGCCGGCCGCGGCCCGCCGGGCGGCGTGACCAGGGTCAGGGCCGAGGGCGGCGGGCTCCAGTCCGCCAGCACGATGCGCAGCCGCCCGTCGCGCACCGCCTCATAGGCCAGGAAGTCCGGCTGCAGCGCCAGGCCGAGGCCCGCCTCCAGCGCGAAGGCCAGGGCCTCGGCGTTGGTGCGCTCAGAGGGCCCCTGACCCGCACGCTCTCCACCGCGCCGTCCGGCCCGGTTGAACCGCCAGCTCTCGCCGGTGGCGAGTAGCTGTAGCCGAGGCAGGCGTGATCCTGCAGGTCGTGCGGCCGCGCCGGAGCGCCATGGCGCTCCAGATAGGACGGCGCGGCCACCACCCAGCGCCGGATGGGGCAGAGCCGCCGGGCGATCAGGCTGGAGTCCGGCAGTTCGGCGATGCGCAGGGCGACGTCGACCCCGCCCGCCACCAGGTCGGTCAGCCGGTCGTCGAGCTGCAGGGTCGATCGACACCTCCGGATAGGCCGCCAGGAACGGCGGCAGCGCCGGCGCGACGTGGCGCAGGCCGAACGACATCGGCGCGGCCAGCCGCACGCGCCCGCGCGGGGCGCCGGAATCGGCCTGGGCCTGCGCCTCCGCCGCCTCGCCCTCCTCCAGGATGCGGGCGGCGCGCACGGCCAGCACGCGGCCGGTCTCGGTCAGGGCGAACCGGCGCGAACTGCGATGGATCAGCCGCTCGCCGAGCCGCCGCTCCAGCCGCCCCACCGCCTTCGACACCGTCGCTGCGGAGAGGCCGAGTTCGGCCGCCGCGGCGGCGAACGAGCCGGTCTCCGCCACCTTGGCGAAGATCGCCCAGGCTTCGAGGTCGGGCAGAGGCACGGCGGAACACCTCGCGTCTGGAAACGATGGCTTTCCATAGTTTCCATTTCAGGCGGGATGGTCCACCCCCATCTTGCCGTCGACACGCGAGGCCGAGCCTCGCGGCATCTGGAGGACGTCATGATCGAACGCAGGCCGTTCGCCGATCTCGGCGGAGCCGACCACGGCTGGCTCAACACCAGGCACCACTTCTCATTCGCCGACTACCACCACCCGGAGCGGATGCGCTGGGGCGACCTTCGGGTGTGGAACGACGACGAGATCGCGCCCAAGTCCGGCTTCGGGCCGCACCCGCACGCCGACATGGAGATCATCACCTATGTGCGCAGCGGTGCGATCACCCACCGCGACTCCCTGGGCAACGAAGGCCGCACCGAGGCCGGCGACGTGCAGGTGATGTCGGCGGGTACGGGCGTCCGCCACGCCGAGTACAATCTGGAGGACGAGGTCACCCGCATCTTCCAGCTCTGGATCCTGCCTCGCGAGCGCGGCGGCGAGCCCTCCTGGGGCGCGCGGCCGTTCCCAAGGCGGACCGCTCCGGCCGCTTCGTGGTTCTGGCCAGCGGCTTTGGCGGCGACGGCGACGCCCTGCCGATCCGGGCCGAGGCGCGGGTGCTTGGCGCGACGCTGAAGGCCGGCGAGCGGATCACGCTCGAGCTCGATCCCGCGCGCCACGCCTATCTGGTCCCGGCCGTGGGCGCCGTCGACGTCGGCGACGTGCGAATCGAGGCGCGCGACGGCGCCGCGATCACCGGCCTCGCCTCGGTGGAGATCGCAGCGGTGGAGGATTCGGAGATCGTCCTGGTCGACGCCGCCTGAGGTTCGGGGCGCCGCAGCGTGGTAGGCCGGGTGGGGATCGAACCCACGACCACTCGATTAAAAGTCGGGTGCTCTACCGCTGAGCTACCGGCCCACGATGCGGCGCGGACCATAGGCGGAAGGGCGGCGGCGCGGCAAGACGCAGCCAGACGGTGGCGGGCGACGCAGCGGCCCTGTATCTTCACCGCATGCGTCCCGCGCTTGTCGTCCTCGCCTGCCTTTGTCTCGGCGCCTGTGCGAGCGCGCGCGAGAAGCCGCTGAACCCGGTCACCATGGACCATCCCGAAAAGGAGGGCGTGGTGGGCGCGGCCGAGGCGCCGCTGGAGGACGTCAACGTCATCCGCACCAAGATCCCGCCGTACTGCTGCGGGCCGAGGACGCGCCCATACGCCCGCCCCGATCCGCCGACCTGCCGGGTGATCGCCTCCGACGTCACCGAGCTCGACGACGTCCTGGGCGACGATTATGACCTGCCGCCGCCGGCGCCGGACGCCAACAATTCCGAGCGCCAGGGCCGGGTCGCGGGCGAGACGGCGGTGGGCGTGCTGCGCGACACCGCCCAGGACTTCATCCCGCTGCGAAGCTGGGTGCGGCGGATGTCCGGCGCCCAGCGGCGCGACAACCAGGTGCGCGCCGCCGTCTACGCCGGGCGGGTGCGGCGGGCCTATCTGAAGGGCCTCGGCGAGGCCCTCGGCTGCCACGCCCCGGCCGCCCCCTACAACGCCTCGCCGCTGCCGGTGAGGCCCGCGCCCAGGCGCCGCTGACGCTCCACTGCCTCGCGCCGGAAGGCGTCGAAGCGGCCCTCCGCGATCGCCGCCCGCGCCCCGGCCATCAGGGCCTGGAAGAAGGCGACGTTGTGCCAGGACAAAAGCACCTGGCCGAGGATCTCGTCCGACTTCACCAGATGGTGCAGATAGGCCTTGGAATAGTCGCGGCTGGCCGGGCAGTCGATGGCGCCGTCCAGCGGGGCTTCGTCCTCGGCGAAGGCGGCGTTCTTCAGGTTGATGGGGCCGTCCAGGTCCAGGCCTGGCCGTGGCGGCCGGACCGGGTCGGCAGCACGCAGTCGAACATGTCCACGCCCCGCGCCACCGCCTCGATGATGTCCACCGGCTTGCCCACGCCCATCAGGTAGCGCGGCCGGTCCGCCGGCAGCATGGCGGGGGCGTAGTCGAGCACCTCGCACATAGCCTCGTGCCCCTCGCCTACGGCCAGGCCGCCGATGGCGTAGCCGTCGAAGCCGATCCCGGTCAGGCGGTCGGCCGATTCGCGGCGAAGGTCCTGGAAGGTGCCGCCCTGCTGGATGCCGAACAGGGCCTGGGCGTCGCGGGCGCCGAACGCGGCCTTGGACCGCGCGCCCCAGCGGGCCGAGCGCTCCATCGCCGCGCGCACGCGCTCGGGCTCGGCCGGCAGGGAGACCAGCTCGTCGAGCTGCATGACGATGTCCGACCCCAGGAGGTCGGCCTGGATCTCAATGGAGCGCTCGGGCGACAGGACGTGGCGCGAGCCGTCGATGTGGCTCTGGAAGGTCACGCAGTCCTCGGTAACCTTGGATATCTTCGACAGGGACATGACCTGGAAGCCGCCGGAGTCGGTCAGGATCGGCCCGTCCCAGCGCATGAACCGGTGCAGCCCGCCCAGCCGCGCGACCCGCTCCGCCGTCGGCCGCAGCATCAGGTGATAGGTGTTGCCGAGGATGATGTCGGTCCCGGTCGCCCGCACCTGGTCCACCGTCAGCGCCTTCACCGTCCCGGCCGTGCCCACGGGCATGAACGCCGGCGTGCGGATGTCTCCGCGCGGCGTCGAGAGGACGCCGGTGCGCGCGGCGCCGTCTGTGGCGGAGAGGGTAAAGGGGAAGCTCGCCATTTCTTTTCCGGTCATCCCCGCGAAGGCGGGGATCCATCCAGCTTGGCGCGTGCCCGTAGCCTTCTGCGAACCCATGGGTCCCCGCCTTCGCGGGGACAATCGGATTTCGAGGGCTCATCGCGCCCGCTCCAAGAGGCAGGCGTCGCCGTAGGAGTAGAAGCGGTAGCCGCCTTCGATCGCGTGGGCGTAGGCGGCCTGCATCCGCTCCAGGCCAGCGAAGGCCGATACCAGCATGAACAGGGTGGACCTGGGCAGGTGGAAGTTGGTCATCAACACGTCCGCCGCGCGGAAGCGATAGCCGGGGGTGATGAAGATCGCGGTCTCGGCCGCGAACGGCCGCACGACGCCGTCCTCGCCCGCCGCGCTCTCCACCAGGCGCAGGGAGGTGGTGCCGACGCAGACGATCCGGCCGCCCGCCGCCCGCGCGGCGTTCAGGGCCTCGGCCGTGGCGGCGGAGACCTCGCCATATTCGGCATGCATCCGGTGCTCGGCCACGTCCTCGGTCTTCACCGGCAGGAAGGTTCCGGCGCCAACGTGCAGGGTCACGAAGTGGACGGAGACGCCGCGCGCAGCCAGTCGCTCCAGAAGCTCCGGCGTGAAATGCAGCCCCGCGGTCGGCGCCGCGACCGAGCCCTGCAGGCGGGCGAACACCGTCTGGTAGTCGACGAGGTCGCGCGCGTCCTCGGCCCGCTTGGCGGCGATGTAGGGCGGCAGGGGCATCAGGCCGCGCTCGGCGACGGCGGCGTCCAGATCCGGCCCGGAGAGGTCGAAGGCGAGCGTGATCTCCCCGCCCTCCCCCTTCTCCGCCACGGTCGCGTCCAGCGCGCCGAGCAGGCAGGCGCGGTCCGTGGTCTCGCCGAACCGCACCCGGTCGCCGGGCTTCAGCCGCTTGCCGGGCCGCATGAAGGCGCTCCAGCGGCTGTCGGACAGGCGCTTGTGCAGGGTGGCCTCGACCGCCACGACGGAGTCCTCGCGCACCCCGCACGCCGTTCAGCCGCGCCGGGATCACCTTGGTGTCGTTGAGCACCAGGGCGTCGCCGGGCCGCAGGAGGTCCGGCAGGTCGCGGACGATCCGATCCTCGAACGGCCCGTCGGGCCGCACCACCAGCAGGCGGGCGGCGTCGCGCGGCTCGGCCGGCCGCAGGGCGATGCGGTCGTCCGGCAGGGTGAAGTCGAAGTCCGAGAGCTGCAACCGCTCAGGCGTCCGCGGCCACCTTGGCGGACACGATCTTGCCCGGCTGGCGCGGCGGCTCGCCCTTGGGCAGGGCGTCGACGTTCTCCATGCCTTCGGTGACCACGCCCCAGACGGTGTACTGGCCGTCGAGGAAGGTCGCGTCGTCGAAGCAGATGAAGAACTGGCTGTTGGCCGAGTTGGGGTTGGAGGTCCGCGCCATGGAGCAGACGCCGCGCACGTGCGGCTCGCGCGAGAACTCGGCCGGCAGGTTCGGCTTGCTGGAGCCGCCCGAGCCCGTGCCGGTGGGGTCGCCGCCCTGGGCCATGAAGCCGGGGATCACGCGGTGGAACACCACGCCGTCGTAGAAGCCTTCGCGCGCCAGCTCCTTGATCCGCGCCACGTGCTGGGGGGCGAGGTCGGGGCGCAGCTCGATGGTCACCGGCCCGCTTTCTAGCGTCAGGATCAGGGTGTCTTCCGGGGAAGCGGGCATGGGGGCCTCGTCTGGCGTTCTGTACAAAGGCGGCCTTCTAGCCGAGCGCGGCGGGCCTGTCGCCCCCCGCCGGTCAGGCGCCCGTCGCCGCCAGCCGGCTCGTGCGGCGGCCGTAGAGCAGGTAGACGGCGAGGCCGACGAGGTTCCACAGGGTGAACCAGCCCTGCGTCAGATGCGGCAGGTTGGCGAACAGATAGAGGCACCCGGCCACCGCCAGCGGCCCGACCAGCCACGGCAGCGGCGTCCGGAACGGCCGCGGCCGCGCCGGGTCGCGCACCCGCAGGATCATCATGCACGTCGCCACCGCGATGAAGGCGGCCAGGGTGCCGGCGTTGGCCAGCTCGGCGATCTGGCTCAGCGGCAGGAAGCCGGCGATGGCCGCGGCGACCACGCCGGTGACGACGGTCATCACGATCGGCGTCCCCGTGCGGGCGTTCACCGTCGCCAGGCGCAGGGGCAGGAGGCCGTCGCGCGCCATGACGAAGAAGATGCGGCTCTGGCCGTACATGAACACCATGATCACCGTCGGCAGGGCCAGCACCGCCGCCCCGGCCACGATCTTGGCGGTGAACGGCCGGTGCAGGGCGTCCAGCACATAGACCAGCGGCGCAGCCGACCGTGCGAAGGCGTCCACCGGCGCGGCTCCGATCGCGGCGGCGGCCACGGCCATGTAGATCACCGTGCACAGCAGCATCGAGCCGACGATGCCGATGGTCAGATCCCGTCCCGGCCGCCGGGTCTCCTCGGCGGCGGTCGAGATGGTGTCGAAGCCGTAGAAGGCGAAGAAGATCAGCGACGCGGCCGGCACGATGCCGAGCTTCATCCCCTCCGCCGTCTCGCGCGACCAGCCGTTCGGCGCGAAGGGATGGAAGTGGGCCGCCTCGAACGCCGGCGCGGCGATCGCCACGAAGACGCCCAGCGCCGCCACCTTGATCACCACCAGGATGATGTTCACCGTCGCGCTCTCGCGCGTGCCGACGACCAGCAGGGCCGTCACGGCCAGGGAGATCAGCACGGCCGGCAGGTTGATCAGCCCGCCTGCCTCCGGCCCCGCCAGCAGGGCGTGCGGCATGGGCAGGCCCGACGCCTGGATGAACTCGGCCGCGTGGGCCGACCAGCCCACCGACACCGCGCCGCAGACCACGGTGTATTCCAGGATCAGGCTCCAGCCGACGATCCAGGCCAGAAGCTCGCCCAGCACAACGTAGCTATAGGTGTAGGCGCTGCCCGCCGCCGGCATCATGGTCGCCATCTCGGCATAGGCCAGGGCCGCGCAGGCGCAGACCAGGCCCGCGATGGCGAACGAGACGATCACGCCCGGCCCCGCCAGCCCGGCCCCGACGCCGACCAGGGTGTAGATGCCCGTGCCGACGATGCCGCCGACGCCGAGCGCCATCAGGTGGGGCCAGGACAGGGTCGCGCGCAGGCGGTGGGCCGCGTCGTGGACCGTCACCTGGTCGATCGGCTTGCGCCGCGTGATGAAGCTCATGCGCGATCCTCGGCTGACTCGGCCAGGATGCGCCGCATCCAAAGGCCCTGTCACTCGCCGGCGTGACTGGGAAGCCTCGGCGGCCTATCTCCAGCCCATGCGATTCCCCAAACCCCTGGAGCGCGGCGTGCTGGTGCAGCGCTACAAGCGCTATCTGGCCGACGTGGTGATGGACGACGGGCGGGAGGTCACCGCCCACTGTCCCAACCCCGGCGCCATGCTGGGCCTGAACGCGCCCGGCCTGCCCGTCTGGCTGTCGCGGTCGGATTCGCCGACGCGCAAGCTGGCCCACACCCTGGAGCTGGTGGAGGCGGACGGCGGCCTCGTCGGCGTCAACACCATGCACCCCAACCGCCTGGCCGCCGAGGCGCTGGCCTCCGGCGCGATCCCGGAGCTGGCCGGCTACCACAACGTCCGGCCGGAGGTGAAGTACGGCGCCAACAGCCGCGTCGACTTCCTGCTGACCGCGCCCGACCGGCCGCCCTGCTTCCTGGAGATCACGGATGTCCAGCCTAAGAACAGCGAGCGCCGACTCTGGTTAGAGGTGAAAAATTGCCATTTGAGTAGGGGCGACGGTCTCGCCGAATTCCCCGACTGTGTGGCGGCGCGCTCAACCAAACACTTACGCGAGCTTGAGGCCGTGGTCGCGGCGGGCGACCGGGCGGTGGTGCTGTTCACCGTTCAACGCGAGGACTGCGACCGCTTCTCCGCCTGCCGCGACTTAGACCCGGTGTTCGCCACGGTCCTCGATCATGCCGCAGAGGCGGGCGTTGAGGTGCTCGTCTATCGGTGCGCCATGAGCGCAGAGACGATCCGACTGGATCGGCGAATCCCTTGGATTAGCTAGTCGTCGCGAGCAAGTTCGGCCTCGATCAGCAGCGGTCATTGACACCGGCCGCAACCAGACATGGCTCGGACCGCTAAGGACCTTGCCCTTTACCGAAGGGACCGCTCTAGTCAGTCGCGATGCGGATCGACCTCGCCAAGCTGAGCCGTCTCCAAGTGCTCAAGCTCGCGCTGCTCGGGTTCTGTCTGAGCATCGTTCCGTTCATTGTGGGCGCGCTCCTGGGGCTGGGAGCTTTCGTCGTCACTCCCGTGCTAGGCGCGGCGCTCTCCATCGCCTGCGGTATGATCGCTACGCGCATAGCACCTCGAACGGCCTGGGAGGCTGGTCTGGTGCTCGCGCTAGCGGTCGCCGCGACTTACGTGATCCTGTTCTGCGGAATTGTCGGGACACTGGCCGTCCTCAACCACAATGGCATTGGTTCGGCGGCGGGCCAGATCGGGGCCGCGGCTGTGGTCAGCCTTGTGCCTCTTGCGGGCGCGAGCGCCTGCATCGCGCTTGGGACCTGGCTAGGTCTGCGCCTAATTGATCGGGCTCGCTGAGAGTCAGGAGGCGTGGATGGGCCCTCTAATCTCCGCCCTCTCCCTGGCCGTCGCCGGGACCCTCTGCTTCGGGATCGTCTTCCTTATCGCTCGCCTTCGATTTCGCAGACTGCTGGCCGCTTTATTCTCGGCGGTCGTCGTCTTTACGTTTGGTGCGGGGATCGCGCTCGCAGTGGTGGTCGGGTTCCTGCTCATGGGTACTGCCACCTTGGCCACGGACGTGGCGGTCGTGACTTACTTGAGCGCTCTACTCGGGTCGGGATTGGTGGCGGCCTGTCTGGCGGGTTGGGGCTTCGTCCGCTTAGCAGCCAAGTGCCGCTGAGGGTCGAAGGCGCTCCATCAAGAACGTTCACCTGTCGCGCGGCGGCGGCCTCGCCGAATTCCCCGACTGCATGGCCGCCCGCTCGCTGAAGCACCTGAAGGAGCTGGCGCGCGAAAAGGAGGCCGGCGCGCGGGCGGTGATGCTGTTCGTGATCCAGCGCACCGACTGCGAGACGTTCGACACCGCGCCCGACCTGGACCCCGCCTACGCCGCCGGCCTGATCGAGGCGGCGGCGCGGGGCGTTGAAATCCTGGCCTACGCTTGCGACATAGGACCCGAGGCGATCCGGCTGGCACGGCCGATCGAGTATCGGAGCAGAGCATGAGCGACGTCGGCTTCTTCGAAGGCCCGGTCCGCACCACGGCGATCAAGGTCCATGACGAGGCCGCCTTCGAGGGCATGCGCCGCGCGGGCAAGCTGGCGGCCGAGTGCCTGGACCTTTTGGTCGCCGAGGTGAAGCCGGGGGTGATGACCGACGACATCGACCGGATCGCACGCGAGTTCATCCTCGACCACGGCGCCCTGCCCGCCTGCCTGTTCTACCGCGGCTACGCCAAGACGGTCTGCATCTCGGCCAACCACGTGGTCTGCCACGGCATCCCCGGCCCGCGCCCGCTGCGCGAGGGCGACATCATCAACATCGACGTGACCGTGATCGTCGACGGCTGGCACGGCGACACCAGCCGCATGTACGGCGTGGGCGATGTCTCCCCCCGCGCGCGCCGGCTGGTCGACGTGACCTATGAGTCGCTGCAGCGGGGCCTGGCCGCCGTGAAGCCCGGCGCCACGTTCGGCGACATCGGCCACGCCATCCAGAGCTATGTCGAGGCCCAGCGCTGCTCGGTGGTGCGCGACTTCTGCGGCCACGGCGTCGGCGAGGTGTTCCACGACAACCCGAACGTGCTGCACTACGGCGCGCCTGGGTCCGGGCCGGTGCTGAAGCCCGGCATGTTCTTCACCATCGAGCCGATGGTGAACCTCGGCAAGCATGCGGTGAAGCTGCTCAACGACGGCTGGACGGCGGTGACCCGCGACAAGTCCCTGTCGGCGCAGTTCGAGCACTCGGTCGGCGTGACCGAGACGGGCGTGGAGATCTTCACCCTGTCGCCCAAGGGCCTCGACAAGCCGCCGATCCTGGGCGGGGAATAGCCCGCGCGCCATCGCGGGGCTTGCCGAGCACGCGAACTGGCGCATCCTCGCGGCTCCATGGCGCTGACCGACGACAAGCCGCCGAAGTCTCCCCACTTGGGCCACCGCGAGCGGCTGCGCGAGCGGGTGCTGAACGGCGGGTTCGCGGCCCTGCCCGACTACGAGGCGCTGGAGCTCTACCTCTTCCGCACCTTCCCGCGCGCCGACGTGAAGCCGCTGGCCAAGCGCCTGCTGGCCCGGTTCGGCAGCCTCTCGGGCGTGATGTCGGCGTCGGTGGACCAGCTTCGCACCGTCGAGGGCGTCGGCGAGGCGGCGGCGATCGACCTTAAGCTGGTGCATGAGCTGATCCAGCGCATCGGCCTGGAACCCATCAAGAAACGTCCGGTGATCTCGTCGTGGAGCGCCCTGCTCTCCTACGTCAAGGTCGCCCTCCAGCACGAGGCGCGCGAGCAGTTCCGGGTGCTGTTCCTGGACAAGAAGAACCAGCTGATCCTGGACGAAGTGATGAACCACGGCACGGTCGACCACGCCCCGGTCTATCCGCGCGAGATCGCCCGCCGGGCGCTGGAGCTGTCGGCCTCGGCGGTGATCCTGGTGCACAACCACCCGTCGGGGGACCCCACGCCGTCGCGCGCGGACATCGACATGACCCGCCAGGTGGCCGACGCCTGCCGGCCCCTCGGCATCACCATCCACGACCACCTCGTGGTCGGGCCGCGAGCGGGTGGAGAGCTTCAAGGCGCGCAGCCTGCTGTGACCGCGCAGGCCGCCGGCGGCTTCCCCTCCGGACGCCTTAGCCTCTAAGACGGGCGGCCCAGGAGGAAACCCATGCGCGAATACCTGCAATTCTACGTCGACGGCCGGTGGGTCGAGCCCGCGGCGGCGCGGGTGCTGGATGTGATCAATCCCGCCACCGAAGAGGTCTGCGGCCGGATCAGCGTGGGCTCGGCCGCCGACGTGGACCGCGCCGTGGCCGCCGCGCGCAGGGCGTTCGGGCCGTGGTCGCGCACGTCCCGCGAGGAGCGGCTGGCGGCGTTGGAGCGCATCGTGGCCGCCTTCCAGGCCCGCGTCGGGGACATGGCCGCCGCGATCACCGAGGAGATGGGCGCGCCGGCCTGGCTGGCCCAGGGCGCCCAGGCGCCGATCGGGATCAATCACTTCAACTCGGCGATCGCCACGCTGAAGACCTACGACTTCGAGGAGGACCGCGGGACCAGCCGGATCGTCAAGGAGCCGATCGGGGTCTGCGGCTTCATCACCCCCTGGAACTGGCCGATCCACCAGATCTGCGCCAAGGTCGCCCCCGCTCTGGCGGTCGGCTGCACGGTGGTGCTGAAGCCGTCCGAGATCGCGCCGTTCTCGGGCCAGATCTTCGCCGAGATCATCGAGGCGGCGGGCCTGCCGCCCGGCGTGTTCAACATGGTGCAGGGCGAGGGCCCGATCGTGGGCGCGGCGATCGCGGCGCACCCGGACATCGACATGGTCTCGATCACAGGCTCCACCCGCGCCGGGATCGAGGTGGCGCGCGCCGCCGCCCCGACCCTGAAGCGCGTGCACCAGGAGCTCGGCGGCAAGTCGCCGAACATCGTGCTGGAGGACGCCGACCTGAAGCCGGCGATCACCGGCAGCGTCAATTCGGTGATGCAGAACTCCGGCCAGTCCTGCCGCGCCCCCACCCGCATGCTGGCGCCCAACCGGCTGATGGACGAGGTCTGCGCCATCGCCAGGGAGGCCGCGGAGGCCTGGACGGTGGGCGATCCCACCGGCAACGCCCGCATGGGGCCGGTGGCGTCGGAGGCGCAGTGGAACAAGGTCCAGGGCCTGCTGCAGAGCGGCCTGGACGCCGGGGCGCAGCTCGTCGTGGGCGGTCCCGGCCGGCCGGAGGGGCTGGAGGCCGGCTATTATGTCAAGCCGACGGTGTTCCGCGGCGTGACCAACGACATGGCCATCGCGCGCGAGGAGATCTTCGGGCCGGTGCTGGTGATCCTCGGCTACGACACCCTGGAGGAGGCCATCGCGGTCGGCAACGACACCGACTACGGCCTGGCCGGCTATGTGCAGAGCCGCGACCTCGACAAGGCCCGCGCCGTGGGCCGCCAGATCCGCGCCGGCTACATCAGCCTGAACAACGCGGGCCTGGACCTCAACGTCCCGTTCGGCGGCTACAAGCACTCCGGCAACGGGCGCGAGTTTTCCGACTACGTCTTCGGCGAATTCCTCGAGCTGAAATCGATCCTCGGCTACACCCCGGCTTAGGAGCCAGACTTACGGAGCTGGTCCAGCGGCTCATCTCTATTTCCGCTCATCCCCGCGAAGGCGGGGATGAACGGGATTGGGTGCAAGCCTGACCGCCCCCTACTTCGACAGGTCGGGGATCAGCGACAGGTAGTAGTCATCGAAGGCGGGATGTCGGCGATCGGGCGTGCGCTCGTTCAGGCCGTGGCTGAAGTCCTCCGACTCCTTGATGAACATGGGACTCGCGCCATAGCTCGGCACGCCGTCCATGGCGGAAACACATGCTGTCGCTGGCCCCCGAGGCCATGCTGGGAACACCGGCACGCCCGGATAGGTCCTGGCCATGGCCTTCTGCACGGCGGCGATGAAGTCCGCCGCATCGGCGAGGCGTCG
>JBBCHF010000033.1:0-50610 GCA_037201645.1 Caulobacteraceae bacterium
ATGGCCGACTACGTCGTCAAGGACATCGGACTCGCGGATTTCGGCCGCAAGGAAATCGAGATCGCCGAGACCGAGATGCCGGGCCTGATGGCCATCCGCGAGGAGTTCGGCAAGGAGCAGCCCCTGAAGGGCGCGCGGATCGCCGGCTGCCTGCACATGACCATCCAGACCGCCGTGCTGATCGAGACGCTGAAGGCGCTCGGGGCCGACGTGCGCTGGGCCTCGTGCAACATCTTCTCCACCCAGGACCACGCCGCCGCCGCCATCGCCGCGGCCGGCACGCCGGTGTTCGCGATCAAGGGCGAGAGCCTGACCGAGTACTGGGACTATGTGCACCGCATCTTCGAATGGGACGACGGCGGCTATCCGAACCTGATCCTCGACGACGGCGGCGACGCCACCCTGCTCTGCGTCATGGGCCCCAAGGCCGAGAAGGACGCCGACTTCCTGGAACATCACTCCAACGAGGAGGAGGAAGCCCTCTTCGCGGTGATGAAGCGCTACCTGAAGGAGAAGCCGGGCTTCTATTCGGCCATCCGCGACGCCGTGAAGGGCGTCTCGGAGGAGACCACCACGGGCGTGCACCGCCTCTACCAGATGGCCGAGCGCGGCGAGCTGCCGTTCCCGGCGATCAACGTCAACGACAGCGTGACCAAATCCAAGTTCGACAACCTCTACGGCTGCCGTGAATCCCTGGTCGACGCCATCCGCCGCGGCACCGACGTGATGCTGGCCGGCAAGGTCGCCGTCGTCTGCGGCTACGGCGACGTGGCAAGGGCTCGGCCGCCTCCCTGCGCCAGGGCGGCGCACGGGTGGTGGTCACCGAGATCGACCCGATCTGCGCCCTACAGGCGGCGATGGAGGGCTACGACGTCCAGACCATGGACGACATGGCCGACAAGGCCGACATCTACGTCACCGCCACCGGCAACAAGGACGTGATCACCGTCGACCACATGCGGCGGATGAAGCACAACGCCATCGTCTGCAACATCGGCCACTTCGATGCGGAGATCCAGGTCGCGGGCCTGAAGAACTTCAAGTGGGACGAGATCAAGCCGCAGGTCCACCACATCGAGTTCCCGGACGGCAAGAAGATCATCCTCTTGTCCGAAGGGCGCCTGGTGAACCTCGGCAACGCCACCGGCCACCCGAGCTTCGTGATGTCCTCCTCGTCTCCAACCAGACCCTGGCGCAGCTGGAGCTGTGGACCAACGGCAAGGCCTACGAGAGCAAGGTCTACACCCTGCCCAAGCGGCTGGACGAGAAGGTGGCCATGCTCCACCTCGGCAAGCTCGGCGCCAAGCTGACCAAGCTGTCGCCCGAACAGGCCCACTACATCGGCGTGCCCGACCAGGGCCCGTTCAAGCCGGACCACTACCGCTACTGATCTAAGCGCCTCCCCCGCCGCGATGGCCGCGGGGGAGGACAGCCGCCTCCACAATCGTCCCAGGCCCTGTATAGGTTGGGGATGCCGAGCGCCCTGATCCTGTCGAGCTATGTCGCGTCCAGCCGGGTCGGCGGGGCGATGCAGGCGCTCGCGCTCGCCCAGTTCAAGATCGACCCGATCCTGGTGCCCACAGCCCTGTACGGCCGCCACCCCGGCTGGGGCGCGCCGGGCGGCGGGCCGATGCCGATCGCGCTGTTCGAGGGCGTGCTCGACGGCGTCGCGGCCAACGGCCTGCTCGAGCGGATCGACCTCGTCATCACCGGCTATTTCACCGACCCGGCCCAGGTGCGCGCCGCCGGCCGCGCCATCGACGCCGTGCGCGCCGCCCCGCGCGACGAGACCCAGCGCCGGCCGCTGGTGATCGTCGACCCGATCATGGGCGACTCCGGCAAGGGCCTCTACGTGCCGGTCGAGGTGGCCAACGCCATCGTCGCCGAGCTCCTGCCCCGCGCCGACTATGTAACGCCCAACGCCTGGGAGCTGCAGCGCCTGACCGGCCAGCCGGCCAAGGACCCCCGCTCGGCGGTCACCGCGGCGCGCCTGCTCGGCCGCCCGACCCTGGTCTCCTCGGTGGAGCGGGGCGTCGAGATCGGCGCGGTCTATGCCGACAAGGGCGAGGCCTGGTTCGCCGCCCACGCCCGCTCGCCCCAGGCGCCCAGCGGCTCGGGCGACCTCCTCACCGTCCTGTTCGGCGCGGCCCTGCTGGAGGGCCAGCCGGTGTCCTACGCCCTGGCCCGGGCGGTCGGCGGCGTGGCCGAGACCGTGGCCGCCGCGGCGATCTGGAACGCGTCCGAGATGCCGATCGTGGCCATGGGAGCGCGGATCAAGGTCGCCTCGCCGAGCGTGCGGATCGAGCGGCTGGCCTGACCGTGGCCGACCCGTTGAGCATCCAGGGCTTCTGCCCCGACCGGTTCGCGGCCGTCCGCGACGCCTTCGCCGCCAATTTCGCCGCGGACCAGGAGCTCGGCGCCCGCTTCACCGCCCGCGGTCGAGGGCGAGGTGGTGATCGACCTGATGGCCGGCTGGGCCGACCGCGACCGCACCAGCCCGTTCGGGCCCGACACCCTGGCGCCGGTGTTCTCCACGACCAAGGCCATCACCGCCCTGATGATCGCCCGTCTGGCCGGCCAGGGCCGCCTCGCCTACGACCAGCCGGTCGCCGAGGTGTGGCCGCCGTTCGCCCAGGCCGGCAAGGCCGCCGTCACCATCGGCCAGTGCCTGTCGCACGCCGACGGCCTGGCCGCCTTCACCGAGCCGATGGACCCGGAGCTGTGGTACGACTGGGACGCCATCTGCGCCCGCCTCGCCGCCATGGCGCCCCTGTGCCGCCGGGGACGGCGTCCGGCTACCACCCCGTCACCTTCGGCTACATCGCCGGCGAGATCTTCCGCCGCGTCGATGGCCGCACCCTGGGGACGGCGCTGCGCGAGGACCTGGCGGCGCCCCTCGGCCTCGACCTCTGGATCGGCCTGCCCGACGCCGAGCACGGCCGCGCGGCGCAGATGCGCCGCCCGCCCGCCGCGCCCGACCTCGGCGAGCTGACGCCGATCCGCCGCGCCGCTTTCCTGGAGCCATGGTCCGCGCCCGGCGGGCGCGACACCGCCCGCTGGCGGCGCGTGGAGATCCCCTCCGCCAACGGCCACGCCACGGCCGAGGCCCTGGCCCGGCTGATGGCGGCGTTCGCCCGCGACGGCATGGTCGGCGACAGCCGCGTCCTGGCGGCCGGCGCGGCGGACGCGGCGATGGCCGAGCGCATCCGCGGGCCGGACCTCGTCCTGCCGTTCACCCTCGGCTGGGGCGCGGGCCTGCTGCGCAATGAGGGGCTCGGGATCTATGGCCCCGGCGGGCGGACCGTCGGCCATTCCGGCTGGGGCGGCTCGTGCGTGATGGCCGACCCGACCGCCGCCTCTCGGCCGCCTACGTCATGAACCGGCAGTCCACCCACCTGATCGGCGACCCCCGCGCCCGCCGGCTGATCGACGCCGTGTACGAAGGGCTGTAGCGCCTCTTCCCCTCCCCCATAGGGAACACCACGGGGGAGGAGACGACGCGTCAGGCGACGATGTCGTCGGCGAGCTGCTCGATGGTGACCTCGGCGGACTTTCCGACCAGCAGGCGCAGCTCCGACAGCATCACGACGCCATGCAGCCCCGCCCAGATCTTCAGCGCGCGGCGCATCCTTGCCCCGGCGTCCGGCGCGGGCGGCACGGCCTGGAGCAGGATGGCGAAGCTCTCGCCGGCCGCCGTGTCCAGCTCGCCGCCGCGCGGCGCGTTGGGCACCACCACCGAGGCGAACATCAGCCGGTAGAGGCCGGGATGCTCTCGGCCGAACGCCACATAGGCCCGCGCCATCCGCGACAGGGCCGGCCGGGCCGATTCCTCGGCCTCTGCGGCGCGGATCGCGGCGGCGAACGCCTGGAACCCCTCCGTCGCCACCGCCGCCAGCAGGGCCTCGCGGTCGGCGAAGTGCCGGTACGGCGCCGGTTGGGACACGCCCAGCGCCTTGGCCAGGGCGCTCAGGCTGACCGACTCCGGCCCGGCGCGTTCGACCTCGGCCTTGGCGGCGCGGATCAGCGCCTGGCGCAGGTCTCCGTGGTGATAGGCCTTGCGGGACGGGGCGACGGACGATGACAATGTGATGACCTATAACTTTTCGCTTGACGGCGGGAGGCGGGCGGGCTTGATGTTATATGTCATTACATGACGCCGCCCCGTCAACCCCTGGAGATCCCGCCGTGTCCGACATCCTCACCTCGCCGTCCGCCGCCGCCCAGGCGCCCAATCCCTTCTTCGCCGGCGGCTTCGCCCCGGTCGCTCAGGAGACCACCGCCTTCGACCTGAAGGTCCGCGGCCATATCCCCGAGGACCTGGACGGCCGCATCCTGCGCAACGGCCCCAATCCGGTCGGCCCGGTCGATCCGGCCCGCGCCCACTGGTTCACCGGCACCGGCATGGTGCACGGGGTGCGCCTGCGCGGCGGCCGCGCCGAGTGGTACCGCAACCGCTACGTCGTCAACGCCGAGGTCGCCGCGCGGCTGGGCAAGGCGGCCATTCCGGGCCCCGGCGACGGCCACGGCCCGGTCAACACCCACGTGACCGCCATCGCCGGGCGCACCTACGCCCTGGTCGAGGCCGGCTCCCTGCCGATCGAGCTGGACGGAAACCTCGAAAGCGTCGCCCGCTCCGACTTCGGCGGCACGCTGACAGGCGGCTTCGCGGCCCACCCGAAGTTCGACCCGAAGACCGGCGAGAACATCGCCCTGACCTACGAGCCCGGCCGGGGCGCGATCCGGTACGTGGTGGTGGACGCGGCCGGCCGGGCCGAGGTGCGCGCCGAGGTTCCCGCCCCGCACCAGCCGATGGTGCACGACGTCGGCTTCACTGAGAACTTCGTGGTGGTGCTGGACCTGCCGGTGAACTTCCAGCCCACGCGGGCGCCGGAGCAGTCCTTCCCCTATGTGTGGGACCCGCAGGCGACGCCGCGCGTCGGCCTCCTGCCGCGCAACGGCGACCTTTCCGGGATGCGGTGGTTCCAGGCGCCGTCCTGCTTCGTGTTCCACATCCTGAACGCGTTCGAGGACGCCGCCGGCCCGCGTGGTGGTGGACGTGGTGCGCCACCCGCGCATGTTCGACAGCTCACCCCTCGGCCCGAACGAAGGCAAGCCCGTGCTGGCGCGCTGGACCCTGGACCTCGTCACGGGGGCGTTGGACGAGAGCGTGCTGGACGACCGCGGCTGCGAGTTCCCGCGGTTCGACACCCGCCGCGGCGGCCAGGACTACCGGTTCGGCTACACCGCCGCCTGGGCGGCCGGCCTGCGCTTCGGACCGGCGTTCAAGCACGACGTGCGCGCCGCCCGCACCGAGGTCCACGACTTCGGGCCGGACCGCGCCTCGCTGGAGCCGGTGTTCGTCCCCCGCGCCGGGGGCGTCGACGAGGACGACGGCTATGTCATCGCCTATGTCTACGACGCCGGCCGCGACCTCAGCGAGGTGGCGATCCTGGCGGCCCAGGACTTCTCGGGCGAGCCCCTGGCGGTGATCGAGCTGCCGGTGCGCGTGCCGTTCGGCTTCCACGGCGACTGGGTCGCCGAAGCCTAGCGGCGATGGTCGGCGGCGCGCCTGGATGTCAGGCGCGCCCGCCGCCTCAGGCCGGCTGGACGCCGGCTTCGTTGAGCCATTCCAGGATCTTGGCCTTGGGCATGGCGCCGACCTTCATCGAGGCCATCTGGCCGCCCTTGAACAGCATCAGGGTCGGGATGCCGCGCACGCCGTAGCGTGAGGGCGTGGTGGGGCTGTCCTCGATGTTCACCTTGGCGATGGTGACCTTGCCTTCGAGCTCCTGGGCGATCTGCTCCAGGGCGGGGGCGATCTGCTTGCAGGGCCCGCACCACTCCGCCCAGAAGTCCACCAGCACGGGGGTGTCGGCCTTCAGGACGTCGGCGTCGAAGGACTCGTCGGTGACCTTGACGGTGCTCATCTCGGAAATACTCCTTCTGCGGCGCATCTCGGCCGCATCGCTGGGCGCATGTAGGCGCCGGGGCGCAGCCGATCAACCGGATCGTGGCAGAGCCAGCAGGGCCTCCGCCACCAGATTTTCTGGCACGGGCATCAGTTTCGGGCCGTCCGTCCACACCAGCGCCGCTTCGATGCGCCGGCCGGGGAAGATTGCGGCGAGCACCGCCGAGTAGACGGCCATCTGGACGATGTAGGCGCGGTCGGCGTCCTCGATCCGGTCGGGCGAGGGCCGGTTGGTCTTGTAGTCCACCACCAGCACCCGGTCCGGCTCGACCACCAGCCGGTCGATGCGGCCGGAGACCGCGAGGCCATCGGGCAGGCCGGGGGCGGAGCCGGCGATCGCCACCTCGGCGCGCGAGCCGGGGCCGAACACCGCCGCGAAGCGGGCGTCGGTCAGCACCGCCATGGCGGCGGCGGCCATCTCCTCGCGCTGGGCGTCGGTCAGGTCGGCCTCGCGCGCCAGCAGCGACCGCGCCGCCGCCGCCCGCCGCTCGGGCGCGATGTCGGGCAACAGTTGCAGCAGGCGGTGGACCAGGTCGCCGCGCCGGAACCGGCCGAGCCCGCCGACGCTGGCCAGAGGCGAGGGCGCAGGCCCCTTGCCGGCCTCGGCCAGGTGCGAGGGCGAGGCGTAAGCCAGGGCCGGCGGCTCGGTCGGCGCCGGCCTCGCCAGCCAGGCGGGCGCAGGGGCCGCGTCCGCCGCCGAGGGGGCGGAGGGCGCGCCGCGCTCGGGATCAGGGCCGAAGCGGCGGCCTTCCAGGGCGCCGAACGTCATCGGCCGCACGCCCTGCGCCAGATCGGGGCTTTCGAAGGCCTCGCGCACGGCGCCGTACCAGCCGGCGGCCTTGTCCGGATCGTCGGTCGCCGCGATCCGCCCGGCCACCACCAGCCGGTCGCGCGCCCGGGTCAGCCGACGTAGAGCAGCCGCAGGGTCTCGGCCGACTGCCGCTCGGCCCGGCGCTGGCGCGCGGCGGCCGAGGCCGGCCCGTCGGTCTTGCCCGAGGCGCACCACAGGAACCGGCCCTCCTCGGTCTCCAGGAGCGGCGAGGCGCGGCCGCCCTCCTTCACCACCGTCTCGGGCAGGAACACGATCGGCGCCTCCAGGCCCTTGGCGCCGTGGACGGTCATCACCCGGACCTCGCCCTTGCCGTCCTCCTGCTCGCGCTTCACCTCGACCTCGCTGGAGGCCATCTCGGCGGCGAAGGTCTCGAGGTCGCGCACCCCGCGCCGCTCGGCGGCCAGGGCCTGGGCCAGGAAGGCGGCCAGCACGTCCTCGGCCTCCGAGCCCAGCCGCCGCAGGATGCGCCAGCGCATGGAGCGGCCCCGGCTGTCCAGCCGGCTCAGCATCCGGGCATAGAAGTCGAACGGCGTCGCCCGTCGCACGGCGCCGCGCGCCCAGCCGAGCAGATCGACCGCCTCGGCCCATTGCGGCCGCTCGCCGGCCCGCTCGCGCAGCACGCGCCACAGCGGCTTTCCCTCCCGCCCCCGCGCCAGGGCGTAGAGCGCCTCGTCGGACGCATCGTGGAAGCCGTCGAACAACGGGCTCTTCAGCAGGGCGGCCAGGTTCAGGTCGTCGCGGGGGTAGAGGCAGAAGCGGGCGAGCGCGATCAGGTCGTCGAACAGCACGTGCTCGGAAAGCTTCAGCCGGTCCGCCCCCGCCACCGGCAGGCCGCGCCCGCTTGATCGCGCGCAGGATCTCCTCGAACAGGGCGCGGCGGCGGCGCACCAGGATCAGCACGTCCCCCGCCGTGGCGGCGCGCCAGATGCGGGCCTCCTTGTCGTAGACGCGGTCGCCGCGGGCCAGCACGGCCGCGATCTCGCCGGCGATCGCCTCGGCCAGGCGCCGGTTGGCCGAGCCCGCGGCGCGGGCGTCGAGCGGCGCGTCCCAGGCCTGGCGGTCCTCGGCCCTGTCGTCCTGGAACAGGGGCCAGAGGTCGACGCAGCCGGGATGGTCGGCGCGCATGGCGATGTGGCGGATGATGTCGCCGGCGCCGCCGCCCTCGGCCGCGGTGCGCGGCTGCAGGGCGCGGGCGCGGTCGGGCGGGCGGAACACCGCGTCCACCACGGTCAGCACCGCCGGGGTCGAGCGCCAGGATTCCAGCAGCGGCACGGCCTGGAACGTGCCGCCGGAGCCCTCCACCACCTCCTGGTGCCAGCGCTGCTCGACCAGCAGCCGCTCGGGCGCGGCGCCCTGGAAGGAATAGATCGACTGCTTCTCGTCGCCCACCGCGAACAGGGTCCGCCGCGCCGGCCGGCCCGCCGGCTCGCCCGCGAAGAACTCGGTGGAGAGGGCGCGCAGGATCTCCCACTGGGCGGGGGCGGTGTCCTGGGCCTCGTCAACCAGGATGTGGTCCACCCCGCCGTCGAGCTTGTAGAGCACCCAGGCGGCGGACGGCCGGTCGCGCAGCAGGTCCCGCGCGCGGCCGATCAGGTCGGCGAAGTCGAGGGCGCCGCGCGCCGCCTTGGCCGCCGCATAGGCCGCGGCGTAGGCGCTGGCCAGCACCAGCATGTGCACGCTGTCCCTGGCCACCCGCGCCGAGCGCAGCCGCTCGCGGGCGGCGTGCAGCCGCTCCTGCTCGGCCAGCAGGTGCTCGCGCAGGTGCGGCGTCGCCCTGAACGCGGCGGTGCTGCGCACGAAGGCCCGCGGCGTCCCCTCCCCGTCGGCGGTGAACAGCGCCTCCAGCACGAGCGACAGCACCCCGCCGGCCTCGATCGCCGACGCCAGGGTCTGGGCGCACTTGGAATCGGTGGCGCCGCCGCGGGCCAGGGCCTCGATGCAGTGGCGCAGCCGCTCGGCGTCGAAGGCCGGCGGCGACAGCGCCTCCGCCTCGATCCGCTCCGGCTCGATCGGGCCGTCGGGAAAGCCGCAGGCGTCCCAGACGTCGGCGACCGCCCCGGCCAGGCCGCCGCAGCGGGCGATGTAGGCGGCCAGGGCGTCGCGGCGCGCCTCGAACTCGGCGAACATGGATTCGAACGCGCCATAGTCCAGCGCCACCGAGAACCAGCGGTAGGCCGCCGCGATGGCGCCCTCGCCGGCCAGGGCGTGGCGGGCCACCGCGTCGCGCGCCTCGCGCACGATCTCAGCCGCCGCGGCGTCCTCCATCACCGTGAAGCCGGGCGAGACGCCGGCCTCCAGGGGGAAGCGCCGCAACAGCTTCTCGCAGAAGGCGTGGATGGTCTGGATCTTCAGCCCGCCCGGCGTCTCCAGCGCCCGGGCGAACAGGGCGCGCGCGGCCGAGAGGTTCTCCGGCCGCTCCTCGATCTTGACCAGCTCCGCGGCCAGGGCTTCGTCCGAGGCCACGGCCCAGGAGCCGAGCGTCTCGAACAGCCGCCGCTGCATCTCGGCCGCCGCGGCCTTGGTGTAGGTGACGCAGAGGATCGCCTCCGGCCGCGCCCCGCGCAGCAGCAGCCGCGCCACCCGGTCCACCAGGGTCTTGGTCTTGCCCGAGCCGGCGTTGGCGGTGACGAAGGCGCAGGCCGAAGGATCGGACGCCCGCGTCTGGCTGGACGGCGGCGCGCTCATGCCTCGCCCCCGCCGTCGCCTTCGCCCTCGTCGCCGAGCACCGACCATTCGCGCACGCGGGCCAGGTGGTCGTAGTCGCCGGGATAGTCCTTCACGAACCGGGGCGCGATCCGCGACAGGTAGGGCTCCTCGGGCCGGTCGTAGCGGGCCACCAGGGCCTGCAGCCCCTCGAAGGCGAGCAGGGCCTTCTCCGAGGAATCCAGGCCCGCCTGGCCGCGCGGCTCGACCACGCCCGCGGGCCGCCGGCCCGTCACCCGCACATAAAGGAGGTCCCCGGCCGCGAGGTCGGTGAGGCCCTCGAACCCGTTCCGCTCGATGATCGCGGCGGTCAGGGTGAGCTGGGGCGAAGAAGCCGGTCTCGATCTCCTTCTTGGAGGGCGCGCGGCCGGTCTTGTAGTCGATGACGTGGGCGAAGCCGTCGCGGCTGGCCTCGATCCGGTCGGCGCGGGCGGTGACCACGAACGGCCCGCCGGGGGCGAGGAAGCCGGCGGCGCCCTCCCGCTCGATCACCAGCCGCGGCCCGGCCGCCCGGCGCCCGGCCTCCCACGCGGCCATCCAGTGCGCGGCCTCGGCGGCCAGGGCGGACTCGCGGGCTAGGTCGGCCTCCGGCGCGCCGGCCCTGACCAGCTCCTCCATGAACAGGCGCTCGAACACGGCGGCGGCGTCGGGCGGCATGGCCTCGGGCCAGGCTTCGGAGAAGCGGTGGAACGCCTCGTGGATCGCGGTGCCGCGCGCCTGCGGCCCCACCGGCTCGCCGGGCCGGTCCAGCCGGCGCAGGCCGAGCACGTGGCGGGCATAGACGGCGTAGGGGTCGCGCACCCAGGCCTCGATGCGGGTGACGGCCAGCCGGCGCGGCCGGTCCGCCACCGGGGGCGCCGGCCGCGGCGGGGCGGCGGGGTCGTATCCGTCCGGATGGTCCAGCGCCTTGGCCCAGCGCGCCAGCTCCGGCCGCGCCTCCAGCTCCACCCCGGCGCCGCGCGCCAGGGTGCGCAGCCGCCACAGCCAGCGCGACTCCACCGCCGGCGCGCCCTCCCCGCCGCTCGGCGTGCAGCAGCACCCACCTCGGGCGCGCAGGCGGCCTGGGCGAAGTCGTGGGCGGAGAGGCCGATGCGCCGCTCCGGCGGCGGCAGGCCGAACGCCGCCCGCATCGGGCGCGACAGGAAGGGGTCCGTCGGCGCCGCCTGGGGCCAGACGCCTTCCTCCAGCCCCGCCAGCACCAGCCGGTCGGCGCTGACCAGGCGCGACTCCAGGGCGCCGAGGATCTGCAGGCGCGGGTGCGTCGCCCGGGCCGTGCGCACCGTCTCGCCGCCGAGCAGCCCCTCCAGGAGGGTCGAGAAGCCGAGCGGCGAGGCCGGCGGCAGGCCCTCGCCCTCGCCGATCAGCGCCGTGAGCAGACCCACCGCCGCCTCGCCGTCCGGACCGGCCCAGAGCTCGCCGGGCGCGCCGTCCGGCCCGGCGGCCAGGGCCTCCATGGCGGTCGCCAGGCCGCGCGCGGCGTCGGGGGTCGCGGCCTGGCCGTCCGCGAACGGGGCGGCGGCGAGGGCGAGGGCGGCCTGCAGGCGGCGCAGCAGGTCGGCGGCCTCCGCAAGCCCCGCCAGCCGTTCCGGTGAAACCGGCTGGCCGTCGCGGGGGCGGCCTGCCTCGGCCAGCCGCGCTTCGATCCAGCCCGGCGCCTCCAGCCGCGGCCCGCGCAGGGCGCTCCAGGACGGTGCGGGCTGCGCGACAGGGCCTCGTGGTCGAGGCCGAGCAGGACGAACGGGTTGCTTCAGGATCGCCAGCAGGCCGACCGGATCGTCCGGCGTCACGGTCGCGCGCGCCACGAGCGCGGCCAGCACCCCGACCGGGGCGTTGGCCAGCGGCCGCGCCGGCGGAGGTGTCCGCCTCGATGCCCCACCGCGCCAGCCGCGCCGACACCCGCCGCGCCAGGGCCTGGTCGGGCGTGATCAGGGCGCAGGTCCGGCCCGGCGTCTCCAGCGTCTCGCGCAGCAGGAGGGCGGCGAGGTCGGCGGCCTGCTCCTCGTCGCGCGCCGCGACCACCGACAGGCCCGCCAGCCCCTCGGCCATCGGGTCCTCGCCGGCCCTGGCGCCCTCGGCCTGCAAGTTGGCGATCTGGCGCGACCAGTCGGCGGTGGCTTCGGCCGGGCGCAGGGCCTCGTTGACGATCCGCCGCCGCCAGCGGCCGCGGCCGGTCTCCGGGCTTGCCGGCCAGGGCCTGACGTCGGCCCGCGCCGCCCCGGCCCGCTCCAGCAGGCGCTTCATCGCCCCCTGGGGGTGCTGCTCGCCGACCTCGGCCCAGGCGTCCTCGGCCAGCTCCCGGTCCAGGCCCGGCAGCACCGCCGCGCCCTGCGGCAGGCGGGCGATCAGGCCGAGCAGGTCGGCGTTGGCCTTGGCCGTGCCGGTGGAGCCGGCGGCGATGGTCGGCCCCCGCCGGCGGCCGCTCGCTCCAGCGCTCGTGCAGGGCGCGCAGCAGGGCCACGCGGCGGGCGGAGAGGTCGACCAGGGCCGAGCTCGCGCAGGCGCTCGGGCCAGGCGGTCACGGCCAGGGCCAGGAAGTCGGCGGAGATGCGCCAGTGCTCGGCCAGGTCTCCGTCGACCAGCCGGCGCACCCGCTCCAGCCGCTGGCCCGCGGGACCTCCTCCAGCTCGGCGCTGTCCAGGAAGGCGGCCAGGGCGTCGGCCAGCTCCAGGGCGCCGGCGGCGTCCAGCGGCCGGCCGAGGGCGGGGGCGTGGGCGGCGACCAGTCGCGCCAGCTCGAACCGGCGGCGGTAGGGGGAGATGGCGGCGGGCAGGTCCAGCGCCACGTCGCCCGGCTCGAACGGCGGCTCGCCCTCGTCGAGGTCGCCGAGCGCGCGCACCTGGGGCAGCAGCAGCGCCCGCCGCCGGCGGCCTGGACGAACGCTTCGGCCAGGGCCCGCACGCCGCGGCGGGGACGGCAGCAGCACCGTGGCCTCCGCCAGGGCCTCGCCGGGCAGGGCGTCCAGCAGCCGCGGGCGAGGTCGGGCAGGAAGGGCCGGTGGGCCGGGATGGTGAACCAGCGCGGCCCCTCGCCCGCCAGGACCCCGGCTGGGCTCACCCCGCCGTCTCGGCCAGGAGGGCGGCTTCGGCGGCGGCGAGGCCGGCGGGGTCGCTGACGTGCATGGCGAAGCCGTCCATGACCGCGCCGTGCAGGCGCCCCTCGGCGCTGAGCCGCTTCCAGATCGGCACGATGGAGAACGGGCCGGGCGGCCCCTCGACCACCTCGGGCTTCAGGATCTGGATGCCGATGTTGTTGAATGGCGGCGGCGGGTCGGTGGAGTTGGAGTGGGTCAGCCGGCCCTCGGCGTCCATCTCGAACCCCTCCCGGCCGCTCGAAGCCCATGGTGCGGCCGCGGCGGGCCAGGAGGATGCAGATGTCCATCCGCGCGGGGTCCCAGGCGGCGGCGAGCACGGCCAGGGCGGGGACGGCGCCCTCGATCCAGATGTTGTCGATGTTGGCCACGAACACGGGCCCGTCGCCCAGCAGCGGTCGGGCGTGGGCGATGCCGCCGCCGGAATCCAGCAGGCCCTCCCGCTCGTCCGAGATCAGGATGCGCGGCGCGGTCCGGCGGGCCAGGTGCGCCTCCATCTGGTCGGCCAGGTGGTGGACGTTGACCACGGCGGTCTCCACCCCCGCCTCCAGCAGGCGGTCCAGGGTTGTGGTCGATCAGGGCCTTGCCGGCGACCTCGACCAGGGCCTTGGGCCGCGTGTCGGTGAGCGGCGCATGCGCGTGCCGAGCCCGGCGGCCAGGACCATGGCGGTCCGCGGCGCGTGGGACGGGCGGCGTCGTCACGCGCGCGCCCCGGGCGGCGCGTGGCGGCCGAACCAGGCCTTCAGGCCCGCAAGGTCCGGCGCCTCGAGGTTGCGTTCCAGATAGCGCCAGGTGCGGGGCATGAAGGCCTTGTACTTGGGCCGGCCGAACTGGACCACCTGCCGCGCGAACACCGGGCCCAGGATGCGGGCGGCGTTCAGGGCGGCCAGGGCGCGGTAGTCGGCCAGGAACGCCTCGCGGTCCAGCAGCGGCCGCGCGGCGAGGTAGCGGTCGAGCATGGCCTGCTCCAGCTCCGGCGACACGTCGCGGCGAGCGTCCTGCAGCAGGGAGAGCAGGTCCCACGCCGGGTGGGGCGCGCAGGGCGTCCTGGAAGTCGAGCATGCCCACGCCCGCCACGCCCGGCCGGTCCGCCAGCCAGACCAGGTTCTCGGCGTGGTAGTCGCGGTGGGCGAAGAACGCCCGACGGACCGCGGGCGCCGGCGTCGCCGCGGGCGCGATCGGGGCCATCAGGGGCCTCCCACTCGGCCGCCGCCTCGGCCGACAGCGGCGGCAGGCCGGCGTATCTCGGCCACCACTCCAGGAACAGGTCCGAGCCGGTCTTCAGGGGCCAGGTCGTCATAGGCCAGCAGCGGCCATTCGAACCCGCCCGCGGCCAGCACGTCCGGCGGCGGGGCGGCGTGCAGGGCGATCAGGGCGTCGACCGCGGCCTCGTAGAGCGGCCGCTCGGCGGTCCCGGCCTCGATCAGCCGGGCATAGAGGTCGTCGCCGAGGTCCTCCAGGACGGCCAGGCCCGCGGCGGGGTCGCAGGCGATGATCTCCGGCGCCGACAGGCCCAGGCCGCGCAGGTAGCCGGCGGTGGCGGCGAACGCCTCGATCCGGCCGGCGGCGAGGCGCGCGCAGGCGTTGTAGCCGGCCGCGATCCGCTCGGCGGGCGTCGCGTCCGGCGGGCAGGGGGGCGGTCTCCGCGGCCGGCGGCTGGTCCATGAAGATCAGCGAGCCGCCCCCCGGCAGGCGCAGCCGCTCATAGCTGCGCGTGGAGGCGTCGCCGGCCAGGGGTTCGCGCGCGGCGGCGGCCAGGGCCCGCGCCCGCGAGGAAGTCGGCCTTGGCGGCCTGGCGTTCAGAACTCAAGCTTGCGACCTTACCCATGCGCCATGCGGCTCGATCCGCGCACGGCGGCCCTCGCCCTCGACGCTGAGCACTATATCCAGTCGCCGGGCCGGCAGGCGAGGGCCGAGCCGCTCCGGCCACTCGATGATCGCCGCGCCGTCGTCCAGCGCCTCGTCAGGCCCAGCTCCTCGGCGTCCTGCGGCCGGTCCAGGCGGTAGAGGTCGAAGTGGGCGATCGGAAAGGCGCGCCCCTCATACGGCTGCACGAGCGTGAAGGTCGGGCTCGGGATCTCCTCGTCGGGCGTGGTCAGGGCGCGGATCAGGCCGCGCGCCAGGGTGGTCTTGCCGGCCCCGAGCGGCCCCCACAGGCACACGGCGTCGCCGGGCTGCAGGGCCCGCGCCACGGCCGCGCCGAGCGCCTCGGTCTCGGCCGAGGTGTGGAGGTCGCGCTCGACGGGGGTCATGCGAACGGCCGGTCCGGGGTCGGCGGGCAGCGCCAGCTCGACGTAGTCCTTCAGCCGCCGCGTGGTCTCGGCTGGGTCGCCGCCGAGGGCCTCGGGCGGGATCGGCGGGCCGACGGTCAGGACGAAGCGGCCGCCGCGCTTGTTCAGGAGTTCGTGGAACAGGTGATGTCGCGCAGCTCCGGCGAGGACCCGGTGGAACAGGCGAAAGAGGGTCGACGGCGGCCCCTTCAGGTGCACGGGGCAGGATCGGCGCCCCGTGCCGCCGGGCCAGGGACGCCGCGCTCGGGGCCCAGGGCGGGTCGCGCATCAGTCCGCCCTCGCCGCGGCGGGCGATGCGGCCGGCCGGGAAGACCACCAGGGCCCGCTCCGCCTCCAGCGCCGCCTGGGCCAGCTTCAGGGTCAGGCGGGCGCGCTCGCGGGTGCGCTTGGCGGCCACCCATTCGACGGGGATGAACACCTCCTCCCAGCCGCGGATTCACCCGGTGGGCGTCGGCGTTGGCGAGGAACGCCAGCTCCGGCCGGATCGGCTTCACCGCGTCGTAGACCGCCACCCCGTCGGCGAGGCCCGTGGGGTGGTTGACCGCGACGATGAGCCGGCCCTGGCGCGGGACCCGCTCCAGGCCGCGGGCGTCGAACCCTCAGGCGCAGGATGGCGGAGGCGTGGGTCCATCGCCTCGCGCCCGCCCATGCCGGCCACCGCGTCGGCCATCGCTCGCGCCTTGCGGTAGCCGAGCAGGGCGTAGAGCAGCGGCCGCGCAGCCGGCCACGCGGGCGAGGCCGACAGCCGCGGCGCGCGCGCTCGCGGATCAGGACATCGACGATGTGCTCGGCCGCGTCCGCCCGGGCGGGCGAGGATCGGGGGGCGTCGAGCGTCAGGGGCCATGCGCCGATCATCGGGCCTGAGGCCGGGCCGGGCAAGCGGGCGATGATGCGCGGCTTCGGACTGTCGCCGCTGCGTAATCGTCCGTGTCCGGACGGCCGAAATCGGCTATCAGGCCGCGGGCGACCTTGGGAGGATCCGATGATGCGCACGCTGATCGCGGCGGCGGCCCTGGCGGCCCTGCTCTGCGCCTGCCACAAGCCGGCGGCCACGCCCGCCTCCATGGCCGGCGGTGGGCCCACCGCGGACGGGGGCCAGCTTTCCGGCGCCGGCGCCACCTTCCCCGCGCCGGTCTATGACGCCTGGGCGCGCGACTACCAGCAGGGCGTCGGGCCGCAGTGGAACTACCAGGCCATCGGCTCGGGCGGCGGCGTCAAGCAGATCATGTCCGCCACGGTGGACTTCGGGGCCAGCGACAAGCCCCTGAAGGCCGACGAACTCGCCCGCGCGGGCCTGACCCAGTTCCCGACGGTGATGGGCGGCGTCGTGCCGGTGGTGAACACGCCGGGGATCGCCGCGGGCCAGCTCCGCCTGGACGGCCCGCTGCTGGCCGACGTCTTCGCCGGCAAGGTTGCGGATGTGGAACGACCCGCGCATAACGGCGATGAACCCGGGCCTGGCGCTGCCGAACCTGCCGATCACGGTGGTGCACCGCTCGGACGGTTCGGGCACCAGCTTCCTGTTCACCTCTTACCTGGCGGCGGTAAGCCCGGCGTGGAAGGCCTCGCCCGGGCGCCGGCGATGCGGTGGACTGGCCGACGGGCCTGGGGGGCAAGGGCAATGACGGGGGTCTCGGCCTTCGTGCGCCAGACCGCCGGTTCGATCGGCTACGTCGAATACGCCTACGCCGGCAGAACAAGCTGGCCTATGTCCTCCTGAAGAACCGGGCCGGCCAGTTCGCGGCCCCCCACCGCCGACGCCTTCGCCGCCGCCGCGGCCGGGGCGGACTGGTCCAAGGCGCCGGGCTTCTACCTCCTGCTGCTCGACCAGCCGGGGGCGGGCAGCTGGCCGATCACCGGCGCGACCTTCATCCTGCTGCGCAAGGACCAGAAGCCGGCGCGCCGCCAGGCGGTGCTGAGGTTCTTCGACTGGGCCTATGACAAGGGCGACGACCGACGCGCGCCGGCTCGACTATGTTGCCGATGCCGGCGGCGGTGAAGGCCCTGGTGCGCCAGAGCTGGGGCGCCGACGCGCCCAAGCCGGCAGCCGCCGGCGGCTGAGGCGTGGTATGTTGCGCGGCGGGCGGATGGTCCGCCCAGGTTGCGAGGCTGACTGATGAAGCTCTGGAAGCTGTGGGCGGGGCTGATCCTGGCGGTGCTGGTAGTCGGCGGCGGCCTCTACGGCTGGTGGGCGCTCGAGCTGCGCTGGCGCCCGCACACCATCACCAAGCATCAGGCCGAGATCGCCAGGCTTCTGGAGCAGTCCGGCTGGGGTCTCGCCGGGCCTTAAGGGGCCCAAGCTCTATGAGATCGGCTTCCGCTCTTGCCCCGACTGCATCCGCTTCCGGCTCGAGGAGTTCCCCGCCTGCAGAAGGCCGGCGTCGACACCCGCGTGATCATGGTCGCCCGCCGCGACCGCAACGGCCTCGCCAAATCCACGCCCGCCGAGCGCTCGACGGTGGCCGAGCTGTGGGTGAACCGCAACTGGAACCTCTGGAACAGTGGGAGAAAGGTCCCGCCCGAGGCCTGGACCGCCGCCGTGGATCATCCCCGCCGACAACGACCGCGCCCGCTCCGCGGTGGTCGAGCAGGGGCGCGGCTTCGACGACGACCTGCAGGCCCTGCTCAAGGACAATGGCGTCGACCGCGACGGCTTCCGCTATCCGACCCTCATCTGGTGGGACAAGCAGGGCCGCATGCGCGCCTGCGCCTGCGAGAAGCGCGAGACCTACCGCTTCGTCCGCAGCGAACTGGGGGCGTAGTCCGGCGGCCGCCGGCGCGTTCAGAACCACCGTCACCCTCGGCCTTGTGCCGAGGGTCCCTGCCTCCGCAACCCAGCACTCCGACGTCCACGCACAACGCCGGCGGCGAGAGGGACCCTCGGCACGAGGCCGAGGGTGACGGATGAGGAGGCGGAGTGGATGGGCGAGGAGAAAAGCCCTCAGTGCGCGCGGCGGGCGGTCAGGGCGATGTTGACCTGCACGGCGTAGGGCACGGTCTCGGCGGCCTTGAACTCGCCCTGGCCGACGCCGAAGGCGCTGCGGTTGACCGCGACCTGGCTGGTCATCCGCGCCTGGTCGCCGTTGATCGCCAGGGTGAACGGGAAGGACCAGCGGCTTCGACACCCCCCGAATCGAGAGGTCGCCGATCGCCTGGTAGCGGCCGCCGCCAAGGTCCTTGAAGCTTCGGGTCGTGAAGGTCGCGCGCGGGAAGTGCGCCGCGTCGAACCAGTCGGCCGTCGGGATGGCCTCGTCGCGGGTTCTGGTCGCCGGTGGCCGCCGAGGCCACGTCGACGGTGACCACGGCCTTGGAGGCGGCCAGGGCCTTGGGGTCGAACACGATGTTGGCGTCCCACCGGCGGAAGGTCCCCTCGAACGCCTGGCCGCCGAACGAGCTCCTGAAGGTGATCTTCGAAGTGGCCTTGTCGACGGTCCAGTGCGCCGGGGCGGCGCTGGCGGGCGCGGCTGCGGCGAGGGCGGCGAAGGCCGCGGCGGCCAGCACGAACGGGCGGAGGGCGGCGCTCATAGGACTTCCTTCTGGGGTATGTGGCGCGGCTTCAGGCCGGGCAGCGGCGCCATGCGCCACAGCACCACGTCGCGGTTGAACAGCTGGTGCTTCAGGGCGGCGGCCACGTGCAGCACGATCAGCACATAGGCGAGCTTGGCCAGAAGGCCGTGCGCGCCGGCGAAGGTGTCGGTGACCGCCTTGCGCTGGCCCATCGGCAGGGCGTGGATGAAGCCGATGTGCGGCCAGTGCACGGTCTTGTAGAGGATGGTCGGCAGGTTGGTCGGGCTGGCGGAGGTGAAGATCCAGCCGGTGATCGGCAGGCCCAGCATCAGCAGGTAGAAGCCCCAGTGGGTCAGGCTGGCGACCGCCTACTCCCAGGCCGCCATCTCCACCGGATAGGGCGGGCGGCGGATGGATCACCCGCCAGGCCAGGCGCGCGAGGCTGAGCGCCAGGACGGTGATGCCGATCGACTTGTGGCAGCTGGATCAGGTTTGAACTGCGCCAGCCCCTTCAGGTCGTCGAACCGCCAGGCCAGGGCGATGTTGGTCACGATCAGGGTCGCGATCGTCCAGTGCAGCACGATGGCGACCGCCGAGAACCGGCGGTGCGAGGCGGTCGCTAAATCAGGGCTGCTGTCATGCATGACTGCCTGTTGGCCAGTCCGGGGCGTCGGCTGTCAAGACCGAACGCGCCGCGGGGCGCGCGGAAGCGTCACGGGGGACGGCGGCCGCGCCCGCATCAGCGACCCGATCCGGTCGAGGGTCCGCCGGGCTCAGCGGATTGTAGACCACCAGGCCGAGGTCCGGCCGGCCATCGACCGCGAAGGCCGAATATTCGAAGGTGATCGGGCCGAGAACCGGATGGCGCAGGTGCTTGACGCCCTCGCCGAAGCTGCTGACGTCGTTGTCGCGCCACATCGCCTTGAACTCCGGGCTGAGCCGGCAGAGCTCCTCGACCAGGGGGCTCCACCTCCGCGGCGGCCCCCGCGCGCGCCGCATCCACCCGGAACGCGCCCACGACGAACCGCGCCACGCTTTCCCAGTCGTACTGCATGGTGCGGGCGCGCGGATCGAGGAAGATCAGGCGCAGGAGATTGCGCTGCTCGGGCGCCAGCGATCCGTAGTCGGTCATCATCACCGTCATCGCCCGGTTCCAGGCGACCACGTCCCAGATGGCGGTGCGGATCAGGGCCGGGCTCGCTCCAGGGCGTCGAGCACCCGTTGCAGCCGCGGCGTGACGCCTTCGTTCTTCCGGTAGCGCGCCTCGGGCGCGCGGCCGAGGCCGAGGAGGAAGAGGTGCTCGCGCTCCACGTGGTCAGCATCAGGGCGTGGGCGATCCGATCGAGCACGTCGGCCGAAGGCGCGCCGCCGCGGCCTTGTTCGAGCCAGGTGTACCAGGTCGGGCTGATGTTGGCCCGCTGCGCCACCTCCTCGCGGCGCAGGCGGGCGTGCGGCGCCGCTGCGGGGAGAAGCCGAACGCGGCCGGTCGAGCCGGGTGCGGCGGTCTTCAGATAGGCGCCCAGCAGGTTCTCCTGCGTCGCGGCCCCGTCCATCCTGTTAGACATCATACCACGATAAGGTCACTACTTTAACAGAATAGGCTATAGGCGGAGACTTGTCTCCAGAGATAGCTGGAGAGTTTGCTCATGCGTGTGTTTGTCACTGCGCCACCGGGTTCATCGGCTCGGCCGTCGTCAAGGAACTGATCGGGGCGGGCCATCAGGTGATCGGGCTCTGCCGCTCGGAGGACAAGGCTGCGGCCCTGGCCGCCGCCGGCGCCGAGGTCCATCGGGGATCGCTGGAGGACGCGGACAGCCTCGAGGCCGGCGCCGCGCGGTCCGACAGGCGTCATCCACCTGGCCTTCAACCATGATTTCTCGCGGTTCGCGGCCAACTGCGAGGACGACCGCCGCGTGATCGCGGCCCTCGGCGCGGCGCTCGCCGGCTCCGGCCGGCCGTTCGTCGTGACCTCCGGCACGGGCATCGCCAACACCATCCCCGGCCAGCCGGCCAGGGAAGACAACCCGACCCTCGGCTCCGACGTGATCCCCCGCGGCCGCGTCCGAGGAGGCGGCGGCCGCTGCCGCCGCGCAGGGCGTCGGCGTCTCGGTGGTGCGGCTCCCCGCAGGTCCACGACACCGCCCGGCAGGGCCTGATCACGCCGGCGATCGAGGCGTATCGGCAAAAGGGCGCGTGCGCCTACATCGGCGATGGGGGAAACCGCTGGCCGGCGGCCCATGTCCTCGACGTCGCCCGCCTCTACGGCTGGCGATCGAAAGGGCCGAGCCGAACGCCAAGTATCACGCGGTCGCCGAGGAAGGCGTGTCGATGCGCGACATCGCCGAGACCATCGGCCGGCGCCTGGGGCCCTGCCGACCAAGTCCATCGCTCCGGAAGAGGCGCCCGCCTTTCTTCGGCTGGCTGGCGATGTTCGCCGGCCACGACATGGCCGCCTCGAGCGAGCAGACGCGGCGAAATGCTGGGATGGTAGCCCACCGGGCCGGGGATTGCTCGCCGACCTCGAACAGCTGCAGGTCCCGGGCGCCCTGAAACCCGTCGCAAGCCGACGCCGCGAGCGATCGCGGCGTTCGCGCGGGCCCGTCATTTCCGACGCATTTCGCGCTGTCTTGACGGCCGACCGAGTTGGCTGGGGGACTAGGACTCGAACCTAGACAAACGGTACCAAAAACCGTTGTGCTACCATTTACACCATCCCCCACCGCGGGGCCACTTTGGGCGCCGACGTCGACGGAGCGGGTCAGATAGACCAAGGGCCCGGCGTTTGCAACGTGGGCTAAGGGGGTCGCGCCGCCCGTCCGTCCACGGCGGCTTGCGGCGCCCGGCGGGGGTGCTTATAAGGCGCGCCTCGATGTCGGGTATAGCTCAGTCTGGTAGAGAGCACCGTGTTCGGGACGCGGGGGTCGCAGGTTCAAATCCTGCTACTCCGACCATCGGCCGCGCCCCAGATTGCCGCCTGTTCATTTGACCGGGGCGGCCGCCGCTGTAGGGTCCGCCGACACAGGCCGGACCCCGCACCCGATGAAGCAGGTTCCTCATGACCCTGGCCGGCGTGCTCGCCGGCATGACCATCATCTTCATCGGCCTGCCGTTCCTGTTCGTGGTGATGATCCTGAGCGCGCAGAAGCCGCTGCCGCCGGCGGCCGTGCTCGACCTCGACCTGCGCCGCGGCCTGACCGACCAGGACAGCCCCAATCCGTTCGCGGCCTTCTCCTCGCGCTCCCAGTCGGTGATGTCGATCAATCCAGACCCTGCGGCCGGGCCGAGGACCGGACGGGCGGGTCAAGGGCCTGTTCAATCCGCCTGCCGGACGGCGGCGTCGGTCCGGGCGAGGCGGACGAGCTGCGCCTTGCCATCCGCCGCTTCCGCGCGGCGGGCAAGCCGGTCTACGCCCACAGCCAGGGCCTCTACGGCCTCCGGCGCGGCGACCTCGACCTACTTGATCGGGAGCGGCGGCCCGACAGGCTGTGGATGCAGCCGGACTCCTCGTTCGACGCCACGGGCCTGGCCAGCGAGGACCTGTTCTTCAAGCGCCTGTTCGACAAGTACGGCGTCAAGGCCGACTACGAGCAGCGCTACCAGTACAAGACGCGGTCAACCCCTACCTCTACGAGACTACAACGCCCGCCCACCGCGAGGCGACGCTGTCGTGGATGACCTCGGTCTACCAGTCGGCCCTGGCCCTGGCCGCGCACGACCGCAACGCCGCGACCCGGCCGCCCTGAAGGCCGCCGTGGAGTCCGGGCCGCACCCGGCGGCGGACGCCCAGGCGATCGCCTGATCGACCGCCTGGGTCAGGTGCGCGACGCCGAGCAGGCGGAGCTGCGCCAGGCCGGCGCGGGGCCAAGCTGATCGACTTCAGCGACTATGCGACCTCCGCCCGCCGCCAGGTCGCGGCCGGGCCGGGCGCCAAGATCGCGGTGATCGACGCGGAGGGCCCGATCGTCACCGGCACGTCGAACAGCGGCGGCGCCTTCAGCGCCACCCCCACCATCTATTCCGACGACGTGTCCCAGTCGTACTATTGACGCGATCGAGGACCGGGACGTGAAGGCCATCGTGTTCCGCGTCTCCTCGCCGGGCGGGCAGGACACCGCCTCCGAGCAGATCTCGCCGCCGTGCGCGCGGCCAAGGCGGCCGGGCAAGCCGGTGGTGGTGTCGATGGGCGAATACGGCGCCTCGGGCGGCTACTGGATCTCGTCGGAGGCCTCGGCGATCGTGGCCGAGCCGACCACCCTGACCGGCTCCATCGGCGTCTATGGCGGCAAGCTGGCGATCGGCGAGACGGCGGCCCGCTATGGCGTCGACATCCGCCAGGTCACCGTCGGCGGGCCCTACGCCGGCGCCTATTCGATCGGCCAGGAGTTCACGCCCGAGCAGCGGGCGGCCTTCGCCCACCAGATCGACCTCGTCTACGCCGGCTTCATACAGCGCGTGGCGGCGGGGCGCAAGCTCAGCCCCGACCGGGTGCGCGATCATAGCGCCAAGGGCCGCGTCTGGACGGGCGCCCAGGCCCAGGCTCTGGGCTCTGGTGGACCAGCTCGGCGGCTTCTACGACGCGGTGGACAAGGCCAAGCCCTGGCCGGCCTGAAGGGCCCGGTGCGGCTGAAGAAGTTCCGAGTCCGGCGGCTCCGCCTCGGCGCCATAGGCCGCGTCCCTCGACATCGGCAAGGCCCTCGATCCGCACGATGGCGGGCGATGAGCGCGATCGCGTCCGACCCGAACGCCGAGGGCATGATCCGGCAGATCACCGACGCGAAGCTTCGCGCCGAAGGGGCGGACGTGCTGATGACGAGGCCGTACTAGGCTTGGCCGGCGACAACGGCCCCGCCGGGACGCCCGCCGTGGACGCGGCCGGCCTCGCCTCGCCCGACCTCTATCCGCTGGCGTTCGACCCCCGCGACCCGGCGCACCGGCTTCGTCACGCTGGACGAGGCGCGCTACCGCGCGGCGAGCTTCCTGGACCGAGCGGATCGCCGAGGCGGGGACCGGAGGCTTGGGCCGACTGGCCGGTGGTGCAGGCCGCGGCCGGCGCGGCTGCACGGCGAGGTTGCGACATCATCTTCCACATCGGCCACGTGGCTCGACCCTGCTGTCGCGCCTCCTCGGCCACAGCGCGCCGGGTGTTCTCGGTGCGGCGAGCCCGCGGTGCTGCGCACCATGGCGCAGGCCGAGCTGGCCGGGGTCGACCGCGCGCGCCTGCAGGCCTGGACGGACGGCTTCCTGCGCCTGTGGGCCCGGGTCTACCGCCCGGAGCAGAAGACGCTGCTGAAAGCGACCGAGTTCGCCGCGAGATCGGGCCGGGGCTGATGACGCTGAGCCCGGCGCCTCGGCGATCCTGATGTTCGTGACGCCGAGCGGTCTATCTGGCCGGCATCCTCTCGGGCGACGCCTCGCGCGAGGAGGCGCGGATCAACGCGCCCATGCGGCTCGCGCGCCTGCACCGGCGGCTGGGCCGCGAGGCCTGGCGGCTCGACCGGATGTCGGAGGGAGAGATCGCCGCGGCCGCCTGGCTGTGCGAGATCACCGCCCTGGCCGCCATCGCCGCCGCTTCTCCCCAGCGGCGTGCTGTGGCTGGATTCGAGGCGTTCCTGGAGGCGCCCGGCCGAGGGCCTGGCGGCGAGCCTGCGCCGGCTGCACGGGGCCGCGCCGGGGGAGGACGTCGCCGCCATGCTGCAGAAGCCCCGACTTCACCCGCTATTCCAAGGCGCCGGAGTTCGCCTATGACGCCGGCCTGCGCCGGCGCGTCCTCGCCCAGTCGAGCGCCGAGACCACGCCGACGAGATCGAGCGGGGGATCGCCTGGCTGAACGCGGCCGGCGGCGGCCCATCCCATCCTCGCAGACGCCATGCGCGCGGCCGCCGCCGCGCGGGCGCGCGGAGGCTAGTCGGACTCGCTCCACATCCGGCGCAGGTTGTTGCGGACGTAGTCGAGGCGGATGCGGTTCTCCCCACTGCATCTGCAGCCCCTCCAGGGCGGCGACCTCGTCGAGGTTGTAGAGCAGCTCGCGCAGGCCCGGGTCCTGGATGGTGCTCTCGATGAAGGTCAGGCCCACCAGCCGCTCGCCGGACAGTACGGGGCGCACCTCGTGCAGGGTGGTGGAGGGATAGACCACCGCCGTCCCCGGCTCGCCCTTGAAGGCGACCGCGCGGGTGCCGAGCTGGATCGACAGCTCCCCGCCCTCATAGTCCTGCGGCGAGGCGACGAAGATGGTGCACGACAGGCAGAGCGCAGCGGCCGCTGCCCGACCGGCATGAACGGGGCGTCGTTGTGCACGCCGTAGGACATGCCGGGCGCGTACTTGGCCAGCATCGGCGGGGGGCCATGACGCGGGCGTAGGTGAAGGCGCGGAACCCCTCGTGCCGCTGCAGCGCCGCGGCCATCATCTTGGACGCCTCGGCATAGCCGGGATCGGCGTGTCGATCTGCAGGTTGTTCTTGACCTTGGAATTGGGGTTGGAGCGCCGGCCCTCGGCGAACTGAGCCGGTCTTGCCGAGGGCGCGCAGGCGCTGCAGTTCCTGGGGCGTCAGCACGCCGTCGAGTTCCAGAAACACAGGGGGCTCCTCTCTCGTGCGCAGGCCTCGCCGCCGCCCGGCTGCGCGGCGCGGAAATCCTAGTAAGCCTCGCACGGATCAAAAAAAAGAGCGGCGACCCGAAGCCGCCGCTCCCGATAGATGGACTGGACCGTGGCCTAGAAGTTGGCGGTCAGGCCCACGAACACCACGCGACCCAGCAGGTCGTAGTTGTTGTAGGTGTTCGGCGTGCCCGAGCCGGTGACGCCGGAGTCGAGGACCGGCGGGTCCTTGTCGAACAGGTTGTTGATGCCGGCCCGCAGGGTCAGGCCGGTCTTCACCGTCCAGGTGCCCGACAGGTCGAAGTAGCTGTAGTTGCCGATCTTGCCGTCGGCGACGTCGCTGCCCGGGCCGCCGCCGAACAGCGGGTTGGTCTGGTTCAGGTCCAGCTCCGTGCCGCTCATGAAGCGCCATTGGCCGGACACCGTGAAGTTCCACGGCGAGGCGTAGGTCAGCCGCAGCTGGTGCCTCCAGGCCGGGGTCGGGCCGCCGCAGGTATAGCCGTACAGGCCGGAGCAGTCGTAGGTGCCTTGCCCCGGGATCGGCTCGAACTCCAGGTGCTCGGTCCAGGTCCCGTTGAAGCCGATCGCGATCGAGCCCTTGTCGGTACAGGCCGAACCGGTCGAGGTCGAGGCCGGCGCATGTAGTCGATCCGCAGGTCCAGGGTGGCGATGGAGGTCGGCTCGGTCAGGGCGAGGCCCGTGGCCCAGCCGCAGGCGAGGTCCAGGAGGGTGGTCACCACCCCGCCGGCGATCACCCCGGTATCCGGCTCGGCCCACGAGGTCGGCGCGGTAGGGCACCTTCAGCACCACCTGCGGCGTGATCGTGACCAGCTCCAGCCCCAGCGCCCGGCTCTGGGGCGACAGCGCCATGCGCCGGTGGATCTCCTCGGCCAGGTCCGGGTTCGACATCGGCGCACCATATCCCGCTCGTGGGAGCGCGCCCAGGCGCGTTATGATGCGGTGCGAAAGGGATCGTCCGTGGTGAAGCCGGAATCGGTGCTCTGCCCCAAGCCCGCGGGCCTCTACTGCGCGCCGGGGGACTTCTACATCGACCCCGTGCGGCCCGTGGAGCGGGCGGTGATCACCCACGGCCACTCGGACCACGCCCGCGCCGGCCATGGCGTGGTGCTGGCCACGCCCGAGACCCTCGACATCATGCGCCTGCGTTACGGCGAGGACTTCTGCGGCCGGGCCGAGCCCATGCCCTATGGCGAGGCCGTCACCCGCGACGGGGTGGAGGTGCGCCTGGTCCCCCGCCGGCCACGTGCTTCGGCTCGGCCCAGGCGGTGGTGCGCTACAAGGGCCTGACCATGGCCGTCTCCGGCGACTACAAGCGCCGGCGCGACCCCACCTGCCCGCCGTTCGAGCCGGTGAAGTGCGAGGTGTTCATCACCGAGGCCACCTTCGGCCTGCCGGTGTTCTCGTTCCCCGAGGATGCGCACGAGATCGGCACGCTGCTGCATTCGGTCGCCCAGTTCCCCGAGCGGTCGCACCTCGTCGGCGCCTATGCCCCTCGGCAAGGCGCAGCGGATCATCCGCCTGCTGCGCGAGGGCCGGCTACGACCGGACGATCTACGTCCACGGGCCCCTCATGGCGATGAACGCCCTCTACGAGGCGCACGGGATCGACCTCGGCCCGCTGGCGTCGGCGACGGAGGGCGGGAGCAAGGCGGACTTCGCCGGCGCCGTCGTGATCGCCCCGCCCTCGGCCCTGCAGGACCGCTGGTCGCGGCGGTTCCCGGACCCTGTCTCGGCCTTCGCCTCGGGCTGGATGCGGTGCGCGCCCGCGCCCGCCAGGCCGCGGGGTGGAGCTGCCGCTGGTGATCTCCGACCACGCCGACTGGGGCGAGCTGACCGCCACGGGCCGCCGAGATCGCGCCGAGCCAGCTGTGGATCACCCACGGCCGGGAGGAGGCCCTGGCCCGCTGGGCCGAACTGCACGGCCTGCCCGCCCGCGCCCTCGACCTCGTCGGCTACGAGGAGGAGGAGGGGGAATAGGGCGCCGGTTGGGGATCGCGGCGAACTTCGGCATGGTGGGCCGCCGCGCGCCCCGCCGCGCTTCGAGCCGCAGCCCATGGTCCATCCGCCGCCCCCGCCCCTGAACGATGCGCCGCTGGAGCCGGGGCTCTACGTCGTCTCGACGCCGATCGGGAACCTGCGCGACATCACCCTGCGGGCGCTGGACGTCCTGGCCCGCGCCGACCTCGTCCTGGCCGAGGACACCCGCGTGGCGGCCAAGCTCCTGAACCGCCTATGGCCTGAAGAGAAGGTCCAGCGCTACGATGACCACGCCGGCGAGGCGGCGCGGCCGCGCATCCTGGCGGCCCCTGGCCGGCGGCGCGCGCGTGGCCCTGACCACCGACGCCGGCTCGCCCATGGTGTCCGACCCCGGCTATCGGCTGGTGCGCGAGGCGATCGACCAGGGACGGCGGTGATCCCCGTGCCCGGCGCCTCCGCGCCCCTGGCCGCCCTGACCGCCGCCGGCCTGCCCACCGACCGCTTCCTGTTTCGCCGGCTTCCCGCCGCCGCGCAGCGCCGCCCCGGCGGGCGTTCCTGGCCGAGCTTGCGCCCCTGCGCGCCACCCTGGTGTTCTTCGAGGGCGCCTCGCGGCTTGGCGACTGCCTCAAGGACATGGCCGCGGTGTTCGGCCCGCGCCCCGCCGCGGCGCCCCGCGAGCTGACCAAGCTGCACGAGACCGTGGTGCGCGGCCCGCTCGACCAGCTCGCCGCCGATCCGGCCCTGCAGACGCCGCGGGGCGAGATCGTGGTCCTGGTCGGCCCGGGCGCGGAGGCCGCCGCCACCCCCGCCGACGCCGACGCCGCCCTGACCGAAGCCCTCGCCCGCCTCGGCCCCGCCGACGCCGCCTCCGAGGTCGCCAGGGCACTGGGCCTGAACCGCCGCGAGCTCTACCGCCGCGCCGTGGAGATGAAGGGGCGCGCGATGGTTAGCCAAACTCCCTTCCCCCTCGATGGGGGAAGGGCCGGGGATGGGTGTGTGTGCAGGGCGTCGGGGCGAGAGGCTCTGATGGCGCCTGCGCCCCGCCGCGCCCGTCGCCCCATCTCAGCGGCCACACCCCCTCCCCCGCCCCTCCCCCATCGAGGGGGAGGGGTTCGCGCAGGCGGCGCGGCTTGAGCACGAGCCCCAGGCTGCTGGCGATCCGCTCCGCGCGCGGCGCGGCGGCGCGGCTGGCCGGGCGGCGGCGGGAGGTGCTGGCGGCGCTGTGGCTGATGGCCAAGGGCTATCGCATCCTCGGCTTCCGGCTGAAGACCCGCGCGGCGGAGATCGACCTTCTGGCCCAGAAGGGCGGCGTCCTCGCGGTCGTCGAGGTCAAGAGCCGCGCCAGCATCGAGGCGGCGCTGGAGGCCGTGGGCCCAGATCAGCGCGAAAGACTGCGGCGTGCAGGCCGCAGTCTGGCCAAAAACCGCTCAAGCCTTGTGCGGCTTAGTGTTCGGCTTGACCTGATCGCCCTCGCGCCTCATCGATTGCCGCGTCATATTCCTGACGCATGGCGCCGAATCGACCGCCGTTTGACGAGATGAACCGCCACGAGGTGGAGGTCGCGCTGGCCGAGATCGGCCGAGCGCCCGATGAAGGCTTCCCGCTGTTCGAGGCGGCGATCCTGTGCGCCCTGCACGAGGAACCCCGAGCGCGACCCCGCCCCGGCCCGCCGGATGATCGAGGAGGGCGCCGGCCATCTCAAACGCCGGCTGCAGCGCGAATCGCCGGAGGAGGCCCTGGCCGAATCCATGGCCGGCGACTGCACCTGGCCGGCGACGTGATGACCTACGACGACCCCGCCAACGCTGACATGCTGTCGGTGTGCGAGCGGCGCAAGGGCCTGCCCGTGGCGCTGGGGGTGATCTACCTGCAGGCCGCCCGCCGCTGCGAGCTGAAGGTGGCCGGCGTCGATTTCCCCGGCCACTTCCTGCTGCGTATCGAGACCCACGAGGGGCCCCTGGCGCTCGACCCGTTCAGCGAGGGGCGGGTGGTGCTGCCGTCCGAGCTGATCCGCCGCGCCCTGCGCACCGGCCTGACCCCCGACGTGGCCGACCGGCTGGAGGTGCTGATGGCGCCGGTGGCCGACCGCGCCGTGGTGCTGCGCCTGGAGAACAACATCTACGCCCGCGCCAGCCGCACCGGCGACCACGCCCGCGCCGAGCGCTCGGCCCTGCGCCGCGCCCTGCTGGACCCCGCAGGACCACCGCCCCTGGATCGACGTGGCGGCCGCCCGCGAAGGCCAGGGCGCCCTCGTGGGAGCCCAGGAGGCCCTGGCCCGCGCCCAGATCCTCGACGGCGGCGCCGCCATCGCCGCCAGAGCCGCCCGCGAGCGGGTGCGGCTGAAGCTGAACTAGGCCTCCGCCCCTTCAGGCGGGCGCGTGGCAGCAGGCGCAGAGCTTGTTGCCGTCGGGATCGCGCACTTAGGCGCCGTAATAGTCGGGATGATATTCGGGCCTGAGGCGGGCGGCCCCTCGTCCGCGCCGCCGTGGGCCAGCGCCGCCGCGTGGAACGCGTCGACGGCGCTCCGCGACGCCGCGAGCAGGGCGACCATCTGGCCGTTTCCCGGCTCGGCCGGCTCGCCATTGTAGGGCGTCCCGACCAGGAACAGGGGCCGGTCACGGTCCGTCGGCTTCCATCCGGCCCATGGCCGCTCGCGGTCGACGAACTTCGCGGCCCACCCGAGTTCGGGCAGCACCGCCGCGTAGAACGCCAGCGCGCGTTCGAAATCGCTGGTCCCGACGTAGACGTGCGACAGCATTGGCCGGCTCCTTGTGCGACCTCAGCTATGGGGTCAGGAGCGCCGGTTTTCCACCCGTCCACGATGCTCGACCGGTCCCGCGGCAGGGCGGCCCGAGCGGTTCCGCCCAGGCCCGCCCTGGCGTGCGCCGCCGCGAGGGCTTAAGTCCCCGCCGGGCCGCGTTTCATCGCACGCCGGGGAGCCTCCATGCCGCTCAAGGTCGCCATCCAGATGGATCCCGTCGAGGGGGATCAACATCGAGACCGACACGACGTTCTTCCTGATGCTGGAGGCCCAGGCCCGCGGTCACGCCCTGTGGGTCTACACCCCCGAGCGGCTGGCCCTGGACGAAGGCCGGGTGCGCGTCCGCGGCCGGCCGCTGAACCTGCAGGCGGTCAAGGGCGACCACCATCGCCTGGGCGAGGCTGGAGACCCGCGAGGTCTCCGAGTTCGACGTGGTCCTGATGCGCCAGGACCCGCCGTTCGACATGGCCTACATCACCGCCACCTACTTCCTGGAGCGCATCCATCCCAGCACCCTGGTGGTCAACGACCCGAAGGAGGTCAGGAACGCCCCCGAGAAGCTGCTGGTCACCGAGTTCCCCGGCCTGCAGCCCCCGACCCTGATCACCTCGGACCCCGAGGCCCTGCGCGCCTTCCAGGCCGAGCACGGCGACATGGTGCTGAAGCCGCTCTTACGGCGGCGCGGGCTCGGGCGTGGTGCGGCTGAAGCCGGGCGACCCCAACCTCGACGCCCTGCTCGAGCTGCACGCCATGATCGGGCGCGAGCCGGTGATCGCCCAGAAGTTCATTCCCGCCGTCAGCAAGGGCGACAAGCGCGTCCTCCTGGTCGACGGCGAGCCGGTCGGCGCCATCAACCGCGTGCCGGCCGAGGGTCAGGTGCGCTCCAACATGGCCCGCGGCGGCCGCGCCGAGGCGGTGGAGCTGTCGGACCGCGACCGGGAGATCTGCAAGATCATCGGGCCGGAGCTGCGGCGGCGGGGCCTGTTGTTCTGCGGCATCGACGTGATCGGCGATTACCTGACCGAGATCAACGTGACCTCGCCCACCGGTGCCCAGCAGCTCAAGCGCTTCTCCGGCGTCGACGCCGCCGCCGCCCTCTGGGGACGTGATCGAGGCCCGGCGCGCCGGCTGAGCGGCAGTGTTCCATATTTGTTCTTGACGGTCGGCCGCGCCTCTGCACATCCTGTGATTGTGCTGCGGAGGGGGTTGCGGATGGTCGCGCGCGTGGTCACCGTCGCGTTCGAGGGGGTCGAGGCCCGGCGGGTGGAGGTGGAGGTCCAACTCACCTCCGGCGAGTTCGCCTTCGTGGTCGTGGGCCTCGGGGACAAGGCCGTGGCCGAGAGCCGCGAGCGCGTGCGGGCGGCCTTCACCGGCCTCGGCCTCGCCCTGCCCGGCAAGCGGATCATCGCCAACCTCGCCCCCGCCGACCTGCCCAAGGAGGGCAGCCACTACGACCTGCCCATCGCCCTGGCGGTGATGGCGGCCATGGGCATATTGCCGCCCGACGCCCCTGAACGGCTGGGCCGCCATCGGCGAGCTGTCGCTGGACGGCCAGATCGCCCCGGTGGCCGGCGTGCTGCCCGCCGCGGTCGCCGCCAGCGCCATGGGCCTCGGCCTGATCTGCCCCGAGGCCAACGGGCCCGAGGCGGCCTGGGCCGGCGACGCTTCGATCCTGGCGCCCCGCTCGCTGATCGCGGTGGTCAACCACTTCCGCGGGACCCAGGTGATGGGCGCGCCCAAGCCCGGGCCGGTGGTCGACCCCGCCGGGTGTCGCCGACCTGCGCGACGTCAAGGGCCAGGAGGGCGCCAAGCGGGCGCTGGAGATCGCCGCGGCCGGCGGCCACAACCTGTTGCTTCGTCGGCCCGCCGGGCTCCGGCAAGTCGATGCTGGCCCAGCGCCTGCCGGGGCTCTTGCCGCCACTGTCGGCCCGGGAGCTCTTGGAGACCTCCATGGTCCATTCCATGGCCGGGCTGATCGCCAAGGGCGCCCTGACCCGCGCCCGGCCGTTCCGCGCCCCGCACCACTCCGCCAGCATGGCCGCTCTGACCGGCGGCGGCCTGCGCGCCAAGCCGGGCGAGGTCTCTTTGGCGCACAATGGAGTCCTGTTTTTGGATGAACTCCCCGAGTTCAGCGCCCAGGCCCTGGATTCGCTCCGCGCGCGCTGGAGACGGGCGAGGTGATGGTGGCGCGGGCCAATTTCCACATCCGTTATCCGGCCCGGGTCCAGCTCGTGGCGGCGATGAATCCGTGCCGTTGCGGCCACGGCGGGGCGGGCAAGGGGTCTTGCGGCCGCGCCCCGCGCTGCCAGATGAGCTACCAGAGCCGTGTGTCGGGCCCCCTGATGGACCGGATCGACCTGCAGGTGGACGTGCCGCCGGTCACCGCCGCCGACCTCGCCCTCGCGCCGCCGTCCGAGGGGCACGGCCGAGGCCGCCGCCCGCGTCGCCGAGGCCCGCGCCCTGCAGGACGCCCGCGCCGCCGAGGTCGGCGAGGGGGCGGGCCTGAACGCGCGGCTGGAGGGCGGGGCGCTGGAGGCGGTCGCCGCGCCCGACGAGGCCGGCCGGGCCCTCCTGTCGCGCGCGGCCGAGGCGATGGCCCTGACCGCCCGCGGCTGGACCCGCACCCTGCGCCTGGCCGCACCATCGCCGACCTTGAGGGCTCGACCGGGGTGCGCCGCCTGCACGTGGCCGAGGCCCTGGCCTACCGCCGCGGCGGCCTGGACGGGGAGCCCTCCGCCTTCGCCCCCGGCCGAGTCGGCGCCTACGCCGGCTGAGCGCGGCGTCGCTTGACCGGCCGTTAAGCCGCCCTGGCTAGGGTCGGGCCATGGCCAAGGGCGAGACCAGACGGCGGGCCGCCGCCGGGACGGGCGCGGATGGGGCGGGACCAGTTCCTGGCCCTCTTGAGCCACGAGCTGCGCACGCCGTTGAACGGAGTGCTCGGCATGGCGGGCCTCCTGGCGCGCACGCGTCTGGACGCCCACCAGCGCGCCTATGTCGCCGCCCTGCAGGAGTCCGGCGAGCATCTGCTTGGCCTGGTCAACGACGTGCTGGACCTGGCCAAGCTGGAATCTGGCGGCTTCGAGCCGCACCCCCGTCGCCACCGACCTGGAGCGCCTGCTGCAGGGGGTCGCGGAGCTTCTTAGCCCCCGCGCCCACGCCAAGGGCCTGGAGATCGCCTGGGCGGCGGAGCCCGGCCTGCCCCAAGTCTGCGCCGACGAGGGACGGGTGCGGCAGATCCTGTTCAACCTCGCCGGCAACGCCGTGAAGTTCACCGACGCGGGCGGGGGTGCTGCTGACCGTCGGCCGCGCGCCGGGCGGCGAGGGCCTGAGGTTCAGCGTCCGCGACACCGGCCCCGGCGTGGCCATGGCCGACCGCGAGCGCATCTTCCAGCCCTTCGCCCAGGGCTCGGTCCTGGCGCGCCGGGCGGCCGAGAGCACGGGTCTGGGCCTCGCCATCGTGCGCCTGCTGGCCGACGCCCTGGGCGGCCGCATCGGCCTCGACAGCCGGCCGGGGCGAGGGCGCGGACTTCTGGTTCGAGGCCGCCTTCCCCGCCGCCGCGCCGCCGGACGCCGCCCGGCCGCTGCAAGGGCTCCAGGTCGTCGTGGTCTCGCCGAACCCGGTGGTCCGCGAGGGCCGCCCGCATCCAGATCGAGGCGTCCGGCGGCCGCGCCCTGGCCTATGCGACCCCGGCCGAGGCCGCCCGGGCGCCCGCCGGCGTGCCGGCCCTGGTCGACCACGCCTGCGCCGGCCGCCGCGGCCCGCGGCCCCCCGGCCGGCCGGCCCTGCATCGTCCTGATCGCGCCGGAGCAGCGCGGCCGCATCCCCCGCCCTGCGCCGCGCCGGCTTCGACGGCTATCTGATCAAGCCCCTGCGCCGCAAATCCCTGGCCGAACGCGTCCTGGCGCTCGGGCCCGCCGACTCGCAGGGCCCGATGCCGGAGGACCACGACGAGCGCGCCGCCGCCGCCGCGGCGCTGGGCCTGCGCGTGCTGCTGGCCGAGGACAACCCGATCAACGCCCTGCTCGCGCGCGCCCTGCTGGAGCGGGAGGGCTGCATGGTCGACCGCGCCCAGACCGGTCCGCAGGCCCTGGAGGCCGCGCTGGCCGCCCGCTACGACCTGATCCTGCTCGACCTGCGCATGCCCGGCATGGACGGGACTGCAGGCCCGCCGCCGCCATGCGCGCGCGCGGCGTCGACGCGCCCATCGCCGCCCTGACCGCCGACGCCTTCGACGAGACCCCGCCGCGCCTGCCTGGAGGCCGGCATGGACGACTTCCTGACCAAGGCCGCTGGACGCGGCCGCCCTGCGCGCCCTGCTCGCCCGCCACGCCGCCCCGGCCTTTACGGCGCCGCGCCCGGAGGCCAAGCTCGCCTCCTGATTTGGCGTCCAGGAGCGGCAGCGATGACGAAGGCCGATCGCCCGCCCGCCCGGCGGCGACGCAGCGCGATGGAGGTGGCCCGCTCGCTCCGCCGGCCCAAGGTCGCGGTGATGCTGGCCCTGGGATTCTCCTCCGGCCTGCCGTTCCTGCTCACCGGCAACACCTTCGGCTACTGGCTGCGCGACGAGGGCGCCACGCTGAAGGCCATCGGCTTTCTGTCATGGGTGGGGCTGGCCTATTCGCTGAAGGTGTTCTGGGCGCCGCTGATCGACCGGCTGGACGCGGCCGCTGGCCGGCCGCCTCGGCCGCCCGCCGCGGCTGGATGGCGGTCGCGCAGGTCATCGTCGCCCTGGGCCTGCTCGGCATGGGCCGTGGTCGGCACGCACGCCGGCCTGACGCCATCGGCGCCTTCGCCCTGGTCGTCGCCTTTGCCTCCTCGACCCAGGACATCGTGGTCGACGCCTGGCGCATCGAGGCGCGGAGACATCCGACGAGCTCGGCCTGTTGTCCTCGGCCTACCAGCTCGGCTACCGGGGCGCGCTGCTGTGCACCGACGCCTTGATCCTGATCTCGGCCAACCACCTCGGCTGGCCGGTCTCCTACGGCCTGATGGCGGCGCTGATGGGGGTCGGCCTCGTGGCCACCTTCGCGGCGGTCGAGCCGGCGCGGGCGGGACGCGGTGCTGGACGAGAAGTCCCGGGCCGCGCCGCTGTGGACGCCCCGCGGCTTCTTCGACGCCGTGGTCGGCCCGTTCGTCGCCTTCTTCCGCACCTACGGCCTTCTGCCCTGTTGATGCTGGCGATGATCAGCCTCTATCGCCTGCCCGACTTCGTGATGGGGCCGATGGCCAACCCGTTCTACCACGACCTCGGCCTCTCCAAGGACGTGGTCGGCGGGGTGCGCGGCACGGTGGGGCTGGTGTTCTCCCTGATCGGCATAGCGGCCGGGGGCCTCTGCGCCGTCCGGTTCGGCTACATGACCGCCCTGATCGCCGGGGCGGTGCTGCAGGGGCTGGCCGTGGCGGGTTCGCCGTGCTGGCCTTCTGGGGCGGGGACCTGCGGGTGTTCGCCGCGGTGATGGCCGGCGACAGCTTCGGCATCTCCTTCGCCGGGGTGGCCCTGGTCACCTACAATGTCGAGCCTGACCAGCCCTCGGCTACACCGCCACCCAGTACGCCCTCTTGTCGTCCACCTACGCCTACGTCGGCAAGTTCCTGAAGGGGTTCTCCGGCGTGGTGGTGGAGGGGCTGCAGGCGGCGCACGGCCAGATGGCCGGCTACGCCCTGTTCTTCGTCGGCGCCGGCGCGATCGGGATCCCGGCGCTGGTGCTGTGCGTCTGGCTCGCGGCGATGCAGCCGCGGCGAGCGCCTTCGGGCTTCCCGCCGCCGACGCGGCATAGGCGGGAAGCACGGACAAAAAAAAGCCTGGGTCCCCGCCTTCGCGGGGATGAGCGGCAGGATGCGGAGCCCTACGCCTCCACCCGCGCGCGAACGTCGTAGGCGGCGAACATGGCGGCGTTCAGGATCTGGGAGACCGAGGCGGACAGGCCGCAGATCTGCACCGGCCCGCGACAGGCCGAGCAGCAGCGGCCCCAGCACCGTCGCCGCGCCCCAGCGACTGCACCAGCTTGGCCGAGATCGAGGCCGAGTGGATGGCCGGCATGATCAGCACATTGGCCGCGTCGGTCAGCGCATGAACGGATAGTTGGTGCGCACCCACGGATCGAGCGCCACGTCCGGCGGCATCTCGCCCTCGTACTCGAAATCGATGTCGCCGCGGGCGTCCATCATCTCCACCGCCTCGCGCACGCGCTGGGCGCGCTCGCCGCCCGGGTGCCGAAGGTGGAGTAGGACAGGAAGGCCACGCGCGGGGTGTGGCCGATCCGCTTGACGGCGTTGGCCGCCTCGATGGCGATCTCCATCAGGTCCTTGGAGCCGGGCAGCTCGGAGACGTTGGTGTCGGCGATGAACAGGGTGCGCCCGCGGCTCAGCAGCACGGTCATGCCCATCACCCGCCCGCCCGGCGTCGGGTCGATCACCCGCAGCACCTCTGTCAGGCAGCGGTCGAAGTTGCGGGTCACGCCGGTGACCATGCCGTCGGCGTGGCCGAACGCGACCATGGAGGCGGCGAAGGAGTTGCGGTCGAGGTTGATCAGCCGCTGCACGTCGCGGATCAAAAAGCCGTGGCGCTGCAGGCGCTTGTAGAGGAAGTCGACGTAGTCGGCGTTGTAGTCCGACAGGCGCGCGTTGATGATCTCGAGCTTGGCCTCGCGCGGGTCGATGCCGGCGGAGGTCATGTTCTGGGCCACCAGCTCCTCGCGCCCCACCAGCACGGCCTTGCCCAGGCCCTGGTTCTGGAAGGCGTAGGCGGCGCGGATCACGCTGGCGTCCTCGCCCTCGGCGAACACGATGCGCTTGGGCCGGCTGCGGCGGCTGGCGCCGGCGATCTTCTGGACGAAGGCGGCGGAGGGGTCGAGCCGCTGGGCGAGGTCGGCGCGATAGGCGTCCATGTCCTCGATCGGGCGGCGCGCCACGCCGGTCTCCATCGCGGCCTTGGCGATGAACGGCGGGATGTACCAGATCAGCCGCGGGTCGAACGGGGTCGGGATGATGTATTCCGGCCCGAACTTCAGCTTGCGGCCATGATAGGCGGCGGCGACCTCGTCGGGCACGTCCTCGCGCGCCAGCTCGGCCAGGGCGTAGGCGGCCGCCAGCTTCATCTCGTGGTTCACGCGCCGGGCGCGCACGTCCAGGGCCCCGCGGAAGATGTAGGGGAAGCCCAGCACGTTGTTGACCTGGTTCGGATAGTCCGACCCGGCCGGTGGCCATGATCGCGTCGTCGCGGACCTCGGCCACCTCCTCGGGGGTGATCTCCGGGTCGGGGTTGGCCATGGCGAAGATGATCGGATTGGGCGCCATGGTGGCGACCATCTCCTTGGTCAGGGCGCCCTTGACCGACAGGCCGAGGAACACGTCCGCCCCGACCATGGCCTCGGCCAGGGTGCGCAGGTCGGTGTCGACGGCGTGGGCCGACTTCCACTGGTTCAGGTCGTCGCGGCCGCGATAGATCACGCCCTTGTTGTCGACGGCGATGCAGTTCTCCGAGCGCAGGCCCAGCGCCTTCATCAGCTCCAGCGAGGCGATGCCGGCCGCGCCCGCGCCGCAGAGCACCAGCTTGACGTCCTGCAGCTCGCGGCCGGTGATCTTGCAGGCGTTGATCAGGCCGGCGGAGGAGATGATCGCGGTGCCGTGCTGGTCGTCGTGGAACACCGGGATGTCGAGCAGCTCCTGCAGCGCGCTCTCGATCACGAAGCACTCGGGGCTGCGGATGTCCTCGAGGTTGATGCCGCCGAAGGTCGCGCCGATGTTCTTGACGACGGTGATGATCTCGTCGGGATCGGTGGCGGCCACCTCGATGTCTATGGAATCGACGTCGGCGAAGCGCTTGAACAGCACCGCCTTGCCTTCCATCACCGGCTTGGCCGCCAGGGCGCCGAGGTTGCCCATGCCCAGGATCGCCGTGCCGTTGGTGATCACGGCCACGAGGTTGCCCTTGGACGTGTAGTCGTAGGCGGTGTTCGGGATCCTCGGCGATGGCCCGCACCGGCACGGCCACGCCCGGCGAATAGGCCAGGGACAGGTCGCGCTGGGTCGCCATGGGCTTGGTGGCGTGCACGGCGATCTTGCCGGGCGTCGGCCAGCGGTGGAAGGCGAGGGCTTCCTCGTCGGTGAAGGTGCGTCTTTCTGAATCGTCCATCTGTGCTGCGTTTTGCGGGCCGGTCGCATCCGGCGCGTTCGCGTGCGCAGGAAGCGTTCGCCCGTGGGCCTACTCGCGCCGAGCCTCGATCACAAGCTTTCGCAGACGATCCGGCCATCCGGATGCAGGGGCGGCCCGGTTCATGCCCTCGCTGTTGAACGGCATGGCGATGGCGCCGTCACGGCCGAGCGCGATCAAGCCGCCGTCGCCGCTGTGGGCGCGCACCTCGTCCAGCACGGCGGCCGCGGCCTCGGCCAGGTCCTGGCCGGCGAAGCGCAGGCGCATGGCCAGCTGCGCCGCCGCCGCGCAGCGGATGAAGGCCTCGCCGTGGCCGGTGCAGGAGACGGCGGCATGGTGGTCCGCCCAGGTGCCCGCCCCGATCAGCGGGCTGTCGCCGACCCGGCCGGGCAGCTTGTTCAGGGTGCCGCCGGTGGAGGTGGCGACCGCCAGCCGGCCCTCGCGGTCCAGCGCGGCGCAGCCGACCGTGCCGTGCGGCCGCTCGGCCGGGGCGACGATCCCGCCGGCCTGGCGAAGCGGGCGAACAGGCCGCCTCGTCGTCGATGGCCGCCATCCCCTCCGCGGCGGCGAAGGCGCCGCGCCCTCGCCGGCCAGAAGCACGTGGCCGGTGCGCTCCATCACCGCGCGGGCGACGGCGATCGGACTCTTGAAGCCCTGCAGGGCGGGCCACCGCCCCGGCGCGGCCCGTGGTCCCGTCCATCAGGGCGGCGTCGAGCTCGTAGCCGCCGGCGGTGTTGGGCGCGGCGCCGCGGCCGGCCACATAGAGCCCCGACGCCTCCATCGCCTGGACCACCTCCGCCACGACGTCGAGGGCGGGGGGCGCCGCGGAGAGCCGGTCGCGGCCGAGCTCGACCAGGCCGCGCATGTGCCCGCGCTGGCGCGAGTAGTCGCGGCCGCGCCGCACGCCTGCGCCGCCGTGCAGCGCCAGGGCCGTCCGGTGAGGTCATCCGCCCCTCCTACTTCAGGAACGCATAGGCCATGGCGGCCTGGCCGATGTAGCGGCCGGCCCAGGGCGGCGGCGCGCACGCCCGCGCCCCTCGCGCATCCGCCCGGCCTGGGCGGCCAGCAGCAGGCCCTCGGCGAGCACGACGCCCGCCGCCCCCGCCATCGCCGGCCAGAAGCCCCAGCCGAGGCTCAGGGCCATCGCCAGCATCAGGAGGGCCGCGCCGGCGTCCAGGCCGGCTCCTGGCCGCACGCCCGCGCAGGCGCTTCCACAGCCTCGCCGCCGCCCAGCCGGCGGCCAGCAGCGCCAGGGCCAGCAGGGCGGCCTTTCGCAGGTCGGCGGTGAAGGCGAGCCATCCGGCGCCGGCCTTCAGGAACAGGTGGGCCAGCACCAGCCAGGCCGCGGCCAGGAACAGCACCCCGGCCGTCCGCCACCGATCGGCGCCGCGCGGGGTCAGGGGCCTCGCCGATGGCCGACAGGGTCGCCGCCGCCGCGATCGCGGACGGGGCGACGCCGCGGAAGTAGGCGAACAGCGCCAGGGCCGCGAGGGCGAAGGCGCGCGCGGCGGGCTCCAGCGATCCGGGGGCCTTGCGTGCGGCCGCGACCCCGGCGACGGCCGCCGCCCCGATCGACAGATAGGGCAGGGAGGACTCAAGGCGTCACGGGCGAGCCGCTCGAGGAAGGCCTTGCCCGCCTCCCGGTGGCGGGGCTTCAGGTTGCGGCCGACCAGGGCGATGACGGCGGCGAGCACGGCCGCGTCGTCGGTGTAGCCGATGCCGACCAGCACGTCGGGGATGGCGTCGGTGGGGATCACGAAATAGGCCAGGGCCGCCATGATCAGCGCCTTGGCCGTCGTCGGCGTCTCCGGGTCGCGGGCGCAGTAGTAGACGGCCACCAGGTCCGCCGCGAAGGGGATGTGCGGCGCGACCTTGCGCAGCTTGGGCCAGAAGCCGCGCGCGACGCGCCGCTCGTTCACCCGCACCACGGCCGGCGCCAGCGCCCGCTCCAGCGGGATGGCGACCGTGGGGTCCAAGGCCGCGCCGCCGTCCGGATGGTCGGCGGCGGCGCTCATGGCTGTGACGCGGGACTGGACATGGCCAGGGCCATTAAACGCGCCCGCGCCCCGCCCGTCCATGACGCAGAGGGACGATCGCCGTCCCTCCGCCTCATGCGCCTAGGGTTGCGGCCGGACGATGCCAGGGCCGAGGTTCTGGGTCACTTCGCGGGCGTCGAACACCCGCTCGCCGGCCGGCGGGGTCCCGTGGCCCATCACGATCTCGGTGAGGCCCTCGTAGCGGTTGAACCTGCTGGATGTTGACCTGGCCGCCCAGAACGGGTCGCCGTACCACGGATCCCACGAGCGCCAGCCCCACGGGCCGGAATAGCGCCAGTACGGCCGCCAGCCCCAGCCGTACGCGCCCCAGAAGCCCGAGTGATAGAAGGGATCCGGGTCGGCGTAGTAGTTGGTGCTCTTGTCGGTGTGCCGGTCGGTGGTCACGAACCAGTCGAAGCCCTGCTGCAGGGTCAGCTCGGCGGCGCGATAGAGCAGGTAGCGCTCCACCGTCTCGCGCGAGGTCAGGCTGTTGCCCGAGAAGGTGACGCGCCAGTGGGGTCGCGTCGATCTTGTACTCGCTGTAGCCGCCGGCCGCGGCGTGGCCGGGCGTGATCGGCTGGTACGGCGTCGCGGTCTCGCAGGCGGAGAGCCCCGCCAACGCGGCCGAGGCCGCCAGGACGACAAGCAAGCGTTTCATGGGACGCCCTCCTTGGGAGCGGTTCGGAGTTCTTCGCGCCCGAACAACACCCCAAAGATGGCGGAAGTTGCGCCGGGTCTAGTGCAAGTTTTGCAGCATCCTCACATTTCGCACACGCGCGGGCCGGACCTGATCCACAGAGCTGATCGCCACCGAGTGGATCACCGCGTCGATCTCGCGCCGCCAGAACTCCAGGAACCGCTGCACGCGCGGGTAATCGGGCGCGATGTCCAGTGTCTGCCACATGAAGCTCTGCAACAAGGCCGGATGATCCGAATGTAGTACAGCACTCCGCCGTGGTCAGACGCCGCCCGCCAAGTTGCGCGCCGAGATCACTGGTCTCCAACCGCATGACGCCCACTGAAACCTCCGAATTGCCTCCTGCGACTCGCGCAGGGTTCCACGAAGGCAACGCTGCCGCAATGGCCAAGGTTTCGTAATAGCGACATAAAATCAGCTTGTTAGCAGCATATAGGCGCGGCTGCTTGCGGGCCGGCGCCGCTTTCGGGAGCATCGTGGCTGCTTGGCCGTACTTCGATATGCAAACCGTCGAATCCGAAGCGATCCGCGGCATCGGTTATCGCGAAGCGAACCGGGAGCTGATCGTGCGCTTCGTCGACGGCGGCCTCTACGCCTACAAGGGCGTGGCGCCGGCGGTGCAACCGCGACTTCCTCGCCGCGCCGTCCAAGGGCCGGTTCTTCCACGAGCGGGGTGCTGGGCCGCTATCCCTACCGCCGCCTGGCCTGACGCCCCCTTCGCCTCGGCCGTGGGAAGGCTTATCTGGGCGGCATGAGCGATAACCCCCACACCATGCCGGCCGTCTTCGTCGGGCACGGCAGCCCGATGACCGCCTTCGAGGACAACCCCTATGTGACGAGCTGGCGCACGCTCGGCGAGCGCCTGCCGCGGCCCCGGGCGATCCTCGCGATCTCGGCGCACTGGTACATCGACGGCGCGGCTGTTACCGCGGGCGACCAGCCGGAGACGGTGCACGACTTCTACGGCTTTCCCGAGGCCCTCTACCGCTTCCGCTATCCGGCCCCCGGATCGCCGGCCCTGGCCTCGCGGGTGATCGAGCTCCTGGCGCCCGAGCCGGTGACCGCGTCCGACCGCTGGGGCCTGGACCACGGCGCCTGGACGGTGCTGATGCACGCCTTCCCCAAGGCCGATGTGCCGGTGGTGCAGCTCAGCGTCGACCGCCGCAAGTCCCCGGCCGAGCACATGGCCCTGGCCGAGCGCCTGCGCCCCCTGCGCGACGAGGGGGTGCTGGTCATGGCGACCGGCAACATCGTGCACAACCTGCGCCTCTACGACCCGCGCGGCGGCGCGGCGGCCGATCCGGTGGCCGAGGGCTTCCGCAAGGCGGTGCAGGCCAAGCTTTTGGCCCACGACCATGCGGCCCTGGCCGACTACCTGGCCCTGAGCCCGCAGGCGCGGCTGGCCGCCCCTACGCCCGACCACTTTCTTCCGCTGCTCTACATCGCCGCCCTGCAGGACGACGACGAGGCCCCGACCTTCTTCAACGAAGTCACCGAAGGCGGCGGCGTCGACATGACCTCGGTGCTGCTGGGGGCTGAATCCCCTTCCTCCCCCCTGGGGAGAAGGAGGGCCCCGCGCCCGAAGGGCGTGGGAGGTTGAGGGGTTAGGGCCTCTCCGGACGGGCCGCAGACCCCTCACCCCTCCCATCGCTGCGCGATGGGCCCCTCCCTCTTCCGGCCGGGAGAGGGGATTACTCCGGATACTCCGCGCGTTCGTCGCGGCGGGCGAGGACGCGCAGGCGCAGGGCGTTCAGCTTGATGAAGCCGGCCGCGTCGCGGTGGTCGTAGGCGACCTTGCCCTCCTCGAAGGTGACGAGATCCTGGTCGTAGAGGGAGTTGGGGCTCTCGCGGCCGATCACCGTAACATTGCCCTTGTAGAGCTTCACCCGCACCTGGCCGGTGGACCAGCGCCTGGCTCCTGTCGATCAGCGCCTGCAGCATCTCCCGCTCGGGCGCGAACCAGAAGCCGTTGTAGATCAGCTCCGCATAGCGGGGCATCAGCTCGTCCTTCAGGTGCGCCGCGCCGCGGTCGAGCGTGATCGACTCGATGCCGCGGTGGGCGGCGATCAGGATCGTGCCGCCGGGGGTCTCGTAGACGCCGCGCGACTTCATGCCGACGAAGCGGTTCTCCACCAGGTCGAGCCGCCCGATCCCGTTGTCGTGGCCGAGCTGGTTGAGCCTGGTCAGCAGGCCGGCCGGCGTCAGCCGCTCGCCGTCGACGGCCACCGGGTCGCCGGCCTCGAAGTCGATGGTGATCACCGTGGCCCTGTCCGGCGCGGCCTCGGGCGAGATGGTGCGCTGGTAGACGAACTCCGGCGGCTCCACCGCCGGGTCCTCCAGCACCTTCCCCTCCGAGGAGGAGTGCAGGAGGTTGGCGTCGACGCTGAACGGCGCCTCGCCGCGCTTGTCCTTGGCGATCGGGATCTGGTTCTTCTCGGCGTACTCCAGCATCGACTCGCGGCTGGGGAAGTCCCACTCCCGCCACGGCGCGATGACGCGGATGTCGGGCTCCAGGGCGTAGTAGGCGAGCTCGAAGCGACCTGGTCGTTGCCCTTGCCGGTGGCCCCGTGGCAGACCGCGTCGGCGCCGACCTTGCGGGCGATCTCGATCTGGGTCTTGCCGATCAGCGGCCGCGCGATCGAGGTGCCGAGCAGGTACTGGCCCTCGTAGAGGGCGTTGGCGCGGAACATCGGGAACACGAAGTCGCGCACGAACTCCTCGCGCAGGTCCTCGATGAAGATGTTCTCCGGCTTGATCCCGAGCATCAGCGCCTTCTCGCGCGCGGGGCCCAGCTCCTCGCCCTGGCCGAGGTCGGCGGTGAAGGTGACCACCTCGCAGCCGTAGGTCTCCTGCAGCCACTTCAGGATGATCGAGGTGTCGAGGCCGCCGGAATAGGCCAGGACGACCTTCTTGGGCGGGGGCTGTTGGGCGGCCATGGCGCGTCTTTCGGGGAGGAGAGGACGCGCGCCTTAAACGGCGCCGGGACCCTGCGATCAAGTGCCGCCGCTCGGCGGACGGGACCGGCCGGTTGGCGTCGGGCGGCCGATTGGTCTAGACCGCCGCCGGTGACCCTGAGCCCCGCCCGCCGGACCCGGCGCTTTTCCCACGAGACCGCCCTGCGCCCCGACGCCGACCGGCGGCGGCTGCTGGCGCTCGCCGGCGCCGCCGCGCTGACGGCCCTGGCGCCCCGCGCCCTGGCTCAGCCTGCGCCCGATCCGGGGCTGCAGGCCCAGATCGACGCGCTCTATACGGCCTGGGAGCGCACCAACTACGAGATGTCCGACCAGCTGGCGCGGGGGAACGAGTCCGCCGCGGCCGCCGCCCGCGCGGGCGCCCTGGCGCGCAAATACCCTCGCCGCAGCGAGCCCCTGGTGCTGCAGGCCATGCTGCTGCTGGTCGAGGCCGACACCAAGCGCGACATGCGCGGCCTGAACCTGGCCAAGATGGCCAAGCACCTGCTGGACGAGGCCGAGCGGATCGACCCGAACGCGTTCGGCGACGGCTCGATCTATACGCTGCAGGGCTCGCTCTACGCGGCGGTGCCGGGCTTTCCCCTCGGCTTCGGCGACAAGGGCAAGGCGCGGCGGTATCTGCGCCAGGCCCTGGCGGTCAATCCGGACGGCCTGGACCCCAACTATTTCTACGGCGACCTGCTCTATCACGAGGGCCGCTACGCCGAGGCCGAGCAGGTGCTGAACCACGCCCTGGCCGCCCCGCCGCGCCCGGGCAAGGAGGTCGCCGACCGCGGCCGCAAGCGCGAGGCCTCCGACCTTCTGGTCTACGTCCGCAAGAAGGCGGCGCGGAAAGGCTAGGCTTCCCCGGCGATGGGCGCGCCGCTAAGGTCCGCGCCATGTCCGCCGCCCCCCTGAAGATCGCGATCGTCGGCGCGCGCGGCCGGATGGGCCGGGCGCTGGCGGCCATCGCCCAGGCGCGCCCGGAGCTCCAGCTCGCGGCCCTGGTCGACCGGCCCGAGACGGCCGGCGAGGCGGAGGGCGCCCTGACCCTGGCCTCGCCGGAGGAGGCCGTGGCCGCCGCCGAGGTGGTCATCGACTTCTCCACCGCGCCCGCGTCGGCGGCCCTGGCCCGGCTGGCGGCCGAACGGGGCGGCGTGGCGCTGGTGATCGGCTCCACGGGGTTCTCTCCCGACGAGGAGGCCGCGGTGCGCGACGCGTCGGCGCGCATCCCGATCGTGAAGTCCGGCAACTATTCCCTGGGCGTGAACCTGCTGCTCGGCCTGGTGCGGCAGGCGGCGCGCGCCCTGCCGGGCGCCGACTACGACATCGAGGTGTTCGAGGCGCACCACCGCCGCAAGGTCGATGCTCCCTCCGGCACCGCCCTGATGCTGGGCGAGGCGGCGGCCGAGGGCAGGGGGGTGGACCTGACCGGGGTCGCGGTGCGGGTGCGCGACGGGATCACCGGGCCGCGGCCGGCCGGCGCCATCGGCTTCTCGGTCATGCGCGGCGGCGGCGTCGTCGGCGAGCACAGCGTCGCCTTCGCCGCCGAGGACGAGATCGTCACCCTGTCGCACTCCGCCCGCGACCGTTCCCTGTTCGCCCGCGGCGCGGTGGAGGCCGCGCTCTGGGTCAGGGGCCGGCCGCCGGGCCTCTACGACATGATGGACGTGCTGGGCCTGGCCTGAGGCCTCAGGGCTTGACCTTCTTGGGCAGGGCAGCGGCCTCGTCCGGGGTCAGGCGGGTGATCGACTTGACCGTGCAGGGGGTCGGCGGGCCGGCGATGTCGCGCGCCTTCAGGTCGAAGTCGAGCGGGCCGCAGATCTCGTCGGTCCCCGGCGTCGGGCTGATCACGATGCCGTTGCGGGCGCGCAGGGCCGGGCAGGCGAAGGCCAGGTCGATGCGGTAGATGGTCCGCACCCCCGTCCGCGCATAGATGCGCCGCACCCCGTCCGGCCGCGTGCCCTGCAGGTCGCTGAGCCGGAAGCAGCTGCTCCGGTCGGCGCCATGGGGCGCGGCCTGGGCGGACGCGGCGCCGAGGATGGACAGGGCGGCGGCCGAAACGGCGGCCAGCGCCAAGGGCAGGCGGATCATGGGCGTCTCCTTCTCCTGGGTGTCATTGGCATCGTAACGCGCCGCCGACGCCGGGATGTTGCAGAGGTTCGCGGCGGCGTCTCATGACCGGCTCGGCCACGGCTCGGGCGGGGCGGCGGGGCGCACCCTCGGCGCCCGCCGGAACTGTGGCGCGGGCATGCCGAGCCGCCGGCGCAGCTCCATGAACCACCAGCCGATCGGCGCGGCGCGGCCCTTGAACAGCGGCAGGGCGGCCGGGTCGAACCGCGTCCACAGGCTGAACGGATTGCGGCGGCTGTAGGCCCAGATCTCCACCCGCACGGAAGGGCGCTGGCTGAGGCAGCGGGCGTGGAACCCGTGGGTGTCGGCGACCACCAGGGTGTTGGCCGGCACGGGAAAGCGCCTGGGCTTGGCCGCGCCGATGCGCGCCAGGTCCGACTTGGTCAGCCGGAACGAGCCGCCCTTCTTGGCCGAGCCGGGGCGCGTGGCGTCGCAGCTCTTGCGCCGCTCCCACGCCTCGCGCCGCGGGGTGCGCCGGTGCGAGCCGGGCGAGTAGCAGAACGGGCCGTCGGCGTCGTCCACGTCCTCCAGGAACAGCCAGGCCTTCATGGTCGGGTGGAAGGTGTCGATGTGGAGGGAGGTCTGGGGGTCGGTCTGACCCTCGGCGGCGTGGGTGAAGATGGTCTGGATGAACACCAGGGGATCGGAGTCGAAGCTCGAGACGTAGCGGGTCAGGCCGCGCCATTCGGGCAGCTGCAGCAGGGCGCGGCAGGCGGGCAGGCGCTTCAGGTTCTCCGGCGTCAGGGGGATGCGCCGGGTAATGGCGTTCCCCTCCTTGAACTCCCCGGCGGCGGCCGTGAAGCTCCCGATCTCGCGGGTCAGGGCGGTGAACAGGGCCGGCGGGACGAAGTCGGGCTTGGCCACGAAGCCGTCGCGGTGGAAGGCGCGGCGGTCCTCATCGCTGACCAGCCGGGCCAGGCGGGCGCGGCGCCACGCGGTCAGCCTGGCGGCGAGGCGCGCGCGCCAGACGTAGAAGCCGCGCCGGTTCAGCCGCCAGTCGCCCAGGATCGGGCTGGCGTCGAAGGACTTCTCCTCCGAGAACACCCGCACCAGCCAGTAGGGCAGGAGCGCCCACCGCAGCGTCTGTCGGACCCGCGACATCAAGTCGTCCCATGCGACACGGACCGTCCATAGTCCTCTAAGCGGAGGCTGGCGAGACCCCGCCGCTTCGCCGCATCACCACCGTCACCGCCGCCAGGGCCACGACCATGAGCCCCGCCGCCATGTAGAAGGGCACGCCGAGCGGCAGCCACGATCCTGGTTTCAGGGCGGCGGCGAAGCTCATGGTGAACAGGGTCGGGCCGATGATGCCGGTCAGGCTGTTCAGGCTGGAGGTCGCGCCCGCGAGGCGCCCCTGCTCGTCCGGCCCCACCTGGCGGCTGACGAAGGCGGACCAGGCCGGCCCGCCGAGCTGGCCCAGGCAAGCCACCGGCACCGCCATCCAGAACTGCGCACCCGTCGCGGCGTTGGCGAACAGCACCAGCCCGACCACCTGCAGCCCGAGGCCGAGCAGCAGGGCGCGCCGCTCGCCCAGGAACTTCGCCGCCAGCGGCACGATCCCGGCCTGGACGATCATCCCGCCGACGCCGAACGCGGTCATCATCAGGCCGACGTCGGGCGGACCCCAGCGGTAGCGGCTGGCGGCATAGAGCACGAAGACGTTGTTCGGTCCCTGCTGGGCCAGGCTGAACAGGAAGCTGACCCCCAGCATGGCGCCCAGGGCTGGATAGGTGCGCAGAAGGCTCGCCAGCGCCCCGATCGGGTTCAGGTGGCGGATCTCCAGCGGCGCGCGGCGCTCCTTGCTCAGCGACTCGGGCAGGACGAACAGGCCGTACATGGCGTTGGCCAGGCTCAGGGCCGCCGCGGCCCAGAACGGCGCGCGGGGGCCCAGGGCGCCGAGCAGGCCGCCGACCGCCGGGCCGATCGCGAAACCGAGGCTGAACCCCGCGCCGAGCAGGCCGAAGCTCGCCGCCCGCTTCTCCGGGGGGTTGACGTCGGCCAGATAGGCCATGGCGGCGGGGACGCTGCCGGCGCAGACGCCCGAGATCAGCCGCCCGACGAACAGCAGCGCCAGGCTCGGCGACACCGCCATCAGGAGGTAGTTCAGCCCCATGCCGAAGTTGGACAGGAGGATCACCGGCCGCCGCCCGAACCGGTCCGACAAGGCGCCCTGCACCGGCGAGGCGATCAGCTGCATCACCGCCCACGCCGTGCCGAAGACGCCGAAGATCTTGGCCGTGTCCGCCATGTTCCCGCCGCCGACCTGGTGGATCAGCTGCGGCATCACCGGGATCACCATCCCCATCGCCAGCACGTCGAGCACGATGGTGACGAAGATGAAGACGGTGGCGGCCGGCGGGGCCGAAGCGATACGGACTTGCTCAACACCCCGCGCCTCCCCGCGCGCTTTTGACCCTATCAACGACGTTCGGGGGCCGGGGTCAAACCGTCCACGGCGATGACGCCGCGGCGTTTTCTGGCGCTTTGCCCGAGGCGGGGACTCGCGCTACGAACGGAGCATGAACACGACCGACATCGTCGCCCTGGCCCTCGCGGCCGTCACCATTCTGTCGCTCGCCGCCCTGCTCGGCACCTTCAAGGCGTTCTCCAAGGAGCGCGCCCGCTCGGCCGAGCTCGACCGCAAGCTCGCGGCCGCCGAGGAGCGCGCGCGCAATTTCGAGGAGGCCCCAGGCCGCCACCGGCCAGCTCCTGCGCGCCCAGGCCGCCGAGACGGCCGAGAAGGTGGCCGAGCAGCTGGGTGGCCCGCGCCGGCGAGACCTTCCGCTCCCAGGAGCAACTCGCCCAGGCGCGGCTTGAGGCCCAGCTCAAGCCGGTGGCCGAGACCCTGGCCAAGTTCGAGCTGCAGGTGCAGGCGATCGAGGCCAAGCGCAACGAGAGCAGGGCGGGCTGAAGGAGCAGATCGCCGCCCTTCTGCGGGCGTCCAACGAGACGCAGTTCGAGGCGCGCAAGCTGTCCGCGGCGCTTCGCCGCGGCGCCGGCGTGCAGGGCCGCTGGGGCGAGCAGACCCTGCGCAACGTGCTGGAGGCCGCGGGCCTGGCCAAGCACTTCGACTTCGAGGAGCAGTTCTCGGTCGACACCGAGGAGGGCCGCCGCCGCCCCGACGTGAAGGTGCGCCTGCCCGGCGGCGGGGTGTTCGTGATCGACGCCAAGTGCTCGCTGAACGCCTTCCTGGAGGCGCAGGACGCCCTGGACGACCAGACCCGCGACGGCGCCTTCGTCCGCCACGCCCAGAGCGTGAAGGCCCACATGCAGGGGCTGTCGGCCAAGGCCTATTGGGACCAGTTCGACACCTCGCCCGACTTCGTGGCCATGTTCGTGCCCGGCGACGGCTTCCTGGCCGCGGCGCTCGACCGCCTGCCCGACCTGATGAGCGACGCCATGGACAAGCGGGTGCTGCTGGTCACCCCGACCACCCTGTTCGCCCTGTGCAAGGCGGTGGCCTATGGCTGGCGCGTGGAGGAGCAGGCGCGCGGCGCCGCGGAGATCTCCAAGGTCGGCCGCGAGCTCTACAAGCGGCTCAGCGTCATGGGCGGCCACGCCGCGGCGGTCGGCAAGGCGCTGGAGACGGCGGTGGGACGCTACAACAGCTTCGTCGGCTCGCTGGAGAGCCAGGTCCTGACCCAGGCCCGCCGCTTCGAAGACCTCGCCGCCGACCACGAAGGCAAGGACCTGCCCGCCCTGACGCCGGTCGAGACAGCCGTGCGCCCCCTGGCCAAGCTGGCGTCGGTGGAGTCGCTCCCGGCGGCGGAGTAGACGGTGATCGCCCTCTCGTCACGATTTCACTTCGAACGCCGCCCATGAACGGGGGCTAAGAGCGGTTCCGATGGCGAAGGCCAGGACTGGACATTCGATGGGAGACTCCCTTCGACAGCCGGATCTTTACTGGAAGCAACTTCAGGAACTGAAGGCGGCCTGTATTTGTATCCGCCTATATCGAAACCGCCTTAGCCGGCGTTTGCGGCTCATTGAGATCGTCAAGGCTATCGGATCGAGCGGCGGCATTGCGGGATGGATCGTTTGGAAGGACATTCCATTTGTTTGGACGGCGATCATCGCCGCCTCTCAGCTTCTCGACGCACTCAAGAATGTCTTTCCACTCGCAAAAAGTCATAAGGCGGCAAATGACCTGACCGTTGCTCTTGAGGTTCTCTACATCGACGCAGAGGATGAATGGGAAAGCATTTATGCCGGAAGGCTTTCGGCGGACGCTATCGTAAAGCGGCGCACTCGGCTTCGAAAGCTGCAGCTTGTCGAGGAGCGGAAGCATTTTCCAGATGGCCTCGAACTACCCGCTGATTTGATTCGGCTGGCGACCATTGAGGCAAAGGCCTATTTTGAAGCGTCTTCAGTGAGGAGTTGATCATGAGTAGCTCAGAGAGCCCTGTGGTCCCTCGGGCTCCCGGCGATGTCGTGGGAAAGAGCATATTCCCCATCTTCGCTGTGGATGTGCCACTTCCTCCACGAACAGTAGCCCCTCTGTACCACTGGCGGGCGGCGCACCGAGCGGGCGGCCAATTTTCGCCCCGGAGGAGTTAAGCCTTGTCCAACAATAAGAAGCCGTCCACCGGCGCGAGCGAGGGTCGAGTTGCCTTTGCGGACAGCTTGTTTCCCAGTTTTGGCATTAAGACGCCGCTGCCGCGAGGGACGAGGCCGCCCTTGGCTCTCTCCAAGAGTAAAGCTCCGAATGCGAACGATCCCAATAAAGGCCGCCGCCAGCCATAGCGGGCCGCCTGTGGGGGCCAACGGCCTCCTCGACATGAGGATGGGCCGTGGAGTTCTCTGTCGATCGCCATATAAAGACATCCTTATGTCCTGATTGCCGCCGCGGGCGCCCCCGGCTATAGAGCCGTCAAAGCCACACGGGACAGGAGCGCAGGGC
>JBBCHF010000034.1:0-24872 GCA_037201645.1 Caulobacteraceae bacterium
ATGTTCGACACCTACAGAAAGACCCCCCTCATCGCTCTGGTCGGCGCCCTGGCGCTGATGACGAGCGCGCCGGCCTTCGCACAGACGGCCGACTCCAGCGCGCCCGCCGCCTCCGCGGCTCCGGCCGCCTCAGACGCCGCGGCCCCCGCCGCCTCAGACGCAGCCCCGAGCGCCGACACGGCCGCGCCTGCCCAGATCAAGAACGCCGGCAAGCTCACCCCGATCCAGATGTTCCTGGACGCCGAGCCTGTCGTGAAGGTGGTCATGATCGGCCTGGCGCTCTGCTCGATCCTGTCCTGGACCCTGCTGGTCACCAAGCTGTTCGAGTTCGGCTCCCTGAACCGCGCGTCCGACCGCTTCCTGGAAGCGTTCCGCGGCGCCCGCTCGATCTCCGACATGTTCAAGATCGCCTCGTCGGAAGACTTCGAAGGCAACCCGCTGGCCGACATGGCCGCCGCGGCCGCCCAGGAAGTCGAGCTGTCCCGCCAGGCGGGGCTGCAGGTCTCCGGCGCCCACCGCGACTCCACCATCATGCGCGCCCAGACCGCCGTCGGCGCGGTGCAGGCCTCGCTGGCCAAGCGCCTGTCGAGCGGCATGACCTTCTTCGCGACCCTCGGCTCCTCGGGCCCGTTCGTCGGTCTGTTCGGTACGGTGTACGGGATCATGACCTCGTTCATGGGCATCGCGAACACCAACACGACCAACCTCGCGGTCGTCGCCCCGGGTATCGCCGAAGCGCTGCTGGCCACCGGTCTCGGCCTGTTCGCCGCCATCCCGTCGGTGATCTTCTACAACGTGTTCCAGACCCGGATCACCGCGTACGGGACCCGTTCGGAAGGCTTCGTCGCCGAGCTGATGAACGCGATCTCGCGTCAGCTCGACAGAGGGGCCTGATCTAGATGGGCGCTAAGCTTGCAGGGCCTGCGGGCGACTCGCGGCTCCATGTGGATTACAACGCCGAGATCAACGTCACCCCTTTCGTCGACGTGATGCTGGTGTTGCTGATCATCTTCATGGTGGCGGCGCCCCTCGCTACCGTTAACGTCAAGGTCGACCTGCCGCCGGCCGTGGCCAAGCCGTCCCAGAACCCGCCCAAGCCGATCTACATCTCGATCCAGAAGAACGGGCGGATCTACATCGGCGACTTCGCCACCACGCTGTACGATATCGGCCCGGACCTGAGTAAGCAGCTGAAGGGCAAGCGGGATCCCACGAAGGAGCGGATCTTCATCCGCGCCGACAAGGACACCCAGTACGGCGACTTCATGGATGTCATGACCTCTCTGCAGGACAATGGCTATTACAGCGTCGCGCTGATCGGTCTCGATCAGAGCCACGGCAAAGGAGCGTCGAGCTAAGCCGATGGCCGATAATGACCAGACCGTCGAGCATCACTACGATCCGCTCACCGACGAAGGGCGCACCCGTCGCAAGAAGAACCACTTCGGGTTCGCCTTGGCGATCGCGGGCGCGGCCCACATCGCGGCGGGCGTGTATCTCTGGAAGGTGAAGTTCGAGCCGAAGTACAAGGAGTACGCCGACCAGGCGACGAAGGTCGACCTCTACAAGGCCGCCCCGCCGCCTCCGCCGCCTCCGCCTCCGCCGCCGCCGCCGAAGAACCTGCCGCCGCCGCCGCCTCCGCCGCCGATCACGCCGCACATTCCGCCCGCGGCCCCGATCAACGTGCCGGCGCCGGCGCCGATCCAGGTTCCGCCGCCGCCGCCGCCCGCGCCGCCTCCGGCGCCTCCGGCGCCGCCGGCTCACGTCGCGGTGATCACCAACCCCGACTGGACGCACCTGCCCGACAACGAGGACATGGCTCGCTACTATCCGCCGCGCGCCCAGAGCCTCAACAAGAGCGGCCGCGCGACCATCTCCTGCACCGTGACCGAGAAGGGCACGCTCACCGGCTGCAGCGTCGTCAACGAGGATCCGCCGGACTTCGACTTCGGCGACGCATCGCTGAAGCTGGCGCATACCTTCCGGATGAAGCCGAAGATGCAGGACGGGCAGCCGGTCGCGGGGGGGACGGTTCGCATCCCGATCCGGTGGAATCTGGCCGGCTGATCCTTCAGCCAGTCCCTGATCGAGCAGGCCCCGGGGCGCGCCTCCGGGGCCTTTTCGTTTGGGCGCAGCTCCTGGCGGCGCGCACGTCCGCCAGGGCCGCGCCGGTCAGGCTCCACGGCTCGATGAGGTAGCGGAAGAACAGCCGCCGCGGCTCGCTCGTCAGGCGGAACAGCCACTCCAGCCCCAGCCGCCCCATCCAGCGCGGCGGGGGTGGGCAGGGCGCCGGCCTCGTAGTCGAACGCCGCGCCGATCGAGAACACCACCGCCTGGGGCAGGGCGGGGTAGTTGGCGATGATCCAGGCCTCCTGGCGCGGCATGCCCATGCCGACGAACAGCACGTCGGGCGCATGGGCCGCGATCTCGGCGAGCACGGCGGCGTTGTCCGCGCCGCCTGGGGTTACGTCGAAGTGGCCATGGCGGACGGCGATCCGCGCACCCGGCCAGCGGCGGCGGACCGCCTCGGCGCCCTTCGCCGCCACGCCCGGCCGGCCGCCGAGGTAGAACACCCGCCAGCCCTCGCGCGCCGCCAGCCGCCAGAAGTCCTCGCGCCAGTCGAGGTAGGTCGAGCGGTGGCGCCGTCCGATCGGGCGGCCCAGGAGGCGGCCCCAGGCGATCAGCGGCATGGAATCGGCCTCGATCACGTCGGCCATGGCGTAGAAGCCGCGCATCGCCGCCTCGCGCCGCAGCAGGGACAGGCTGTGCAGATTGTGGTTGGCCACCAGGCCCCGCCGGCCCTCGGCCACGCGCCGCGCGGTGAAGGCCATGACCTCGCCCGGCGTGACCGCGTCGACCTCGCCGCCGAGCAGGCCGATGCGCCGCCCGGCGCCCGTCGCGGCCGTTGGCTCGTCTGCGTCCATGCCAGGACTGTCGCAGACGGCGGTTAAGCGCCCCTTGAAGAAGCAACGTTTACGGCTTTGCCGAATTGATGGATCAGGCGTGGCCGTGACGGGCTGGGACGCCCGCCTAGCTCTGCTATGGTTGCGACGCACACGTGGAACGCCCGACCTGATGGAAGAACCGGCGAGCTTGACGATCGAGCGGCGCGACGCCGGTTCCGTGGCGGTGCTCGGCGGCGACTGGACCTCGGTGAGCCTGCGGGGCGCGGAGGAGCGCCTGCAGGAGGCCTTCCACGACGAGCCGCGCCTGGGCCTGGACATCCACAACATCGGCCGCTGCGACACCGCCGGCGCCTACGCCATCCTCGAGGCGGCCCGCGACCGGCTGCCCCGCGACCAGATCGCCGCCCGGCCGGAGATCGCGCGGCTCCTGGAGCTGGTGCAGCGCGCCAAGGAGGCGGAGCCCTCCCCCATGCCGGTGCGCCGGCCGTTCTACGAGATGCTGACGCGGCTCGGCCGCGGCGTCATCGACGTCGGCTTCGACTTCCTCGACACCATGGCCTTCAACGGCCGCCTGATCGTGGTGACCGGGCGGGTGATCATCAATCCGCGGCGCATCCGCTGGGCGGCGCTGTTCAGCCAGGCCGAGCGGGCGGGCCTGGACGCCCTGCCGATCGTGGCGGTGACCACCTTCTTCATCGGCGCGGTGGTGGGGCTGATCGGCGCCAACCAGCTGACCCGTTTCGGCGCCCAGGTGTTCGCCGTGGAGCTGATCGGCATTTCGGTGCTGCGCGAATTCGGCATCCTGATCACCGCCGTGCTGCTGGCCGGCCGGTCCGCCTCGAGCTTCGCCGCCGAACTCGGGGCCATGAAGATGAACGAGGAGATCGACGCCATGCGCGTGCTGGGGGTCGATCCGTTCGAGGCCCTGGTGCTGCCGCGGTTCCTGGCGCTGCTGTTCACCATCCCGATCCTGACCTTCGTGGCCGTGATCGCCGGCCTGGCGGGGGGCATGATCATCACCTGGTGGGCGCTGAACCTGTCGCCGACCTTCTTCATCCAGCGGCTGTCCGAGAGCGTCGGCGTCAAGCAGTTCTGGATCGGCATGAGCAAGGCGCCCGTGCTGGCCATCGTCATCGCCGCGATCGGCTGCCGCCAGGGCATGGAGGTGGGGGGAGACGTGGAATCGCTGGGCCGGCGGGTGACCGCGGCCGTGGTGCACGCGATCTTCTCGATCATCCTGCTCGACGCGGTGTTCGCCCTGATCTTCATGGAGCTCAACATTTGACCGCGTCCGACGATGGCTATCGCAGGGACGCGCCGCCGGTGGAGGTGCGGGGCCTCGTCTCGCGCTTCGGCGACCACGTGGTCCACGACGGCCTGGACCTGACCGTCAAGCGCGGCGAGGTGCTGGGCGTGGTCGGCGGCTCGGGCGCGGGCAAGTCGGTGCTGCTGCGCACCCTGATCGGGCTGAAGCAGCCGGACGGCGGCCAGGTGAAGGTGTTCGGCGAGGACGTCCACCACGTCTCGGACCGGCGCCTGCACGCCATCGAGCGGCGCTGGGGCGTCCTGTTCCAGTCGGGCGCCCTGTTCACCAACCTGACGGTGCGCGAGAACGTGGCCGCGCCGATGCACGAATACGCGCGGCTTTCCAACCACACCATCGACGAGCTGTCGGACCTGAAGCTGGCCCTGGCCGGCCTGCCGCCGGGCACGGGCGCGCTGAAGCCCTCGGAGCTGTCGGGCGGCATGGTCAAGCGCGCCGGCCTGGCGCGGGCCCTGGCGCTGGACCCGGAACTGCTGTTCCTGGACGAGCCGACCTCGGGGCTGGACCCGATCAGCGCCGGCGCCTTCGACGAACTGATCGCCGACCTGTCTAGGAGCCTGGACCTGACCGTGTTCATGATCACCCACGACCTGGATTCGGTCTATCGCATCTGCGACCGGGTCGCGGTCATCGCCGACAAGAAGATCGTGGGCGTCGCGCCCGCGCGTGAGCTGGAACACTCAGACCACCCCTGGATCCGGGCGTATTTCCTGGGTCCGCGGGGTCGGGCCGCGGCGCAGGCCGAGGCGGGAGCGGGGCACGTCTGATGGAGCGACACGCCAATTACGCCCTGGTGGGCGCGGTCACCCTGGGGCTGTTCGTGGCCCTGGCCGCGTTCGTCGTCTGGCTGGCCGGATTCCAGTTCAACAAGCATTACGACATCTACGACGTGCTGTTCCTGGGGCCCGTGCGCGGCATCTCGGAGGGCGGCGAGGTCGACTTCAACGGCATCAAGGTCGGCGAGGTCACCGACATCGACCTCGACCCCAGCGACCCGAACCGGGTGATCGCGCGCGTGCGGCTGAAGGCCGGGGTGCCGGTGCGCGCCGACTCCTACGCCGTGCTGGAGCCGCAGGGGATCACCGGGGTCAACTACATCCAGATCACCGGCGGCAGCGCGGCCAAGCCGCTGCTGAAGGAGGTGACGCCGCATGGCCAGGTGCCGGTGATCCACACCCAGAAAAGCGCCCTGGCGGACCTGCTGGAGGGCGGCGGCACGGTGGTGCAGCGCGCGGTGGAGTCGCTGGACCGGGTCAACAAGCTCCTGTCCGACGAGAACATCGCGGCGGCCACCGCCACCATGCAGGACATCAAGAGCGTGGCCGACGAGGCGCGCGAGCGGCGGGCCATGCTCGCCGACCTGCAGATGACCATCCAGGATCTCGACAAGACCGCCAACTCGATCACCGAGCTCAGCCAGTCCAGCAACCGCCTGGTCAACGGCGACGCCAAGCGGGCCCTGGCCAACGCCGCCGACGCCGCCGACGAGCTGAAGGCCGCCGCCCACGACACGCGGGTGCTGGTCGAGAAGCTGCAGGCCCCGACCACCGAGTTCGCCACCACCAGCCTGCCGCAGCTTTCCGAGACGATCAGCGACCTGCAGCGGACCACCCGGTCCCTCGACGGCCTGGTCAGCGACGCCCGCCAGAACCCGCGCGGCCTGATCGGCAAGGCCCCCGCCAAGGACATAGAGGTGAAGCCGTGACCCTGAAGAGGAGCCTGGCGCTCGCCGCCGCCGCCGTCACGCTCGGCCTCGGGGGCTGCATCTCGGTGTTCCCCAAGACGCCGCCGGCGCAGCTCTACCGGTTCGACGACGCCGGAGACGCGCCTGCGCCGGCCGGCCAGGCGCCCGCTCCGGCCGGGGCCCGCACGGCGATCTCGGTGGGCCGGATCGCCTTCGACAGCGCCGCCTCGACCGACCGGATCCTGACCGTGACCGGCCGCGACGCCGCCTATATCGCCTCCGCCCGCTGGGTCTCGCCGGCCCCGACCCTGTTCGAGCAGGCCCTGGTCCGGGCGATGGACCGCACGCCCGGCGCCCCCCAGCTCGTCCCGCGCGGCCTGGCCTCGGCGGTGCTGAGCCTGGACGTGCAGTCGTTCGAGACGCGCTACGACCAGGGGCCGGACGCCGTGCCCTCGGTGGTGGTGCAGGTGCACGCCCAGCTCAGCCGCGCCGACACCCTGGCCCTGACCGGCGAGCGGACCTTCCTCGTCCGCGTCCCGGCCGCCGACAACCGCGTCGGCGCCATCGTCCAGGCCTATGACGAGGCGGTGCGCCAGACGCTGGACCAGCTCGTCGCCTGGACCGTGGGCGCGCCGCCCGCGGCCGCGGCGGGGTAGAGTCGTCCGCTGGCGCCTGTTCTCAATACCGCTCATCCCCGCGAAAGCGGGGACCCAGGCGTTTTGGGTCCCTGAATTCGAGCCGCTGCGTCCTCGCCGGAATTGGAAACAGGAAAAAGCCTGGGTCCCCGCTTTCGCGGGGATGAGCGGATAGAAGGGCGTCAAGCGGTTGAAGCAGCTCAGGTTCCGTTCGGGTTCGCCGGCTAGGCCATCACCGGGACAGGGGCGAGGTTGTCCACCCCCGTCTGCCGCTTGGCCGCGGTCAGGGTGTTCTGCAGCAGGCAGGCGATGGTCATGGGACCGACGCCGCCGGGCACCGGGGTGATCCAGCCGGCGACCGCCTTGGCCTCGTCGAACGCCACGTCGCCGACCACGCGGGTCTTGCCCTCGGCGGCCTTGGCCGGGTCGCGCGCGGGGACACGGTTGATGCCGACGTCGATCACGGCCGCCCCCGGCTTGATCCAGTCGCCCTGGACCATCTCCGGCCGGCCGACGGCGGCGACCAGGATGTCGGCCTCGCGGCAGACGCCCGGCAGGTCGCGCGTGCGCGAATGGGCGATGGTGACGGTGCAGTCGGCCTGCAGCAGCAGCTGCGCCATCGGCTTGCCCATCAGGTTGGAGCGGCCGACCACCACGGCGCGCTGGCCGCGCAGCTCGCCCAGCGCGTCCTTCAGCAGCATCATGCAGCCCGAGGGCGTGCAGGGGACCAGGCCCGGCAGGCCGCTGGCCAGGCGCCCGGCGTTGACCACGTGCAGCCCGTCCACGTCCTTGTCCGGGTCGATGGCGGCGATCACGGCCGCCTGCTCGATGTGGTCGGGCACCGGGAACTGCACCAGTATGCCGTGGATCGAGCGGTCGGCGTTCAGCTGGCCGACCAGCTTCAGAAGCTCCGCCTGAGTGGTGGCGGCCGGCAGGCGGCGGGTCACCGACTTCATCCCCACGGCCTCGGTCGCCTCGCCCTTGTGGCGGACGTAGATCTGGCTGGCCGGGTCCTCGCCCACCAGGACGACGGCCAGCCCCGGCTGGAGCCCGCGCTCGGCCTTCAGCCGCGCGACTTCCGCCGCGATCCGCCCGCGCAGCCCGTCCGCGAACGCCTTGCCGTCGATGATGCGCGCCTGCGCCATAAGCTTCCCCCCGTTGGTCTTGCTTGTTTGGGATGGCGTGCCTAAGGTGCCGGCGCACGCACATCAAGTCGCGGAAACCCGGTCCCCGGCCGGTTCAGGCGCGGGGCCGGCGGGCGCGGGGCGGCGGCTCGGCGTCCAGCTCGTCCATGCAGTGGCGGGCCAGCACCAGCAGGGCGCTGTCCAGCGACCGCGCGTCCGACTCCGACAGCAGTTCGCGCAGGGTGCGCTGGAACTGGCGGCGCGAGGGGCTGATCCGGTCCACCAGCGCCTGGCCCTTGCGCGAGCAGAACAGGAGGGGGCTGCGCCGGTCCTTGGGGTTCTCGCGCCGCTCCACGCAGCCGCGGCGCTCCAGCGAGGCGGCTGCGCGGCTGACCTCGGAGCGGTCGACCCACGCCTGCTCGGCGAGCTGGCGCACCGACTGGGGCGAGTTCAGCGCGAGCTGGGCCAGCACCCGCCATTCGGCGACGCTGAGCCCGGCGCTCTCCGACAGCAGCCGGTTGGTGCAGCGGTCGAGCAGCTTGGCTAGGAGGGTGATGCGGTAGGGCAGGTAGTCGGCGCCGCCCACCAGCCAGGCGCGCGAGACCTTGCCCAGGCCCACCGCCTTTTCCACCTCGTCCGTGTCCGGCGCGACGGCGGAAGCCTCGAAGGGGCCGTGTCGGCCGCGGCGCGGCCCAGGCGGGGAGCGGTGGTGGGTCTAGACATCGGTGGCGCGGCGGCTTTCGTGTGATCCGGCATGTCGATGGTGCATGGTGGATATGAGCGTCAATCCCGGGCGTGTCATCAATGATGACGGCTTTATTGCAGATATTTCATTTACGTTACATCCATCCCGGAGCGCCGCCCATCGCCGAGGCGGCGTCGACACGCCATATCCCAGACCGGGACGCGCGTCAGCGCCGCCCTTGCCCCGGGGGATCGGCGCTGCTACATCCCGCGCCTGCGCGACCAGCCGAATGCGCCGGCGGGCGGCAGCCTACCGGCGCTTTGTGCATTGCCCTTAGGAGTGTAGCTCAGCTGGTAGAGCATCGGTCTCCAAAACCGAGGGCCGGGGGTTCGAGTCCCTCCACTCCTGCCACCATCTGAGCGTGGGACGCGCGACCGTCCTGGAGTTTGAGGAGCTCTTAGTCCGTCATGGCCAAGGATCAGGCCCTTCCGCCGGCGACGCGCGGCCGTACGCCGCCGACGCGCCGCCAGCCGCTGCGGCGGTCTCGGCGCGGGCGGAGGAGCACGTCCCGAAGAAGCGGACCAGCCTGGTCCAATTCTTCCGGGAGGTCCGGGCCGAGGCGCGGAAGATCACCTGGCCGAGCCCGCCGCGAGACCTGGATCACCACGGTGATGGTGATGATCATGGTGGTGGTGACGGCGCTGTTCTTCTTCGTGGTGGATTTCGGGCTGAGCGTCGGCGTGACCCAGATTCTCAAGCTGGGCGGCTGAGGAACAGAACATGAGCGAAGCGCACGCCGTCCAGGCCGGCAATCCCAATCACAAGTGGTACATCGTCCACGCCTACTCGAACTTCGAGAAGAAGGTGAAGGAGTCGATCTTCGAGCAGGCGAGGTCCCAGGGCCTCGAGGACGCCTTCTCCGAGATCCTGGTGCCCACCGAGGACGTGGTGGAGATCCGCCGCGGCCGGAAGATCAATTCCGAGCGGAAGTTCTTCCCCGGCTACGTGCTGGTGAAGATGGACCTGAACGACCAGACCTACCACCTGGTCAAGAACACCCCCAAGGTGACCGGCTTCCTGGGCTCCGGCTCCAAGCCGATCCCGGTGTCCGAGCGCGAGGTCGCCCGCATCATCGGCGCGATCGAGGAGGGCGGTGGAGCACGTCAAGCCGACGATCAGCTTCGAGATCGGCGAGAAGGTGAAGGTCACCGACGGCCCGTTCGCTTCTTTCGACGGCTCGGTGGAAAGCGTCGACGAGGACCGCGCCCGCCTGCGCGTGTCCTGTCTCCATCTTCGGCCGCGCCACCCCGGTGGACCTCGAATACAGCCAGGTCGAAAAGACCACCTGATCAGGCGTCCGCTGACCGCGGCCCCTCCAAACACCGCTCATCCCCGCGAAAGCGGGGGACCCAGGCTTTTTGGTTGACGCCGCGCTTCAGAGCAGGTCCTCGGTCAGGTCACGCCAGCCGGGGTTGAACCGCTCGATCAGCTCCAGCTTCCACGCGCGATTCCATTTCTTGATCCGCCGCTCTCGCCGGAAGGCTCCTTCGCGCGTATCGTGAGGCTCGTACCAGACCAGCAGGTCCACGCCGTACCGGCTAGTGAACCCAGGCTTCAGCCCCTGTTTATGCTGGGAGACCCGCACGAGCAGCCCGTCGGTGGAGCCGACGTACAGCGTCCCGTTCCGCTGGCTGGCGAGATGTAGGTGTAGAAGGCCATCGGGAAAAAGCCTGGGTCCCCGCTTTCGCGGGGATGAGCGGAAGGAAGAGCCGAGCTTCGCGATTATTGCCCCGCGGCGCATTCCTGATAGACGCCCCGCTCCTTCGGCTCCGGCCTGAGGGCAAATCCGTGGGAGGGGCTGCCCGCACCACGGCCTTCATAGGCGCCATTGGCTTGGCGTCGTTCACAAGGAGACAGCGATGGCCAAGAAGATTCTCGGCTACATCAAGCTGCAGGTGCCCGCGGGCGCCGCCACCCCCTCGCCGCCGATCGGGGCCGGCGCTGGGCCAGCGCGGCGTCAACATCATGGGCTTCTGCAAGGAGTTCAACGCCCGCACCGGCGAGATGGAGAAGGGCACGCCCCTGCCGACGGTGATCACCGTCTACCAGGACAAGTCGTTCACCTTCGTCACCAAGACCCCGCCGCCACCTTCTTCCTGAAGCAGGCGGTGGGCCTGAAGAGCGGCGCCAAGACGACCGGCCGCGAGGTCGTGGGCCAGATCACCCGCGACCAGCTGCGCGAGATCGCCCAGAAGAAGATGAAGGACCTGAACGCCAACGACATCGAGGCGGCGGCCCGCATCATCGAGGGCTCGGCCCGCGCGATGGGCCTGACCGTGGTGGAGGGCTGATCCAGATGGCCAAGCAACCAAGCGCGTCCAGGCCTGGACGGTCGAGAAGGCCGCCCTGCCGGTCGACCAGGCGGTCAAGGCCGTCAAGGCCAACGCCACCGCCAAGTTCGACGAGACCGTCGAGATCGCCGTGAACCTCGGCGTCGACCCGCGCCACGCCGACCAGCAGGTCCGCGGCGTGGTCAACCTGCCCTCGGGCACCGGCCGCGACGTGCGCGTGGCCGTGTTCGCCCGCGACGCCAAGGCGGCGGAAGCCACCGCGGCGGGCGCCGACATCGTCGGGGCCGAAGACCTCGTGGAGCGCATCCAAGGCGGCTTCATGGACTTCGACCGCGTGATCGCCACGCCCGACATGATGGCCCTGGTCGGCCGCCTCGGTAAGGTGCTGGGCCCGCGCGGCCTGATGCCGAACCCGCGCGTCGGCACCGTCACGCCGAACGTCGGCCAGGCGGTGAAGGACGCCAAGGGCGGCGCCATCGAGTTCCGCGTCGAGAAGGCGGGCATCGTCCACGCCGGCGTCGGCAAGGCCTCGTTCGCCGACGACGCCCTGGTCGCCAACATCAAGGCCCTGATGGACGCCCTGAACCGCGCCAAGCCGGCGGGGGCCAAGGGCACCTATGTGAAGAAGGTCTCGCTCAGCTCCACCATGGGCCCGGGCGTGAAGGTCGACATGAGCACGCTCTCGGCCTGACCCCCCCGCTTCATCGAACGCCGAAGGGCGCGGGGGCTCAGGCTCCGCGCCCTTTTTCGTTTGAACCCCATCCCCCTCGAGGGGGGGAGGGGCAGGGGAGGGGGTGTGGCCGCTGAGATCGGGCGATGATCTCCGTCGGGCTCCGAGCCCAACCGGGCGCTTCGCCCCATCACTCTGCACACACACCCCCATCCCCGACCCTTCCCCCCTCGAGGGGGAAGGGAGTCGTGTTGCCAAGCTTGGGTCTTGCGGCCTACCGTCGCCGCCAGGGGAGGCCGGGCGCACCGGCCCTTTGGGAGGCGACCTCAGATGAAGACGCTCGCGATGGCGGGAGCCCTGGCGCTCCTGGCCGCGGCCGCAGCCGGCCAAGCATCCGCCCAGCCGCCCGCCGCGCCCGCCGGTCCGCCGCCCGGACGGCCGATGGGCCCGCCGCCGCCGCCCGCCCGGGGACCCTCGCTCGACGTGGCGCTGGACCTCGCCCAGGGGGGCGGTCGCGGCCTGCAAGGCCAAGGGCTACAACGTCTCGGCCGTGGTCATCGACTCCGCCGGAGTTCCCAAGGTCGAGCTGGTCGCCGACGGGGCGTTCGGCATGACCCCGGCCATCGGCCTGCGCAAGGCCAACACGCCCTGACCTTCAAGAAGCCCTCCGCCGCCGTGGGCGAGGACGCCAAGGCCGACAAGGCCCTGGCCGACCGGATCGCCGCCGACCAGACCCTGATCACCTGGGCCGGCGGCCTGCCCCTCAGCGTGGACGGCCAGGTGATCGGCGCCGTCGGCGTCTCCGGCGCCCCCGGCGGCGAGAAGGACGAAGCCTGCGCCACCGCCGGCCTCGCCAAGGTCGCCGGCCGCCTCAGGTAGAGTCCGTACCCAATTGAGCTCTGAGCGATTCAACGGCTTAGCTTTATATCCGCTCATCCCCGCAAAGGCGGGGACCCAGGCGTTTTGGATCGCTGACTCTGAGCCGCCGAGACACGCTGAAGTGGGAAACAGAAAAACCTGGGTCCCCGCCTTCGCGGGGACGAGCGGTATTGGGGGTGCGGACCTAGCGGCCGGCGTCCAGCCGTTCGCCCGCACGACTCACGCTAGGGGAACAGTCCTTAAACTTCGTTAATCTGAACGATCCGCTGCTTCGGCTTAGGGTGATTTGGCGGCGACGGGCAAGCGCGGCCGGGCCGAAATCGGGCCTTTCGGAACGGTTTCGGTAACGGGGATCGTGGTTCCAGGCGCGATGCTGTCGCATCGTCCAACGCTCCCGCCGATGACCGACGCCAGGCTCTCGCGCCGCGGCCTGATCGGCGCCGCCCTGGCCCTGACCCGCCTGCAAGGGCCGCGCCCAGGGCGAGGGCGCCGCCGCCTGCCGGCCCGACGCCGTCGCTGAGGGCGCTGGCGCCGTTGCCGGTCGGCTGCTGCGCCATGACGGCCGAGCTGGACGAGCCCGTCTTCGCCGAGCTCTTCGCCCCGCCAGTTCTCCCAACTCACGCCGAGTGGGAGATGAAGATGGAGTTACATCCTGCAGGACGACGGAAGCTTCCCGCTTCGACCCGGCCCGACGCCATCGCCCCGCCTTCGCCCGCAGCCACGCCATCCGCCTCTACGCCACCACCCTGATCTGGTACGCCCAGAAGCCCGTCGCCTTCCAGCGCTCGACGGGGCGGGCAGGCCGTTCGCCGACGCCTATCGCAACTACATCCTTGCCGTGGCGGGTCGCTATCCGCGGCCAGGCCGTGGGCTGGGACGTGGTCAACGAGCCGGTGGCCGAAGACGGGAACGGGCTGCGCGACAGCCTGTGGAGCCGCAACCTCGGCGCCGAGGACTACATGGTCCGCGCCTTCGAGCACGCCGAGGAGGCCGATCCGGGCGCGGCGCGGTTCATCAACGACTACAATCTGGAGAGCAACCCGGCCAAGCGCGCGACCTTCATGCGGCTGGTGGAGCGGCTCCTGAAGCGGGGCGTGCGGATCGGCGGGATCGGCACCCCAGACCCACATCGACATCGACCTGCCGGACGGCGCGGGCGCTGCCGCGATCCATGATCTGGCCAGCTTCGGCCTGCCGATCCACTGTCTCCGAGCTCGACATCTCGTTCGGCGGCAGGCGGATGGACTTCCGCTCGGCGGCGCAGAAGCGGCGCTGCAGGCGCGGAAGGCCGCGGAGGTGGCGCACGCCTTCATGGCCCTGCCCGAGCGCCAGCGCTTCGCCTTCACCCGTCTGGGGCCTGCGCGAACCGGGATCCTGGCTGCGCCACCCGCCCAACGCCGCGACGGAACCGACCAGCCCGTGGCCTTCGACGACGCCGGCCGTCCCCAAGCCCATGTTCGACGCCCTGGCGGCGGCGTTCAGGGGCTGACGCGCCTTGCGTGGTTCGAGGCTCGCTGTGCTCGCACCCTCAACCATGAGGACCTTCGGAGCGCGGCAAAGCAGCTGGGACGATGTCGCGGCTCCAGCTGATTTCCCTCATCCTGAGGTGCGAGCGCAGCGAGCCTCGAAGGACGCACGGCGCCTTCACCAATCCTCAAAGCCGGCCGCGCTAGAACCGCGCGGCGATGAACCTGATCCATGCCCCTGCAGGACCCGGACAACCCCCAATTCGCTGGCGACGCGGTTCCGCCGGGCGCGGGCGGCGCGGATCGTGGCGCTGATCGAGGGCCGCGGCGGCCCGAGCGCGGGGCGGTGCGGATCGTCGACCTCGGCGGGGAGCCGGACTACTGGCGGCGGCTGTTCGACCGGGCGACGCTGGAGCGCTGCGGGGTCCACGTCGTCCTGGTCAATCCGCAGGCGTTCGACGTCGACGATCCGATGTTCGAGGCGGTGGTCGGCGACGCCTGCGCCCTGCCGCAATATGCGGACGGGGCGTTCGACCTCGTCCACTCCAACTCGGTGGTCGAGCATGTCGGCGACTGGGTGCGGATGGAGGCGTTCGCCGGCGAGGTGCGGCGCCTGGCGGCCCCGCTACTACGTGCAGACGCCCTACTACTGTTCCCGATCGAGCCGCACTTCTCCGCGCCGTTCTTCCACTGGCGCTCGGAGCAGGCGAGGGCGCGAGCGCTGATGAGGCGCGGCCACGGCTTCTCGACCCGCGCGCCCCGACATCGGCGCGGCCATGCGCGACGTCCAGCACGCGCGGCTGCTCGACAAGGGCGCAGTTCCGCTTCCTGTTCCCCGACGCCCGCCACATCGACGAGAAGGCCGCCGGCCTCACCAAGTCCCTGATCGCGATTTCGGGGGTAGCAAGGGACGGGTTCCAGCGAACCCATCTACCGGCCGTCCCCCGCGAAGGCGGGGACCCATGGGTTCGCGCCGGCGGCGCGATCAGTCGCCAGGCTGGATGGACCCCCCGCCTTCGCGGGGGCGGTCGGAGATATTAGGCCGAGGGAGTCGGCGGGGTCCGGGCGGGGGGGAGCAGGCCCTGGCCTTCGGCGGCGCGCCGCAGGGCGTGCAGGTCCTCGCCGATGCGGATCACCACCACATAGAGCTCGCAGAAGGTGCGCCAGATCACCGCCAGGGCGGCGACGACCAGCAGGCCGGTGACCAGCACCGGGATGGCCAGGAGCCAGCCCTCGACGTCCCCCTCGCGCAGGGCCACGCCCACCGAGGCGCCCACCACCGAAAAAGCCCACCAGGGCGATCACGCCCAGGCCGCACCAGTAGACGAGGTGCGCCAAGGGGCCGGTGAGCAGCTTTTCGAGGGTCAAGAGGTCCCACAGGACCGAGTTCGAGGAGCCCGGACCGGCCCTTTGTCCGCACGGTCGCATGTCGGGCCTCCGAGCCGCTTCGCCGGCCTTCGCTAATCAGCGAGCCGCGCCCGAGCCGCAACCGGCGCGGCCGTCACGCCGCGTCATCACCCGCCTGGGGAGGCCGGGACGGCGACCCCCCGCCTCGGCGTAGTCCCCTGAGCTTGTTGCGCAGGGTGCGGATCGAGATGCCGAGGATGACGGCCGCGTGGGTGCGGTTGCCGAGGCAATGGTCGAGGGTGTCGAGGATCAGCTGCCGCTCCACCTGCGCCACCGTCTGGCCGACGAAACCGCCGGCGGCCTGCACCGCGCGGACGGCGAGGCCGGGGCGCGGGTCGGCGCCGGTCATCGGCTGGCCGTCGGGCAGGCGGATGGCGTCCCGCCTCGATCTGCGGCCCCGCGCAGAGCAGCACCGCCCGTGCATGGCGTTCTCCAGCTCGCGCACATTGCCGGGCCAGCGGTGCGCCCGCCAGCCGGCTGCGGGCCTCGATCGACAAGCGGCCGGGCCGGGATGCGGTTGGCGGCGGGCGTGCTTGCGCACGAAGTGCTCGGCCAGGGCCGCGACGTCGGCCGGCCGCTCGCGCAGGGGCGGCAGGCGCAGGTTCACGACGTTGAGGCGGTAGAGCAGGTCCATCCTGAACCGCCCCTCGCGCACGGCCTGGACCAGGTCGCGGTTGGAGGTGGTCAGGACGCGGATGTCGATCTTCACGGGCTTGGAGCCGCCGACGCGGTCGATCTCGCGCTCCTGCAGCGCCCGCAGCAGCTTGGCCTGCAGCCGTCCGTCCATCTCGGAGATCTCGTCCAGCAGCAGGGTGCCGCCGTGCGCCGCCTCGAACTTGCCGATGCGCCGGGCCGCCGCCCCGGTGAAGGCGCCCTTCTCGTGACCGAACAGCTCCGATTCCAGCAGGGTCTCGGGGATGGCGGCGCAGTTGACGCTGACGAACGGCCGGCGCGCCCGGCGCGAGCGGCGGTGGACGTAGCGGGCCATGACCTCCTTGCCGACGCCGCTCTCGCCGGTGATCAGGATCGAGGCGTCCGAGCCGGCCACCTGGTCGGCCAGGGCCAGCACGGCCTGCATCGAGGGGTCGCGCGCGATCAGCGGCCGCTCGTCCTCGCAGACGGCGGCCAGCATGGCGGCGACCTGGTCCCGCGGTCGGCGGCAGGGCCATGAACTCCTGGGCGCCGGCGCGGATCGCCCGCGCCGCGAGGTCGGGATCGGCGCCGACGCCGCACGCCACCACGGGCGCGCAGATGCGCTCGGCCTCGTTGGCCGCGATCAGGCCGGCGATGTCGAGCTCGCCGTCCACCAGCAGGAGGTCCGCCCCCTGGCCGTTCCGCAGCGCCTGGGTCGCCCGCTCGCAGGTCTCCACCTGCGAGACCTGGGCGCCCGCGGTCATCGCCATCTTCGCCGCCTGGGCGGTCAGGCCGGACAGACGGCCCACCACGAGCAGGCGCATGCAGTTCTCCCCTGGACTGGAAAAGCGTCCCCGCCGCAGGCGTCGGCCCCCCGGCCGCGGCTAGGCAGGATTTTCCCGGCCCATGGTTAATTGCGGTTTAACCATGGCGCGGCGGCCTTTCCTGAGGTAGGTCGCCATCAGGCGCGCCGCCCCAAACAGGCGAGTGCGATACGCCGACCGCCAACCTTGGTGGACGGATTGCGTTCAGTCCGTAGGCTGTCACAACGATTCCCTCCCGCGACGTGGGCGGGCTCGATAATTGGAGATGAAATCCATGGCCGAAGGCAAACCCAACGCCCTGCAGAAGCCGCTTCAACCCTCGCCCGAACTGGCCGCCGTCGTCGGCTCCGGCCAGATCCCGCGTGGGGAAGTGGTCTCCAAGATGTGGGAGTACATCAAGAAGAACAATCTGCAGAACCCCCAGAACAAGCGCGAGATCATCGCCGACGAAAAGCTGAAGCCGATCTTCGGCGGCAAGGACAAGGTGAACATGTTCGAAATGAACAAGCACCTGGCCGCGCACCTGAAGTAGGAACAGCAGGAACCTCTCCGGGGCGGCCGGGCCGGGCCCGCCGCTTCGGAGCGGCGGGTATGGGCGCCCGGGCGCCGGCGGGGCTAGGCTGGGGCCTTCGGCGCACTATCTTGCTGCGCGTGAGGTGCGGCGGAGGCTTTGGATGAAGCGGGGTCTGATCGAACGGGCCAGCGTGCTCTGGGTTCTGGTCTGGGGAGCCGTCGCCGTCGACAGCGCCCGGACCTACCGCAAGAGCCTGGAGGCGGTCGAGCGCGCCGAGGACGCCGACCCGGTGTCGGAGATCTACGACGGCCCGCCCCAGCAGGACGGCTCGGTCCAGCGGTGGCTGCTCTGGCGGTCGCCCACCCTCGGCCGGCTCAGGCGGCTCAGCCGCATGACCCGGTGGCTGAGCGCGGCCGCGCCGGCGATCGCCATCGCCGGGCCGCCGCTATTCTTTGCGTTGAGAGGCAAACGGCGCGTCCAGGACGCTTGACCCCGCCAAAGCCCCTAAGGCCAGTTCAGAAGGAAGCATGAGAGAGCTCAAGAATACCGGCGTCGCCGATCGCCTGAAGGCGGCCGCCGAAGCGAAGAAGGCGCGCCTGGAGAAGTTCCAGCCCAAGCCCACCGTCTCCGACCCCAACTTCGTCAGCCGCGAACAGCGCCGCGCCGCTGAACGCGAAGCGCTCCGCGCCGAGCGGGCCGCCGCCAAGGAGGCCGCCCGCCTGGCCGCGGTGCAGACCGAGGAGCAGCAGAAGAAGGCCGCGGTCGACGCCGAGCAGTCCGAGGTCGAGGCGCTGCGCGCCGCGCGCAAGGAGCGCAAGGCCCAGGAGAAGGCCGCCGCCCGGGCCAAGCGCGAAGCCAACCGCGCCGTCCGCGCCTGACGGCTGGATACAACCCAACCGTCCGTCCGCCGAATCCCCTGGCCGCTCATCCCCGCGAAAGCGGGGACCCAGGTGTTTTGTGTGACGGAGCTGGCGCCCTCCGCGGCGCTCGCGGCCACGTGCCGGAAAAAGCCTGGGTCCCCGCTTTCGCGGGGATGAGCGGAATTGGGTGCGGAACCGGGCCGCGGGGGATAGGTCGGATTTTCGGCTTCACCCGGGACCGACCTGCCGCTATACGCCCTGTTCCCTCGCGGGGCCGCCGTAGCTCAGTGGTAGAGCGCATCCTTGGTAAGGCTGAGGTCGACAGTTCGATCCTGTCCGGCGGCACCATCTTCTCCCCTGGGGAAACGCCCTGCAGCGCGCTTGACGGCGGACGCCGCAGGCCGCACCTGCGGTCCGTGAACGACCGGTCCGACACGCCGAAGGATGCGCCGCCCCAGGAGGGTCCGGCGCGCGCGGCCGAGCGGGAGGCGCGCCTGGCTAAGGCCCTGCGCGACAATCTGCGCCGCCGCAAGGCGGGCGGCCGGTCCGGGGGCGAGGAAACCTCCGGGGGCTGAACGACGGCCGCCGCCCCTTGCGCGCGGGGCGGCCGCGGCCTCACATGTGACGCGCCCGCTGTTGCCCGGCGCCTTCGGGGGGACCCATGGACCGCATCGTCATCACCGGGGGCGCGCCGCTTCGGGGCGTGATCCCGATCTCCGGCGCCAAGAACTCGGCGATCAAGCTGATGGCGGCGAGCCTGCTCACCGAAGAGCCGCTGCGCCTGACCAACATGCCGCGCCTGGCCGACACCCGCTTCCTGGGCCTGCTGCTGCGCCGCCTCGGGACCGAGGTCGAGGAGCGCGACGGGCCGGACGGCGCCGAGACCATCCTGCGCACCCCCGAGATCGTCAGCGCCATCGCGCCCTACGACCTGGTCCGCCAGATGCGCGCCTCGTTCAACGTGCTGGGGCCGCTGGTGGCGCGGGCCGGCCACGCCAAGGTCTCCCTGCCCGGCGGCTGCACCATCGGGGCGCGGCCGGTGGACCTGCACCTGAAGGCGCTGGAGGCGCTCGGCGCCTCGATCGACCTGCACCAGGGCTATGTCTACGCCCTGGCGCCGCGGGGCCTGAAGGGGGCGCGGATCGCCTTCCCGTTCGTCTCGGTGGGCGCCACCGAGCACGCCATGCTGGCCGCCGTCCTGGCCGAGGGCGAGACGGTGATCGAGAACGCCGCCCGCGAGCCGGAGATGGAGGACCTCGCCCTCTGCCTCAACGCCATGGGCGCCAGGGTCGAGGGCGCGGGCACCGCGACCATCCGCATCCAGGGCGTCGATCGGCTGCACGGCGCGACCCACGCGGTGATCCCCGACCGCATCGAGACCGGCACCTACGCCGTCGCCGCCGCCATGGCCGGGGGCGAGGTGCGCCTGACCAACACCCGCCACGACTTCATCGAGGCCCTGCTCGGCAAGATGGAGGAGGCCGGCGCGGAGGTGGAGCGGACCAACGACGGCCTGATCGTACGCCGCAACGGCGCGCGGCTGAAGGCGGTGGACGTGGAGACCGACCCCTTCCCCGGCTTCGCCACCGACCTGCAGGCCCAGTTCATGGCCCTGATGACCACCGCCGAGGGCGAGAGCGTGATCCGCGAGACCATCTTCGAGAACCGCTTCATGCACGTGCCCGAGCTCGGCCGCCTCGGCGCCGAGATCGCCGTGCACGGCGGCGAGGCGCGGGTGCAGGGCGTGGAGCGGCTGGAGGGCGCCCAGGTCATGGCGACGGACCTCAGGGCCTCGGTCAGCCTGGTCATCGCCGGCCTGGCGGCGCGCGGCGAAACCGTGGTCAACCGCGTTTATCACCTGGACCGCGGCTTCGAACGGCTGGAAGAGAAGCTCGGCGCGTGCGGCGCCCGCATCGCCCGGGTCAAGGGCGACGGCGAAGAGGAGTGACCATGGCCGACGCCGCCCCGCTGCGCCTCCTGGCCGAGGACGCCGACGACCTCGGCGTGATCTCCGCGGCCCTGCAGGACGCCGTGGCCAAGGTGGGCGACATCGCCTACGAGCCCCAGGCCCGCCGCCTGACCCTGGCCCTGAACCGCTTCCGCTGGGAGGCGGACGGGCGGGGCGCCGGCGGCGAGCGCGTGCGCGCGGCGCTGCAGATCGGCTGCGTGCTCGGCGTGCAGGCGCGCCGGATCAAGCGCGAGCCCAAGGACGCGGTGGTGGAGCTGCTGGCCGTCGACTTCGAGCCGGGCGAGGCGCCGGGCGGCCGCATCCTGCTGCGCTTCGCCGGCGACGCCGACCTGGCCGCCGAGGTCGAGTGCGTCGAGGCCGTCCTGGCCGACCTCTCCCAGCCCTGGGCCACCCCCCGCGCCCCCAAGCACGAGCTCGGCTGACGCCGCGACCCCTTGAGTTTGCGCCAGGAACGGTGATGTAGGCGCCCATGCGACGCTTCCTTGCCTCCGCGCCCGATTTCGACGCCGCCTTCCGCGCCTTCCTGGACGAGCGCCGCGGCTCGCCCGCCGACGTGGACGCCGCCGCCGCCGAGATCATCGAGGCGGTGCGGAGCGAGGGCCTCGCCGCTGTGCTGCGCTATGGCGCCAGGTTCGACGGGGCCGACCTCGACGCGGCGTCGCTGCGCGTGACGGCCGGGGAGATCGAGGCGGGGTCGGCGCAATGCTCCGACGCGGTCAAGGACGCCCTGGCCTTCGCCGCCGGTCGCATCCGGGCCTACCACGAGCGCCAGCGGCCTTCCGACCTGCAGTTCACGGACGAGGCCGGCGTGCAGCTCGGCTGGCGCTGGACGCCGCTGGACTCCGTCGGCGTCTACGTGCCCGGCGGCCGGGCGGCCTATCCGTCGAGCCTGCTGATGAACGCCGTGCCGGCGGCGGCGGCCGGGGTGGGACGGATCGCCATGGTCACCCCGCCCGGGCGGCTGCAGCCCGCCGTGCTGGCGGCCGCCAAGATCGCCGGGGTGACCGAGATCTGGCGCGTCGGCGGCGCCCAGTCGATCGCCGCCCTGGCCTATGGCGCGGGGCCGATCGCGCCGGTGGACAAGGTCGTGGGGCCCCGGCAACGCCTATGTCACGGCCGCCAAGCGGCGGGTCTACGGCGTCGTCGGCATCGACGCCCTGGCCGGACCGTCCGAGATCGTCGTGGTGGCCGACGCGGCCAACGACCCGGACTGGATCGCCGCCGACCTGCTGTCCCAGGCCGAGCACGACCCGGCCGCCCAGTCGATCCTGATCACCGACGACGCGGCCTTCGCCGAGGCTGTCGAGGCGGCCGTGGCGCGCCAGCTCGGCGTCCTGGCCACGGGCGAGGTCGCCGGCCGGTCGTGGCGCGACCACGGGGCGGTGGTGCTGGTGGCGGACCTCGCCGACAGCCCGCCGCTGGTCGACCTGATCGCGCCCGAGCACGTGGAGTTCGCCGTCGACGCGCCCGAGCGGCTGTCGGACCGGGTGCGCCACGCCGGGGCGATCTTCCTCGGCCGCCACACGCCCGAGGCCATCGGCGACTATGTGGCCGGCTCCAACCACGTGCTGCCGACCAGCCGCGCGGCGCGCTTCTCCTCGGGCCTGTCGATCTACGACTTCCTCAAGCGCACCTCGATCGTGAAGTGCGACGTCGACGCCTTCGCGCGGCTTGGCCCGCCCACCGTGGCCCTGGCCGAGGCGGAGGGGCTGCCCGCCCACGCGCGCTCGGCCTCGATCCGGCTGAACCATGGCTGAGGCCCCCCGCCAGGTCCTGGGCCAGGTCCTGGGGTCCGTGGTCATCGACGAGGTCTCGCTGGCGCCCGCCTCCCCAGAGCAGGAGCACGAGCGCAAGGTCGCCATCGCCGACCTGTTGAAATCCAACGTCTTCCAGCCGGAGGGCGGGCAGGGCGGGCCCTACGCCCTGCGCATCGGCCTGGTGGAGAACCGGCTGGAGCTCGACATCACCGGCGAGGGCTACGAGCGCCGCCACCTGATCTCGCTGTCGCCGTTCCGCCGGATCGTGCGCGACTACATGACCATCTGCGCGAGCTACAACGAGGCCCTGCGCAACGCCACCGCCGCCCACATCGAGGCCATCGACATGGGCCGCCGCGGCCTGCACGACGAGGGCTCCGAGCTGCTGCGCGAGCGGCTGCAGGGCAAGGTCGCGCTCGACCACGCCACCGCGCGGCGGCTGTTCACCCTGCTCTGCGCCCTGCACTGGCGCGGCTGAGTTCCGGCGCGCCTCTACCGGGTGGGTCGCAGAGCGTTATATTTACGGCTATACGGCTCGCGGACGAATCGACGGTTCGCGAGCCGTCCTGTTTTCCCAATCGAGAGGCCGCATGGCGAAAGAAGAACTGTTGGAGTTCCCGGGGACGGTCAGCGAACTGCTGCCGAACGCCACCTTCCGGGTGAAGCTCGAGAACGACCACGAGATCATCGCCCCACACCGCCGGCAAGATGCGCAAGAACCGCATCCGGGTTCTGGCCGGCGACAAGGTGCTGGTGGAGATGACGCCTTACGACCTCAGCAAGGGTCGCATCACCTACCGCTTCAAGTGAGCTGGGACGCCTGGACCGCGCCCCTCTCATCCTGGCCAGCGCGAGCCCTAGGCGGCTCGACCTCCTGCGCCAGATCGGGCTCCAGCCCGATCACATAGACCCCGCCCACATCGACGAAACGCCCCTGGCCAAGGAGACGCCGCGTCTGCTGGCGCTGAGGCTCGCGCGCCGGAAGGCCGCCGCGACCGCCGAGCGCTGGCCGGACGGCTTCGTCCTGGCCGCCGACACCGTGGTGGCCGTCGGCCGCCGCGTGCTGCCCAAGGCCGAGACGGCCGCGGAGGCGAGGGCGTGCCTTAAGCTGCTGTCGGGCCGCGCGCACCGGGTGCTGACCGGCGTCGCGGTCGCCGCGCCCGGCGGCCGGCGCGGCGCGCGGCTGGCGGAGGCGCGCGTGCACTTCAAGCGGCTGACCGCCGCCGAAATCGACGGCTACATCGAAAGCGGCGAGTGGGAGGGCAAGGCCGGCGGCTACGCCATCCAGGGCCGCGCCGGGGCCTTCGCCATCGCCCTGCAGGGCTCCTACAGCGCCATTGTCGGCCTGCCGCTCTACGAGACCATGGCCCTGCTGCAGGGCCTGGGCCATCGCGCGCCATGAGCGGGCGGCGGCTCTACCTGGACGCCTGCCCCGGGGAGCGGCGGGGCGTGGTGACCCTGGACGACCTGCCCGAGCGGCTGTTCATCGAACGCGACGGGGCCGAGGCGGCCGCGGCCCTCGGCTCGCGCTGGCGCGGCCGCGTCGCCTCCATCGCCCGCGACGCCACCCTGGCCTATGTCGAGCTCGGGACCGGCCCGGCGGGCGCCCTGAAGCTCGCCGGCCGCGCGGCGGCCCTGGCCGAGGGCGCGGTGATCGAGGTCGAGGTCGCGGCAGAGGCGCGCGGCGACAAGGGGCCGCTCCTGGCCATGCTCGGGCCCGCCGCCGGCGCGGTGGGCCTGCTGCAGCCCGCGCCGACGCTGGAGGCGCGCCTGACCGCCGCCGCGCCGGGTGAGGAGATCCTGCGCGGCGAGGCGGCGCGCGAGGCGGCGGAGGAGGCGCAGGACGCCGCCCTGGCGGTCGCCCATCGCCTGAAGGGGGGCGTCACCCTGACCATCGAGCCGACCCGCGCCCTGGTCGCCATCGACGTCGACCGCGATCCGCAGGCCGGCGCCTCGGCCAAGGCGGTGCTGGACGCCAACCTGCGCGCCATCCGCCACGCCGCCCGCCTGCTGCGGCTGAAGGCGCTCGGCGGGACGGTGGTCATCGACCTGATCGGCTTCCCGCGCGAGGACGGCCTGATCCGGGCGGAAGCGCGCCGCGCGTTCGAGCCGGACGGGCCGGGGGTAACCGTCCTGCCGGTCAGCCGCCTCGGCCTGCTGCAGCTGGCCAAGCCCCATCGCGAGCGGCCGGTGCGCGACCTGCTCCACGACCCCGACGGCCGCCCGTCGGCCCGCACCATCGCCCAGCAGCTGGTCCGCGACCTGGAGCGGCAGGGCAGGGCCGACCCCGGCGCGCGCCTGGTCGCCGCCTGCGCGCCGCAGGTGGCGGCGGCCCTGCGGCCGCTGGTCGCAGCCCTCGGCCCCCGCTTCCAGGTGCGCGAGGCCCTTGGATCGGGGCGCGAGGACGCCGATATCAGGCCCGCATGACCGCCCCGACCTGCCCGATATGTTTGCGTCCGGCGCAACGCGCGTTCGCGCCGTTCTGTTCGCGCCGCTGCGCCGACGTGGACCTGCAGCGCTGGCTGGGCGGCGTCTACGCCATCCCCGCGCGCGAAGACGATGAGCCGGTCGATCCGGACGCGGAAGACGAGGCCGACAGCGTCCCTGGACAGGTCCGGAGGCCTACCCTATAGACGGCGCCTCGCCGAATTCGGCCGCGCCCGCGCGCGCCGGCGACGCATGGGCCTGGGTAGCTCAGTTGGTAGAGCAGCGGATTGAAAATCCGCGTGTCGGTGGTTCGAATCCGCCCCCAGGCACCATCTCCCTCCCGGCCTTATGCTGCACTGCAATATAGATTCAGGCTATGCGCGAATTCGGTTCGCGAAGTCGTTGCCATTCAATTTGTGCAGTGCAGCACTGTTTTGCAGATCAATTAATCTGTCATGAGGGTTTGAAATGATGAGGCTTGACGATGCCGGGCGGGGTTGCGAAAGACGCGGGCCGCACGTCTCTATGGCGGAAAAGGACTGAGCCCAATTCGACGGGCGCGGTCGCGGACGCGCCTTCGAAATGCCTTTCCCGCCGAAGCCGGTGGAGGAATGCAGGACGGGTCGGGTGCAGCGACAGCCGTTCGGCCGACGGTCGAGATTTCGATCGCCAGCCGGATATATTGTATAGACTGGGGAAACCCTTCAGCGGCGGCCGACGGCCCTCACGTGCTCTACCAATCAGGAACTGGCGACAG
>JBBCHF010000035.1:0-37837 GCA_037201645.1 Caulobacteraceae bacterium
ATGGAGAAGGGCAGACGCGAGCTGGGAGGCTCCCCTGGCGAGGACGGCGGCGCCGGGGCGCGGGCCGGATCGTCCAGGGACGCAGAGCCGGCGGGCGAGTTCCTGACCGGGCGCATCCTGATCGCCATGCCCAACATCGGCGACCCGCGCTTCCATCGCGGCGTCCTCCTGATCTGCATCCACGATGAGCGCCAGGCCATGGGCATCATGCTGAACCGGCCGTTCAGCGGGGTGACGGTGCCGGGCCTGCTGCGCCGGCTCGACCTGAACGCCGAGGGCGTTCCCGACGCGCCGGTGCTGTTCGGCGGGCCGATGGAGACCGAGCGCGGCTATGTCATCCACACCGACGACTACGTCGCGACCGGCGCGACCCTGCCGGTGACCGACGGCGTCGCCCTGACCGACACGCGCGATGTGCTCGAGGCGATGGCCGACCCGACGCGCCGGCCGCGCCGGTCGCTGCTCGCCCTCGGCTACGCCGGCTGGGCGCCGGGCCAGCTCGAGCAGGAGCTGCACCAGGGCGCCTGGCTGGCCTGCGACGCCGACGACGAACTGGTGTTCGGCCGCGACTACGACCACAAATGGACCTGGGCCCTGGCCAAGCTCGGCGTCACCGCTGACCGCCTGTCGATCGAGGGCGGCCAGGCCTGAGCTAGCCGTGGGCCTTCAGGGGCGCGGCGCCGTCGACGTAGCTTTCGTTAAGGTAGACTTCGGCCTCCTGGGCCGAGAGGGCCGGGGCGTAGCCGAAGCCTTGGCCGTAGTGGCAGCCGAGCTCCATGAGCTGGCGAGCCATGGCCGCGTTCTCCACGCCCTCGGCCACCACCTCCAGGAACAGGTCCCGGCCGAGGTTCACGACCGAGCGCACGATCTTGGCCGAGCCTTCGTTGGCGCCCATGGTGCGCACGAAGTAGCGGTCGATCTTCAGCGTGTCGAAGGGCAGGCGCGTCAGGTAGGACAGCGACGAGAACCCGGTGCCGAAGTCGTCCAGCGCCAGCCCCGCCCCGGCCTCGCGCAGGCGCTGCAGAATGATCGCCGCGTTCTCCGGGTCGCGCATGATGTCGCTCTCGGTGATCTCCAGCTTCAGCGCCCCGCCCGGCAGGCCGGTCTCGGCCAGGACGGCGGCGACGCCGGCCACCAGGTTCTCGCGGTCGATCTCGCCGACGGAGAGGTTCACGCTGACGGTCAGCTCGCCAGCGGCGCGGTGGCGCTTGCGCCATTCGGCGAGCTGGCGCGCGGCCGCGGCGATCATCTGGGCGCCGATGTCGTTGAGCAGGCCCATCTCGCCGGCCATGGGCAGGAAGTCGTCGGGCATCACCAGGCCGCGGCGGGGATGGCGCCAGCGCACCAGAGCCTCGAAGCCGGAGATCGCCCCGTCCGACAGGCGCACGATCGGCTGGTAGTAGGGGCAGATCTCGCCGCGGGCGACGGCGCCGCGCAGGTCCGCCTCCAGGGCCAGCTTGGTCAGGCCGTCGCTCTCCAGCCCGCTGCCATAGGCCGCCGCGCCGCCGCGCCCGGCGTTCTTGGCGGCCTCCACGGCCAGCTCGGCCCGGCGCAGCAGCTCGGCGGCTTCGGGCGCATCCGCTCCGCCCTGAGCGGCCACGGCGCCGATCGAGAGCGTGGGGTAGATGTCGAAGCCCGCCACTCGCAGCGGCTGCTCCAGCGCCTTGCGCAGGCGTTCGGCGGGACCGGCGACCTCCGGCCCGACCATGATCGCGAACTCGTCCTCGCCCACCCTTGCCGCCAGCGCCGTGCGCGGGAAGGCGGCGGCGAGGCGCGAGCCGAGGGCCGCCAGCACCAGGTCCGCCCGCTCGTGGCCCAGGGCCTCGTTCAGCCGGCGCAGGCGGTCGAGGTCGGCGACCACCAGGGTCTGGGACCCCGGCGTCTGCAGCCGCTCGCGCGCCAGGGCGACGAAGCTGCGCCGGTCAAGCAGCCCCGTCAGGCCGTCGCGCTCGGAGGCGGCGAAGCGGGCTTCGGGGGCGATCAGGCCGGCGGCGCGCGCCCCGCCTTCCTCCAGCCAGACCCCGCGCCAGATGCAGGTCTCGGCGTTGCGCATGCGCAGGCGCCCGGTGATCGGCGAGCCCGGCGGCTGCGGGGCCAGGAGCTCTTCGACCAGCTCGCGGTCCTGCGGCAGGCACAGGGCCAGGATGGCGGCGGAAGAGCATTCGGGCGCCAGGGGGCCCAGGCCGAGGGCGCGCGCGGCGCCCATCATGCGCAGGCGGTCGCGCTCCGGCTCCCAGGTCCACAGGACGGCGTCGGCCGCGCCCAGCGCCTCCAGCGCCGCGGTCACGTCCCAGGGGAACCGTTCGGCCGGCCTTTGCGCCATCACCCCTTGCCTGGCGCCGTCGTCGCGGCGCCTCGCCGTCAGCCGCGCCTGGCGAAGTCGCCGGCGAGCATTCCGAAGAGCAGATGATCTCGCCAGATGCCGTTAATTTTCAAATAAGCACGCGCCTCGCCCTCCAGCCGGAAGCCGACCTTGAGCAGGAGGTCTCGGGAGGGGGTGTTGTCGGGAATGCAGGCGGCTTCCAGCCGATGCAGGCCCAGCCGCTCGAACGCGAACCCGGCGACCGCGCGCACCGCCGCCGACATATGCCCTCGGCGGGCGTAGGGCTGGCCGATCCAGTAGCCGACCGAGGCCATCTGGGCGACGCCGCGGCGGACGTTGGAGAGGGTCACGCCCCCGACAAGGACGTCGTCCTTGGCGCGGAAGATGAAGAACGGATAGGCTTGATCCGCGTCGATGTCGCGGGCGTAGGCCGCGAGGCGCCGGCGGAAGGCGGCCTTGCCGAGGTCGTCGGCCGGCCAGGTCGGCTCCCAGGGCTGCAGGAAGGGGCGCGAGCCCAGGCGCAGCTCCGACCACGCGACGTGGTCGCCCGCGCGCGGCGGGCGCAGGCGCACGCCCTCGCCGATCAGGCTGAGCCCGCGGTCCGGTCCCCTCCAGTCGAGCACGGCCATGACTGCGCCGCGATCCTCCGCCCTGCGACGCTCCGCCGCGCCGTCAAATCAACATATCAGTCAGGCGGCCAGCGCCTTCTGGAATTGCTCGGCGGCGGCGAGCGCCCCCTTGGGCCCGAGGACCGCGGCGACGCTGGCGCGCGGCTCCAGGAGGCGCGCGCCCAGCCTGGCGATATCGGCGGCCGTGGTCTCGTCGATGGCCGCGGCCATGTCGGCTGGGGGTCAGGACGCGGCCGAACAGCAGGATCTGGCCGGCGGCGGTGCTCGGCGCGGACCAGCGGCGATTCGCGCGACATGAACAGGTGCGCCTTGAGCTGGCTCTTGGCGCGCGCCAGCTCGTCAGGTCGGATGGCCTCGGCCAGGGCGCGGATCTCGCCGGCGGCGACGCGCGCCAGCTCGGCGCACTTGTCGGCAGAGGCGCCGGCGTAGACGCCGAGAACGCCGGTGTCGGCATAGCTGTCGGTCCAGGCGTCGATGGAATAGGCGAGGCCGCGGTTCTCCCGCGCCTCCTGGAACAGGCGCGAGGACATGCCCCCGCCCAGGGGCCTCGGCGAACAGGCGCAGGGCGTAGTAGTCGCGGTCCCGCGCGCCCGGGGCGGGCAGGACGAACACCAGGTGCGCCTGCTCCAGCCGCCGCGAGAGGGGCTTCAGGCCGCCGACGAACCGGGCGGGGCGCGGGCGCGTCCAGCACCGGCCCCGCTCGCGTCGCCGAAGATCCGCTCCGCCAGGCGCAGCAGTTCGTCCTCGTCCACCGCGCCGGCGGCGCCTGATGATCAGCCGGTCGGGCGCATAGAGGCCGGCGCGCCAGTCGGCCAGGGAATCCGGCGTGGCGCTCTCGACCACATCGGGCTCGCCGAGGATCGGGCGGCCGAGCGGCTGGCCCGCGAAGGCCGCCTGCTGGGCCAGCTCGAAGACATGGTCGTCGGGTTGTGTCGGCGGCCTCGGCGATCTCCTGAGCCACCACCTGCTTCTCGCGCTCCAGCTCGGCCGGGTCGAGGGCGGGACGCTGCACCAGGTCGCCCAGCACCTCCATGCCGAGCTGGAGGGCCGCCCTTCAGGGCGCGGATCTGGAAGCTGGTGCGTTCATAGCCGGTGGCGGCGTTGATCGAGCCGCCCTGGCTCTCGATGACCTCGGCGATCTCACGTGCGCTGCGCCCCGCCCGCGCCCTTGAACACCATGTGCTCCAGAAGGTGGGACCAGCCCGAGCGGTCCCTCAGGCTCCAGCCGCGCGCCGCGGCCGGCCGCCACCGACAGGGGCGAAGCTCTGCAGCCCCGCCATGGGGTCGCAGACGACCGTCGCTCCGTTGGCCAGCCGGTGCAGACGCGGGGGAGCGGGCGGCGGGTCACCCGGCCAGGAACTCCGTGACATAGGCCTTCACCGCCGCCCGGTCCGCCGGCAGGCGATCGAAGCGCTCGGGCTTGCCGGCCAGGGCGCGCGCCTGGGGCGGGGCGATGGGCTCCACGCCGGTGGCGGCGAGGACCGTCTCTGGGAACTTGGCGGGTATGGGCGGTCGACAGGCTGACCAGCGGCGGTGCCCGGCTTGGCGGGGGCCGATGCGCTGGGCGGCGGCCAGGCCCACGGCCGTGTGCGGGGTCGACCAGTTCGCCGGTCTGGTTCAGGGGGTCGAGACCATGGTGCGGGGCGGGTGGAGGCCCTCGTCGACCATGGCGCCGCGGAACAGGTCGCGAATCATGCCCATGGCGCGCGGCGGCACGTCGATCATGCCGGTCTCGGCGAAGGCGCGCATGGCGCGGGCCGTCTCCAGCCCCTCGTGGCCGACGCCCTCGAAATACAGGCGCTCGAAGTTGGAGGCGGCCTGGATGTCCATGGCCGGGGCTCTGGGTCGCCTGCACCGGCGAGCGGGGCGTAGCGGGCGGATTCGACCATGCGCGACATGATGTCGTTGGCGTTGGTGGCCACGATCAGCCGCTCGATCGGCACGCCCATCTGCTTGGCCACATAGCCGGCGAAGGCGTCGCCGAAGTTGCCGGGTGGGCACGCAGTAGGGCGACGGGACGGTGCGGCGCGCCGAGCGCCACGGCGCTGTAGACGTAATAGACCGTCTGGGCCGCGATCCGCGCCCAGTTGATCGAGTTGACGCCCGACAGGCCCGCGTTGTGCAGGTCCTCGTCCTGGAACAGGCTCTTCACGATGGCCTGGCAGTCGTCGAACACCCCGTCGATGGCGACGGCGCGGATGTTGTCGTCCTCGGGCGTGGTGATGAACAGGCGCTGCACGTCCGAGATGCGGCCGTAAGGATAGAGCGGTCACCAGGCGGATGTTGGAGCGCCCGCGGAACGCCTCCACCGCCGCCCCGCCGGTGTCGCCCGAGGTGGCCACCAGAATGGTCGCGGTGCGGTTCAGCTGGCCCAGGGCGTGGTCGTAGAGCCGCGCCAGCACCTGCATGGCCACGTCCTTGAACGCCAGGGTCGGGCCGTGGAACAGCTCCAGCAGCCACAGGCCGTGGTCGAGCTGCTTCAGCGGGGGTGACGGCGGCGTGGGTGAACGGCGCATAGGCGTCATGGGCGATGCGCCGCAGGGTCATGTAGTCGATGGCGTCGCCGGCGAAGCGGCCGAGGATGTCGGCGGCCAGGTCCGGATAGCTCATGCGGGCGAAGGCCGCGAAGTCGGCTTCGCTGAACGTCGGCCATTTCTCGGGGATATAGAGGCCGCCGTCCGGCGCCAGGGAGGTGAGCACCGCCTCCAGAAAGCCGACGGCCGGGGCGCCGCCCCGGGTGGAGATGTAACGCATCTAGCTGGGTCGCCTGCGAAAGAGCATGGCGAGATAGACGCCGGCCAGGGCCACGGCAAGGCCGAACCAGGTGATGGCGTATCCCAGGTGGTTGTTGGGGATGTTGACCGGCAGGGGCGCGGGCGTTGGGCCGGGGCCCGTGGGCGCGGGGCTCTCCAGCATCAGATAGGCCGGCGCCACCGGGCCGGGGGCGCCGAGGGCGCGGGCCATGCCCTCCACGTCGCGCCAGTACCAGAGGTTCTTGTCCGGCTGGTTGGGCAGGGTGGCGATGTTCCTGGCGTCGGGCATGCGCAGGATGCCGGTGATCGGCCCGTCGAGCTTGTGTCCCGGGCCGACGGCGATCTTGTTGTTACTGTCGAGCAGCGCGAAGCCGCGGTCCACCAGCACGGTCGGGAACGGGCCGTAGGGCAGGCGGCAGGCGGTGATCAGGCGATAGCCGGCCAGGCCCTGGTAGACCGAATAGAGGTGCAGGGCCGGCGTGGTCTCGATGTCCGGGCAGTCGGCCTGGACGCGCACGAAGTCGATGGCGACCCCGTCCTGCACCCGGTTCAGCACGGCGACGATCGGCTCCGCCGGCGCGGCCTGCAGGGCGGCGATCTTGTGCAGAAGGGCGGTCTTCCAGTGCAGGCGCTTCACCTGCCAGACCCCCAGGCCGACCAACACGACGAACGCCACGAGGACGATCAGGCTGGCGAGGACGGCGGGCCGCCTGTCGAAGGTCCTAGTCGCCACGGCCGGCCTGCGAGGCCTTGTTGTGGAACTGCATGGCGATCATCACGCCCTTGAACGGGCGAAGCAGGGCGAGGCACAGGATCGCCCCCAGCGGCAGCCAGAGCACCAGGTGCACCCAGATCGGCGGGTGGTAGGCGATCTCGGTGAACAGCATGGCGAAGCAGACGACGAAGCCGACCAAGAGGATCACGAACACAGCCGGCCCGTCGCCGGAGTCGGCCTTGCGCAGGTCGAAGCCGCACGCCTCGCAGCGGTCGGCGACCTTCAGGAACCCCGAGAACAGGGGCCCTTCCCCGCAGTTGGGGCAGCGGCAGGCGAGGCCGGCGAGGACCGGGTTGACGCCCGCCACGCCGCTATCGGCCGAAGATGACGTAGATGAAGGCGAACAGGAACAGCCAGACCACGTCCACGAAGTGCCAGTACCAGGCCGCCGCCTCGAAGCCGAAGTGATGCTGGGGCGTCATGCCGCCGCCCATCAGGCGCAGCAGGCACACGGTCAGGAAGATGGTCCCGATGATGACGTGGAAGCCGTGGAAGCCGGTGGCCATGAAGAAGGCCGAGCCATAGAGCTGGGCGCCCTGGGATTCCGGGTTGAAGAACAGGTGCTCGGACAGGATGTGGTGGTACTCGAACGCCTGCACCGAGGTGAACAAGACGCCGAGCAGGATGGTCAGGAGCAGGCCGATCTTGGCGTTCTTGCGGTCGCCCTGCTGCAGGGCGTGGTGAGCCCAGGTGACGGTGGTGCCGGAGAGGAGCAGGGTCAGGGTGTTGACCAGCGGCAGGCCCCACGGGTCCAGCGCCTCGATGCCGTGCGGCGGCCAGGTGGCCCAGGCGGCCCGCACCTCGTCCACCGCCGACGCCGTGCGGTGGTGATGGAACAGGGCCATCTCGAAGAAGATCCAGAACCACGCCACGAAGAACATCACCTCCGAGGCGATGAACATGATCATGCCGTAGCGCAGGCCGAGGGAGACGACGGGCGTGTGGTCGCCGGCGTTGCCCTCCTTCACCACGTCCGACCACCAGCCGATCATGGTGTAGATGACGCCCGCGAACCCGAGGGCCATCAGCCACCAGGTGTGCTTGGGCATGCCGAACACGCCCTTCATGAACACCACCGCGCCCACGGCGAGGACCAGGGCGGCGATGGAGCCCACCAGCGGCCAGGGGCTCGGGCTTACCAGGTGGTAGTCGTGCTTAACGCCTTCGTGAGCCATGTCGGCGCCGTCCCTCCAGATATCTCAGGCCGCCGTCGAATCCTGCACGGAAGCGGCGCTCGCGACCAGCCTATAGCCCTGCCTTGGCCGCGCCGCCAAGGGCTTGCGCGCGGTTTGGGGCGGCGGTCTTCGTCGGCGCCGCGGAAGCGTCCGCCTTGGGCGCTTCCTGAGGGTCCGGGACGAAGGTGTAGGAGATGGTGATGTCGCTGAAGCCCTTCATCTCGGGGTCCTTCGCGAACGTCGGATCGATGAAGTAGATCACCGGCCATTCCGCCGCCTGATGCGGCTGCAGCGTCTCGGCGTTGAAGCAGAAGCACTGCAGCTTGCGCACGTGCCAGCCGGCGGTCTCGGGCGTCACGTTGTAGGCGGCGCGGCCGGTGACCGGCTGGTCGGAGTTGTTGACCACCTTGAAGAAGGCGATGTTGGTGCCGCCGACCTTGACCGTCTGGCGCCGCTGCAGCGCCTCGAAGGTCCAGGGCATGCCGCGCACGTTGGTGTCGAAGTTGACCGTCAGGGTCTGGTCCAGCGCCTGCCCCGGCGCGGCGCTGGCGCGCGGGATCGAGCCGCCCCAGCCGGTGGCCTGGCAGAAGGCCTTGTAGAGCGGCACGGCCGCGAAGGCCGCGCCGGTCATGGCCGCGGCCACCACCACGCAGATCGCGGCGATCAGCCGGCCGCGGCGGCGATGGGCGTCGGGCTTAGTCGAGGACATGGCCGCCCAGCCTCACGATGGTGGTCACGAACACCAGCACCACGAACAGCAGCAGCACGCCCGCCAGCGCCCAGTTGCGCCAGCGGCGGGCCTTGGCGGCGTCGGGGCTTTCCTGGCCGGGCTGGCTCATCGGAAGAGCTCCAGGGGCGTGACGCCGAACAGGTGCTCGCCGAGCAGGGCGGCGAACAGCAGGAAGAGATAGAGGATCGAGAAGGCGAACAGATTGCGGGCCGGACGCGCGTCGGCCTTGACGCCATAGAGGCCGTCCTCGCGCGGCTCCAGCGTCTCGCCGGCGCGGCTGAAGGCGAGACGCACGGCCAGCAGCAGGAACATCGCCCCCCCGGCCGCCGAGGTGGCGAGGTAGATCGGCCCGCCGAGGCCGGTGAAGGCGGGGGCCAGGGCCGCCGGCACGAACAGCAGGCTGTAGAGCACGATCTGCAGGCGGGTCGACTTGGCGCCCTTGGCCACCGGCATCATCGGCACGCCGGCCTTGGCGTAGTCGGTGGAGGTGTAGAGCGCCAGGGCCCAGGAGTGCGGCGGCGTCCACAGGAAGATGATCAGGAACAGCAGCCAGGCGTTCAGCGGCACGTGGCCCGAGGCGGCGGCCCAGCCGATCACCGGTGGCAGGGCGCCCGAGGCGCCGCCGATCACGATGTTCTGCGGCGTGAATCGCTTCAGCCACATAGTGTAGACGACGGCGTAGAACAGGATGGTGAAGCCGAGCAGGCCCGCCGCCAGCCAGTTCAGCGCCATGCCCATCAGCATCACCGAGAACAGGCTCAGCACCATGCCCATGGCCAGGGCGTCCGCGCCCTGCACCTTGCCGGCCGGCACGGGGCGGGCGCGGGTGCGGCGCATCAGGGCGTCGATGTCGGCGTCGAACCACATGTTCAGGGCGCCCGACGCGCCGGCGCCGACGGCGATGCAGAGGATGGCGACGGCGCCGAGGAACGCGTTCACCGGCTTGCCCGCGCACACCAGACCCGTCAGGGCGGTGAACACCACCAGCGACATCACCCGCGGTTTCAAGAGGGCGACATAGTCCGACCACAGCGCCGGGCGCGCGGCGGCGGGGCCCGCCTGGTCGGCGGCGTCGGGGTGGTCAACGGTCATGGTCATCTAACATAGCGCAACGGCCGGGGGTTCGCCCCGGCCGTTGTCCGATTTCTCGAATGAGGAGCGGCCGCCGATCAGTGGCTGGTGTCGGCGTGGATCACCGGCAGCTCGTTGAACTGGTGGAACGGGGGCGGCGAGGGCAGGGTCCATTCCAGGGTGGTGGCGCCTTCGCCCCACGGATTGGCCTCGGCCTTGCGCCGCTCGATCGCCGCGTCGGCCAGCATCACGAAGAACACCACCAGGCCCGCCAGGGTGATCTCGTAGCCGATCGAGGAGACGTGGTTCCAGAAGGCGAAGGCCTCCGGATAGTCGATGTAGCGGCGCGGCATCCCCTGCAGGCCCAGGAAGTGCTGCGGGAAGAAGATCACGTTCACGCCGACGAAGGTGAGCCAGAAGTGCAGGCAGCCGAGCCACTCGCGGTACTTCACGCCCCACATCTTCTCGAACCAGTAGTAGAAGCCGGCGAAGATCGCGAACACCGCGCCCAGCGACAGCACGTAGTGGAAGTGGGCCACCACGTAGTAGGTGTCCTGCAGGCTGTAGTCGATGCCGGCGTTGGCCAGCACCACGCCCGTCACCCCGCCCACCGTGAACAGGAAGATGAAGCCGATCGCCCACAGCATGGGCGTCTTGAAGTCGATGGAGCCGCCCCACATCGTGGCGATCCAGGAGAAGATCTTCACCCCGGTCGGCACGGCGATGACCATGGTGGCGGCCACGAAATAGGCCTGCAGGTTCACCGGCATGCCCACGGTGTACATGTGGTGGGCCCAGACCAGGAAGCCGATCACGCCGATCGCCACCATGGCGTAGGCCATGGCCAGGTAGCCGAACACCGGCTTGCGCGAGAAGGTCGAGACGATGTGGCTGATCATGCCGAAGCCCGGCAGGATCAGGATGTACACTTCCGGGTGCCCGAAGAACCAGAACAGGTGCTGGAACATCACCGGGTCGCCGCCATTGGTCCAGTCGAAGAAGTGGGTCCCGAAGTTGCGGTCGGTCAGCAGCATGGTGATGGCGCCCGCCAGTACCGGCAGCGACAGCAGCAGCAGGAAGGCCGTCACCAGGATCGACCACACGAACAGCGGCATGCGGTGCAGGGTCATGCCGGCGCGCGCATGTTGAAGATGGTGGTGATGAAGTTGATCGCGCCGAGGATCGAGCTCGCCCGGCCAGGTGGACGGCCAGGATCGCGAAGTCCATCGCCGGCCCGGTGTGCCCCGTGGTCGACAGCGGCGGATACATGGTCCAGCCGCCGCCGAAGCCGTTGCCCGGCCCGCCGTCGACGAAGGTCGAGGTGATCAGCAGGCAGAAGGAGGAGACCAGCAGCCAGAACGAGATGTTGTTCATCCGCGGGAAGGCCATGTCCGGCGCGCCGATCATCAGCGGCACGAACCAGTTGCCGAACCCGCCGATCATCGCCGGCATGACCATGAAGAAGATCATGATCAGGGCGTGGGCGGTGACCACGACGTTGTAGCCTGCTTGCCGTGGAACAGCCCGAGCTGGGCCAGGAGGCCCGTGTCGGAGAACACCTGGATGCCCGGCTCGGCCAGCTCCCAGCGGATCAGGCCCGACAGCAGCGACCCGATCAGCCCCGTCATGATCGCGAACAGGATGTAGAGGGTGCCGATATCCTTGTGGTTGGTCGCGGAAGAACCAGCGCACGAAGAAGCCGGGCTTGTGATCGTGGGCGTCGTGCCCGTGATCGTGAACGGCGGTGTGGGACATCTGACGCTTCCTCGTACGGGTCAGTTCAGAGCCGCAAGCTGAAGGCGGGCTTGCGAGGCCTGCCCAGCGGGGCGGATGGCGGAAGTCTTGGTGGTCGCGGCCGCCGGGGCGCTCGACGCCGCGGGCGCGCTGGAGGCCGGCGGCGCGGCGGCGGCGGGGTGCGGCCGCAGGGGCCGTGGCGGTCGTGGTGTTGGTCGGGATCACCGCCGGACCGCCGATCGAGCCGCCCTTGGAGGCGACCCAGGCGTTGAACTCGGGCTCGGAGACCACCCGCACCTCGATCGGCATGAAGGCGTGGTCGATGCCGCAGAGCTCGGAGCACTGGCCGTAGTAGGTGCCGACCCGCTCGGCCTTGAACCAGGTCTGGTTCACCCGGCCGGGGATGGCGTCGATCTTGATGCCGAACGCCGGCACGGCGAAGGAGTGGATCACGTCCGCGCCGGTGACCAGCACCCGCACGACCTTGTTCACCGGCACCACGATCGGGTTGTCGGCCGCCAGGCGGTAGGGCACGCCGGCCGCCTTGGCCTTGTCCTCGGGCAGGATGTTGGAGGTGTACTCGGCGACCTTCTGGTCGGGGTATTCATAGGTCCAGTACCACTGGTTGCCCGTGGCCTTCAGGGTCACGTCGGGCTTGGGCATGTCGTGGTAGGCGTAGAGCAGCTTGAACGAGAAGATCGCGATGAACATCAGGATCAGCACGGGCGCCACGGTCCACAGCACCTCGATCGGGGTGTTGTGGCTCCAGCGGGCCGGGACCGGGTTCGAGCGCTTGTTGAACCGGACGATGCAGATCAGCAGCAGGACCATCACGAACAGCACGATGGCCGTGATGATCGGCAGCAGGATCATGTTGTGGAAGAAGATCGCCTGATGCTTCAGGGCGCCGCGGCCGGTTGAAGATCGATGGCGCCCGGCGTCGGCTGGCCCAACAACTCGGCGGCCCGGGCTTCAAATCCGACCGCCGCCGCGGCGATCGCGGTGACCAGGCCCGCCGCCCGCTTGAGCATCCCCATTCCTGACGCCTTCATGTCCCTCACGGTTCGATTGGCGGCTTTGGACGGCCCCCCGGCCGCCGCGCCGACGTGCACCCTATCGAGGCGGCCGCCGAGCGCGCGAACTTTCGCAGCCTTGCCGTCAACCTCGTCGCGGGGTGCATACGCGACTCAAATGCCTTGCCAAGGCGGTTGCGCCGCCAGCGCTTCTCCGCGCGCGCTTTCGGCATGACGGCAAGCGGGGGAGGCCCTCGGCGGGCGTTGCGCAGGCGCCGGCGCGGGGCGAAGCCGGCGGCGGGTGACTTGCCGGGGGCGAACGCCTATCTGGCAAGGGCAAGACCCCGGAGCATTCGCGTCATGACCGTCCACACGCCCGCCCAATCCATCCTCGATTCCTGCGACGTCGATCCCGCCCGCGCCCGCACCATCCTCGGCGAGGCGCTCGACGGCGCTGACGACGGCGAGCTGTTCCTGGAGCGGTCCGAGAGCGAATCGTTCGTGTTCGACGACGGCCGGCTGAAGTCCGCCGCCTATGACTCCACCGAGGGCTTCGGCCTGCGCGTCGTGGCCGGGGAGACGGCCGGCTACGCCCATTCCAGCGAGATCTCCGAAGGCGCCCTGCGCCGCGCCGGCGATTCGGCGGCCCTGGCCAAGCGCGGCTACGCGGGCGTCGCGGCCGAGGGCCCCCGCGCCACCAACGCCAAGCTCTACGGCGAAGACGACCCGCTCGCCTCGCCGGCCTTTTCCGACAAGGTCGGCCTGCTGCAGGAGATCGACGCCTACGCCCGCGAACGCGACCCGCGGGTGTGCCAGGTGCTGGCCTCGCTGTCGGGCGAGCGGCGGCTGGTGGAGATCCTGCGCTCGGACGGCCGGCTGCTGCGCGACGTGCGGCCGCTGGTGCGGCTGAACGTGCAGCTCACCGTCGAGAAGGACGGCCGGCGCGAGTCGGGCACCTCCGGCGCCGGCGGGCGTACGGGCTTCGAGGCCTGGATCACCCCCGAGCGGTGGAAGGAGCAGGTCGAGGAGGCGCTGCGCATGGCGCTGGTCAACCTCGACTCGGTGCCATGCCCGGCCGGCGAGATGGATGTGGTCCTCGGCCCCGGCTGGAACGGCGTCTTGCTGCACGAGGCGGTGGGCCACGGCCTGGAAGGCGACTTCAACCGCAAGGGCACCTCCGCCTTCTCCGGCCGGATCGGCCAGCGCGTCGCCGCGCCGGGCGTGACGGTGTTCGACGACGGCCACATCGCCGGCCGCCGCGGCTCCCTGACCATCGACGACGAGGGCACCCCGACCTCGCGCACGATCCTGATCGAGGACGGCATCCTGGTCGGCTACATGCACGACCGGATGAGCGCGAGGCTGATGGGCATGCAGCCCACCGGCAACGGCCGGCGCCAGTCCTACGCCCACATGCCCCTGCCGCGGATGACGAACACCGGCATGCTGGCCGGCGAATCCTCCCGCGAGGAGATGATCAGCTCCACCAAGCGCGGCCTCTACTGCGCCAACTTCGGCGGCGGCCAAGTCGACATCACCAACGGCAAGTTCGTGTTCCAGTGCACCGAGGCCTATCTGATCGAGGATGGGAAGATCACCGCCCCGGTGAAGGGCGCGACCCTGATCGGCGACGGCCCCTCGGCCCTGACCCGCGTGACCATGATCGGCGACGACTTCGACTTCGATCCCGGCATCGGCGTCTGCGGCAAGGCCGGCCAGGGCGTGCCGGTCGGCGTCGGCCAGCCGAGCCTGAAGCTCACCGGCCTGACCGTCGGCGGCACGGCGGTCTGAACCATCCCTCCCCATGAAGGGGAGGGAGTCGGGAACGGCGCGCCGTCGCCGCAGTTGTGCCATGGTCCGCGCTGGGCGGGCTGAGGCGGGAGCGCTCCGATGGCGGACGGATCGACCCGCGTGGTGCTCGCGGCCCTGGCCGGCAACCTGGCGATCGCCGTGGTCAAGTTCGCCGCCTTCCTGTTCACCCGCTCCTCGGCGATGCTGACCGAGTCGATCCACTCCCTGGTCGACACCGGCGACCAGCTCCTGCTTCTGACCGGCCAGGCCCGCGGCTCGCGGCCGCCCGACGCCACCCATCCGCTGGGCTATGGGATGGAGACCTACTTCTGGTCGTTCATCGTGGCCCTGATGGTTTTCCTGCTCGGCGGGGCGGCGTCGATCTGGCAGGGCGTGGCCAAGATCGCCCATCCCGTGGCGATGAGCCGGCCGTGGATCAACTACGTCGTCCTGGCCATCTCGGCGGTGTTCGAGGCGGGCTCCTTCATGGCCGCCTACCGCGAGTACCGCCGCGTGGTGCGCGGGCGCGACATCCGCCTGTTCCGGTACCTGCGGCTCAGCAAGGACCGAGCGTGATCGCTGTTCTGCTCGAGGACGGGGCGGCGATGATCGGCCTCGGCGTCGCGGCGATAGGCGTGACCGGCGCGGCCTTCCTGCACCTGCCCTGGGCGGACGGCGGCGCCTCGGTGGCCATCGGACTGCTCCTGATGTGCGTGGCCGGTTTCCTGGCCAACGAGGTGCGCAGCCTGATCGCCGGCGAGGCGGCCGCCCCCTCGATCGTCGAGGCGGTCCGCAAGGTGGTGGAGGCGGACCCGCGGGTGGAGACGGTGGACGATCTCATGAGCCTGCACCTCGGCCCCAGGACCATCCTGTTCGCCGTCACCCTGAAGTTTAAGGGCGACGGCTCGGGCGAGGATATCCAGCGCGCCGCGGGCGAACTGACCCGCAAGATCAAGCAGGCCGACCCCCGGATCGCCCTGGTGTTCCTGCGGCCCGAGGCCTAGCCGCGGCCCAGGAACGACGGCATGCCCAGCGGCAGGGTGACGGCCTCGATCAGGTTCTGCTCGTCCGGCAGGCTGGCCATCAGGACCAGGATGCGGGCGATGTCGTCCGGATCCATCGCCATGCGCCCGACCCCGCCGCCCGCGCCCGGCCCGAACCCGGTCACGGTGAAGCCCGGGTGCAGCACCGACACCGCAACCCCGTGGTCGCGCCCGTCCAGCGCCATGGCGCGGGTCAGGCCGTCGACGCCCCACTTGGCCGCCACATAGGCCGCGGCGTCCGGCCGGGGCGAGCGCGCGGCGATCGAGCCGATGGTGATGATCCGCCCGCGCCCCTGCGGCTTCATCAGCTTCAGCGCCTCGCGCCCGCAGAGGAAGACGGAGGTCAGGTTGGCGTCCAGCACCATCCGCCACTCCGCCGCGCTCATCTGCTCGGTCGGAGTCGCCTGCGGAACGCCGGCGCAGTTGACCAGCAGGTCCACCCGCCCGAACCGCGCCACGGCCGCGGCGAACAGCGCCTCGACCTCGGCCTCCACCGTCACGTCGGTCGGAACGCAGAGCGCCTGCGCCCCCGCGTCCTCCGCCGCCCGCGCCACCTCGGCCAGCCGGTCGGCGCGGCGCGCGGCCAGCACCAGCCGGCAGCCCTCCGCCGCCAGGGGCCCGGGCGATCGACGCCCCCATCCCCGAGCTCGACCCCGTGACGACGGCGACGCGGTCCTTCAGCCGGCTCATGGCGATCCCCCGAAACGATGCACCCCGGCCTTACGCCCGGCCGGCCCGATCGGGCAAGCGGCGGAACCTCGGCCCCTGCCGCGGGGTTCCCCTGGCGACGCCACCAAGGAGAGACCGACCATGGCCCAATCCGACACTCCCGCCCCGAAGGCCGGCCAGGTGCAGGGCGAAGGCGACTACGTCTCGGCCCGCAAGTACGACAAGGCGCAGGCCGAGTTCGCCAAGAACACCGGCGAGGTCGAAAAGCGCGCCCGCGAGGCCGAGGAGGCGCTGTCCGACCCGGCCCAGGCCGCCGACATCGAGGCCGCGCGCGAGGAAGCCGCCAAGGGGCGAGCCCCGCAAGCACTGAGCCGTCAGCCCGGCGGCCGCGCCGGCGGCGGCTCGGCCCCCGCCGCGGCCCGCCGCTCGGCCTCGTACAGCGCCCGCTTGGCGTCCAGCTTGCGGGCGATCGACTCCCGGCTGGCCTGCAGCTCGGCCTCCATCCGCTCGACCCAGCGCAGGTGGGCGGCGAGGATGCGGCGGTTGGGCCGGCGCGCGCGCGGACGGGTCATGGGAAAATCCTCCTATCCGGCGGCGGCCGCGCCCTCCGGCGCCGCGCCGCCCATGCCAGAACGCCTCCGGGCCATGGGCTCCGGAGCGGGACGGGAGGGCGAGGCGCGGGCGTCGAGCCCGAGTCCAGTGGAATTCTAGAGCACGACGTCCGCGCCCCGCGCGGTCGTTGCACGCCAGCGTCCGGCAGGCAGCGCTCTTGACGCTTACCCGGACCGGCCGTCCCCCGCGAGGAGGACAGCCGAGGCGGCCTTGGATCGAAATCCGGCCGACCGCCACGCCGACGACGGGCGGGCGCGCCGCACAGCGCGTCCCCGGACCGCGCGAGTATCCCCCTCGCGCCTGCCGCCCCGGCTCCGCCGCCGTCGCCGGAAGCACGCGGGGCCGTGGGGCGCGATGCGCCTGGCGGGCCGTCCGGCCTTCCCCCCGGAACGCCCGCCTGGCGGGCGCCCCGGGATGGCGAGGGCGAGCGGGGGGCTTCCCGTTCGACCACGACCCCGGCGGCGACTCGGGTGCGGATCCAAGCGCCCTCCCTGCCGCGGGGTCGAGAGGCAGTATGGGGCCGCCGAACGCCGGCGAGGATTACTTTCCTATCGCCCGCTCCGGCGAGGCCCGCCGCCGGCCCGCGCCCCGCCGCCGAACCCCAGGCGGGGCGGGCGCTGGCGGCCAGCGGCGTCGAAGGCCCTGCGCGCCGGGCCGGGCCGGCGCGGGCGGGGATAGCGGCCGCCCCGCGCCGCGCGGCCCTTGCCAAGCCGCTTCCCGCCCCGCATCAGGCCCCGTCGCCCGCGCGCGCCGCGGGACTAGAGGGAGGCAGAGCCATGATCACCGCCATCGTCACCGTCCGGGCCATCCCCGGCAAGGGGCCGCTGCTGGAGGCCGACTTCCGGGCCTACGCCGCCTGGGTGAAGGCCAACGAGCCCGGCACGATCCTCTATTCGCTGAACAAGAGCCGCACCGAGCCCGACACCTACCACGCGGTCGAGATCTACGAAGACGACGCCGCCATGCAGACCCACCTCAACAACTTCCACGCCCGCACCGACGGCCCCGCCGAGCCCCTCACCGTGGGCGAGATGGAGTTCATGATGCTGGACCGGGTGGGGTAGGGGGCGGCGGCGCTGGACCGTCAGCGTCATCGATCGATCCAGATCGCCCGCGACGAATGCCCGAGCGCCGGTAAATTGCCGCGCCACCGGCGGGTGGGCTTGTTGGGCAAAGCAGGGCAAGCTTAGCTGTATCTTGACAGTCTCTGCATATGCGCGAGCATTAGCGTCCCAGACAACCGCCACGCGCTCCCCTGCATTGACGAATGACCGGATTCGCGGCTAAACGTCCCCATCACTTACGCGTAAGACGCTTAGTTCAGCGTTTGGTCCGGCGTTTCGCAGACCTCAGTCGATTGGTCGGATTTCGGGTGCCGCGAAAGATACCGGGACTTTTCCGTCCCTATCGGGCCGCTCCACTCGGAAAACTCCCGCTCTCTTTCGCGGCCTAGGTAAGTGATTGCCGAGAAGTCCAATGTGCCGGATCTGGTTGAGTGGATCGATCTCGGCAGATTGCATGTGCATGCCCCGACTACCGTCGTCCTCCTCTGCGGCGGCAAGATCGAGCTTACAGCGCCCAAACCGGTGTCTCTGCGAGATGCTTTTGAGCGGGTTCGGCACAGCCCGCCGCTCGCCCTAATAGAATTTCGTAGAGCCGAGGAAATAGATTTATATAGGCCACGGCAAATATATACCAATTGGGTGGATTTCGAATCTCATTTAGCGCAGCTTTGCCAACTGGTTCTTTTGTTTTGTGAAAGCGAAGGCTCCATTGCTGAACTTGGTACGTTTGTGGCAATCGACGAGATTGCCAGAAAGCTCTTTGTAGTCGTAGATAAAGAAATCTATGATCGCGCTGACTCCTATGTTATTCTTGGTCCAGTCCAGCTTCTATCTGAACGTTATCATACTACATATATATATGTATTAGATCTCAATGGTCTAAATATAAAATCAATAGAAGATGTAAGAGACATAGATCTGGTTGAATTTAGGGACCGGATCGCTGAAGAGCTCCCGCCTGCCGTCGCTAGCCACCGAGAACCCCGAACGTTCGATGCCGGAGAGAGGGGCATGTAATAAACTGATTACAGGCTTGTCCAGCATTTCGGAGCCCTTATGGCCGATGAATTGAACGTGATGCTCTGGGCCATGGATCTACCGCAGTCTGAACAAAATATAGCTAGGTATATTGAATGCGCAAAATTTATGGGCTGGCTGCATGAATACGCCGTTGGATTAAAAGTGTATTATATATCCGTCCTCGAAAAAGATGCTTTTGATCTAAGCTTAAAGCCCCATCCTGACGCACCCAGGCTTAGGCGGGCAGCGTGGAAAGCGCTCGTCCGCGAGCATTGGATGGAAAAAGATCCGGAACGTTTCCGGGCCATTCAGGCGGTAACGGAACGGTATTTACGATGACTCGCTTAGTAACTGAAATTGCGAAACGTGTGGGGATGTCGAGACCGATATTAGGAGAATGATACTTGCCGCTCCGCTAATGTATAAAGTTTACTACATAAAGAAAAAGACGGAGGAATGCGCCAAATCGCGCAACCAACGCCTGCGATCAAATTTTTACAACGAACATTTACGGGGTGTTATCTTTCGGGACAGCCCATCCATTCAGCCGCGACTGCCTACCGGAGGGATATTCTACCCTTTCTAACGCGATCCCGCATGCGGGTCATGGCCCCATTCTAAAGATGGATCTAAAGGATTTTTCCCGTCGATTAGATCGCGGTGATTGGGCTTCTTATTGTAGGACTCATGCCGTGTTTGAGGCAGAAGAGGATATTTATTTATCTGAGAGACTTCTATTCTTTCGTGCCCCTGGTAGCCGTAGCTTGCGACTGGCAATCGGCGCGCCGTCGTCGCCAATGCTCTCCAACGTATTGATGTATGAGTTTGATTGCCTTGTATCATCAAAGGTAGCGGAGAGCTATGTCACTTATACCAGATACGCGGATGATCTAACATTTTCAGCGGAACGGACAGGATATTTAACGCGTGTAGTTCGAGATGTGTGATCGAGAAGATCGTGAACAGGGCCGCGTCCAGCGCCCGCTCCAGATCCGCGTCCTCGAACACCAGCACCGGCGACTTGCCGCCGAGCTCCAGCGACAGTTTCTTGATGCCGGCGGTATGGGCGATGTGCTCGCCGGTCACCGTGCCGCCGGTGAAGGAGATGGTGCGCACGTCCGGATGCCTGACCAGGGCCTCTCCGGCGGTGCGGCCATAGCCGTGGACGATGTTCAGGACGCCCTTGGGCACGCCCGCCTCCAGGGCGAGCCGGCCGAGGCGGTCGGCGCTGAGCGGGGACAGCTCGCTCATCTTCAGCACCGCCGTGTTGCCGAGCGCCAGGCACGGGGCGACCTTCCAGGTGGCGGTCATGAACGGCACGTTCCACGGCGAGATCAGGCCGCATACCCCCACCGGCTGGTAGAGGGTGTAGTTCAGCATCGCCCGGTCCACCGGATAGCAGGCCCGTCCATGCGGGTGGCGACCTCGGCGAAGAAGTGGAAGTTGTCGGCGCCGCGCGGGATCAGGGCGTGGGAAGTCTGGTCGATCGGCAGGGCCGGTGTCCTCGGTCTCCATCGCGGCGATCTCCGCCACATTGGCCTCGATCAGCTCGCCAAGCTTGCGCATGACCTTGGCGCGGGTCTTGGCCGGCAGGCCGGCCCACTTGGGGAAGGCCGCCTTGGCCGCGTCCACCGCCAGGGCGACCTCGCGCTCGCCGCCGGCCGCGACCTCGCAGATCGGCTCCTGGGTGGCGGGGCTGATGGTCTCGAAGCGGTCGGCGCTGTCGACGCTCTCGCCGTCAATCAGGTGCTGGATCATCGGGAACTCTTGGAGGCTGGCGAATAGAAGTCCTGGTCGGACACGAGGGTGTTCTGCAGGGCGCCGACCCCCTCCACCTCGGTGACCACCACGTCGCCGGGGTTCAGGTAGACGACCCCCTGGGGGGTGCCGGTCAGGATCAGGTCGCCGGGGCTCAGCGTCATGATCCCGCTCAGGTATTCCACGAGATAGGGGATGTCGAAGATCATGTCCCGCGTGGAGCCGCTCTGCACCGTCTGGCCGTTGACCGTGGTGGTCAGGCGCAGGTCCATTGGGTTGGGCACGTCGTCGCGGTCGATCACCCACGGCCCCACGGGCGTGCAGCCGTCGCGGTTCTTCACCCGCAGGTTCGGGCGGTAGTAGTTTTCCAGGTACTCGCGGATCGCATAGTCGTTGGCCACGGTGTAGCCGCCGACCACCTCATAGGCGCGCTCGCGCGGCACGTTCCTGCAGGTCTGGCCGATCACCACCACGAGCTCGCATTCGTAGTGCATCTGGTTCGCGTCGGCCGGCCGGCGCGTCACCGCCTTGTGGCCCACGAGGGCGTTGGGGCCCTTCAGGAACACCAGCGGCTCCTCGGGCGCCTTGAAGCCGAGCTCGGCGGAGTGGTCGGCGTAGTTGAGGCCGAGCGCGAAGATCGCCCGCGGCGTGGTCGGCGGCAGCCAGACCACGTCCTGCTCGGACACGATCCGCCCGTCGGCGAGCCGCAGGGTGCGCGCGTCGTGCGCTACCACCGCCTCGTGGACCTGCCCGCCAAAGGCCACCCGCGCGCGCCTCATGCCGACGCTTCCGCGACCAGGGTGCAGCTCAGGGCGCCCACGCCGTCGATGCGCGCCTCCACCCGGTCGCCGACGCGGGCCCGTGGCCCGTCGGGCGCCAGGCCGACCAGCAGGGCGTCGCCTTCGGACAGGGTCATGAACTCGCTGACGTCGGCGATCATCTGCGCCGCCGGCCGTACGAGGTCGGAGAGGGCGTAGCGGCTGGTCTCCTCGCCGTTGACCGAGACCACGATGGTCAGGGCGTCGGGGTCGGCGACCTCGTCGCGCGCGACGATCCACGGGCCGATCGGCAGGAAGCCGTCCCGGCAGCGCTGGCGGATCGCCGGCCGGTGCAGGCTCGCGTGCGGGATGCAGACGTCGATGGCGACCGCGTAGCCGAGCACGTGGCCCAACGCATTGCGTTCGGCGACGCGGCAGGCGGTCCGGCCGATCACCACGGCCAGGACGCCGTTGACCTCCAGCGCCTCCACGCCCGTGGGCACAGGCACCTCGGCGCCGTGCGGGCGATAGGTGTTGGGCGGCTTGATGTAGAGCACGGGCGCGACCGGCGCCGCCTTGTAGGGCGGCTGCTCCAGGGCCTCGCCCATGGCGGCGAGCTGGGCGCGGCTGTTCAGGACGACGCCGTAGGACCGTCCCCGACACCGGCGGCTCCAGCCCGTCGGGCGCAGGCGACTGCGCCGCCTCGACCCAGCGGCCGGCCGGCTCGAACCGCCGTCTTTCCAGAACCTTGACCATGAACTTCCCAAACCGCGCGGCGCGCGGGGCCTTATCGATGATCTTGCCGCGCGATGACAGTCCCCGTCTGCGCCGGATCATTGACATGATAATGGTTCTCGGGGCTAAGCACCGCCCTTGCCGAGCAGGCGGCGAACGAGGCGGAGCATCGATGCCGGAGCCAGAACAGCGGGCGCTGAAGCCGCTTCCCCAGTCCATCCCCGCGGTGCTGATGCGCGCGCGCGAGGTGGTGATGGCCCGGGTGCGGCCCGTGCTGCGCGCCTACGGCCTGACCGAGCCGCAATGGCGGGTGTTGCGCACCCTCGGCTCGCTCGATGAGATCGAGGTCACCCAGCTGGCCGAGATGGTGTTCCTCCTGCCCTCGAGCCTGTCGCGGATCCTGCGCGACCTCGGCGAGCGCGGGCTGGTCCGCCGCCGCACCTCGCTGGCGGACCTGCGCCGCGGCCTGGTCTCCGCCAGCCCCGAGGGCATGGCCATGATCGAGGCGGTCACGCCGGAGGCGGCCAAGGTCAACCGCGAGATCGAGACGCTCTACGGACCGGAGCGGATGAAGCGGCTCCGCGCCATGCTGGTGGAGCTGGAGCACGCCCTCGGCTGGGCTCAGCCGAGCGAATAGCGTTCCGGCTTCGGGGCCGGCTTCACGCCGAACAGCGGGAAGATCACCGCCCCAGCCGCGAAGACGGCGATGATCGAGGCCATGCCGATCGCCGGCGTCGAGGCGAAGGCGGCCGCGATGGCCGTCGCGGAGCCGCCGAGCGCGAACTGCGCCGCGCCGAACAGGGCCGAGACGGTGCCGGCGCGGGACGGATCGACCGCCAGGCCGCCCGCCATGGCGTTGGTCGAGACCAGGCCCAGGGACGACATCGAGAAGAACAGCGGGACCATGACGCCGGCGAAGCCGCCGAAGCCGGTCAGGGCGTCGAGCAGCAGGACCGCCGCCGCCGCCGCCGCGCCGACCGCGCCCCAGCGCATGATCTGGTCGGCGGCGAAGCGGCGCAGCAGGCGGTGGTTGATCTGGGAGGCGGCCATGAAGCCCGCGGCGTTGATCGCGAACACCCAGCCGAACCACAGCGCCGGCACGTGGTAGGTCCCGATGATCAGGTATGGCGCCGCGGCGACCCAGGCGAACATGCTGCCGAAGTTGAAGCCGTTGGTCAGCATGTAGCCGATGATCCGCGGGTTGCTCAGCGCCGCGCGATAGGCGCGCAGCGGCGACTCCGAGCGGGCGCGGGCGGCGACCTCGGCCGTGCGGGTCTCCTTCAGGCCGAAGGTGACGACGCAGGCGATCATCGCCCCGAAGGCCGCCAGCGCCCAGAAGATCGCCCGCCAGCCCAGGAAGGTCACGATCGCCCCGCCGGCGATGGGCGCCAGGATCGGCCCGAGCCCGCGGATGGTCAGCAGGATCGAGAACAGCCGCGCCGACTCCTGGTGGTCGTAGCGGTCGCGCACGACCGCCGAGGAGATCACCACGCCCGAGCAGGCGCCGACGGCCTGGACGAACCTCAGGAAGATCATCTCCTCGATGTTGGTGGCGAGGGCGCAGCCGAGGGTGGCGAGGAGGTAGACCGCCGCGCCGATCATCATCGTGGGCCGCCGCCCCGCCGGTCCGACCAGGGGCCGTAGAAGAGCTGTCCCGCTCCGAGCCCCAGGAAATAGGCGGAAAGGGTGTGCTGGCCCTCGGCCGTGACGCCATGCAGGGCGCGCGTGAGCTCGGGCAGGGCGGGCAGGTAGATGTCGGTGGTGACCGGCGGAAACGCCGACAACGCTCCCAGCAGGAGCAGGAAGAGCAGGGAGGCGTGCGCCGCCTTCGCGGTCGTCGTCGGAGCTTGGGTCAAAGCCGCCCTGGGTTGCGGCGCCCCGCCGGGCGCGTCAAGCGCCGCGCCGGTTTCCTCCGCCCGCGCAGCCTGCTAACGCGACGGCAGTCGCGCTCTGGAGCTCAGCCATGAAGACGAAAGCCGCCGTCGCCTTGGAGGCCGGCAAGCCCCTGACCGTCGAGGAGGTGGACCTGGAGGGGCCCAGGGCCGGCGAGGTGCTGGTCGAGATGATGGCCACGGGCGTCTGCCACACCGACGCCTACACGCTCTCGGGCCTGGATTCGGAGGGCGTGTTCCCCGCCATCCTGGGCCACGAAGGCGCGGGGATCGTGCGCGAGGTCGGGGCGGGGGTGACCAGCGTGAAAGTCGGCGACCACGTGATCCCGCTCTACACGCCCGAATGCCGGCAATGTAAGTCGTGCCTCAGCCGGCGCACCAATCTCTGCACCGCGATCCGCTCCACCCAGGGGCAGGGCGTGATGCCGGACGGGACCAGCCGGTTCTCCATCGGCGGCAAGCCGATCGCCCACTACATGGGCACCTCGACCTTCTCGAACTTCTCGGTGATGCCCGAGATCGCGGTGGCCAAGGTCCGCGAGGACGCCCCGTTCGACAAGATCTGCTATATCGGCTGCGGGGTGACCACGGGCGTGGGCGCGGTGATCTACACCGCCAAGGTCTGGCCGGGCGCGAACGTGGTGGTGTTCGGCCTCGGCGGCATCGGCCTGAACGTGATCCAGGGCGCCAGGATGGTGGGCGCGGACAAGATCATCGGCGTCGACCTCAACCCCGCCAAGGCCGAGATGGCGAAGAAGTTTGGGATGACCGACTTCGTCAATCCCGACGAGGTCGGCCGCGACAAGGTGGTGCAGGCGATCATCGAACTGACCGGCGGCGGCGCGGACTTCTCTTTCGAGTGCATCGGCAACGTGAACACCATGCGCCAGGCGCTGGAGTGCTGCCACCGCGGCTGGGGCGAGAGCATCATCATCGGCGTGGCGCCGTCGGGCACGGAGATCTCCACCCGGCCGTTCCAGCTCGTCACCGGCCGGGTCTGGAAGGGCTCGGCCTTCGGCGGCGCGCGCGGGCGCACGGACGTGCCGAAGATCGTCGACTGGTACATGGACGGGAAGATCAACATCGACGACCTGATCACCCACACCATGCCGCTGGAGAAGATCAACGACGCCTTCGACCTGATGCACGAAGGCAAGTCGATCCGCAGCGTGGTAATCTACTGAGGGTTCAGGCGCGGGGGCGAGATGACGAGGCGGCTAGGCATTGTGCTGGCGGCGATCCTCGCCGCCGCCGTGGGTGTTCCGGCGACGGGGGCGGCGATGGAGAAGGTGGTCGGCGTAGGCGGGGTGTTCTTCCGGGCCAAGGATCCGAAGGCGCTGGCCGCCTGGTACAAGGCGCACCTCGGCGTCGAGGCGGGCGGCGGCCCCTGGGCCACGGAGGCCGGGACCACGGTGATCGCGCCCTTCCCGCAGGACACCGGCTACTTCGGCCGGCCCGAGCAGCAGTGGATGATCAACTTCCGCGTCCGTGACATGGACGCCATGATCGCCCAGCTCAAGGCCGCCGGCGTCGCGGTGGAGACCCGCAAGGAATGGGACAGCGCCGAGTACGGCCGCTTCGCCCCGCATCCACGACCCGGAAGGCAACCCCGTCGAGCTCTGGGAACCGCCGCGGGCTTCGGGCGCGAAGTGAGGGCTGCATGGACCTGAAGCTCGCCGGCAAGCGCGCGCTGGTCACCGGCGGCTCCAAGGGCATCGGCCGCGCCTTCGGCGATGCGCCTGGCGGAGGAGGGCTGCGACGTCGTCCTCGTCTCGCGCACGGCCGAGGCGCTAGAGGCGGCGGCGGCCGACATCCGCGGCCGGTTCCAGGTCAAGGCCGGCGCCATCGCCGCCGACCTGTCGAAGCAGACGGAGATCGAGCGCGTGGCCGCCGAGGCGGGCGGGATCGACATCCTGGTCAACTGCGCCGGCGCCATCCCCGCGGGCGACATCCTCGCCGTCGACGACGCGCGCTTCCGCGAGGCGTGGGACCTGAAGGTGTTCGGCTACATCGGCATGAGCCGCGCCTTCTACCCGGTGCTGAAGGCGCGGGCGGGCGTGATCGTGAACGTGATCGGCGCGGCGGGGGAGTGGCTGGACCCCGGCTACATCGCCGGCTCGACCGGCAATGCGGCGCTGATGGCCTTCACCAAGGCGCTCGGCAAGGGCGCGGCCAGGGACGGCTTCCGCGTGGTCGGCATCAACCCCGGCCCGGTGGCCACCGACCGCATGGCCAGCCGCCTGAAGGACCGCGCCCGCGCCGAGCTCGGCGACGAGACGCGCTGGCGCGAATTGACGACGACCCTGCCCTTCGGCCGTCCGGCCGAGCCGGAGGAAGTGGCCGCCGCCGTGGCGTTCCTGGCCTCGCCCTGGTCCGGCTACACCACCGGCACGATCCTGACCATGGACGGCTCGATCAGGGGGTGATCAGGCGGCCCGGGCCCCGCCGATCAGGACTTGGCCAGGAATGCCCCACTCAGCGTTTAGGCGGCGAATCTGATTCAGCGTCAGCTCGCGCCGGCCGCTGAGCACCTCCGACGCCCGCGAGCGCGACCCCAGGAGCCGGGCCAGGTCGACCTGGGTGTAGCCGCGGCCCTCCATGACCAGCCTGATGGCCTCGACCGGATCGGCCGGCGCTGTCTGGTGGTGTTCGTCCTCATACTTGGCGATCACCATGCCCAGCAGCTCGAACCGGTCGCCTTCCGGCGTGCCGGGCTCCGGCTCCCGGTCGAAATAGGTCTCGAATTCCGCGAGCGCGGCGTCGTAATCGGCCTCGCTGCGCAGCGGACGAATAGGTTGGAAGCTCTCGACGTCCATCACACAGTCCGCGGATCGATGCTGTCGTATTCGGCGTGTGTGCCGACGAACTTGATCAGCATCTGCTTGTATGGATACGAAATCCTGGCCACGATCCTGTACTTGTTGCCGCCGACGTCGAAGATGACGCGGTTATCCCCGACGAAATCCGCGGAGTTGAACAGCGCCCTGACGTCGTTCGGCGTGCGCCACTCTGCCGCCCTGACGATCTCGAACCATGCCGACAACGGCCTTCAGCCGCCGGATGTCGTCGCCAGAAGGCGACAAGCGTCTTGCGCGCGACGACGTTCACAGCCGACTTCTAACCCGTTCCCAATCTGGGAACAAGTCTTACTCGAAGAACGCCACGCTGCGGCACTCGATGGAGGCGCGGACCTTGCGGTCGGGGAAGCTCGTGTCCCAGAAGGCGGTGTGGGGGGTGCGCCAGGCGACCGAGTGGTCGGAGTCGTGGAACTTCAGCAGCAGAACCTCGTCCCGGTTCATGTAGGAGAAGTACCACCAGCGGTGGGCCGGGTTGTACTTGAAGATCGCCGCCGCCGGCTGATCCGCGTCGGGCATCGGGGCGAACAGGGCGTCGCCCTCGGGGATCTTGTCGACGATGTAGAGCACGTTGGGCACGCCCTCGTCGTCGCCGACGCTGCGGTGGTCGCAGACGGCCAGGGGGCAGTCCTGCGGCGGCTCGGAGAACGTCCGCCAGTAGCTGGAGTAGATGAAGCGCTTGTAGCCGGGCCCGTCCGGGCGGAAGCGCTCGTAGATCGCCTTGGCCTGGCGGTCGGCGCGGCTGGGCTCGGTGTCGATGTGGGCCTCGCCAGCCGGGGGCTGCACCCCGCCGGCGTGGGTATAGGGGCCCTCGGGCCGCTTGAACTTGGAGATGTCGCCGGAGTTGCGGATCATCCAGCCCATGGGGAAGACGCAGGTGGCGCCGGTCAGGGCCTTCACCCCTTCCTCGACCTCCTTCGGATAGAGTCGGTCGACCTCGTCCTTGTCGTAGAAGTCCTTCACCTGGCTGATCTGGTCGGCCAGGACGAAGCCGTGGGTGTCCAGGGTGAAGTGCTTCTTGATCGCGCGCCCATCGCGGATCTTCACCTGGAAGGGGCCGTAGGTCCGGTGTTCATTTCCACCCCCGCCGAGACGAACCGGCGGTTGATGTCCGGCCCGGGCAACAGGTAGTTGATCTCGGCCTCGAGGGAGCGGACGCCCTCCTCGATGTCGGCTTCCATGACGCTCATCTGGATTCCTCCGGGTCTCAGCGCGCGTGGCCGGTGAAGGTCCGCAGCGCCGGATTGGTGTGGTCCGGCATGGCCAGGGCCGCCTGCACGCCGGGCCGCGCCCGCACCCGCGCGACCCATTCGGTCAGGCGCGGCGCACGCTCGGCCACGTTCATCTCCGGGAACATGCGCGCGACCATCATGCCGCAGTGGGAGAAGAAGTTGATGTCGGCGAGAGTGAACATGTCGCCCGCCAGCCATTCGGTCTTGCCGAGCTGCTCCTCGACCTTGTCGACCGCCAGCTCGATCTTGCGCGTGGCGTTGGCGAGGTCGGCTTCGGAGAAGCCCGAGCGGGCCGTCTTCCACTTCTCGCGCTGCTCATAGAGCGGGATGCGCTCCACCAGGGCCTCGAACTCGCCGCTCTCGATGCCGCGGGCGATGACCCCGACCATCCGGTGCCAGCCGTGCATGGAGACGTAGTTCATCACGTGCTCGTCGACGAACTTGTTCCAGAACCGCATGCGCGAATTGCCCTTGGGCTCGTTCGGGCGCAGCGGCGGGGCGTCGGGGAAGGCGTCCTCGAGGTATTCGTTGATCACCGTGGTGTGGGTGACGATGAAGCCGTCGTGGTCCAGCACCGGCACCTGGCCCTCGGGATTGATGGCTGTGAACCAGGGCTGGTGCTGCTCGAACTTGTGCAGGTCGACGTAGATGCTCTCGAACGGGAGCCCCTTCTCGTGCAGGGGGATCAGGGACTTCAGCGAATTGGCGGCGGGCTCGGCGTGATAGAGCTTAAGCATGGCGACTGGCGTTTCCTCTGACAGGCCGCATTCCTAGCCCGCCTCGCGGGGCCGCGCCAGAAAGCAGCCGCTGATTTGATCGGTTGAGTAAGGCGGGCGCCCGATGCGGTCAAGGTTGACCGTCGGCGCTCCGGCCTGCCAAGCCGGCGCCGACGCCCGGAGGTCCGCATGCCGCTCGAGATCGTGTCGGAAAGCCGTTCGTTCGGCGGGACCCAGCTCTATTGCCGCCATGCGTCGGCGCAGACGGGGACGCTGATGCGGTTCGCCGCCTACCTGCCGCCCGCGGCCAGGGCGGGGAAGGTCCCGGTGGTGTGGTTCCTGTCGGGCCTGACCTGCACCGAGGACAATTTCACCGTGAAGGCGGGAGCCCAGCGGGTCGCGGCGGAGCTCGGCCTGATGCTGGTGGCGCCCGACACCTCTCCCCGCGGCGAAGGCGTGCCGGACGATCCGGAAGGGGCCTACGACTTCGGCCTGGGGGCCGGGTTCTATGTCGATGCGACTGAGGCGCCGTGGGCGCGCCATTACCGCATGCGCAGCTATGTCGAGCGCGAGTTGCCGGCCCTGGTGGGCGCCGAACTGCCGGCGGACCTCGGCCGCCAGTCGATCATGGGCCATTCCATGGGTGGCCACGGCGCCCTGACCATCGCCCTGCGCGACCCCGGCCGGTTCAAGGCCGTCTCGGCCTTCGCGCCGATCTCGTCGCCCATGCACTGCCCCTGGGGGGAGAAGGCGCTGGGCGGCTATCTCGGCGCGGACCGGGCGGCGTGGCGCGACTATGACGCCTGCGCTCTGATCGAGGACGGCGCTCGCGTCCCCGACATCCTGGTGGACCAGGGCGGGAACGACCCGTTCCTGGCGCGGGAGCTGAAGCCGGAGCTGCTGGAGGCCGCCTGCGCCGCGGCCGGCCAGCCGCTGACGCTGCGGCGCCAGGAGGGCTACGACCACTCCTACTTCTTCATCGCCAGCTTCATCGAAGACCACCTGCGCTGGCACGCAGATCGTCTCTGACCCTCTCCCCGGCAAGCGGGGGCGAGGGGTCAGGCTTCGGTCGGGCCTTCCTCGGCGGCCGGCGCTTCGGGGGCCGGCTCTTCGACGGGGGCGGGCTCCTCGGCGGCGGCTTCGGCGACCACGGGCTCTTCGGCCGGAGCGGCCTCTTCGGCGGCTTCCATGGCCGGGACCTCGGCGGGGGAGGCTTCCTCGGCGGCGGCATGTTCCTGGGCGGCCGCGGCGGCTTCAGCAGCGGAGGCCGCGCGTTCGGCACGCTCGGCGGCGCGTTCCTGGGCCTTCTTGCCCGGCGCGCCCTTATTCGGGTTGGAACCGGCCTGCCAGGTCGCCAGGCCCTGGGCCGCCAGGAAGCGGGCGACGCGGTCGGTCGGCTGGGCGCCCTTGCTCAGCCACGCCTGCAGCTGTTCCGTCTTCAGCGTGACCCGGTTGGGGTCGTCCTTCTTGAGCAGGGGGTTGTAGGTGCCGACCCGCTCGATGAAGCGGCCGTCGCGGGGCGAATGGCTGTCGGCGACCACGATCTGGTAGTAGGGCCGCTTCTTGGCGCCCCCGCGGGCGAGACGGATCTTGAGCATCTGAAGTCCTTCTGAGGTCTGGTGTCTTGGATCAGGGTTTGGGCTTGCCGAAGGGCAGGCCGGGAAGTCCGGGCAGGCCGCCGGGGGGCGAGCCGCCGCCGAGGCCGGGAAGGCCGCCGCCCTTGCCGAGCATGGCCTTGGCGCGTTCGAGGTCGGCGGGGGCTGACGCCGGGGATGCCGGAGGGGCCGCCGCCGTGGGCGCCCCCCATGCCGCCGCCGAGGCCGAGCGCCCCGGCCATCCGCGCGAAGCCCTTGCCGCCGTCGCGGCTCATCATCTTCACCGCGTCCGACATCTGGCGGTGCGATTTCAGGAGGCGGTTGATCTCCGAGACCTCCACCCCCGCGCCGGCGGCGATCCGGCGCTTGCGCGACGCCGCCAGGATGTCGGGCTTGCGCCGCTCCAGAGGCGTCATGGAGGAGATGATCGCCTCCTGCCGCTTGATCATGGTGTCGGAGACGTTGGCCTCCGCGATCTGCTTCTTGATCTTCTGGACCCCGGGCAGCATGCCCATAAGCCCTTCCATGCCGCCCATCCGGCGCATTTGGCGAAGCTGCTCGGCCATGTCCTCGAGGTCGAACTTCCCCTTGGCCAGCTTGTTGGCCATCTTCTCGGCCTTGGCCTGGTCGAAGTCGGCCGCGGCCCGTTCCACCAGCGCGACGACGTCGCCCTGGCCGAGGATGCGGCCGGCCACGCGGCGGGCGTCGAAGGCGTCCAGCGCGTCGATCCGCTCGCCCGAACCCAGGAACTTGATCGGCAGGCCGGTGACCGCGCGCATCGACAGGGCGGCGCCGCCGCGGGAGTCGCCGTCGGTGCGGGTCAGGATCAGGCCGGTGAGCGGCAGGCGCTCGTGGAACGCCTTGGCCGTGCGCACCGCGTCCTGACCGGTCAGGGCGTCGGCGACCAGCAGGGTCTCGGCGGGGCTGGAGATGCGGGCGATCTCGGCCGCCTCCGCCATCATCGCCTCATCCAGCGTGGTGCGGCCGGCGGTGTCGAGGATCAGGACGTCGTAGCCGCCCAGGCGCGCGGCCGAGAGGGCGCGGCGGGCGATGTCGGCGGCCGACTGGCCGGCCATGATCGGCAGCGTATCGACCTCGGCCTGCTTGCCGAGCACGGCCAGCTGCTCCATCGCCGCCGGCCGGCGGGTGTCGAGCGAGGCCATCATGACCTTCTTGCGCATCTGCTTGGCGATGCGCAGCGCCAGCTTGGCGGCGGTGGTGGTCTTGCCCGAACCCTGCAGGCCGGCCATCAGGATCACCGCCGGCGGAGTGACCGCGAGGTTCAGGTCCTCCGGCTCCTCGCCGCCCAGCATCTCCACCAGGCCGTCGTGGACGATCTTGACCACCTGGTCGGCGGGCTTGATCGCGCGCAGGACCTCTTCGCCGGTGGCGCGCTTCTTGGCGTGGTCGACGAAGTCTCGGACCACGGGCAGGGCGACGTCGGCCTCGAGCAGGGCCACGCGCACCTCGCGCAGCGCCTCCTCGACGTCCTTCTCGGACAGCACGCCCCGGCCGGTCAGCCGGTCGAAGACGCCTGTCAGCCGTTCGCCTAGGCTCTCGAACATCCACTGCTCCATAAGCACAACGCGATCAGCCCCCGTGGACGATCACGTCGACGGGGGTCCTCGCCGCCCTCGTCCGATATAGGCATCGGGGTCGTGGCGGTGGAGGGCGCTGATAGCTTGCGCCGGAAGGGGCGGCATATGCGCCTGAAGGCAAGCCGAGGTCAAGACGACGCGAAATGCGGCGCCGGGCCCTGCGGATCGCGCTGATTGATCGAACTCAACGAATGCGTGTTGCGCGGACGACCAAGTGAGGGCTCAGTCACATGGCTGGACGCGGCGCGGGGGGCGCTGGGCCCAGCGCCGATTCTGGAGGCGGATGATGCGGTCGTTCAGCGTAGCGGTCAGGCCAGGGCCTGAGGCGGAGCGATTCAACGACGCCTTCTACCGCTTCCTCGAGCTGCACAGCCACAGCCTGCGCGAATTCGAGGAGCGCTGCGGCATGTTGGAGACGGTGCCGCTGAACGCCTGCGAGATCAAGATCGTACGCCTGTGGAGCGAAACGATCCTCGACGAGTTCGTGCTGTTCCTGGCGCGACCGCGACGTACGGCCCGCGCCGTTGCCGGCCGGCGCCGCCGCCGTGGCGGGCTGGCCCGAAGCGCGCAGCTTCGGGCCCGACGAACCCGCCGAAGACCGTTCGGAAGTGGTCGTCGCCGAGATCAGGCCGACGCCGGCTCAAGCCCCGCGCCTGCGGCTGAACAGGTTGTCGAGCGCCCAGGCGCCGCCGCCCGCCGCCGCGACATAGAGGAAGATGACCGCATAGAGCGCCGCCTCGGCGCCGTGGTTGACCTGCGGATCGATGCTGACCGGCGTGGTCGGCGGCATCATGTGGAACACGTTGAAGACGTGGAAGCCCCAGAACGCCACCGCCGTCTCGCCCGACGCGATCAGCGCCGCCGGCTTGGTGAACAGGCCGAGCACGATCAGCGCCCCGGCCACCAGCTCGATCACCCCGGCCACCAGCAGCAGCGGCGGCAGCGCGCCCGGCATCATCGCGCTCGGAAAGTGCAGCAGTTTCATGCAGCCGTGCTCCAGGAAGCACAGGCCGGCGACGATGCGCAGCACGCTGAGCAGTCGCGACTGCCAGCCATCCAAGAATCCCATGGTTTCCTCCCTTACGTCCCCCAGCCGCTCATGCGACGGCCTGCGCCGAAGCTTGCCACTTTTTTGGGCGCTGTCGAGCCGCGTTAACCCCGCGGCGGAGGTCGGGCGTTGCGCCGCAGCCGCGGCGCGGGCGGCCCCTGTTGATGCGCACACTCGAATGTTGTCTGCTGCGTGGGGAGATGAGCCGAGGGTTGTGGGGCCCCATGCGTATCTTTCTCTTGGACAGCGCGATCCGCGGTCGCAACGGGCACCATGATCACTTCGCGCGCGGCTTCCGGCGCGCGCTCGAAGGCTATGCCGCCGAGGCGGTGATCTGCGTCAACCAGGGCCGTGGACCCGGATCTGCAGGTCGAACTGGGGGCGCTGAAGGCCCTGAACATCTCGCTCTACAACCCGGTGTCGACCGATCGCTATGACGGGCCGCTGGTCAGCTTCCAGCCGCGCGCGCTGCAGTTCGCCCGCGACCTGGGGCGCCTGCGGATCACCGACGAGGACGTACTGTTCCTTCCCACCGCCACACCGCCGGAGCTCGCCGGGGTCGCGGCCTGGATGGAGCGCTCGGGCCGGCATCCGGGCTTCGCGGCCCTGTTCCATTGGGCGAACCCCCCGCTGGAGGAAGGCAGCCTGTCCGCCGCGCTCTTGCGCTTCGCCGGGCGTGCGCTGCTCCGGGCGGCGCCGGCGCGGCTCTGGCTCGGCGCGACCACCGCCCGGCTCGCCGAGGCCCTGAGCCCGATTCTTCCGGCCCCGGTGGAGGTCGCCCCCGTCCGTCACCTTCTTCGAGCCGCCGCGGTCCACGCCCCCTGTGCGCACCGAGCCCGTCCTGAAGGTCGGGTTCCTCGGCAGCCGCCGGCTCGAGAAGGGCGTGGACCTGCATGCGCGCCTGCTCGGGGCCGTGCTGAAGAGCCGTCTCCCGATCCAGGTGTTGGTCCAACGGCACCGGCCGAACGCCCCCGGCGATCCGCTCGACGCCTTCAAATCCCATCCGCGGGTGCGTCTGGTCGACGGCTGGATGACGGATGCGGCGATGGCGGAGCTGGTCCAGTCCCTCGACGCGGTGATGCTGCCCTACGACCCGGCCAGGTACGGCGCCATGGTGTCGGGCGTGTTCACCCTCGCGGCCGGCTACGGCAAGCCCTGCGTCGTCCCGGCCGGCACCTGGATGGCCGAGCGGATCGAGGCCGGCGAGGCGGCGGGGGTGATCTACGGCCGGTTCGGCGGCGATTCCATGATGGCCGCGCTGCAGTCGCTCTGCGACAACATCGAGCTCTACGCCGACCAGGCGGCCGACCTCGCCGAGCGCTGGCGGCGCAACTATTCCGCCGACGCCCTGGTCGACCGGATGATGCGGTGGGCGGAGATTCCGCCGCGGGCGGCCCCCCCGCCGCCGGTGATGACGCGGGAGCCCGAGCTGGCGCAGGCGCGCTGACCCGCCCCGGCCGTCAAGCCGCGGCGGGTACCGGGAAGCCCTTGAAGCGGAAGTAGGCGGCGGGGTCCGGCTCGCGGCCGCGGAAGTTGCGCCAGGCGTCGGCGGGATCGACGGTGTTGCCGACCTTCAGGATGGTGTCGTGGTAGCGCCGCGCCGTCGTCGGGTTGAAGGGTCCGCCTTCCTCCACGAACGCCTCGAAGGCGTCGTGGTCGAGCACCCTCGGCCCACAGGTAGCTGTAGTAGCCGGCGGCGTAGCCGTCGCCGGAGAAGATGTGCCCGAACTGCGGGATGCGGTGGCGCATCACGATCTCGGCCGGCATGCCGATCTCCGCCAGGCACGCCGTCTCGAACGCATGCATGTCCAGCGGCTGCTCGCCGGCCAGGTGCAGCTTCATGTCGACGATGGCCGAGGCCAGGTACTCCACCGTGGCGAAGCCCTGGTTGAATGTGCTCGCCTTGTCGATCTTGGCCAGCAGGGCCGCCGGCATCGGCGCGCCGGTCTCGTAGTGCAGGGCGAAGCGGTTCAGCACCTGCGGCGTGCGCAGCCAGTTCTCGTTGAGCTGAGAGGGGAACTCCACGAAGTCCCGCGCCACATTGGTGCCGGCCAGGGTGGGATAGGCGACGTCCGAGTTCAGGCCGTGGATGGCGTGGCCGAACTCGTGGAACATGGTGATCCCGTCGTCCCACGAGATCAGCACCGGCTCGCCCGGCGCGGCCTTCACGAAGTTGGTGTTGTTGGAGACGATCGGGCGCACGTCGCCGCGGAACCGCTCCTGGACCCGGTAGTGGTTCATCCATGCGCCGGAGCTCTTGCCGTCGCGGGCGTAGGGGTCGAAGTACCAGAGGCCGTCCAGGCTGCCGTCCGCGCGCGTGACCTTGAACACCCGGATGTCGGGCCGGGCGGTCGGCGCGTCGTGCACTTCGGTCCAGGTGAAGCCGTAGAGCTGGCCGGCGGCCCAGTGCACGCCCTCGCGCAGCTTCTCCATCTGCATGTACGGCTTGATCTCGGCGTTATCGAGGTCGTACTTCGCCTTGCGGACCTTCTCGGCGTAGTAGCGGTAGTCCCACGGCTGGATGGTGAGGTTCGCGCCTTCCTTGTCGGCGACCGCCTGCATGTCGGCGACCTCCTCGCGGACGCGGGCGACGGCGGCGGGCCACACCTGCATCATCAGCTTCATGGCGTTCTCGGGCGTCTTGGCCATGGCCGTCTCCAGCCGCCAGTGGGCGTGGGTCGGATAGCCGAGAAGCTTGGCCCGCTTGGCGCGCAGCAGCAGGATCTCCGCGCAGAGGGCGTTGTTGTCGTGCTCGCCGCCGTTGTCGCCGCGCATGATCCACATGCGCCACCCCCGCTCGCGCAGGTCGCGGCGGTCGGAGAAGGTCAGGAACGGCTCCATCGCCGAGCGGGTGTTGGCCACGGCCCACTTGCCGGCCAGGCCCTTCTCCGCCGCCGCGGTGGCGTAGCCGGCGACCTGGGAGGCGGGCAGGCCGGCGAGGTCGGCCTCGCTCTCCAGCACCAGGCGGTAGTCCTCCTCGTCGGCCAGCTCGTTCTGGCTGAAGCGGGTGAACAGCGCCGCCAGCCGCTGGTTGTAGCCGGAGAGGACGGCCTTCTCCTCGGGGCTCAGCTTGGCGCCCTGGCGCACGTAGTCGGTGTAGTATTTCCACGCCAGCCGCTGCTGCTCGGGCGTCAGCGCAGCCTTGTCGGGCGAGGCGTAGACCGCCTCGATGCGGGCGAACAGGCGCGGGTTCTGGACGATCTCGTCGTGGAAGGCCGCGAACTTCGGCGCCCAGTCGCGCTCGATCGCCTGCACGTCCTTGCCGTTCAGCGTCGAGGTGTAGACTCCGAACAGGGCGTGCGCCCGGTCATAGGCGCGGGCGCTGTCCTCCAGCGCCGCCAGGGTGTTCTCGAAGGTCGCCGGCTCGGGGTTGTCGGCGATCCGGGCGATCTCGGCGCGGTGCTCGGCCATGGCGGCCTCGAAGGCCGGCGGGAACATCCCGACCTCGATGCGGTCGAAGGCGGGCACGCCGCCATAGGGGCCGGTCCATTCGGCGAGCACGGGATTGGCGGTGGTCAAGGATTCAACCTCGGCTTTGGCGACAGGTTGGGGGGAGGCGGCCAGGGCGGACGCGGCGAGCGACGGGGCACAGATCGCCGCGGCGCCGGCCGAGGCGAGGAAGGAACGACGCTTCAACGTGGAACTCCAAGGGATTTGTCTCCTTCTAGGCCCTCGGCGGCCCAAGGTCATCTGAACCGCGCGTAATGTTCCGACGCCCGCCATGGACGGCCCAGGCCGGCGGCGGTAAAGCCCCGCCATGGCGATCGGCGTGTTTGATTCCGGGGTCGGGGGGCTGACCATCCATCGGGCGCTGGTCGACCGTTTCCCGGACGCCGACTTCCTGTTCCTCGCCGACCAGCAGCACGTCCCCTACGGCGGGCGGCCGGGCGAGGAGATCGTCGACCTGACCCGCGCCGGCTGCGAGCGCCTGTTCGAGCGGGGCTGCAGCGTCGTGGTCCTGGCCTGCAACACGGCCGCCGCCATCGCCCTGCGCCGGCTGCAGCAGACCTGGCTGCCGGGATACCGCAAGGCCATCGGCCGGCCGGTCAACATCCTCGGCATCATCGTGCCGACCATCGAGGCGGCCACCGGCCTGCCGTGGGAGCACGAGGCCGACCGGCGCGGCGACAAGGTCGAGACCGTCGACATCCTCGGCGTCTTCTCCACGCCGGCCACGGCCAGGAGCCGCGTCTACGAGATCGAGATCGACAAGCGCCGCCAGGACGTGGCCGTGTTCTCCGAGCCCTGCCCGGAGCTGGCGCGGCTGATCGAGACCGGCGCGCCGCGGGACGAGCTGGAGCAGGTCATCGCCGGCCACGTCGCCGCCCTGAAGAAGCGGATCGGCCGCGATCCGGACCGCGCGGTGCTCGGCTGCACCCATTACGAGATCGTCTCGGACCTGTTCCGCCAGGCGCTGCCGCCCGGCACGCCGCTGATCCACCAGCCGGACGCCACCGCCGACGCACTGGAGCGCTACCTCGCCCGCCACCCCGAGTACGATCCCGGCCATTCGCGGGTCCGCCGCTTCCTGACCACCGGCCAGCCGGGGGTGCGCAACCCCCTGGCCGAGGCGTTCTGGGGCGGCCGCCTGGACTTCGAGGCGGCCTGAGCCCCGGAGGTTCCTAGAGCTGCGCCAGCATGTAGTCGCCGCTGGAGGACGCGGAATTCGCCGCCCTGCTCGACGTTCAGTTCGCTCACCACCCCGTCCTTGACCACCATGGAATAGCGCTGGCTGCGCGGGCCCATGCCGAAGCCGGTGGCGTCCAGCTCCAGGCCCACGGCCTTGGTGAAGGCGCCGTTGCCGTCGGCCAGCATGACGATGTCGTCGCCGACCTCCTGGCTCTTGCCCCAGGCGTCCATCACGAACACGTCGTTGACCGAGACGCAGGCGATGGTGTCCACGCCCTTGGCCTTCAGCTCGGCCGCATGGTCCTTGAAGCTCGGCAGGTGGCGGGCCGAGCAGGTGGGCGTGAAGGCCCCCGGCACGGCGAACAGGGCGACCGTCTTGCCCTTGAACAGCTCGTCGGTGGTGACCGGCCTCGGCCCCTCCGGTCCCATGGTGGTGAACGTCGCCTCGGGAATCGTGTCGCCGACCTTGATCGCCATGGCCTGTCTCTCCTGGTGCTGGGGCGGCCGTTCCGGGGCGGCCGGCGCGATCTTTAGCCGCATGCGCGGCAGGGGCAAGCGGGTGTGGACGGATCGCCCGCCCGTCCTTGCAACCGCCGCATTCCGCGAGGATCATGGGGCG
>JBBCHF010000036.1:0-93706 GCA_037201645.1 Caulobacteraceae bacterium
ATGGCGGCGGACACGATGGGGATGTTCAGGGCGATGTCCTTGGTCAGCCGCGTGGCCGTCGAGACCTGGCTCGGCACGACCTCGGAACGGCCCGGTTCCAGCAAAACGTCGTCGAAGGTGAGCCCTTCGCGAATCTCCATAGGAGTCTCCGTTTTGCGGCGCGGGTATCATCCGGGCCTGCCGGGGAGTCAACCGCCGCCGCGTGAAGTTGCGGCAGATGGGGTGGCGCGCTACCTTTCGCAAATGAACGCGCCGGCCTCCAAGCCCAGCAAGTACAAGCGCTATCGCGACCGCATGAAGGCGCGCGGGCTGAAGGAGCTGCGCATGTGGGTGATCGACCCCGATGCGCCGGGGTTCCAGGCGAAGCTGGACGCCGAGATCGCCCGCATCAATGCGTCCGCCTCGAATCGCGAAGCGCTGGATTTCATCGAGGCGGCCCGGCGATTTCAGCGGCTGGACCTCGGACGACGATCCGGTCCGGCGGCTTGAGGCGCGGAGACGTCCTCACCGTCGTGGCGCCGGGCGAATACGGCAAGCCTCGGCCGGCCGTGGTGATCCAATCGAACCGGCTCGCGCACCTGGACAGCGTCATCGTCTGCCTCTTCACCTCCGACCTCGACGAGGCCCCGACCGTCCGCGTGGCGGTGGCCCCGACGCCCGGAAACGGCCTCCGGAAGCGCTCGGAGGTCATGGTCGACAAGATCATGGCGCTTCATCCGAGCCGTATCGGCCAAACGATCGGCGCCTTGGACCCCGCGGTCATGGACGAACTCGACCAGAAGCTCGCCTTCGTCATCGGCCTGGACGGCTGAGGCCTATCCCCTGAATCCCGTCGCCACCAGGTAGACCTCGGCGCTGTCGGCGCGGCTGGCCTTGGGCTTGACGTGGCGGACGTCGGCGAAGTGGGCCTTCAGGGTGCGGATCACGTCGGCGGTCTCGCCGCCCTGGAAGGCCTTGGCCACGAAGGCGCCGCCGGGCTTCAGGACGCCGATGGCGAAGTCGGCGGCCGCCTCGATCAGGCCCATGATCCTGAGGTGATCGGTCTTGCGGTGGCCCATGGTGTTGGGCGCCATGTCCGACAGCACCACGTCCGGCGGCCGCCGAGGAGCTCGGCCAGCCGCTCGCCGCAGCCGGGATCGGTGAAGTCCGCCCGGACGATCACCGCCGGGTCCAGCGGCTCCACGTGCAGCAGTCCACGCCCACCACCATGCCCGCGCCCCGCTCCAGCGCCACCTGGATCCAGCCGCCAGGCGCGCAGCCGAGGTCGATAATCCGCCCGCCCCGGCGGATCAGGTGGAAGCGGTCGTCGATCTCGGTCAGCTTGAACGCGGCGCGGGAGCGATAGCCGCGGCGCGCGCCTGGGCGGCGTAGGGATCGTTGATCTGCCGCTCCAGCCACGCCTGGGACGAAGGGCGTGTGCTTCTTGGCGGTCTTCAGCCGCGCGGGGGCGCCGCGGCCGCCCTCCTCGCCGGCCGTGGGGGGGCGCACCATCCGCCGGCGCGCGGGCTCCTCGTCGCTCATTGCAGGCCTCGCCCGCCGAAGCGCCGGCGCCCGCGGCGGCGGCGCGGCGGCTTGGCCATCAGCGACATCAGAAGGCCCTCGCGCAGGCCGCGGTCGGCGACGCGCACGCGCTCGCACGGCCACAGCTCCTGCACCGCCTGCAGGATCGCGGCGCCGGCGAGGACGAGGTCCGCGCGGTCGGGGCCGATGCACGGCTGGGCGGCCCGCTCCCTGGGCTCCAGCGCCAGGAGCTTGGCGCAGGCCGCGTCGCACTCCTCGCGGGTCATCCACAGGCCGTCGACGCGCGCGCGCTCATAGCGGCTGAGGCAGAGATGGATGCCGGCCAGGCTGGTGATGGCGCCGGAGGTGCCGATCAGCTGGGCGCGGCCAGCCTCGAACACCGGCCGCAGCGATTCGGCGCGGTCGAACGCGCCGATCTCGGCCTTCACGGCGTCGACCATGTCGCGGAACCAGGCCTCGCGGCGGGCGCGGTCCTCGGGGAACCGCTCGGCCAGGGTGACGACGCCGATGGGGATCGACAGCCAGGCGCGGATGGGCAGGCGCGCGGGGTGCGGCGGCCGGCGGCCGGGATCGACGCGCAGTTCGGAGAGATCGACCCACGACAGCTCGGTCGATCCGCCGCCGACGTCCACCACCAGGGCCGCCGCGCACTCGTGGTCCATCAGGTTGACGCAGCCGGCGACCGACAGGCGGGCCTCCTCGCGCGGGCTGATGATCGACAGGCGCAGGCCCGTCTCGGCGGCGACCCGGGCGATGAAATCGGGGCCGTTCTCGGCCATGCGGCAGGCCTGGGTGGCGACGGCCCGCACATGCGGCACGCCGCGGCGGCTGATCCGGTCGGCGCAGACCTTCAGGGCCGCCAAGGCCCGCTCCATGGCCGCGGCGTCCAGCCGGCCGGTGTAGGACAGGCCCTCGCCCAGCCGCACGATGCGCGAGAACGCCTCGATCACCCGGAAGCCTCTCGACGTGGGCGCGGCGATCAGGAGGCGGCAGTTGTTGGTGCCGAGGTCGAGGGCGGCGTAGGCGCAGGGCTCGCCGGACGCTCCGGCGCCGTGTCCCCCTTCGACCGCTGGCGGCGCCGCCGCCTCTGACATCGAACCACCTCTGACCAACGGCTAGGCGCCAGCCGCTTCGGACCTTAGCAAGCTCGCCGTTTGGCCGAAAGGACTTGTCCGGACGGTCAATGCCATATTCATCTTCCAGTCAGGCGCGGTGGGGTAGGATGCCTTCATGATGATGCGAGTCGCCAGCCCTTCGGTCGACCAGCCAGTGGTCCCCGCCTTCGCCAAGTTCTCGATCGGCGACGTGGTCCGCCACCGCATGTTCCCGTTCCGCGGCGTGATCTTCGACGTCGATCCCGTGTTCGCCAACACCGAGGAGTGGTGGCTGGCGATCCCCGAGGACGTGCGCCCGCGCAAGGACCAGCCGTTCTACCACCTCCTGGCCGAGAACGATCAGTCGGCCTTCCCGGCCTATGTGTCGGAGCAGAACCTGTTGCCCGACGACTCGGGCGAACCGGTCGGGCACCCGCACGCGGCGGTGCTGTTCGCCGGCTTCGAGAACGGCCACTACCTCCTGCGGCCGCACGTCTCGCAGTAGAGTCCCTTCTCCCCTTGCGGGAGAAGGTGGCCCGAAGGGCCGGATGAGGGGTCGAACACCCTATCCGGCTCGCGACAGCGCTGAAAATCTACTGAGAGGCCGGCGCGACCCCTCATCCGTCGGCTTCGCCGACACCTTCTCCCGCAAGGGAGAAGGGGAGAAGGGGAGGACTCTAGTCTTCCTTCGGGGTCAGGACCTGGCGGCCCTTGTACATGCCGGTCTTCAGGTCGACGTGGTGCGGCCGGCGCAGTTCGCCCGTCTGCTTGTCCTCGACATAGCTGTTGGCGCCGAGGGCGTGGTGGGAGCGGCGCATGTTGCGCCGCGACGGGGAGGTTTTTCGCTTAGGAACGGCCATGGCGTGTTCGCTCGATTAGGGGCGGACAGTGGGGCCGCCGAGAATGAGCCGGCGTGTATGCCGCAAGAGGGGCCTCCGGTTCAAGCGCGGCGCACGCGCCAGGCGAAGGTCAGCCCCGTCGCCAGCACCACCGCGGCCAGGCACTGGTGCGCCAGGGCGAGGCCAAGCGGGGCCTGCAGCATCAGGGTGGTGATCCCGAGGCTCGCCTGGCAGACCACCAGCACGGCGAAGGCGACGGCGATCCACCGCCCCGCCCGGATCAGCGCGCGCGAGCGCATGGCGAGCGCCGCAGCCGTCACCGAGCCGATCATCAGGACGTAGGCCAGGAGGCGGTGGTTGAACTGTACGGCCGCCTGGCTGTGCAACAGGGCGCGGCCGAAGGAGGAGTCCTCAAGGTAGTCGGCGGGGAACAGGCGGCCGTTCATCAGGGGCCAGTCGTTGAACACCTGGCCCGCGTGGTTGCCGGCGACCAGGGCGCCCAGGATGACCTGGACGAACACCAGCGCCGCCAGGGCCGCGGCGGGCTCGCTCCATCGCCGGGCCAGGCTCGGGCGGCCGGGCCCGGACCAGGCCTCCAGCCCCGTCCAGATCAGGAGGCAGAACACCACCAGCGCCAGGCCAAGGTGCGTCGCCAGCCGCTCGGGCGCCACCGAGACCCGCTGCGACAGGCCGCTGGCCACCATCCACCAGCCCACCAGCCCCTGCAGCCCTCCCAGCGCCAGCAGCATCCAGCAGCGCCAGATCAGCCGGCGCGGGATCTTCCGCATCGCCAGGAACACGACCAGCGGCAGGGCGAAGGCGACCCCGACCAGCCGGCCGAGCAGCCGGTGGGTCCACTCCCACCAGTAGATCGCCTGGAAGCCGTTCAGGGTCATGTCCGGGTTGATCAACCGGAACTGCGGGATGCGCTGGTACTTCTGGAACTCGGCCAGCCACGCCTGGTGGGACAGGGGCGGCACGGCGCCGGTGACCGGCTTCCACTCGGTGATCGACAGGCCCGAGCCGGTCAGGCGCGTCGCCCCGCCCAGCACCACCATGGCGAACACCAGCACCGCCACGGCGAACAGCCACAGGGCGACGGCGCGGGACTGGTCGGGATAGGGCCTCGAACGCATGGCCAAGCCCGTAGCCGGTCAGGCCGGCCGCGTCCACGTTCATGCCGACCGGCGTGGGGCTCGCCGTAGTCCCTCTGATCGCCCTCAGGCGAAATGGTCGGAGCGGCGGGATTCGAACCCACGACCCCTAGCGCCCCATGCTAGTGCGCTACCAGGCTGCGCCACGCTCCGACGAAGGAGCGCCCTTATAGGGAGGCCTATCGCCAGCGGCAATCCCGATTGTCGGGTCAGCCCGCCTTCAGGGCGCCGTCGAGCCTGGCCTTGGCCGCCTCCAGCCGCTCCAGCACGGCCGACAGCGCCCGCTCCACGTCCGGCGAGGGGCCGGCGGCGGGCGCCTCGGGCGGCGCGGACTTGGCGGCTTCCTCCGGCGCCGGCGCGGAGGACAGGCGCGCCGCCGCCCGCCGCGATCAGGCGCGACAGGCCGTGCTCGCGGTAGAGCCGCTGCACGCCCATGATGGTGTAGCCCTCGTCGTAGAGCAGCCGGCGCACGCCGCGCAGGGCCACGAGGTCCTGCGGCCGGTAGAAGCGCCGCCCGCCGGCCCGCTTCATCGGGCGGATGAACGAGAACTTGGTCTCCCAGAAGCGCAGCACGTGCTGGGCCACGCCCACTTCGGCCGCAGCTTCGGAGATGGTGCGGAACGCCTCCGGCCCCTTGGTCACGGCCGCGCCTTGGCCTAGGACGACAGCGAAGCATCGATGCGCGCCTTCATCACCTGCGAGGCGCGAAAGCCGATCACCCGGCGCGGCTCGATCGGGGCGGGCTCGCCGGTCTTGGGATTGCGGCCCTCGCGGGCGCGCTTGGCGCGGACCTGGAACACGCCGAAGCCGGACAGCTTGACGGTCTCGCCCTCCGCCAGGGCCTCGGCCACCAGGTCGAGGGTGCGCTCGACCAGGGCGGCGCAGTCCCTGGCGCGTCAGGCCGACCTCGTCGTGGACCGCCTCGCAGAGGTCCGCGCGGGGTCAAGGTCTCGGCTTTCATCGGCATAGCCCCCAATTCCCCAGGAGGTGAATGCCGCGATTAGCCGGCCAAGTCAAAGGCTTCCGCCGCGAGGGCGCCACGGCGCATGATCCGCGTCAGAGCCGGATCAGGCACGCGCCCCAGGTCAGGCCGCCGCCCATGGCCTCCATCAGCACGAGGTCGCCGGCTTGATCCGCCCGTCCCGGATGCCGACGTCCAGCGCCAGGGGGATGGAGGCGGCCGAGGTGTTGGCGTGCTGGGCCACGGTGGAGATCACCTTGGCCTCGTCGATGCCGACCCGCTGGGCGACGCCGTGCAGGATGCGCTGGTTGGCCTGGTGCGGCACGAACCAGTCGACGTCGGCGATGGCGACGCCGGCCATGGCGGCGGCCGATTCGATCGCCTCGGAGATCTTCACCACGGCGTGGCGGAACACCTGGTTGCCTTGCATCCGCAGCTTGCCGACCACGCCGTTGGTGGAGGGCCCGCCGTCGACGTAGAGCAGCTCCTGCTTGGTGCCGTCGCAGCGCAGGGCGAAGGACAGAAGGCCGCGGTCCGCCGTGGTCCCCTGCCCCTGCGCCGGCTCGACCACCACCGCCCCGGCGCCGTCGCCGAACAGGACGCAGGTGGAGCGGTCGGTCCAGTCCATCAGGCGGGTCATGGTCTCCGCCCCGATGACCAGGCCGCACTTGGCATGGCCGCGGGCGATGAAGCCGTCCGCGATGCTAAGGCCGTAGACGAAGCCCGAGCACACCGCCTGGACGTCGAAGGCGATGCCCGGCGGCGCGCCAAGCTTGCGCTGGACGATGGCGGCGGTGGCGGGAAGGTCAGGTCCGGCGTGGTGGTGGCCACGATGATCAGGTCGATGTCGCCTGGCGTGCGGCCGGCCGCCTCCAGCGCCCGGCGCGCCGCTTCGACGGCGAGGTCGGACGAGGCCTGGTCCGGGCGGGCGCGGCGGCGCTCGTGGATGCCCGTGCGCTCGAAGATCCATTCGTCGGAGGTGTCGACGATCTTGGCGAGGTCCGCGTTGGTGACCCGCTCCTCGGGAAGGTATGAGCCGACGCCGGCGACCGCGGTCCGGATCACCGGACTCACGACTGCGCCTCTGCGGCTTCGTCTGACTTGCCCATCACATCGGCGAAGCGGCGCATGTTACGATCGATCTCACTGGAATAGTCGCTGCGCGCCAGGTCGGCGGCCACGACGATGGCGTTGGCGAAACCCTTGGCGTCGGCCCCGCCATGGCTTTTGACCACGATTCCATTCAGGCCGAGCAGGGGCGCGCCGTTGGCGGAGGCGGGATCCAGCCGCGCGAACATGCGCCGCAGCGCCGGGCCCGCGATCAGGGCGCCGATCTTGGCCTGGAGGCTGGAGGTGAAGGTCTCCTTGAGCAGGTTGCGGATGAACCGCGCCATGCCCTCGGCGGTCTTTAGGGCGATGTTGCCGGAGAAGCCGTCGGTGACCACCACGTCCACCGTGCCCTTGGCGATGTCGTCGCCCTCGACGAAGCCGCGGTAGTCGATCTGCAAGCCCGATCGCCGAGCAGGCGGTGCGCTTCGCGCACCTCGTCGTTGCCCTTCTGCTCCTCGGCCCCGACGTTGAGCAGGCCCACGGACGGCCTCTGGGCGCCGTGGACGGCCCGGTAGAAGGCCTCGCCCATGATCGCGAACTCCACGAGCTGGGCGGCGTCGCAGGTGACGTTGGCGCCGACGTCCAGCACCGCCGTCACCCCCCGCATGGTGGGCCAGCTCGCCACGATCGCCGGCCGCTCCAGGTCCTTGGAGACCATGCGCAGGATCAGCTTGGAGATGGCCATCAGGGCGCCGGTGTTGCCGGCCGACAGGGCCGCCTGGGCCTCGCCCGCGCGGATCGCCTCGACCGCGTTCCACAGGCTCGATCCCTTGCCCCGGCGCAGGGCGTGCGCCGGCTTGTCCTCCATCCCGATCACCAGGCTGGAATGGCGGACCTCGCAGACCGCGCGCGCCGAAGGGCACTTTTCGAGCTCGGCCCGCAGCAGGGTCTCGTCGCCGTGGAGCAGGAAGCGGACGTCGCGGCCGCGCATGCGCTCGAGCGCCAGGGCGACTCCGGGCGCGACGATAGACGGCCCCTGGTCCCCTCCCATGGCGTCGATGGAAATGACGATGGAGTCCGACACGGCCGCGCGTGGGCCCCCTAAAAAGGTCCCGCCCAGGCTAGGGCGGGCGGACCATACATGCCCGCCGCCCCGATGCAAGGGCGCGCGCCAGGGCGGGTCAGCCGCCTTCCTTCCGGGGCTTCAGATCGCGCAGGACCGCGAACGGCGAAGGCGGTTCCGGCTCGTCGGGCGGGGTGAACACGGCCCCCGGCTTGCGCGGGAACGGGTCGATCTCCAGCGCCAGATGCTCGAGCACATAGGCGCCGAGGTCGATGCGGTCGTCCTCCAGCACGTCGGGCGGATCCTCGGCCTCCGGGTCCACCGCGATCTCCGGCCCCTCGACCTTGGGCGCGTTGGGACTGTCGGCCGGCACGACGCGGACAGTGAACTCGCCCTCCAGGGCCGTCTGAAACGGCTCCAGCGAGACGCCGCAGGTCTGTTCGATCCGGGCGCGCCAGCGGCCGTCGATGGCGGCGCCGTCGAGCCAGGGCGTCACCTTCAGATCCGCCTCCAGCGAATCCAGCGCGTCGAGGCCGAGGTCGCGGGCGATTCGCACCCGGCGCGCCGCGTCGGGGACGATCGTGACGTCGATCGGGGTCCGGCCCACGGCGGAAAGCCGCAGCGGTTCGGGCCATTCGGTCGGTTCGCTCATGCGCAAGGCTCCGGCCAGGTCACGCGCCCTTCCAACAGTTCGGCGAGGGGCTGGGTTGCGAGCGCCTGGACGGCGCGGGCGGCGTAGTCGGCCAGGCCCGCCGCCGGCGCGCCGTCCATCTCCTCGAACACGGTGCGGCCGATCAGCGCGTCGAGCTCGGCGCGGTCGGGCAGAGCGGCCAGCGCCGTCTCGTAGGACCGCATCCGGCCATAGAAGGCCGCGCCGGCCTTCTTCATCTTCTTGCCGATGGAGACGTCCGCCACGCCGAGCTCGCGCATGGCGTCGTCCAGCGCCTGGACGAAGGTGTCGAACGCGGCCTGCGCCGTCTCGGCGGCGGGGGTCCCCTGCCCCTTCAGCCGCAGCAGCAGGAGCGACAGGTGCAGGCTGACCAGCTCGAAGCGACCCTCCACCGTGTCGGGCGCGCCAAGCTCGCGATAGAGCGCCGGCAGGCGCGCCTGGCGGGCCGCGGAGGCGTACAGCGCCTGGCCGGAAACCCGGTGTGCGGGAGGGGGGAACAGACGCTGGAACACGGACTTCGCCTCACTTCCGCCGCGGCCAGGCGTGATCTGGGACGTTGAACTAATCGCCGCGGAGCGATAGGTCAAAACCGGTCCGTCATCCGAGAGCCCAGAATGATCCCTCGCGTCGCCGCCGTAGCCCTCGCCGGCGCCCTGCTCCTGGGAGCCTGCACGCCGACCATGTCGTACCAGGGCTTCCAGGCCGTGGAGGCGAACCCGAAGGACGTGAAGGTCGGCGACGACACCAAGTCCACGGTGCTGGAGCGGCTCGGCTCGCCCTCTTCGGTGGCCGCGTTCGACCCGAACACCTGGTTCTACATCACCCAGATCAGCGACCAGCAGGCCTTCCGCGATCCCACGGTCCGCAAGCGCGACGTGGTGGTCATCGCCTTCAACAAGGACGACGAGAAGGTCACGGCCGTGCGCACCTACGGCCTGAAGGACGGCAAGGCGGTCTCCTACAACAAGAACTCCACCCCGACCCGCGGGCGCGAGCTGTCGTGGGTCGAGCAGGTGCTGGGCACCATCGGCGAAGGCGGCATGCTGCCCGAGCAGGACGTGAACCCGGGCAGCCAGCGCCCGCGCTGATTCGGCTTAGCCAACTCACGTTCCGATCATCCCCGCGAAGGCGGGGACCCATGGGTTCGCGCCGGCGGAACGATCGGGCGCCAAGCTGTATGGACCCCCGCCTTCGCGGGGGCGGACGGATGTTGGAGAGTGGATGCGCCCGCCGCCGCTACTGGACGGGCATGACCCCGACCTTGGCCAGGCGGCCGTCGCCCGTGCGCACCAGCAGGAGGTAGCGGCCGCCGTTCAGCTTGGTGGCGGTGAAGATGCCTTCCGGCTGCAGGAACAGGAACTGGCCCTGGTAGGCGCCGACCATCTGGCTGCTGCTGCTGCCGAGCGCCTGGAACCTCAGGCGCATCGCCTCCAGGTCCGCCGCGCAGGTCTCCAGGCTCGGCACGTTCTGCGCCAGCCGGTTGAAGCGGACCTTGCCGTCGTTCAGCGTCGCCATGTGCCAGCAGACGCCGGTGTCGGTCGGCGCCTGCACCTGCTTTGAGCAGCCGGCGGCGGCGAGCAGGGCGGCGAAGACCAGGGCGAGGCGGCGCATGGGGGGTCAGCCTGAGATGTGGGGTATGGCGCAGTCGCCGGTCGGCTGCTTCACCAGGGTCTGGAAACGCCGGTTGTCGGGCGAACGCTCCACCCGCCCGGTGACGAGCCGCAGGGTGTCGCCGTCCCAGCGGCCGTAGTCCGCATCGCCCGGGCGCTCGCAGCGGCCGGCGAACAGCGCCTGCACGCAGGCGTCCAGCGTCATGTCGTCGCCGACCCGCCGCCAGCCGCCGTCGAACCGCCAGCAGCCCGCCGTCTCCGCCGCCTCGCCGACGACCGCCGCCGCGGGCTGGTCGGGCGCGGCCTGGGCGTCGGGCGCAGCGGCCGCCTCGGACGGCGGCGCGGGCGCGGTGGGCAGGGGCTGCAGCACCGAGGCGCCGGGCGTGGTCGCGGCGACCTGGCCGTTCGGGTCGAGGCCGACGTCGAGCGAGCCGGTGGCGACGCCGTTCTTCTGGGCGCATTCCTTCAGGGTCGCCGTGCCGACGAACTGGCCGCCGACGAAGCAGCGCAACGGCTTTTCGGGATCGAGGCCCGGGTCCTCGCGGCCCATCTCGACCTGCAGGGAGCTGGGACCCGCGTCCGACTGGGCCGGCGGCGGGGCGGCCGTGTCGTGCCCGCGCGCCATCAGGCCGACGCCGACGCCGAGGCCCGCCAGCAGCGCCAGCGCGCCGCCGGCCGCGGCGAACACCACCCGCCGGTCGTTCAGGTTCAGGAAGTCCAGATCCATTCCGACCTGCTACGCGTTGGCCATGGCGGTTTCAAGTCGGCGGCCGAATTGCGGCGCGGCCCCGCAAGCGAGGCGCGCCGCCCGTCCGGCTAGGAGTGATCTGGCCGTTCTCGCGCGCCATCGCCCCGGCAGTAGCGGTCCTGGGAGTCCAGGAAATGCTGGTCGAGGCGGCCGTTGCTGACGCGATAGGCGTGGACCAGTTGGCGCCGAGCGTGTTCTGGCGGCCGTCAGCTCGCCCGAACTGATCTTCTTGTCGTGGCGGAGCCGCAGGTAGAGGTGTTGATAGCCGTCCTTGTACCACTGGCCGCCGCCGACGAAGTCGGGCGGCAGCAGCATGTCGAAGCGGCGGCTGTCGTCGCGGCGCACGAAGATCAGGTCGCGTTCAGGTCGGCTGGCTGCGCAGGAAGCGATGGTGTCGCACAGCACCAGCTTCTGCGCCCAGCCGTCCGCGGCGCGCGCGTCGAAGCCGGACAGGTCCGGCGCGGCGGCGTTGGCGGCGCCGGCGAGGCCCAGCGAGAGGCAGGCGATGGCGACGGCGGACTTCAATCCCTTCAGCATGGCTGGCTCCTTGGAAACGAGGCTGCGCCAATTCGCCACGGGCCGGCTGAACCTTGGCTGAACGACATGGCCCGCGCGCTGCGCGGGCCCGTCGACGCCCCGTCGAAATCCGATGCCGCGATCCGGGCGGCGATCCGTCGTCGCCTGCCCGAGCGGCTCGCGTTCAGCCGGCAGGATCGGCGATCATGGTTAGCGGAGGATTAACCTCGGTCGGCCAAGCTGGGATCGTGCGCTCGACGTCCTCGCGCGGGACGCGGCTGACGACCTCGCCGGTGCGGCGGTCGACGGTGGTGTAGACGAAGCGGCCGGGTTCTGCGGCGTCCTCGATGAACAGGCGCAGGTCCGCCTCGCCCGCCGCGGCTTGCTGGGCCTGGGCCAGGCGCGCGGCGCGGCCGGAAAGCGGCCGCGGCGAGGGATTCGGTTGGACAGTCCTGCTCATGGGCGCCCTCGCCAGCGGCCCGCCGCGCGCCGGAGCGCGGGACAGGACCGCGCCAACCACGGATCGCGTCGATAGCGGGCATCTGACCTGGATTTCTTGTGTTTTCCCTTAATCCGCCGTCACAGCTGCGCTGGCGGCATTGACAAGCCGCGCCGTCCCCACAATTTTCGCCCGCCGTTCGGGCCGCCCCGCAATCGACGAGTTCTCGATGACCTACATCGTCATGGATGCCTGCATAAAATGTAAGTTCATGGACTGCGTGGAGGTGTGTCCGGTGGACTGCTTCTATGAGGGCGAGAACTTCCTGGTCATCAGCCCGGACGAGTGCATCGACTGCGGCGTCTGCGAGCCGGAGTGCCCTGTCGACGCCATCAAGCCGGACGTCGAGGACGACCCCGACGGCAAGTGGCTGCGGGTCAACACCGAGTACGCCAAGATCTGGCCGAACATCACGGTGAAGGGCGAGCCGCCCGCCGACGCCGAGCAATACGAGCGCGAGACCGGCAAGTTCGAGAAGTACTTCTCCGAAAAGCCCGGCAAGGGCTCCTAGGGTCCGCCCCCAATACCGCTCGTCCCCGCGAAAGCGGGGACCCAGGCGTTTTAGTCGCTGAATCCGGGCTGCTGGGACATCGCCGGAGCAGGAAACAGGAAAAAGCCTGGGTCCCCGCTTTCGCGGGGAGGGGCGGATATGAGGCGGAGCTGAGCCCGTTGAATTTCCTGTGGGCTCATTGAGTCCCCCGACCCTAGCGCTGCCAGAGCCCTGCCCGAGTTCCGATGCGGCGGTCGGCCGCGTCGCGTTTTGCGCCCGTTGCACGCGCGATGGGCAAACGCGGCGCTGCAACCCTTTCAGCATGCTCATTTTTATGCTATCTGTTGCAATTGACGCGGGTTCTGTGAGTCCGCGTTGCTCGAAGGATCGCCGTCCGTCCGGCGCGCCTCTGTTGAAGGCGGAAGGTGTTTAGAGACCATTCCGAACCATGGACGAGGATTCCGCGCTCCCTGTGCGCGCGGCGTTTTATTGTCCTGGCTTCAGCGTCGGCCCGCGTCCTCGAGCAGCGACATAGACTTGAGAGGATACTCCATGAGCAAGATTGGTCTCGATTTCTCCCTCGGCGACCACGTCGTCTATCCGGCCCACGGCGTGGGCAGGTGCAGGGATCGAAACCCAGGAAGTCGCGGGCCTGTCCCTCGAGGTCTATGTGATCACGTTCGATCACGAAAAGATGACGCTGCGCGTGCCGACCGGCAAGGCGAAGACGGCCGGCCTGCGCCCCCTGGCCGCCGGCGACGTGGTCTCCCGCGCCCTGACCACCCTGAAGGGCCGCGCCCGGGTGAAGCGCACCATGTGGAGCCGCCGCGCCCAGGAATACGAAGCAAGATCAACTCCGGCGACCTGATCTCGATCGCCGAGGTGGTGCGCGACCTGCACCGCGCCGAGAACCAGCCCGAGCAGTCCTATACCGAACGCCAGCTCTATGAGTCGGCGCTGGACCGCATGGCCCGCGAAGTCGCCGCCATCGAGCAGATCGACCGCGACGCCGCCATCGGCATCCTGACCAAGTCCCTGCAGAAGGCGGCGTAGCCCGCTCCCTCCCCTTCATGGGGAGGGACAGGCCGCGCAGCGGCCAGGGTGGGGCTTTAGTGTCCGGACTCCCCCACCCGGCCGTCGCTTCGCGGCGTCCTCCCTCCCCATGAAGGGGAGGGAAATTACAGCTGCAGCTCCACCGTCACCGGCACGTGGTCGGACGGCTTTTCGCCGGCGCGGACGTCCTTGTGGATCTCCACCGCCCGCAGGCGGTCGGCCGCCTGGGGGGAGAGCAGGACGTGGTCGATGCGGATGCCGTGGTTCCGCCGCCACGCGCCCGCCTGATAGTCCCAGAAGGTGTAGGTGTTGGGCGTACCGTCCGCCTGCAGATAGGCGTCGGTCAGGCCCGGCCACTTCAGCGACCGGAACGCCGCGCGGCTCTCCGGCTGGAACAGGGCGTCGGTCAGCCACGACTTGGGATCGTCGCAGTCGGTCTCCTCGGGGATCACGTTGAAGTCGCCGCAGAGCGCCAGCGGCTCCTCCAGAGCCAGGAGTTCGGCCGCGTGGCGGCGCAGCCGCTCCATCCAGGCAAGCTTGTAGGCGAACTTCTCGGTCCCGATCGGATTGCCGTTGGGCAGGTAGATGCACGCCACCCGCACCGGCTGCTGTCCCGAAATGACCGCCTCGATGTAGCGGGCGTGGTCGTCGCCGTCGTCGCCCGGCAGGCCGCGGCGCACGTCCTCCAGCGGCGTCTTCGAGAGCAGCGCCACGCCGTTGTAGGTCTTCTGGCCGTGGACGGCGACGTTGTAGCCGAGGCTCTCGAACGGGGCGCTGGGGAACGCCTCGTCGACGCACTTGATCTCCTGCAGGCACGCCACGTCGGGCGCGCAGGTCGCGGAACCAGGCCAGGACCGTCTCCAGGCGCGCGTTGATCGAATTGACGTTCCAGGTGGCGATGCGCATTGACGGCCCGATTTTGCGAGACTCCATAAGAGCGGGGATGGCCGCCGGCGCAAGGCTGCGGCGGCCGCGTAGGGCGTTGGCGTATGGCCAGGATGATGACGCGCAAGGCCGAGGCGATCTGGCTGGGGGTGGCCAGCGGCGTGTCGCTGCTGGCCGCGCCGGTGGGCGCGGTCGCGGCCATCCTGTCGCCGATGGTGTTCGACCCGCGCCAGAACCTGTGGAATCCGGCGGCCTGGATCGCCTTCTTCCTGATCGTCAGCTTCTGGATGGTCTGCATCGCCGCCCCGTTCGGCGCTGGGTGGCCTATCTGCGCAAGCAGTCGGTGCTGACCTGGATGGCCATGGCCGCGCCGGTTGCTGTGGGTGGCGGCGACGGTGGCCAGCATCACCTTCCTGCCGGGCTGATTTTCGGAATCGGCCGCGCGCGCCTAGATTGGCGCGGCGAGGACCGATCCTTCCATGATCCGCATCGGCGTCGATTTCGGCGGCACCAAGATCGAGGCGGCCGCCCTGACGAGGCCGGCCGCTTCCTGGCGCGGGGTGCGCGCGCCCAACCCCGGCGACTACGCCGCGGCGCTCGAGGCCGTGCGGGCGCTGGTCGAGAAGGCCGAGGCGCAGGCCGGCGCGGACGCTGCGGCCGGGTGGGCGTCGCCATGCCCGGCTCGATCTCGCCGCGGACGGGACGGTGCGCAACGCCAACAGCGTCTGGCTGAACGGCCGCCGCTTCGGCGAGGGACCTGGAGGGCGTTCTCGGCCGGCCGGTGCGCCTGGCCAACGACGCCAACTGCCTGGCCTGTCGGAGGCGACGGACGGCGCCGCTGCGGGGCGCGCGGGTGGTGTTCGCGGCGATCCTCGGCACCGGGGTCGGCGGCGGGATCGTCGTGGACGGGCCGGCTCGTCGAAGGCCGCAACGGCGTCGCCGGCGATTGGGGCCACACGCCCCTGCCCTGGCTGAATCCCGACGACGAGCCGGGCGAGCCGGTCCGCTGCTGGTGCGGGCGCGACGATTGCCTGGAGACCTACTTTTCCGGCCCCGGCCTGGCGCGGGACTATCGCGAGCAGACCGGCGAGACGCTGAGCCCGGCCGAGATCGTCGCGGCCGCGCGCGGGGGCCGGTTCGAGGCCGCGATCGCCCTTGAGCAGTAATGGCCGGCGGCTTGGCCGCGGCCTGGCGGCCGTCTGTGACATTCTGGACCCGGACGTGATCGTGCCTCGGCGGCGGCATGTCCAACGTCGAGGAGATCTATCCCGTGGCGACCGAGGCGGGCCGGCGGCTGGGTGTTTTCCGACAGCTTCGAAACGCCGATCCTGAAGGCCGTCCACGGCGACTCCTCGGGCGTGCGCGGAGCGGCCTGGCTGTGGCCGCTGGAGGACGCGGGGTGAGCGCCCTCTGCCGCGACTGCTTCTGGACCGGCGACGAGGGCGCCAGGCGATGCCGCGCTGCGGCTCGCCGCGGGTGCTGGCGCACGCCGAGCTGGACCGGCTCGCCATCGCCCACATCGACTGCGACGCCTTCTACGCCTCGGTGGAGAAGCGCGACCGGCCGGAGCTGCGCGACGTGCCGGTGATCGTCGGCGGCGGCAGGCGCGGGGTGGTGACCACCGCCTGCTACATCGCGCGGATCTCGGGCGTGCGCTCGGCCATGCCGATGTTCCAGGCGCTGAAGCTCTGCCCGCAAGCCTTTGTGATCCGGCCGGATTTCACCAAGTACCGCACCGAGAGCCGCAGGATCATGGAGACGCTGGCGGCCCTGACGCCCCTGGTCCAGCCGCTGTCGCTGGACGAGGCCTGGCTAGACCTTTCCGGCTCCGAGCGCCTGCATGGCGGCCCCCGCGGCCCTGACCCTGGCCCGCGTCCAGGCCGAGATCGAGCGCGAGGTCGGGATCACCGTCTCGGTGGGCCTCTCGCCAACAAATTCCTGGCCAAGATCGCCTCGGACCCTCGACAAGCCGCGCGGCTTCTCGGTGATCGGGGCGGCGGAGGCGCAGGGCTTCCTGGCGCCGCGCCCCGTCTCCATCCTGCCCGGCGTCGGCCCCGCCATGGTCCGCGCCCTGGAGAGGGCGGGGCTGCGCACGGTCGGGCGACATCGCGGGGCCGAGGCGCGGGACCATGGCCGACCGCTACGGCGCCCACGGCCTGCGCCTGCACGAGCTGGCCCACGGCCATGACGCCCGCCCCGTCGACCCGGACCAGGCGCGCAAGGGGATCAGCGCCGAGACCACCTCGAGGACGACATCGCCGCGCGCGCGGACCCTGGAGGACCGGCTTTGGCCGCTGTGCGAGAAGGTCGCCCCGCCAGGCGCGCGCCGCCGCGACGGCGGGGCGGGTGGTGACCTGAAGCTGAAGACCGCCGACTTCCGCATCGTCACCCGCCGGCGCACCCTGCCCGCTCCGACCCAGACCGCCCGCACCCTGTTCGGCGTCGGCCGCGAACTCCTGGCCGGCGAGGCGGGGGGCGCGTCCTACCGCCCTGATCGGATCGGCATCGCCGACCTCGTCGACGCCGACGGCGCCCCCGAGGACCTGTTCGCCGGGGAGGAGACCCGCGCCCGCAAGGGCGAGCGGGCCGTGGACGCCCTCAGGGCCAAGTTCGGCGCCGCGGCGGTGGTCTCGCCCGGGCCATGAAGCGCGAAGACCGCCGTTAGAAAATCCGCTCATCCCCGCGAAAGCGGGGACCCAGGCTTTTTCGCCTGACACGCCCGCGCCCTTCGATAAAACACCTGGGTCCCCGCTTTCGCGGGGATGAGCGGAACGGAAGATCGAACGGTCAGGAGTCCGGATGTCCAAGGTCGAACAACGCCTCGCCGACGCCGGGATCGTGCTGCCGACGCCAGTGGCGCCGGTGGCCAACTATGTGCCGTTCGTCCGGTCCGCTCGCTGGTCCACAATCTCCGGCCAGATCTCGATCGACGCCGGTGGCGGGATCAAGGGGACGGTGGGGACCGACCTCGACCTCGACGCCGGCAAGCGCGCCGCGCGGCTGTGCGGCCTGAACCTGATCGCCCAGATGAAGGCGGCGGCGGACGGGCGACCTCGACCGCGTCGCGCGCGTCGTGAAGCTCGGCGGCTTCGTCCAGGCGGGGCCCAACTTCTTCGACATCCCGCAGGTGGTGAACGGCTGCTCGGACCTGATGGTCGAGGCGTTCGGCGGACGCGGGCCGCCACGCCCGCTCGGCCGTCGGGGTCTACCGCCTGCCGCTGAACTTCGCGGTCGAGGTCGACGCGGTGGTGGAGCTGTCGTGACCCTGCCGGACGGCCTGTTCTCCCCGCCCCTCGCCCATCGGGGCCTGTGGTCGCCGGGCCAGGCGGCGGAGAATTCCTGGCCGCCTTCGAGATCGCCTGCAGCGCCGGCTATGGGATCGAGCTGGACGTGCGCCTGTCGGCCGACGGCGAGGCGGTGGTGTTCCACGACGAGACGCTGGAGCGGATGACCGGCGCGGACGGCCTGGTCTCCGACCTGACCGCCGCGAGCTCGGCGCCCTGCCCCTGCTCGGCGGGCCGGGCGGCGTCCCGACCCTCCGCCAGACGCTGGACCTGGTCGCCGGGCCGCGCCATGCTGCTGGTGGAGATCAAGGCCGGCGACGGCGAGGACGGCGGCGGCGCGCTGGAGGCCCGCGTCGCCGAGCTCCTGCGCCGCTACGAAGGCCCCTGCGCCGTGATCAGCTTCGACGCGGCCGCCCTCGGCTGGTTCGCCCGCCATCGCCGCCATATCCCCGCGCGGCCTCGACGCCGCCGGTTTCGCCGACACGGACCTGGAGCGGGAGCCCGGGCTTGGCGGGCGCCTGAGCGGACCTCGTCGCCGAGGCCAGCGCCGACTTCCTGGTCTGCAGCTGGAGACCGCCGCCGGCGGCCTAGCCGCCCAATATCGCGCCAAAGGCCTGCCCGTGGTCGCCTGGACCGTGCGCTCGACCGAGGACGCGGATAGGGTGGCCGAGCACTGCGACAACTTCATTTTCGAGGGCTTCACCGCTGATGGCGCAGACAGTCATCGTCGAGGCGCATGCGCGCGTCGCCGAGATCGGCAGGGCGGCCTGGGACGCCTGCGCCCGCAACCCCGCCTACAACGACAACCCGTTCGTCTGCTTCGACTTCCTGGACGCCACGGAGGAGTCCGGCTGCGCCGTGGAGCGCACCGGCTGGGCCCCGCGGCACCTGGCCGCGCGCGGCGAGGACGGCGAGGTCGCGGGGGTGATGCCCCTCTACCTGAAGTCCCATTCGCGCGGCGAGTATGTGTTCGATTGGTCGTGGGCCGACGCCTACGAGCGCGCTGGCGGGCGCTATTACCCCAAGCTGCTGTCCGCCGCGCGTTCACCCCCCGCCACCGGGCCGCGGCTGATGGCGCGCGAGGGCTGCGACGCCGACGCCACGCGGCGGATGCTGCTGGCCGGCGCCCCTGAAGCTCTGCGAGCAGACCGGCGCCTCGGGCGTCAACGTCACCTTCCCCACCGAGGAGGAGTGGCGGTTCCTGGGCCGGCAGGGCCTGCTGCAGCGCCAGGACCAGCAGTACCACTGGCTGAACCCGGCTATCGCGACTTCGAGGACTACCTCTCGGCCCTTTCCTCCAACCGGCGCAAGACCATCCGGCGCGAGCGGCGCGACGCCCAGGCCGCGGTGGAGATCGTCGCCCTGACCGGCGCTGACCTGAAGGAGGAGCACTGGGACGCCTTCTTCCGCTTCTACATGGACACCGGCTCGCGCAAGTGGGGCAGCCCCTATCTGAACCGGCGGTTCTATTCCTGCTCGGCGAGCGGATGGCCGACCGGGTGCTGCTGGTGCTGGCGCGGCGCGACGGCCCGTGGATCGCCGGCGCCCTGAACCTGCTCGGCGGCGACTGCCTCTACGGCCGCTACTGGGCTGCACGGCGGAGGTGCCGTTCCTGCACTTCGAGCTCTGCTACTACCAGGCGATCGAGCACGCGATCCGGCTCGGCCTGCCGCGCGTGGAGGCCGGGGCCCAGGGCCAGCACAAGATCGCCCGCGGCTACCTGCCCACGGCCGTCTACTCCGCCCACTACATCGCCGACCCGGCCTGCGCGCCCCAATCGCCCGCTACCTCGACCAGGAACGCGCCGCCGTCCGCCAGGAGATGGACTGGCTGACGGAGGAGTATTCGCCCTACCGCGAGGCATGAGGCGGGCGTTCTCTTCCCCCAACGTCACCCTCGGCCTTGTGCCGAGGGTCCCTCTCGCCGCCCGCATTGAGCCCGGACGTCGGGGCGCGGCGCAGCGGAGGCAGGGACCCTCGGCACAAGGCCGAGGGTGACGAACTAGGGATCGACGGCGGCCGCGCTCAAGAACGCAAAGACGCAGCTCATCCTCTCCTCCCCGAAATCCGGCGTCGGGTAGCGGGCGAGCACGCGCAGCCTCTCCCGGGGCAGGAAGGCGCGGCCGGGATCGCCGACCAGGACCTCGATCCCGGCGTCCAGGCAGCGGTCGAGGAAGGCCGTGACCCGCCCGGCCAGGGCGCGGTCGTAGAACAGGTCCCCCACCACGACGATATCGACGGCCGGCGGCGGCCCGGCGGTCAGGTCGCCGCAGATCGCCGAGATGATCGCCCCGTTCGCCGCGGCGTTCAGGCCGAGCGCGGCGACGGCGTAGGGATCGATGTCCGCCGCGGTCACCTCGCCCGCCCCGGCCAGGGCGGCGGCGATGGCGACGAGGCCGGATCCGGCGCCGAGGTCCAGCACGCGCCGGCCGACGGTCTCGGGCCGGTCGAGGATGTGGCGCGCCAGGGCCAGGCCTCCCGCCCACGGGTAGGCCCAGTAGGGCGAGCCGAACCCCGCCTCGTCCGCCTCGGCGAGGCGGTGCAGGCCGCTGTCCGGCCGCGCCTGGTGCAGGCGTATCTGCGGCAGGGGACGGGACCGGGCGAGCGGCAGGTGCTCGCGGATGAACCGCAGGCGGTCGTCGCCGGCGGTCAGGACGCCTCCCATGCCTGCCTCAGGAGGGCCCGCGATCCCCTCGTCGACCTCTGCCGGAAAGGCCAGGGCGGCGGGACGCCTTCAGCCGCTCCGACCAGACTCGTTCCTGAAGGGCTGCAGGCGCGGGCTGGCGTCGGGCCCCACGGCCAGGCCCAGGCGCGCGCCACCGCCCTTCACCGGCTTCAACCGCGACGAACTGGTACTTGCGCGACCAGGCGGAGTAGCCCTTGCGCTGGCCGGCCACCACCTCCGGCAGGGCCAGCACCGCCGTCGCCACCGCCTCGTAGATCGCGCGCGAGGCCGGGTCGGTCCACAAGCGCCTCGCGCAGGGCGTCCGGCTCGCTCCAGCCCATGCCGGTCTCGAACGCCGCCGAGAGCACCATGGAGGCGGAGTTCTGCAGCAGGCCGTGGTGCTCCTTGAACCACCTCAGCCGCGCACGGTGGGCGGTCTCCGGGCAGGTGCGGGCGACGGCGACCCCACTCGTCCATGGTCTTGCCGGTGCGCTTCTCGAGGTTGGCGCGGCCGGTGGCGAACCACTTCTGCTGCCACGGCCGACATGTGGGGTTGATCGGCCCACGGTTGCGCTCCTGCCGCCCTTGCTTAGGACGATGGCCCACCGATGGAAGGGCCGCAAGATGAGCCCGACGGCGACTACGACGACGCCAACATCTTCGCCAGGATCGTGCGCGGCGAGATCCCGAGCGCGAAGGTATGGGAGGACGACAAGGTCCTCGTCTTCATGGACGCCTTCCCCCAGTCGCCCGGCCACACCCTGGTGGTGCACAAGACCTCGCGCGCCCGGAACCTGCTGGAGGCCGAGCCGCAGACCCTGACGGACCTGATCCTCGCCGTGCAGCGCACCGCCCGCGCCGTCCGCGCCGCCCTGAACCCGGACGGCATCGTCATCACCCAGTCAACGGCTCGCCGCCGGCCAGACCATCTTCCACCTGCACTTCCACATCCTGCCGCGGTGGGAGAACGCGCCCCTGAAGGCCACGCCCAGGACAAGACCGTCGATCAGACGGCGCTGAAGGCGATGGCCGCGGACATCGCGTCCAAGCTGGACTGAGCCAAATTTCCGATTGTCCCCGCGAAGGCGGGGACCCATGAGTCCGCGCAGGCGGCGCAATCGGGCGCCAGCTGGATGGCCCCCGCCTTCGCGGGGGCGGTCGGAGTTTGGAGCCCATGCCCGCCTCCGTCGTCATCGGTCTGTCCGCGGTGATCATCGCCGTGCGCGGCGGCGAGGCGGCGGTGCTGACCGTGCGGCCGCACGACGCGCGCACCAGCCGGCCCTCGACCCTGGCCGGCCTGCCGTTCGGCCCGTTCGACCCGGAGGGCCAGCGCACCTTCGAACTCGCCCTGCGCGCCTTCGTGGCCGAGCAGACGCGGTTCGACCTCGGCTATGTCGAGCAGCTCTACACCTTCGGCGACCGGGGCCGCGACGCGCCAGTGGCCGACGTCCGGCGCCGGCGCGGCGCGGGTGATCTCGGTCGGCTACCTGGCCCTGACCCCAAAGGCGGTGGAGACCCACGCGCCGGACACGGCCTGGGCGCCGTGGCCGCGGTTCTTCCCGTGGGAGGACTGGCGCGGCGGGCGGCCAACCCTGCTGGACGAGGCGATCGGACCCGCCCTGGCCGCCTGGGCCGGCCGGGCCGCCGGCGAGGAGGCCGAGCGCCGCCGCGCCCGCGCGGCGACTGCTGTTCGCCCTGGACGGCGCGCCGTGGAACGAGGAGCGGGTGCGGGAGCGCTACGAGCTGCTCTACGAGGCGGGCCTCGCCGCCGAGGCCGCGCGCGACCACGAGCGCGCCGCCGGCCGCCCGGCGGCCGGAGCCATCCCCCATTTCCCCGTTCGGCGAGCCGATGATCTCGGACCACCGGGAGGATGATCCTGGCCACGGGCCTTGGCCGGCTGCGCGGCAAGCTGAAGTACCGGCCGGTGGTGTTCGAACTGACCCCGCCGGAATTCACCCTGTCGCGCCTGCAGCGCACGGTGGAGGCGATCTCCGGCGTGCCGCTGCACAAGCAGAACTTCCGCCGCTCGGTGGAGCGGGCGGGCCTGGTGGAGGGTCTGGGACGGTTCGATGTGGAGACCGGCGGGCGGCCGGCCGAGCTGTTCCGCTTCCGCCGCGAACTGCTCGACGCCCTGCCGGTGTCCGGCCTCAGCCTGCCGATGCTGCGCGACTAGGCGACCCTCGCCCCCGCTCGCGGGGGCGAGGGCTTGGCGCTAGAACTTGTGGGTGAAGGCCACGCTCCAGACGTTGGCGTTGTCGTCTGCGGAGAAGTAGCCGACCGGGTCGTGCAGCCCGTTCAGGTGCTCGCGGGTGTAGTCGATGCGGACGCCATTGGCGCCGTCGGCGAACATCTGGGCGCCCACGCCGTAGCGCAGGCCCGTTCTCGTTGGCGTCATAGCCCGGCGCCGTGGCGGGATTGATCTTGTATTGCGACGCGCCGTAGCCGACCCGCGCCAGGATGTCGACGTTCGGCATCACCGGCAGGAAGCCCACGACATAGCCGGCGCCGCCGTACTGCTGCTTCACGTCCACGTGGGTCTGGGCGCCCGGCGCGCCGAACTCGCGGCCGCCGCCATGGACGCCGACGTTGAACTCGCCTTCGACGCCGAAGTACTTGTTCAGGCGGTCGCCGACGCGGCCCACCACGCCCTCGGTGTTGGAGCCCTGGGCCTGATCGTCGTTGAAACCGAGGTTTCCGTACAAGCCCCTGTAGGGCGAGGTCGAGGTCGCGTCCTGCGCCAGGGCCGGCGCCGCCAGTCCAAGTCCGGCGGCCGCGACCGCCGCCATAACAATAAGCTTCATGACCTAACTCCGTACTGCAGCCGTCCCCAGCCTGCGTCAACAACGCATGAGGTCAGATGCCGGTCAGAGCTTGGCCATAAAAGGGCGGACGCCAAATAATATAGCGACCTTTCGGCAACACTTACTGAATCCAAGTGAGGCCGCTTTGTGTTCGTTATGTCTTTATTGTGGAATACTTGTGGCCGACCTCGCGGGCCGAAAAGCGAGGGCGGCGCACGATCACCATGCGCCGCCCTCCCGGGGTCTCGAAGCCTAGAACTTGCGGACGTAGGCGAGCGACCAGACGTTGGCCGTGCCCGCGTCGTGGCGGTAGTCGAAGCGGGTGTACTCCGCCCGCACGCCGTCGTGCGGGGTGAAGAAGTACTGGGCGCCGCCGCCATAATTGACGCTGTCTTCGCCGTAGTTGTACTCGACGCCGTTGGCGGTCGAGCGGGCGTTGCTGTGGCCGTAGCCGACGCGGGCGAACAGGTCGGCGTTCGGCGCGATCGGCAGGAAGCCGACGGCGTAGCCGGCGTAGGCGTTCTTCAGCTTGTCGTCGACGCCATAGACGCGGTCGGTGTCAGGCCGAACCCGAGTTCGCCTTCGGCGCCGATATAGCGGCCGAGGCGGGCGCCGAGGCGGCCGTCGATGGACGTGGAAGTCGCCGGCGTCGGCGTTGGCGTAGGAGTAGCCGAGGTTGCCGTAGACGCTGATCGGCGGAACGGTGGGGGCTTGGGCGAACGCAGGCGCCGCGAATGCGAAGAGGGTGGCCGCGGAAGCGGCGGCGGCGATGAGAGACTTCATTACAGGGAACTCCTTATGGGGACTGACCGGACGTCGAGGTCCGGGAGACGCCATCTGGGGTGCTCCGTATGCGGCCGAAAGGGGCGCCCGGCCGATTGGGCGCCCGTTGTTGTTGCACTGCAACAGATTTCAGGTCCGTCGAGGCGTCAGCCCTTGCGCGCCAGCGCCGCCTGTGCCGCCGCCAGCCGCGCGATCGGCACGCGGTAGGCGAGCAGCTGACATAGTCCAGGGCCCGCCCGTTCGCAGAAGTCGATCGAGGCCGGATCGCCGCCGTGCTCGCCGCAGATGCCGAGCTTCACGTCCGGCCGCACGGCCCGCGCCCGCTCCACCGCAATGCGGATCAGGTCGCCGACGCCGTCCTGGTCGAGGCTGACGAACGGGTCCTTCTCCCAGATGCCCTTGTCGAGATAGGCGCCGAGGAACTTGCCGGAATCGTCGCGGCTGACGCCGAACGTGGTCTGGGTCAGGTCGTTGGTGCCGAAGGAGAAGAACTCAGCCGTCTCGGCGAGGTCCCCCGCCCGCACCGCCGCCCGCGGCAGCTCGATCATGGCCCCGACCTTGTAGGGCAGGTCCATGCCGCGCTCCTCCAGCACCTGGCGGGCCACCCGGTCGGTCAGTTCACGCAGGTAGGCCATCTCCTCGCCCTTGGCGACGAGGGGGTGCATGACCTCGACCTCCGGCGGCTCGCCCCGGGCGGCCACGTCGCAGGCGGCCTCGAAGATCGCCCGCACCTGCATCTCGTAGATCTCCGGATAGGAGACCCCGAGGCGGCAGCCGCGGTGGCCGAGCATGGGGTTGGACTCGTGCAGCTCGCGCGCCCGCGCCATCAGCTTGGCGGCGTCCAGGCCAGACGAGGCGGCCAGCGCCCTCACCTCCTCCTCGGTGTGCGGCAGGAACTCGTGCAGCGGCGGGTCGAGCAGGCGGATGGTGACCGGCAGGCCGGCCATGATCTCGAACAGCTCCACGAAGTCGCCGCGCTGCATCGGCAGGATCTTGGCCAGGGCCGCGCGCCGCCCGGCCTCGCCCTCGGCCAGGATCATCTCGCGCACGGCCGCGATCCGGTCCTCCTCGAAGAACATGTGCTCGGTGCGGCAGAGGCCGATGCCCTGGGCCCCGAACTGGCGCGCGGTGCGGGCGTCGAGCGGCGTCTCGGCGTTGGCCCGCACCTTCAGGCGGCGCGCCGCGTCGGCCCAGCCCATCAGGGTCGCGAAGTCGCCCGAGACCTGCGGCTCGATCATATGCACGGCGCCGGCCAGCACCTCGCCCTTGGCGCCGTCGATGGTCACGAGGTCGCCGGCCTTCAGGGTGCGGCCGCGGGCGCGCAGCTCGCCCGCCTTGGCGTCGATCAGGAGCTCCGAGGCGCCGCAGACGCAGGGGCGGCCCATGCCGCGGGCGACCACGGCCGCGTGGCTGGTCATGCCGCCGCGGGCGGTGACGATGCCCTTGGCCGCGTGCATGCCGTGGATGTCCTCCGGCGAGGTCTCCTCGCGCACCAGGATCACCGCCTCGCCGGCCAGGCCCAGCCGCTCGGCCTCTGCGGCGTCGAACACCAGCCGGCCGGACGCCGCGCCCGGCGAGGCGGGCAGGCCCGTGGCGATCACGTCGCGCGGCGCCTTGGGGTCGATGGCGGGGTGCAGGAGCTGGTCGAGAGACGCCGGCTCGATGCGCCCGATCGCCTCCTCCTGGGTGATCAGGCCCTCGGCGGCGAGGTCGACGGCGATCTTCAGCGCCGCGCGGGCGGTGCGCTTGCCGTTGCGGGTCTGCAGCAGATAGAGCCGCCCCTGCTCCACCGTGAACTCGATGTCCTGCACGTCGCGGTAGTGGGTCTCCAGCGTCTTCACGACCCTGGCGAACTCAGCGAACACGCCGGGCATGGCCTCCTCGAGCGACGGGGCGCTCTCGCCCATCTCCTCGCGGGCGTAGCGGGTCAGGGTCTGGGGCGTGCGGATGCCGGCGACGACGTCCTCGCCCTGGGCGTTGATCAGGAACTCGCCATAGAGCCGCGCGTCGCCGTTGGACGGGTTGCGGGTGAAGGCGACGCCGGTGGCCGAGGTCTCGCCCATGTTGCCGAACACCATGGACTGCACGTTCACCGCCGTGCCCCAGCTTTCGGGGATGTCGTGCATGCGGCGATAGAACTTGGCGCGGTCGTTCATCCAGCTGTCGAACACCGCGCCGATGGCGCCCCAGAGCTGGTCCTGCGGGTCCTGCGGGAAGTCGCGCCCGAGCTCGGCGGCGACGGCGCGCTTGTAGTCGGCGACGACCGCCTCCCAATCATCCGCGGTCAGGTCGGTGTCGATCGAGACGCCGAGCTGGTCCTTCTTGTCGTCCAGGATCTCCTCGAAGGAGTGGTGGTCCAGCCCAGCACCACGTTGGAATACATCTGGATGAAGCGGCGATAGCTGTCGAAGGCGAAGCGGCGGTCGCCCGACAGACGCGCCAGCCCCTCCACCGTCTCGTCGTTGAGGCCGAGGTTCAGGACCGTGTCCATCATCCCCGGCATGGACGCGCGGGCGCCCGAGCGGACCGACACCAGCAGCGGATTGCGCGGGTCGCCGAACGCCTTGCCGGTCTGGGCCTCGACGTTGGCGAGGGCGGCGGCGACCTCGTCCTTAAGGGCCCGGCGGATAGGCGCGCCCATTCTTATAGAAGTGGGTGCAGGCCTCGGTGGTGATGGTGAAGCCGGGCGGCACGGGCAGGCCGAGCGCGCTCATCTCGGCCAGGTTCGCGCCCTTGCCGCCGAGCAGCGCCTTCATCGAGGCGTCCCCGTCGGCGCCCCCGCCCCCGAAGGCGTAGACCCAGCGGACGGTGGTCTCGGAGGCGGCGGCGGCGTCAGCGGGCATGGGGCGTCTCTCTGCTCCCTTCCCCCTCGATGGGGGGAAGGGCCGGGATGGGGGTGTGGCCGCCGGGGCGGGCGGGGAGCTTGGTTGGGCGCCTGCGCCATCGGGGATTTCCCGCCGCGCCCTGCGCTCACCCCCGCCCCTGCCCCTCCCCCCTCGAGGGGGAGGGGGAAGGATGAGCCGGCCAGCTCAGCGATCATCTCGGCCTCTTATCCGGCGACCTGGGCGAAGTCGGCGACCCGGTCCATGGCGGCCCTGACGGCGGCAGGAGCCGGAGCCGGTTCTCCCGCACCGCAGCATCGTCCGCATTCACTAGCACCCTGTCGAAGAAGGCGTCCACCGGCGCGCGCAGGGTGGACAGCGCGGCCATGGCCTTCCCAAACTGCTCAGCCGCCAGATCGGTCGTCACGGCTTCGAGAGCCGCGATCAGCGCGGTCTCCTCGGCGGGGGCGCCGGGCATCCGCACCGGTTGCACTGCCGATTCGGAGTGCGAAGCGTGCGCAGAGTGCAGATCGGCCGGCAGCGTCCCCTTCTTCTCCTCGGCCTTCAGATGTTGGCGGCGCGCCTGTAGCGGCGAGCAGGTTAGCCCCGTCCTCGGTCGCGAGGAAAAACCGACAGCGCCTCGATCCGCGCCACGATCCGCACGAGGTCGTCGTCGCCGAGCGCGAACACAGCATCCACGAGATCGTGCCGCTTGCCCTCGTCGCGCAGGAGCACCTTCAGGCGATCGGCGATGAAGGCGAGGAGAGATCGCCGAGCGTCGCTCCAGCCGTGCCAGAACTCGCGTCCGCCGGGAGCCGTAACGTCCTGCGGGTCCAACGAAAGCTGCGTACCAAACCTCTCGTACATCGAGACGGCAGCATCGTGCAGCTCGAAAAGCTGACTGGCGGAGCGCTGATACGAAAGTGACTTGTAGACCAAGAACAGAGGCCCGGAGGCGTCGGCGGGCGCCAATCGAATACGTAGGTCGCGATCCAATACTATCCGGATCACCCCCAACGCCGCCCGCCGCAACGCATAGGGGTCGCGCGAGCCCGTCGGCTTCTCGTCGATGGCGAAGAAGCCGACCAGGGTGTCGATCTTGTCCGCCAGGGCCACGGCGACCGAGACCGGCGCGGTCGGCACGGCGTCGTTCGGGCCCTGGGGCTTGTAGTGGTCGCGGATCGCGTCGGCGATCTCCCTCCCTTCCCCCTGGATGGGGGAAGGCCGGGGTTGGGGGTGGAGGCGCTTCCGGAAGGGACGCGGTCGGCGCCGGCCGGCGGCCCTTTCCTGAGAGGGCGCCACCCCCACCCCTGCCCCTCCCCCATCCAGGGGGAGGGCTTCGGCCTTTCCGGTCCCGCCGGGCGCCTCGCCGCGATCCGACGCCGCCAGGGCATAATACCGCCCATCACGCCCTGCAGTTCGGGGAACTCGCCGACCATGCCGCTGGCGAGGTCGGCCCTTGCAGAGGCGCGCGGCGCGGCGCCGCCACGTCCGGGTCGGCGCCGACCAGGGGGGCGATCTCGCGGGCCAGAGCTTCAATACGCTCGACCCGCTCGAACATGGTCCCGAGCTTGGCGTGGAAGGTGACGCCCTTCAGCTTCTCCAGCCAGCGGTCGAAATTGCCCGACTTGTTGTCCTCGTCCCAGAAGAAGCGGGCGTCGTTCAGGCGCGCCGACAGCACGCGCGCATTGCCGGCCGCGATGGCCGCGCCGCCGTCGGGGGCCTCGATGTTGGCCACGGCGATGAAGTTCGGCGCCAGGGCCTCCCGCCGCCCATCGGCCGCACGGCGAAGTACTTCTGGTGCGTGCGCATGGAGGTGCGGATCACCTCGGCCGGAAGGTCGAGGAACTTGGCGTCCATCTGGCCCATGATCGGGGTGGGCCATTCGGCGAGGCCCGAGACCTCGTCCAGCAGGCCCGCGTCCTCCACCAGCTCCAGGTTCCGCGCGAAGCAGAGGGTGCGCGCGCCGTCGGCGATGCGCTCGCGCCGCTCGCGGCGTCCAGCAGCACGGCGTTGTCGGCCAGGGCCTTGACGTACTGGTCGAAGGTGCGGGCGTGAAACGGGCGCTTGGAGCCCATGAAGCGGTGGCCCTCGGTGACGTCGCCGCTCTCTATGCCGTCGATGGCGAACGGGACCACCTCGCCGTCGAACACGCACAGGATGCGCCGCAGCGGCCGCACCCAGCGCAGGCGACTCGTGCCGGAGGTCATCGACTTGGGCCAGGGGAAGCCGCGGACGATGGCCCTCGACCATCTCCGCCACGATCTCCACCGTCGGGCGGCCCGTGCGGGCGATCACCGCGAAATAGACGCCGTCGCGCTGGGACCAGCTGGTCGCGCGTGAGGCCGGTGGAGCGCAGGAAGCCGTCGACCGCCTGGTCGGGCGCGTTGATGCGAGGCCCTTTGCGCTCCTCTGTGCGGTCCGGCTGGGCGGGCGGCAGGCCCTCGGCGACGAGGGTCAGCCGGCGCGGCCCGGCGAACGCCTTCAGCCCGCCCGAGATCAGCCCGGCCTCACCGAGCCTGTCGCGCGCCATCCGCTCCAGGTCGCGCGCCGCCTGCCCCTGCATGCGCGCAGGGATGTTCCTCGGAGAAGAGTTCAAGAAGAGCTGGGGCACGGTCTATCAGACTTCGCGAGCCCTTCCCCCTCGATGGGGGAAGGGTTGGGATGGGGGTGTGGCCCGGGCGGCGGGGGCTTCGATAAGATTGGCGCCGAACGGGGCCGTCGCCGTCGCCTCAGTGGGCGCACCCCATCCCCCGGCCCTTCCCCCATCGAGGGGGAAGGGAGACGGCGCGAGCATGGATTCCACACGCGACAGGACTGTCGGCCGTTCCTCGATCACCTGTTTCGAGGTGAAGCGGAGAACGCGGAAGTGCTCCCTGGCGAGCCACGCCTCCTTGGCGGCGTCGCGGCGTTGTACGTCGGGCAGAGCGTGCACACCGCCATCGATTTCGATGATCAGCCTAGCGGAGTAGCAGACGAAATCGGCGATGTACGGCCCGATGGGCGCTTGCCGCGGAAGTTCCGCTTCAGCCTCCGGAGGTCTTCCCAGAGCAGGCGTTCAGAGAGCGGTCGCGTTCCTCCGCATCCGCCGCGCGCGGACAATCGCTCCAGCGGCATGCGCCGGATGCTCCCAATCCCCCTTCCCCCTCGATGGGGGAAGGGCCGGGGATGGGGGTGTGGCCGCTGAGCTGGGCGGCGAACCGGAGGTCGGCGCCGAACGCGGCCTCGCCGGCGCCTCCGAGGCGACACCCCCACCCAACCCTCCCCCATCGAGCGGGAGGGCTCTATGTGAGTCTCCGCTCACGCCGCCGCGCCCTGTTGGGCGACGTAGGCTTCGGCGCACATCTTACACAGGTCGCGGATGCGGCCGATGTAGCTCTGGCGCTCGGCCACGGCGATGGCGCCGCGGGCGTCCATCAGGTTGAACAGGTGGCTGGCCTTCAGCACGTGGTCATAGGCCGGCAGCACCAGCACCTGGCCCTGCGGCCCCTTCGCGGCCAGGAAGCGCGGCACCTGGCGCTCCATGTCCTCGAACTGCCGCTTCAGCACCTCCACGCTCGTAGACCTCGAAGTTGGCGGCCGAGAACTGGCGCTCGTTCTCCAGGAAGACGTCGCCGTAGGTCTTGAAATCGGGGCTCTGGGGGTCGTTGAAGGCCAGGTCGTAGACGTTGTCCTTGCCCTGCAGGTACATGGCCAGCCGCTCCAGGCCATAGGTCAGCTCGCCGGCCACCGGGAAGACGTCCAGGCCGCCGATCTGCTGCATGTAGGTTGAACTGGCTGACCTCCATGCCCGTCGCACCACACTCCCAGCCGAGGCCCCAGGCGCCGACCGTGGGGTTCTCCCAGTCGTCCTCGACGAAGCGGATGTCGTGCAGGTTGAGGTCGAGGCCGATCGCCTCCAGCGAGCCGAGGTAGAGCTCCTGCAGGTCCGGCGGGGTTCGGCTTCAGGATCACCTGGTACTGGTAATAGTGCTGCAGCCGGTTGGGGTTCTCGCCATAGCGGCCGTCGGCCGGCCGGCGCGAGGGCTGCACATAGGCCGCGCGCCAGTCCTTGGGGCCGAGCGCGCGAAGCACCGTGGCCGGGTTGCAGCGTCCCCGCCCCCACCTCCACGTCGTACGGCTGCAGGATCACGCAGCCGCGCGCGCTCCAATAGGCGTGCAGCGTCAGGATCAGGTCCTGGAAGGACAGGGCGGCTTTGATGACATGTCGCGCGGGGGCCGGAAAAAAGCCGGCGGACCATAGGGCCCGCCGGCTTTGGCTTCAAGCAGACGCGCGGCCTATTGCTGGGCGGCCGGCGGGGCGGCGGGCGCGGCCGGAACCGTCGCCGCGGACGGGGCGACGTAGTTCGGCGACAGCACCTTGTCGATCACGTGGATGACGCCGTTCGAGGCCATCACGTCGGCCTGGATGACGGTGGCGTCGTTGACCACGATCACCGCGCCCGAGCCGTCGATGCGGACGGTCTTGCCGGCCACGGTCGGCACCGCGGTCGGGGCGTGGCCCTTGATCTGGGCGGAATCCAGCCGCGCGTTGATCAGGTGATAGGTCATCAGCGACTGCAGCGTGCCGGCCTTCTGCATGCCGTCGATCTGGCCGGGGGGCAGCTGGGCGAAGGCCGCGTCCGTCGGCGCGAGCACGGTGATGTTCGGCTGGCTCTTCAGGATCTGGCCCAGGCCGCTGTCGGTCGCCGCCTTGACGAAGGCGGTGAACTCGCCGGACGCCTGCAGGGTGGAGAGGATGTCGCCGGACGCGGCGATCGGCCGATAGGGTCCGGCGGGCGCGGCCGGGGCTGCGGCGGCTGCGGGCGGAACGGGAGCGGCGGGGGGCGGCGGTCTGGGCCAGGCTCGGGCCCGCGATCAGCGCCGCGACGGCCGCAGCGGCGGTCAGTCTTGCGAGTCTCATCGTCACCTCTTCACGCAGGAACGCGGCCGGCGGACCGGCCGCGTCCTCGCATGGTCTCTACTGAAAGGAACGGCTCAGTTGCCGGCGGGCGCGGTGTGGCGGCCGCCCATGGAGTCGGGCTTGCCGTACTGGGCGCGGTTCTGCGGGGTGTCGGCCACCGGCGCGTTGGACACGACGCCGGGGGTCGCCGGCCTTCATGGTCGCCGGATCGCCGAGACCGGCGGACGAGCCGGGCGCGCCGCCGGAGATCCCGGGGTCGGTCGCCGAGCGGGCGTTGTAGCCGGTGGTGTCGGCCGGCGCGGGTCGCGTCGGGCGCGGCGGGCGCCGGATTGACGGACGGCGCCGTCGTATCGGCGGCGCTCGGGCTGGTTGTGGCCGCCCCGTGTCTTGGGCGTGAGCGGCGCCGGCCAGCAAGGCGGCGGGAGGCGGCGACCGCCATCAGTCGGATAAGCATTGGGTGATCCCTCGATGAACTCGGTTGGACACGGCGCGATTACGCCGCAGCCCGTCGAAGGTTGCACCGGATCACGGCTTCGTGATCATGCAATTGGACTCAGCGACCCAGAAAAACCACCGCGGAGCCCGCGAAGATCAAGGCAAATCCGAATATCGTGCTCAGCGTGATCCTCTGCCCGAGGTAGACCGCCGAAAACGCCACAAAAACGGTCAAGGTTATACATTCCTGGATCGTCTTCAATTGGGCGGGGCTGTAATAGGACGACCCGATCCGATTGGCCGGAACGGCCAGGGTGTACTCGAAGAATGCGATCATCCAGCTAACCACGACGACGATCGGCAGGGCGACGTTCTTGAACTTCAGGTGCCCGTACCAGGCGGTGGTCATGAACAGGTTGGAGCCCAGCAACATCACCCAAGGGGCGATCATCGGCCAGGTAAGCTTGGGCATGGCGCGGGGGTCCTTTGTCCTTGGGAGCAGGCGTCCGCCCATGAATTAGGCGCCTCTTGGCAAGGGCGCCCAGGGATAGGGCGGCGGGGGATAAAGCTAACGCAAAGTAGTCCGGATTGTGCATCGCACTCCATGGCCCCGCTAGCGTCTGATCCGCCGGACGGGGGCTTAATCCAACAAACCTCAGCCGCCGAACACGGCGTCTTGGAAACCGATGGGCGCGCGCAAAAAAGCGTGCGGGAGCGAGCGCATGAAACTGATCATCGCGATCAAGCCCTTAAGCTCGACGACGTGCGCGAAGCGCTCGGCGCCGCGGGCGTCGAGGCCTGACGATCACCGAAGTCAAGGGGCTACGGCCGGCAGAAGGGCCAGACAGAAATCTACCGCGGGGCGGAATACCAGGTGGTGTTCGTCCCGAAGATCAAGCTCGAGGCGGCCGTCGAAGACGGCGGCCTGGCTCGGGCCGTGGACGCCATCAAGACCTTCCGCCGGCACAGGCAAGATCGGCGACGGCAAGATCTTCGTACTCAACGTCGAGGAAGCCGTTCGCATCCGCACCGGTGAAACCGGCGCGGGCGGCGCTCTGACCGCATCGGGCAAAAGGGGATTCAGCGAAGATGAAATTTCTTTCCATTCAACGGCTTGCGGGTTTCGTACTCGCGGCCCTCATCATAGGGGCGCCTCTGGCTGCGGCTCCCGCGCTCGCCCAGGACGCCTCCTCGGCGCCCCGCGGCGGTCAGCGCGTCTGACGCCAGTTCCGCCCCCGCCGAAAGCGCCGCCCCCGCGGCGGCTGCGGCGCCGGCTCCGGCGGCCGCTCCGCGCCGCCCAAGATCGACTCCGGCGACACCGCCTGGATGATGACCTCAACGGCCCTCGTGCTGATGATGACCATCCCGGGCCTGGCCCTGTTCTACGGCGGCATGGTCCGCAGGAAGAACGTGCTGGCGACGGTCGCGCAGTCCTTCGCCATCACCTGCCTGGTCACGGTGCTGTGGATCATCGTGGGCTACTCGCTGGCCTTCACGACGAACGCCGACGCCGGGCTGCAGAAGTACATAGGGGCCTTCAGCGGGGCCGGCGAGCCGTATCCTGATGATGGGCGCGAAGGTGGATGGGGGTGAACGCCCTGGCCCCGACCATCCACCGAGAACGTGTTCATGTGCTTCCAGATGACCTTCGCGATCATCACCCCGGCCCTGATCTGCGGCTCGTTCGCCGAACGGATGAAGTTCTCGGGCATGCTGCTGTTCATGACCCTGTGGCTCCTGATCGTCTACTGCCCGATCGCCCACTGGGTGTGGGGCGGCGGCTTCCTGGGCTCTTCGGGCGTGCTCGACTTCGCCGGCGGCACCGTGGTGCACATCAACGCCGGGGTCGCGGGCCTCGTCACCGCCCTGGTCCTCGGCAAGCGCAAGGGCTACGGCCACGACAACATGGCGCCGAACAACCTGGTGCTGACGATGATCGGCGCCAGCCTGCTGTGGGTCGGCTGGTTCGGGTTCATCGCCGGTTCGCCGTGGCGTCCAACGCCCTGGCCGGCGCGGCCTTCATCAACACCCAAGTCGCGACCGCCATGGCGGCCCTGGCCTGGATGTTCGTGGAATGGATCGAGCGACAAGAAGCCGAGCCTGCTGGGCATGTGCTCGTGGCGCGGTGGCCGGCCTCGTGGCCATCACCCCGGCCTTCGGCTTCGTGAACCCGCAAGGCGCCCTGATCGTCGGCCTCGCCGCCGGCGTGGGCTGCTACGCCTCGGCGGTGTGGCTGAAGAAGATCTTCAAGTACGACGACAGCCTGGACGCCTTCGGCGTGCACGCGGTCGGCGGCCTCATCGGCGCCCTGCTGACGGGTCTTCTGGCGACGCCGCGATCAACCCGGCCGGCGCGATGCACAGCATCGTCACCCAGGCCAAGGGCGTGATCGCGACCATCCTGTGGACCGCCATCGGCACCTTCGTGATCATGATGATCTGCAAGTTCACGACGGGCATCCGGGTCACGGAAGAGGAAGAAGTGGAGGGCCTGGACATGGCCCTGCACGGCGAAGCCCTGCACGAGTAGGCCGGGCGGTCCGGGCCCTCGGCCCGGACTTCCCTCAAGCGTACGGACGGGGGCCCTTCGGGGTCCCCGTTTTTCGTTTGGGGATCAGGCTATCGCGCGCCGCCCAGCCGGCAGGCGCGGACCCCACCAGTCCGGGATGCGCCGCGGCCAGGCGTCCCGCCAGCGCCTGGCCGCCGCAACGTCGGCGCAAAGGGCGAAGCAGGCGGAGCCGGAGCCCGACATGCGGCCGAGCAGGGTCTGCGGCTCCCGTCTGAGGCTGTCCAGCACCGCCCCGATCGCCGGCTCCAGCGTCACGGCGGGCGCCTCCAGGTCGTTGCGGCATTCGGCGAAGAAGGCCGCCGCGACATCCGGCGAGCGAACGCTGCCGGCAGGGGCCGGCGGTTCGGCCGAGGCCGGCGGGCCGGCGTCGTAGGCGCGGGTAGACGGGGCCCCGTGGCCGACGGTTCGGGCGGGCGCACCAGCACGGCCGGCAGGTCGGGCATGGCGGGGCCGGGCGACAGGCGCTCTCCCCTGCCCTGCGCCAGGGTCGGCCGGCCGGCGACGCAGGCGGGGATGTCCGACCCCAGGCCGGCCGCGATCGCCTCCAGCGTCGCGTCGGACGCGTTCAGGCCGAGCTCGCCGCGCAGGCAGGCGCAGGGCAGGCACCGCGGCGTCCGAGGACCCGCCGCCAAGCCCCGCCTGGGCGGAAGCTGCTTGTCGAGCACCAGGCGCAGGGCGGGCTCCGCCGCGCCGCAGCGATCCAGCAACGCCCGCGCCGCGCGCAGGACGAGGTTGTCCTCCCCCGGCGGGACCTCGCCCGCGAACGGGCCGGCCACAGCCATGCCGAACCGCGCGGCCGGCTCGGCGGTCAGCCGGTCGCCCACGTCGGCGAACACCATCAGGCTGGAGATCGGGTGGAAGCCGTCGGGCCGCAGCGGCCCGACGTGCAGGAACAGGTTGACCTTCGCCGGAGCGAAGCCGGCGTCGATCACGGTCGGGCGACCGGCGTCGTGCTGGGCGCAGCCCGCCGCAGCGGCGGCGGGCGCAGCGGGAACCGAGGTGTCCGGCCCGACCGGGGAGGGCCAGCTTGGCCTGCGCCCGCGCCTTCACGTCCGGATCCGGGGTCCCATGCTCAGCACCGCGCGCCACTGGAATCGGGCCCTCGTCGCGCCGGCCCGCCCGCCAGTAGGGCGTCCCCGAGATGGTCGTTGATCTCCGCATCGCCGGCGTCCAGCGCCGAGGCGGACTCCAGGTACTGCACCGCCTTGGCGTAGTCGCCGAGCCGGTAATAGGCCCAAGCCCAGGGGAATCGACATAGGCGCCCTCGTTCGGCTCGGCCAGCACGGCCTTCTCGATCAGGGTCAGGCCGTCCTTCACCTTCACGCCGCGGTTCACCCAGGAATAGCCGAGGTAGTTCAGCACCTCCGGCTGGTCGGGCTTCAGCGCCAGGGCCTTGTCGAGGTCGCGCTGCGCCTCGGGCCAGTGGCCCGACCGCTCCAGCGCCACGCCGCGCCGTAGTAGAGATGCCAGTCCGCATGGTCGCCGGCCTTGGCGATCAGGCCGTCGAGCACCTTGGCCGATTCCTCGTAGTGCTCCCCGTCGCGCAGGTTGTCGGCGAGGTTCAGCTGGGCCGCGTCGCTGTCGGGGCTGGCGGCGGCGGTCTCGCGCGCGATCCGCAAGGCGTCCGCCTTGTCGTCGGGCAGGTAGCTCAGCGCCAGCCGTGACCGCGCCTCGACATAGCGCAGGGACTTGGGGCCGACCTGGCTGTAGGCGGCGCGGGCGGAGACCAGATCGCCAGCCGGACGCCATCACGTCGCCGGCCATCATCCAGGCGTCCTCCCGCGCCGGGTTCGAGGCGCAGGATCAGGCGCAGGTAGGACGAGGCCCATCTCGGTCTGCTTGTCGGCCAGGACCGCGGCGGCCGGCGCCATCAGCGCCTGGGCCGCGCCCTCGCGGATGGTGGGGACGGCCGGGGGCTCGCGCTTGGCCACGGCGCGGGGCGCGGGCGGCCAGCAGGCTGGAGTCGCCCGGCTCGTCGGCCAGGGACTGGTCGTAGAGGGGTGATCGCCTCGGCGCGGCGGCCGCGCCGCTCCAGGAACACGCCATAGGCGGGCGCCACGATCCCCTCGCCGATCTTCTCCGACAGCAGGGGCCTTGTAGGCGGTCTCCGCCTCGTCATAGCGGTGCGCCCGCTCGAACAATATGGCCTGGTCCAGGGCCGCCATCAGCTTGAGCAGCCGGTCGCCGGTGGACGGCTGGGGTCAGCGACTCCGCCGTCTTGCCGAGGGCCGCGGCGGCCCAGGGCTTCAGGAGCTCGACCGGCGCGGCGTTGGGAAAGCCCGGCTGGGGCTGGTTCAGCTTGTCATAGGCCTCGCGGTTGCGGCCCTGGGCCAGGTACTCCACCGCCTGGGTCAAGGCGCCCAGGGCCTGGCTGGAGTCGGAGCCCTCGCCCGGACCCGGCGCCTCCTCGGCCGCCTTCGGCACGTCGCCGGCCAGGAGGGCGGCGGTGAACACCCGCTCCTTGATGAACCCGGCCGAGGGATCGGCCGCGCCGGCCCGCGCGAAATAGGCCGCCGCACCGGCCGTGTCGCCCGCGTCGAGCGCCGCCTGGCCGGCGAGGTAGAGGCCATAGACCGAGGCGCTGTCGCCGTCCGGCGCGGCGGAGGCCGCCGCGATGCGGGACGCGACCGGGCCGGCCGGCGGAGACGGGGCTGTGGCGCAGGCGGCGAGCGCGCAGACGGCCGCGGACATCAGGAGAAGGCGCAGAGGCTTGACCATGGCCGGCACGTTCGGACGTTTCGAGGGCGGCATCAAGGCGGTGGGAACGCATCGCGGCGGGCTCACATGTTCGGATAGTTGGGCCCGCCGCCGCCCTCGGGCGTGGTCCAGACGATGTTCTGGGACGGGTCCTTGATGTCGCAGGTCTTGCAGTGCACGCAGTGGCCGCGTTGATCACGAAGCGCGGGTTCTGGCCGGGCCTCGTCATAGACCACCTCATAGACCGCCGCGGGGCAATAGAGACCGCGCCGGCTCGCCGTAGAGCGGCAGGTTCACGGCGATGGGGACGGCCGGGTCCTTCAGCTTCAGGTGGCTCGGCTGGTCCTCCTCATGGTGGGTGTTGGACACGAACACCGAGGAGAGGCGGTCTGAAGCTGATCACCCCGTCCGGCTTGGGATAGGCGATCGGCTGGTGGTCCCTTGGCCAGGCCTGTGGCCCTCGGCGTCCGTCTTGCCGTGCTTCAGGGTGCCGAACAGCGAGACGCCGAACAGCAGGTTCGTCCACATGTCGAGCCCGCCGAGGGCGACGCCGAGCAGGCCCAGGCGCGACCAGAGCGGCTTGACGTTGCGCACCACCTTCAGCTCGCGCGCCACCCAGGAGCGTTCGTAGGCCGTCTGGTAGTCGGAAAGCGCGTCGCCCTGGCGGCCCGCGGCGATGGCGGCGAAGGCCGCCTCTGCGGCCAGCATGCCGGTCTTGATCGCATTGTGGCTGCCCTTGATGCGCGGCAGGTTCACGAACCCCCGCCGCGCAGCCGATTAGGGCGCCGCCGGGGAAGGCCAGCTTCGGCACCGACTGGAACCCGCCCTCGGTGATCGCCCGCGCGCCATAGGAGACCCGCGTCCGCCCTCCAGCGTCGGCCGGACCGCCGGATGCTGCTTGAAGCGCTGGAACTCCTCGAACGGCGACAGCCAGGGGTTCGGATAGTTCAGGTGCACCACGAACCCAATCGCCACATAGCGGTCGCCGAAGTGGTACATGAACGAGCCGCCGCCGGTGTCGTCCGACAGGGGCCAGCCGAACGAATGCTGGACGAGCCCCGGCTTGAACTTCTCCGGCGCGACCTGCCACAGCTCCTTGATCCCGATGCCGTACTTCTGCGGCTCGCGCCCGTCGCAGAGGCCGAACCGCGCCTGGATCTGCTTGGACAGCGACCCGCGCGCGCCCTCGGCGAAGAAGACGTACTTGCCGTGCAGCTCCACGCCCGGCTGGTAGTCCGGCCTTGTGCGAGCCGTCCCCTGGCCACGCCGAACACGCGCGCGACGACGCCCTTCACCGGCCCGTCCCTCGCCGTAGACGACCTCAGAGGCCGCCATGCCGGGATAGACCTCCACGCCCAGGGCCTCGGCCTGGCCGGCCAGCCAGCGGCAGAGGTTGGCCAGGGAGGCGATCCAGCAGCCGTGGTTGTCCATCAGCGGCGGCATCGGCAGCCAAGAGATGTCGATGGCGGACTGCTGCGTCATCAGCAGGAACCGGTCCTGCGAGACCGGCGTCTCCAGCGGCGCGCCCTTGGCCTTCCAGTCGGGGGATCAGCTCGTCCAGGCCCTTGGGGTCGATGACGGCGCCCGACAGGATGTGCGCCCCGACCTCGGAGCCCTTCTCCAGGACCGCGACCGACAGCTCCGTCCCCGCCTCGGCGGCGAGCTGCTTGAGGCGGATGGCCGCGGCGAGGCCGGCCGGGCCGGCGCCCACGATGACCACGTCATAGGGCATGGCCTCCCGCCCGGGGGCTTCCGCCGCTGCGTCGGTCATGGGCGCGCTCTCCGCCGGCGTTGATCGCCGCGCCGGTTTATCGGAAGGTCGGATCGGGGCGGTCAAGGATTATCCCGCCCGAGGTCATGGACCCAGTCCGCCGCCCACCCCGACGTCCGCGCCATCGAGAGCCTGCTCGCCTTCTGGCGCGAGGCGGGGGTCGACGCCTGCTTCGAGGACCAGCCGGTCGACCGCGCCCGCCGCCCCGCCCCGCCGCCGCGCCCTGCCACGGCGGTTTGCCGCGCCTCCGAAGGCGCCGGCGGAGGCCGCCGCCCCCGACGTCGCCGCCGCCATCGCCCTGGCGCGCGAGCTGGCCGCCGCCGCGCCGGACCTCGCGGCGCTGGAGGCCGCCATCGCTGCGTTCGAGGGCTGTCCGCTGAAGTCCAGGGCGCGCGCCGCCACGTCCTTCGCCCGCGGCGCGGCGGACGCGCCGGTGGTGATCGTCGGCGAGGGCCCGGGCGCGGAGGAGGACCTGCAGGGCGCGCCCGTTCGTCGGCCGCGCCGGCAAGCTGCTCGACCGCATGCTGGAGGCGGCGGGCCTCACGGGGCGGGGTGTTCATCACCAAACACGGTGTTCTGGCGCCCGCCCGGCAACCGCACCCCATTCCAGGCCGAGCAGATGATCTGCGCCCCGTTCGTCGAGCGCGCCCTGGCCCTAATACAGCCCAAGCAGATCCTTCTGGTCGGCCGGCACGGCGGCCAAGTCGATGCTGGCGCGCGAGGAAGGCATCCTCAGTCTTCGCGGCCGCTGGTTCGAATGGCGCTCGCAAGACGAGACCCAGATCATCCCGGCGATGCCGACGCTGCACCCGGCCTTTCTGCTGCGACAGCCGGCGGCCAAGAAGAAAGCCTGGCTCGATCTGTTAACCTTTACGGAAAGGCTTGATCGGACCGGCCGGCCCGCATAATGCAATGAGCGTCGGGGGCGGCGCGTCTCGCGCCGCGCCTGTGCGGTTTCGGGCCATGGGGGGCGCATGAGACGGCTGGGGAGCGCTGGGCGGCTTTCGCGGCCCTGTCCATCGGCGGGGCGATGGGCGCCGGCGCGGCCGAGGCTGCTCCGGTCAAGGCCCTGACCTCCTCCGACGCCGCGGCATACGCCGCGCCTTCGCCGCCGCGGGCAAGGGCGACTTCGACACCGCCGACCAGGCCGTCGCCGACGTCGGCGACCGCAGCCTGCTCGGCTATCTGAGGTTCCAGAAGCTGACCTGGCCCGCCGCGAGGGCCAGCTATCGTGAGCTGACCGGCTGGCTGAAGACCTACGCCGACCTGCCCCGTCGCCGACCGCATCCTGGAGCTCGCCAAGAAGGAAAAGCCTCGCGGGGCGCGCGCGCCGCGCCTGCCGGCCTCGGTGGAGGGCGTGCGCGTCGTCCCGCCGTCGGCCGACAAGGCCCAGGCCGCGCGCTCGGCCTTCTACGGCGGCGACGCCGAACGCGCCTATGAGCTGGCGACGCAGTCGGGCGAGCGGTGGATCGCCGGCCTCGCCGCCTTCCGTCTCGGGCGGTATTCCGACGCCATGACCCGCTTCCAGGCGGTTGGCGCTCGACAGCGGCCAGAACGAGTGGCTGCGGGCGGGGGCGGCCTATTGGGCGGCGCGCTCGGCCATCGCGGCCGGATCGCCGGAGACCGCGCCCGACTTCCTGCGGATCGCCGCGCGCAGCCCCTCGACCTTCTACGGCATGATCGCCGAGCGGCAGCTCGGCATCGAGGCCGGCGCCGACCCGGACGCCTATGTCCTGGCCCAGGCCGGCTTCGCCCCCGCCCCGCCCTCGCCCACCGACGGCGAGGTGATCAAGGGCCTCCTACGACGACCAGGACAGCCCGCAGCTCGCGCGGGCTGGTCCGCAGCGACATGCGCGCCCGCCGCGCCGTCGCCCTGATGCAGATCGGGCGCAGGACCGATGCGGGGATGGAGCTGCGCGCCGGCATGGCAGCCGCCGAGACGGACCTGCAGCGGCGCCTGTGGACCACCCTGGCGGTCGACCTCAGCGGTCAGGCCGGCGCCGCGCGCCGCACCCCGCCGGTTCGACCCGGACGACTATCCGACGCCCAAGCTGGCCCCCGTCGGCGGCTTCACCCTGGACAAGGCCCCTGGTCTACGCCGTGGTGCGCCAGGAGAGCCAGTTCGATCCCCAGGCGGTCTCGCCCGTGGGCGCATCGGCCTGATGCAGCTGATGCCGATGTCGGCCGCCCAGGCCCGCCGGCGACGACAAGCTGATGGCCGACCCGAGGCCGCTCTATGACCCCGCCACCAACCTGCGGGTCGGCCAGGACTACCTCGACTTCCTCCTGACCCGCGCCAGCCACGGCGACCTGCTGCGCGCCATCGCGGCCTACAACGGCGGCCCCGGCACGCTGATGCGCACCCAGGCGATCGTCGGCGACGGCGATCCCCCTGATGCTGATCGAGTGCATGCCGGCCGCCGAGACCCGCGACTACGTCGAGAAGGTCATGGCCAGCTACTGGATCTACCGCCGCGTCTTCGGCGAACGCGCCGGCACCCTCGACGCCGTCGCCCAAGGCGCCCCGATCATCGACGCCAGGCTGGATCGGTAGGTCCGTCCCTTCTCCCCTAGCGGGAGAAGGTGGCCCGAAGGGCCGGATGAGGGGTCGAAGATCCTATCCGGCCGAGACAGCGCCGCGGCGATCCGCTGAAAGTTCTGAGAGACCCCTCATCCGTCGGCTTCGCCGACACCTTCTCCCGCAAGGGGAGAAGGGAACCTATTCGATCACCATCGCCCCGGCGTTCAGCCGGGCGGGGCGCGCCGCGGCCGCTGCGGGGCTCCAGCGACGGCTCCGGCGGTCCGTCGCGGCCGAACGAGCGGCGCAGGGCCGCCAGCGCCCCCTCCCCCGGCCGCACCAGCGGCACGCGCGCCGCCGCGCCGGGATTGCGCTCCACGTGCTCGCGCGCCGCCGCCTCCCATCCGGGCAGGAGCTGGACGCCAGGGTGAAGGATCAGCAGCCAGTCGCTCTTCGCCGCCGCCCGGCCGGCCTCGACGCCGCCGGCGACGATCCTGGCGCCCGCGTCTTCGGCGATCTCCAGCGTGGCGTCGGTGGAGCCGGCGTCGGCCACGATCACCTCACGCACCAGCCCGGAGATCGCCGCCGGCACCAATGGCGCCAGGGCCCGGCCCAGGCGCGCCTCGTCGTTCAGGGTCGCGATCACCACCGAGATCATGCCGCCATCAGCCAAGCGCGGCCGCCCGCGTCAACCGCCAACGCTTGCCTGGACGCCGGGCGTCGGCCACACAAGGCGTGGCGGAGGGGAGAGACGGGATGGCGCGCGTGCTGGTGAGTCGGGCTGCAGCCCGAGACGTTGGACTTCTCCGACCCGGCCCTGCCGCCGGGGATGAGCGTGGAGCGGGTCTACGCCGGCCTCAAGGCCGCGGGGGACCAGATGCGGGCGCGCGCGGCTGGACCTCCGAAGACCTCATGATCCAGCCCGACGACACCGCCGGCCCGACGCTGGAGCGCCAGTTGCGGGCCGTCGACTACGACTGCGTGGTGATCGGGGCCGGCGTGCGCCTGCCGCCGAGCCGACTGCACCTGTTCGAGACGCTGGTGAACGCCATCCACCGCGCCGCCCCGCGCGCCGCGATCGCCTTCAACACCCGTCCCGACGACAGCGGCGAGGCCGCCGCCCGCTGGCTGCCGGCCGGCTAGCACCGTGCGCTCGCGGCGTCAGTCGCGTCCCATGGTGAAGATCGGCTGGAAGCAGCCGAGGATGAGGCGGCGCGCATCGAACGGCGGCTCCCCGGCCGTGTCCATCCGCGCGTCCTCGTGCATCCTGGCCTCGGCGGCGTAGAAGCTCTCCTTGTCGGGCCAGACCTGCCAGGTGAACACGATCTTCTCGCCCGGCTGGGCGGCGACCGCGCGGCGGGAAATCGGTCTGCTGGCCGTCGGGCACGAAGTCCTCCCCAGGACTCGACGATCTCCAGGCAGCCGTAGTCCCTGAAGATCCGCGCCCCGTTGTCGGCCCATCGGCGATAGGCCTCCATCCGTCCCTCCGGCACGGGGATCACGAGTCCTGCGACGTACATGGCTCCGGCTCCTCTGTGGCGCATGGCCAAGCTGCGCCGTCAGGCCGGCGAGCTCAAGCGCCGCCGGATGTCGTCATAGGCCGCGGCGAATGAGCGCGCTCAGGGCCTCGGCGCTGACCGGCTGGCCCCAGCGAAGGCTTCACGTGGCGCATGCGCTTGCCGGTCCCCTCGAGCAGGCCGGCCGGGTCGTCGAGCGCCGCGCCGTGGAAGAAGCCGACGTTCACGTGCGCGCGGAAGGCGTCGACATAGGCGAAGGCCGCGTCCCCCACGCAGGCGGTCGGATGGCCGTCGTGCAACAGCTCGCGAACGTCCGCCCCCGCAGCCGCGCATCCGATCGAACCAGGGCCGCGCGAACCGGCGCAGCTCGTCGTCCGCCCTGGAAAACCAGGCGTCGACCTCGGTGTCGCGCCGAACGGCGCCCGGCAATCGGAAGAGTTGGTCCACCGCGCCAGATTGCCAGCCTGGCCCGCGATGTCGAGGCGGAGGATGGCCGATGGACGGCCAAATGTTCTTGCTTTGTTCTGTCCGATCGTTACGCTCCGGCCATGAGCAATTCCTGCTTTCCGCCCGTGGGCGGCGCCAAGGGCCGGGGCGCCAAGTCCAACGCCACCGGCCGTTTCGAGGCCTTCACCCGCCACGCCGAGGACGACGGCTGGGGCGCGCCGGAGGAGGACGAGCCGGCGAAGCTGCAGACCACCCTGCAGGCCGAGAAGGCCCGCAAGATCATCACCCACAACGACAGCCCCGACATCGGCTTCAACTCGTCGATCAATCCGTACCGGGGCTGCGAGCACGGCTGCATCTACTGCTTCGCGCGGCCCAGCCACGCCTACATGGGCTGTCGCCGGGCGTGGATTTCGAGACCAGGCTGTTCTTCAAGCCCGAGGCGGCGCGCCTTTTGGAGCGGGAGCTGTCGCGGCCCGGCTATGTCTGCGAGCGCATCCAGCTCGGCGCCAACACCGACCCCTACCAGCCGGTCGAGCGCAAGCTGTTGATCACGCGGGGAATCCTGCAGGTGCTTGAGCCGGTTCCGCCACCCGGTGACCATCACCACCAAGAACGCGCTGGTCGCCCGCGACGCCGACATCCTGGGGCCGATGGGCCAGGCCAACCTGACCATGGTGTCGGTGTCGATCACCACCCTGGACCGCAAGCTCGCCCCGCGCCATGGAGCCGCGCGGCGTCAACGCCCGAGCGGGCGGCTGCAGGCGCTGAAGGCGCTGTCGGACGCCGGCGTGCCCACCATGGGTCGGCTTCGCCCCGGTGATCCCGGGCCTGAACGACCACGAGATGGAAGAGGTGCTGGAGCGCGCCGCCGAGGCGGGGGCGCGCCACGCCCACTACGTCGCCCTGCGCCTGCCGTGGGAGATCAAGGACCTGTTCCGCGAATGGCTCGCGCCGAGCGGCCCGACCGGGCCAAGCGGGTGATGAGCCTGGTGCGCCAGATGCGCGGCGGCAAGGACTATGACGCCGCCTGGGGCAAGCGCGCCCGCGGCGAGGGGCCGGTGGCCGCGGTGATGTCGCGCCGCTTCAAGCTCGCCATCGCCCGCTACGGCCTGGACCGGCCCTACGACCGGCTCGACGTGACCCAGTTCCGCCGGCCTGGGACGGAGAACCAGATGGAGCTGTTCTGACGGCGGGCCCGCCGCCCGGTTGTCGCCCCCCGCGACATTTCCTGGCGATGGATCGGCGGGCCGACCGGCGTTAGCCTCTCCCCGGGCAAGGGGGAGCCGGCCATTGAAAAGCCGCATCGGCTACAATCAACATCACGTGCGCCAGTTCGAGCGCGCCGTGGCCTTCTATCGGGACGTGTTGGGCTTCGAGCTGCAGTTCAGCGATCCGTCCTTCCAGTACGCCCGCTCCGACGTCGCCGGCCTGCGGGTCGCCGTCGCCGCGGGCGGGCCGGAGGGGGCGGACAGCGGGCCGCACCCCGATGTCATGACCGGGATCGCCATCGCGGTGGATGACGTCGACGCCGGCCTGGCGCGAGATGACGGCCAAGGGCGTCCGCTTCACCATGGAGCCGGCCAGGCAGCCCTGGGGCGGCTACATGGCCATGTTCGCCGACCCGGACGGCAAACGTCTTCTACCTCGACAACCCTGAGCTGAGCGCCTGGTCCCCGGCGCCCTACCGTCGGAACACGCCGACCAGCTCCACGTGCGGGGACCACAGGAACTGGTCGACCGGCAGGACGCGCTCCAGGGTGAAGCCGGCGTCGACCAGGATGCGGGCGTCGCGGGCGAAGGTGGCGGGGTTGCAGGAGACGCCGACCGCGAGGCCGAGGGCCGAGGCGGCGATCTGGGCCGCCTGCTCGGGCGGCGCCGGCCCGGGGCGGGTCGAACACCGCCGCGTCCATCCCCTTCAGCTCCTGCGCCAGCATGGGCCGGCGAAAGAGGTCGCGCGCCTCGGCCGCCACGGCCTTCAGCCCGGTCACCGCGCCCGTCGCCGCCTTCAGCGCCGCCACGGCCTCCACCGAGGAATCCGCCGCCGTCACCTGGGGCGTGCTCGGCCAGGCGCAGGGCGAAGGCGCCGCAGCCGCAGAACAGGTCCGCCACCCTGCCCGCGCCGGGCGACGGCCTCGAGCACGAACCCCGCCATCGCCGCCTCCCCCTGCGGCGTCGCCTGCAGGAAGGCGCCGGGCGGCAGGGCGACCATGGCGCGGCCGATCCGCTCCCACCGGCTGGCGCGCCTGGTAGACGATCTCGCCCGCCAGGGTGACGGCGGGCCGCATCCATCGCCTGGGCCGCCTCGGCCGCCCGCAGGCGCGCGTCGGCGGGAGAGGCCGCCGCTGCGGCGGCTCCACCCCCGTCACGTCGACGTCGAGGCCCGCGCCGGTCCAGGCGGCGTGCAGGCGTCGGGGCCGACTTCGCGTGCTCAAGGAACGGCGCGGCCAGGCGCCGCAGGCCCGGCAGCGCCGCCTGCAGCCGCGGATCGGCGATCGGACAGACCGCGATCTCCACCAGGGTCCAGCTGCCGCGCATCTTGTAGCCGAGGCGCGCCTCCCCCCGGCCGGCCGGCGCGCGCGTGCAGGGCGATGCGCCGGCCGCGATCCCCGGCGGCGCGAAGCGGCGGTCGGCAGGATCTCCGTCTCGATCCGCACATGCGCCAGGGCCTCCGCCGATCTGGGCGGCCTTCCAGGCGAGGTAGGGCGCGCTGGCCCAGTGCTGCAGGGGCGCAGCCGCCGCAGGCGTGGAAGTGCGGGCACGGCGGCTCGACCCCGGTCCGGGCTGGCGCGCAGCACCTCGGACCAGGTCCGCCCGCTCGCCGGCCGCGCGCGCCGAGACCCCGCTCGCCCGGCAGGGTGAAGGGCGCATAGACCGGCCCCCGCCGCCATCCCCGTCGCCGCGCGCGCCGATGCGCTCGATCTCCAGCTCGACCGTCCGGGCCGCGACCTTGCGCGCCTGGAAATCGCCGCCGCGCCGCATCATCTTGGCCGCGCCGCGGCCGCTGGGCCCGGATGAACGAAGATGAACGACCCGCTCAAGCTCCGTTCAGAATCGTTCAGCAAGATGAACGGCATAGACTTGAAACCGGCGTCGACGTTGGAGGGGATCCGATCATGACCAAGGCCCCTGGCGCTGCTTGCGGCGGCCGCCGCGACCATGCTCGCCGGCGTCTCGCTTCCGGCCGCCGCCTCCGCCCAGGAGTGGCGCGGCGATCCCTGCCGCGAGGCGCGCCACGAGGCCGGTCGCAACGGCACCGTGGCGGGCGGCGTGCTCGGCGCCCTGATCGGGCAGCCAGGTGGCGGGCCGCGGCTCGCACACCACGCCGGCGCGATCATCGGCGGCACGGTCGGCGCCGTCGCCGGGCACAACATCGGCGCGCACAGCATCCAGTGCCGGTCCTATCCGGCGGGCTATCGGTATCACGCGGGCTGTCATTGGGTGACCGACAGCTACCACGGCGAGGCCCATTCCTACGAGGTCTGTCGCGACCGCGACGGCTACTGGCGTCCCTACCGCAATCACTACTGAGTTCCAGGCCGCTGCGCTCGGCGATCGGCACGAACTCGCAGGGCGACAGCACGCCGCGCACGGGATGGCGCCAGCGCACCAGCGCTTCCAGCCCGACGATACCGCCGTCCGCGACCCGCACCTGCGGCTGGTACTCGACGAAGAACTGCTCGTCCGCCAGCGCCCGGCGCAGGTCGTCGCTCAGCGCCACCCGCGCACGCACCTCCGCGTCCATGGCGTCGGTGAAGAAGCGATAGGTGCGCCGGCCCTCGGCCTTGGCGCGGTAGAGGGCAAGCTCGGCATGGGCCAGGATCACCTCGGCGCCGGCGGCGTCCGGCTCGAACACGGCCACGCCGATGCTGGTGTCGACGCGGATATCCCGGCCGTCGATCCGGAACGGCGCGCCGACGGCCTCCAGCAGGTGGCTGGCCAGGATGCCGGCGTCGGTGGGGTCGCGGATGTCGGTCTCCAGCACCGCGAACTCGTCGCCGCCGAACCGCGCCACCACGTCCCCCGCCCGCGCCGCCGCGCCGAGCCGCCCGGCCACCGCCTGCAGCAGCTTGTCGCCCAGCGGGTGGCCGAGGGTGTCGTTGACGTCCTTGAAATGGTCGAGGTCGAGGTAGTGGACCGCGAAGCCGCGCTCCCCGCGCCGGGCGCGGGCCAGGGCGCGGTCCAGGGCGTCGCCGAACGCGGCGCGGTTGGCCAGGCCCGTCAGCGCATCGAACCGCGCCAGCCGCCGCAGGGCCGCCTCGGCCCGCTCCCGCTCGACCAGGTGCCGCTCGCGCAGCACCGTGCCGCCGACGATCTCGGCGAAGGTGCGCAGGGCGTCGGTCTCGGCCGGCGACCAGGCGCGGGCGGCGCGGCAGTTGTCGACGCCGATGCTGCCCCACCAGGCGCCGTCGACCATGATCGGCACGAAGAGGATCGACTGGCTGCCCGTGGCCTCCAGCAGAGCCGCGATCGCGCCCTCGGCCCGGCCGGCGGTGGCGACGGCCGCCTTGCCGGCCGCGACGGGGGCCAGCCATGCCCAGAACTCCGGGGCGCCGACCAGCGGGTCCAGGAAGAACCGCTCGTCGAGCTGCACGGCCAGGTCGGGCGCCTGCCAGTGGTGGCGCAGGGCGATGGGGCGCGGCCCGGCGCCGGCGGCCGGCGACAGGTTCTCCACCACCAGCACCCGGTCGGCGCGCAGGGCGCGGCCCATGATCTCCAGCGCCTGCGCCATGGGGCCGTCCAGGGCGTCGGCCCGGGCCAGCACCGCGGCGCTCCGCCCTATGCCGTCCAGGATGCGGTTGCGTTCGGCCAGGGCGGCCAGCCGTCCGGCGCTGTCGAGCCGCGCGGCGCCGGGCGTTCGCGCGTGGCGGCCGTGCTTGGCGGGATGCGCCAGGGCGGGCTCGATCATCGGCGTCGGTCCTCGGCCGCCGGCCGGACGCCGGCCCATGAGCGCACCATCGCGCGGCGTACTCTATCTGCAATTGAGTTACCTCAAGACACAGCCGAGGATTTGCGCGTCTAACCGCCGTCATCAACCGCACGACGGAGGGACCGATGCGCCCAAGACCCTGTCCGGCGCATGCCTAGGCCGCCGCCCTGGCGCGACCAGCCGATCGGCCGCAAGCTGCTGCTGACGGCCCTGCTCGTCACCGGCGTGATGCTGGCGGCGCTGTCCCTGCTGGCCCTGGCCAAGGAGATCGCCGACTGGCGCGACCGCTCCGTCTCCGAGCTGACCGCCGATTCCGAGATCATCAGCGCCAGCGTGGCGCCGGCCGTGGCCGCCCGCGATCCGCGCGCCGCCGCCGGCGCCCTGTCCGCCCTGGCCGGCGAGCCCGACATGCTGTTCGGCGCCGTCTATGACGACCAGGGCCGCCGGCTCGCCGCCTATGGCCCGCCGACGGCCGGGCCGGAGCGGCTGACCGCCCCGCCGCCCCGCGCCGTCCACCGGTTCCACGGCGTGACCCTGACGCTGACGCGGCCCATCGTCCGCGATGGGCGGCACATCGGCTCGCTGTACCTGAAGTCGGACCTCGGCGACGTCTACGCCGACCTCGCGACCGACGCCCTGGTCGATCTGCTGGCCGCCGCAGCGGCCTTCGGCGTGGCCGCCCTTTTGTTCCGCCGACTGCAGCGCGACATCGTCGGGCCGGTCGTCGAGCTGTCGGCCGCCATGCAGGGGGTGTCCCGCAGCCAGGACTACGCCGTGCGCGTGGCGCCCCGCTCGGGTGACGAGGTCGGGGCGCTGGCCGCGGGGTTCAACGCCATGCTGGAGGCCGTGCAGGAGCGCGACGTCCGTCTCGCCGAGCACAGCGCGACGCTGGAGGACACGGTCCGCGCCCGCACCGCCGAGCTGAAGGACGCCAACGGCCGCCTGGAGGTCGAGCTGACCGAGCGCAAGGCCGCCCAGGCGGCGCTGCACGCCCACGACTCCATGCTGAAGGCCGTGGCCCGCAGCGCCGAGAGCCTGCTGGAATCGCTGAACATCGAGGACGCGGTCTCCTCGGTGCTGGAGCTGATGGGCCAGACCCTGGCCGTCGCGCGGGCGCAGCTCTCCACCGTGGCGGCCGGGCCTGACGGCCATCTGCGCTCGGCGATCCAGCACGAATGGGCCGCGCCGGGCCTCGCGCCCATGCTGGACGACCCGGCGCTGAGGGACCTCGACCTGACCGCCCAGATGCCGGCGATGATCACGCCCACCCTGCTCGGAGAGCAGACCGCCCTGGCGCTGGACCAGCTTCCCGAGCCGGCGCGGCAGGCGTTCGCGCGCGCCGGCATGCGCTCGATGCTGTTCGTGCCGGTGATGGCGGAGGGACGGCTGTCGGGGGGCCTCTGGTTCATGGACTGCGCCGCGACCGGCCGCGCCTGGAGCTGGGCGGAGACCGACACCCTGGCCACGCTGGCCAGCCTGATCGGCGTCTCCACCACCCGCGCCCGCTATGTGAAGGAGCTGGCCGACGCCAACACCATCGTCCAGAACAGCCCGACGGTGCTCTACCGGCTGAAGGGCGAACCGCCGCTGCCGCTCACCTACGTCTCCCACAACATCACCAAGTTCGGCTACGACCCCAAGGCCCTGGTCGCCTCGCCCGACTACGTGGAGACCCTGGTGCATCCGGACGACCGCCAGCGGGTGCTGGAGGCGATGGACAGCGTGCTCGAACGCAACGCCCAGGCCTCCACCATCGAGTTCCGCCTGATGCTGCCGTCCGGCGGGTTCCGATGGGTGGAGAACCGCTACACGCCCGTGCGCGACGAGGCCGGGCGGCTGGTCGAGGTCGAGGGCATCATCATCGACATCACCGAGCGCAAGGCGGCCGAGGAGCGGATCGCCCTGCTGGCCCGCACCGACGGCCTGACCGGCCTCGCCAACCGCTCGACCTTCGTGGAGCGCCTGCACCAGGCGTTCGTGGCGACCAAGCGCGGCGCGCCGGCCTTTGCGGTGCTCTACCTGGACCTGGACCACTTCAAGGATGTCAACGACACCCGCGGCCATCCGGTCGGCGACCGTCTGCTGTGCGCCGCCGGGGAGCGGCTGAAGAGCCTGTTGCGGGAATCCGACCTCGTCGCGCGGCTGGGCGGGGACGAGTTCGCGGTGCTGCAGATGGACGTCGCCGACCCGTCCGACGCCGGCGCCCTGGCCGCCAAGATCCGCCAGGCGCTGGGCGAGCCCTATCCGATCGACGGGGCGCTGCTGCGCGTCTCGGCCAGCATCGGCATCTCGCCGTTCGCGCCGGAGACGGCCGGGCCCGACGCGATGCTGACCCAGGCCGACCTCGCCCTCTACCGGGCCAAGGAGGAGGGCCGCAACCAGTACCGCTTCCACACCGAGGACCTCGACCGCCAGGTCAACGAACGGGTGGTGATGGCCGAGGAGCTGCGCCAGGCGGTCGAACGCGACGAGCTGTTCCTGCAGTTCCAGCCTCAGGTCGAGCTGCAGGGCGGACGCATCGTCGGCATGGAGGCCCTGGTCCGCTGGAACCACCCGCGCCGGGGCGTGCTGGCGCCCGCCGACTTCCTGTCCATCGCCGAGAAGACCGGGACCAGCCAGGCCCTCGGCCACTGGGTGCTTGAGCACGCCTGTCGCCAGATGAAGCTCTGGCGCGAGGCCGGCGTGGCGCCGCCGGCCATCTCGGTGAACCTCTCGATGAACCAGCTGAAGACCGGCGGGGAGCTGGTGCGCGAGGTGGCCGACATCCTGGCCCGCAACGGGCTGGAGGCGCACGCCCTCGAGCTGGACGTGACCGAGTCGATGCTGGCCAAGGTCACCCTGGCGCAGAACGACGTGCTCGACCGGCTGGAGCGGATGGGCGTGCGCATCGCCCCTCGACGACTTCGGCACGGAATATTCCTCGTTCGACTACCTTCGCACCTATCGCGTCGATCACCTGAAGGTCGCCCGCGAGTTCATCGAGAACGCCGCCAGCGACCCCCACCGCGCCGCCACCGTGCGGGCGATCATCGGGGCGGCGCGCGAGCTCGGCATCCAGGTGATCGCCGAGGGGGTGGAGACCGAGGATCAGCGCGCCCTGGTCCTGGCCATCGGCCCCACGGCCACGGGCCAGGGCTTCCTGTTCAGCGAGGCGGTGGCGGCCGACCGCGCCACCGAGCTGCTCCGCAAAGGCGCCATCGAACCGGCCGAGCCGGCGGCGGCCTGACGCTCAGGCGGTCGACAATCGGCACGACGCGGCGTAGGCGGAGCCGGCATTCCGGAGCGCTTCCCATGGCCGATCCCGCCGCCCGCCGCCCGTCCCAAGCGCCTGCCGGGGGCCGGGTTCGATGGCGGATGGCCGCGGCCGCTGCGCTGCTGCCGCTGGCCCTGGCCGCGTGCAGTCGGGCGCCGGCCTATCGCGTCTACGCCACCAATGAGTTCTCCGGCGACCTGTCGGTAATCGACCCGTCCAGCCGCGCGGTGATGGCCACCGTCCCGCTCGGCAAGCGCCCGCGCGGCATACGGCCGAGCCCAGACGGCAAGACCCTCTACATCTCCATGACCGGCTCGCCGGTGTCCCCGCCCGGCGTGGACGAAAGCACCCTGCCCCCGCCCGACAAGTCCGCCGACGGCATCGGCGTGTTCGACATCGCCTCCGGCAAGGTGACCAAGGTGCTGCGCGGCGTCTCCGACCCCGAGCAGCTTGCCGTCGGCGCGGACGGGATGCTCTACGCCCCCAGCGAGGACCAGGGCTCGGTGGTCGAGATCGACCCCGCCGCCGGCCGCGTGGTGGCCAGCATCCCGGTGGGCGACCAGCCGGAGGGCGTGGCGATCAGCCCGGACGGCCGCACCCTCTACGTCTCGCTGGAGGAGGACAACCAGGTCGCCGTGGTCGATCCCCTGGGCCGGCGGGTGCTGGCGAAGATCAAGACCGGCGGGCGCCCGCGCAGCATCGCCTTCTCGCCGGACGGGGCGCGGGTGTTCATCGCCGACGAGCTGGACGGAACGGTCACCATCCTGAACGCCCACAGCCTGGCGACGCCGCCGATCACCGTGCATCTGGCCGCCGGCTCGCGCCCCATGGGCATAGCCGTGGCGCCGGACGGAGCGCGGATCTACGTCACCACCGGCCGCGCCGGCGCCCTGGTCGCCATCGACGCAGCCGCCGGCGCGGTGGTGAAGTCCGTCAACGTGGGCGCGCGCCCGTGGGGCGTGGCGATCAGCCCGGACGGCAAGCGGCTGTTCACCGCCAACGGGCCGTCCGGCGACGTCACCATCGTGGACGCCGCCGGCCTGACCGTGGTCGGCAAGGTCAAGGCCGGCGACCGGCCCTGGGGCGTGGCCGTCGCGCCGGCGCCCTGACGCTACCTGGCGAAGGCCAGGAGTACGTTGCCGGGCTTGCCGAAGGTGATGGCGTAGCCCGAACCGACGAACACCATGCCCCCGGCCACGGTCGGCCCCGCCGAGCCCATCGAGCCGCCGTGCGCCTCGACCTTGTTGACCGTGTCGAAGGGCCTGGCGGTATCGAAGCCCCAGAGCTCGCTCCCGTCCGCCGTGGACACCGCCAGCAGCCGGCCGTCGTCCCCGGCCACCAGGGCCGCGCCCGGGATGGCGCTCGCCGCCGCCGGATAGGACACCCGCGCCCCGTCCTTGGCGTCCAGCGGGACCATCCATCGCGTGTCGCCCGTGGCGAGGTCCACGGCCGCCATGCCGCCGCCGGTCAGGCCGAAATAGGCGGCCTCGTGGTCGGCCGCGCCGCCGAACAGCATCCCCTTCTTGAACGGGGTCTTGGTGGTCATGCTGAACGGCTCGCCAAGCGTCAGGGCGAGCTTGGGGCCATTGATGTTCTTGCGCCAGACGAGCGCGCCCTTGCGGTCGGGATCGACGGCGAGGACGTCGCCCGGCTTGGTGGCGATCACCAGCACGCGCCGGCCGCCCTTCAGGGTGCGCAGGATCGGCGATCCGGGCACGTCCCAGTCGGGCCCTTCGACCTTGGGGCAGTTCTCCGTCACGCCCTGGCCCCAGCAGCCGACCAGGGAGGCGTCGTCCTTGTGCACCTGATAGGTCCACAGCGTCTTGCCGGTGGTCATGGAGACGGCGATCACCGAGTCGGTGGTCGGCGGCGAGGGATAGGTCGAGGCGTCGCCCGTGCCGTAGTAGACGGCGCCCCGGCGCGGATCGATGGTCGGCGTGTTCCACACCGGCCCACCGGCGGGGGCGTAGAGCTGCACGCCCTTGGAGTTCTTGCGCACGGGCGTGGGCCGCTCGTGGAAGGTGTAGTGCTTCCAGAGCTCGCGGCCGCTGGAGACGTCCAACGCCACGACCGAACCCTGGAAGGTGCAGCAGGGATAGTCGGGCGTGCGGGCCGAGGAGCCCTCCCACGCCGACAGCGGCACGAACAGCCGCCCGCCGTAGAGCGCGGGCGAGGCTGTGACGCGGGCCGCTACGTGGTCGTCCACATGCCGGGTCCAGAGTTCCTCGCCAGTCTGGGCGTCGACGGCGTAGACGTTGGCCTTGAGGTCGCCGAAGAAGGCCGCGTAGCGCGTGCGGCCGTGGTCCTTCATCGCGCCGACGACGATGGCGTTGCGCACGCCCGCCTTGGCCTGGAACGACCAGTGCACGCAGCCGGTCTCCGCATCGAGCGAATAGATCCAGCCCGTATCGGCGCCCACGAACACCCGGCCGGAGACCACGGTCGGCTGGCTGTAGGCGGACGAGCTGCCCGGCAGGCCAAACGCCCACTTCAGTTTCAATTTCGGCATGTCGGCGGCGGTCAGTCCGCCCGCGGACGCCGGCTGGAAGCGGGTGTTGGCCGCGTCGGCGCTCCAGCCGTTCCATGCCGGCCCCTTGGCGGGGTCGGTCAGCGGCGGGTTGGCGGCGCAGCGGTTCGGCATCGACTTGGCGTCGGCGGCGACGCCCGAGCCCATCAGCCGCCCGGCGGTCGATTCGGCGATCTGGCGCTTTTCCTTGTCGCTCAGGGTGTCGCCGATGAACTTCATCGGCCCGGTGGTCAGGGCCTCGTAAATCCGTTCGGGGGGCATGGCGCGCAGGGCCTGGGGCGACGGCGCACGGTCGTAGGCCGGGTTGCCGTGGCAGCTCAGGCACTTGGACTCGAAGGCCATCAGGCCGCCTTCGGTGAACTGCGGGGCGTCGGTCGCCTGGGCCCGGCCCGGCAGGGCCTCCGGCGGCTGGGCGCTTGCGGTGAACGCCGCGCCGACGAGCACGGCGAGGCCGGCCGCAGCCGCCCCGCCCGCAACGATCCTGGACTTGAATGCGACAGCCGCGACCCTGCGGGCCGTGCGCGGCCATGCCGCCAAAACGCGTCTCACCCCCGGCGCTCCCCCGATTGGCGGGCCCTTAAATCAGGACCCCTTCCACTCAGTTAGAGCGTGCAAGGGCTGCAAGGCAAGGCTTCGCGCCCCGCCGGATACAGCAAAGCCCCGGGACGACCGGGGCTTCGACGTCAGACCTGGAAGATCTGGAAGACGGCGAACGGATAGGCTTCGGCCACCCGGTCCAGCCACGCGAACAAACGGCTCATGGTTCAACCCCTTCTGCCGCAAGGCGGCGACACACACAGAAGCGCCTTGTGCGGCGCAATACCCATCTATGTTGCGTCGCAATATATTTCAAGCGTCCATTCGCGGCGCCACAGGCGTTTCCGCTGGAGAATCATCCCGGACGCGCCATGCCGCAGCGCACCATCGCCAACGGTCCTCCTCGCGCCGCCCGGGCCGAAAGCCGGCCAAAGCGCCGCCGAACCCGCACGCGCCGTTGAACCGGCCTCCCCGGCCCGGCTAAGGTGTCGCCAAGGCCGGCGTCTCGATCGGCCGCAACGGGCGGAGCGCTGGATGGCCGGGGAGATTCCCGCGATCGACGACGACGTGTTCGGCCGCGAGGCGGTGCTGGACGCCCGCGCCGTGGACGACCGCCTGCGCGAGCTGGCCCCTGTCGTCTGGCTGAACCGCGAGGACATCGCCATCGTCGGCCGCTGGGAGCACGTGTCGGAGGGTCTGCGCGACTGGCAGGCCTTCTCCTCGGCCTCGCGCCCCTGGCACGACCCCAACTCCGTGCGGCCGGAGATTCTGCTCACCGACGATCCGCCGCGGCACACCGAGGTGCGCCAGGTGATCGGCCGCGCCATCTCGCCGCGCCGGCTGAAGGTCATGGAGGACCACTTCCACAAGATCGCCGCCGAGCAGGTCGACCGGCTGATGGAGCGGTCCGGCGAGGTGGTCGACGCCGTCGCCGACATCACCGCCCCCTATGTCCACACCGTCCTGCCCGACGTGATCGGCATGCCCGCCGAGGGGCGCGAGAAGATGAGCGCCTTCGGCCACGCCGTCTGGGCGACCATGGGCCCGCCGAACGCCCTGTTCCGCGAAGCGCTGGAGGGATCGGAGCCGCTGATCGAATGGGCGACCTGGGCCTGCGCCCGCGCCCAGCTCACGGACGACGGCCTCGGCATGGAGATGTTCCGCGCCGCCGACGCCGGCGAGTTGACGCAGGAGGAGGCGCACCTGCTGGTCCTGACCATGCTGTCGGCCGGGGCGGACACCACCGTCCTGACCATGGCCACGGCCATCCGCGCCTTCTGCCAGTTCCCGGACCAGTGGAAGGCCCTGCGCGAGACCCCGTCCCTGCTCCGCGCCGCCTTCGACGAAAGCCTGCGCTGGGATTCCCCCTCACGCATGGCCGGCCGCATCGCCGCGCGCGACGTGGAGATCGACGGCTATGTGATCCCCAAGGGCACGCGCACGGGCCTGCTGTTCGCCGCCGCCAACCGCGATCCGCGCAAGTGGGACGATCCCGAGCGGTTCGACATCCGCCGCGACCTGCGCGGCCAGGTCGGCTGGGGCTACGGCGTGCACTCCTGCGTCGGCCGCACCCTGGCGCAGCTGGAGGCCGACGCCCTGTTCAGCGCCCTGATCGAGCGCGTCGACCGCTTCGAGGCGGCCGGCGATCCGGAATGGTGGCTGACCACCATCGGCCACGGCCCGACCAGGCTGCCCATCCGCTTCTTCGCCGCGGCATGAGTGGGGATGGCATGTCCGCCGTGCGTCCTTCGAGGCCCTCCTGCGGAGGGCGCCTCAGGATGAGGGGAGACAGTAGATCGCACAGATCGCCTCATGATGGGGCGCGGAGGGCGCGAGCCTCGAACCATCCTCATGGTGAGGTGCGAGCGAAGCGAGCCTCGAACCACGCAATGAGCCCCCGCGCATGACCGACACCTACGAGATCTACGCCGTCCGCTACGGCCACCACGACCGCAAGGCGGCCGAGAACTTCATCGGCGGCGACGACCACGACACCGACATGCCGCTCGACTACTTCGTCTGGGCGATCGTGGGGGCGGAGCGGACCTTCGTGCTCGACACCGGATTCGCCGAGGACATGGCGCAGAAGCGCGGCCGCATCCTGGTGCGCCCGGTCGGCGAGGGGCTGAAGGCGATCGGCGTCGACCCGGCGTCGGTCAGGGACGTGATCGTGTCGCACATGCACTACGACCACGCCGGCAACCTCGACCTGTTCCCCGGCGCGCGCTTCCACATCCAGGACGCGGAGATGGAGTTCTGCACCGGCCGGTGCATGTGCCACCGCATGATCAACCACGCCTTCGAGGCCGACCACGTCTCGACCATGGTGCACCGGGTGTTCGAGGGGCGGGTGCAGTTCCACGACGGCGCCGACGAGCTGTCGCCCGGCGTCACGGTCCACAAGGTCGGCGGCCACACCAAGGGGCTGCAGGTGGTGCGGGTGAAGACGGCGCGCGGTTATGTCGTCCTGGCGTCGGACGCCACGCACCTCTACGGCAACCTGCAGCGCAACCACCCCTTCCCGGTGCTCTACAACATGGGCGACTACCTGGAGGGCCTGGCGCAGGTGCGCCGCCTCGCCAGCTCGCCCGACCACATCATCCCCGGCCACGACCCCCTGGTGCTGAAGCAGTACCCGGCGGCCAGGGCGGGGCTGGGGGATATCGTGCGGGTGGACCTGGAGCCGGTCGCGTGAGGCGCGGCCGTGCGTCCTTCGAGGCCCTCCTGCGGAGGGCGCCTCAGGATGAGGAATTCAGCGGCGGGCGCTTGCAATAGCCCTCATCCTGAGGTGCTTCGCGGAGCGAAGCCTCGAAGGACGAGGGCGGACCCACAACTCAGGAACCGGGAACAGGCATGCACATCGGCTTCATCGGGCTCGGGCGCATGGGCTCGCGCATGGCGGGTCGGCTGATCGACGCCGGCCACACCCTGACGGTGTTCGACGTCGCCGCGGCCGCCGTGGCTGAGCTGACCGCGCGCGGCGCGACGGCGGCGGCCTCGCCGCGGGCCGTGGGCGACGCCGCCGGGCTGGTGTTCGCCTCCCTGCCCTCCCCGGCCATCGTGCGCGAGACGGCGCTGGGGCCGGACGGCGTGGTCCACGGCCAGGCGATCCGGACCTTCGTGGACCTCTCCACCTCCGGCCCCCAGACCTCCGCGGCCATCGCCAGGGGCCTGGCGGAGAAGGGGATCGCCTGCTTCGACGCGCCCGTCTCCGGCGGGCTGAAGGGGGCCGCGGAAGGGACGCTGGCCGTGATGGTCGGCGGCTGTGACGAAAGTAAATTCAACGACCTGAAGCCGGTCCTTCAGGTGTTCGGCAAGCTGTTCCACATGGGCGCCACGCCCGGCGCGGGCCAGACCATGAAGCTCGCCAACAACCTGATGGCCGCCTGCGCCATCGCCATCACGTCCGAAGGGATGGCGATGGGCGTCAAGGCCGGGCTCGATCCCAAGCTGATGATCGAGGTGCTGAACGTCTCGTCCGGCCGCAACAGCGCCACCCAGGACAAGTGGCCCAAGTCGGTGCTGCCGCGCACCTTCGACTTCGGCTTCGCCACCGGCCTGTCGTTCAAGGACGTGCGTCTCTGCCTGGAGGAGGCCGAGGCCATGGGCGTGCCGATGGTGGTCGGCTCGGCGGTGCGCCAGATGCTGTCGATCACCAACCAGCTCTACGGCGCCGACAGCGACTTCACGATCATGGCCAAGGTGGTGGAGACCTGGGCGGGCGTGGAGCCAGAGCCGGTGAAGGGATAACCTCGCCGCCGTGGCCTACGACGCCCTGATCTTCGACCTCGGCGGGGTGATCATCCCGCACGACAACGAGCAGCTGTTCCGGCGGCTGGCCGGCCGCTGCGCGGCCCCCGGCGCCATGGCCTGGCTGAAGGCCGCCGCCCAGGACGAGCGCCACGGCACGGGCGAGCTCGCCATCCCGGACCTGCATCGGATGCTGGTCGAGGAGATCGGCTACGGCGGCGACTGGGAGACCTTCGTCCAGGACTGGTCCTCCCACCTCGAGATCGACTGGGAGATGCTGGGCCTGGCGGAGCGGCTGGCGGCGTCCAACCGCGTCCTGCTGTTCTCCAACACCAACCGCGAGCACTGGGAGCACGTGCAGGGCGCCACCGACGGCCGGCTCGGGCGGTTCGAAGGCTACATGAGCCACGAGATCGCGGCGGTGAAGCCGCACGCCGACGCCTTCCGCCTCGTCGCCCGGCTGGCGGGGCTGGACCCGGGCCGCTGCCTGTTCATCGACGACCGCGCCGAGAACGTCGAGGGCGCACGCGAGGCCGGCTTCCACGCCGAGGTCTTCGTCGGCCGCACACAACTTGAGGAGCTGCTGCGCGCCGCCGGCGTGACGTGGCCCGACACCGCATCACTGGAGAGGACGCCATGATCAAGGAACTGTTCGACAAGGGCCTGAAGATCCGCAAGTCGGTGCTCGGCGACGCCTTCGTGGAGAAGTCGCTGGCCTCGGCCGACGAGTTCAACATGCCGATGCAGGAGCTCGCGACCGAATACTGCTGGGGCTACATCTGGGGCCGCGAGGGCGGGCTGTCCAAGCGCGACCGCTCGATGATCAACCTGGCCATGATCGCGACCCTGAACCGGCCGCACGAGCTGAAGATCCACGTCAAGGGCGCCCTGCGCAACGGCCTGTCGAAGAAGGAGATCAGCGAGGTCTTCCTGCAGGTCGCCTGCTACGCCGGCGTCCCCGCGGGCGTCGACTCCTTCCGCCTGGCCAAGGAAGCCTTCGCGGAGATGGAGAAGGAGGGGGGCTGACGGGCGGGACCGAAATCCTCGTCCTTCGAGGCCCGCTTCGCGGGCGCCTCAGGATGAGGATTTCTACTGGTTTTATAGAGGCGGCGCTGCAGTAGCCCTCATCCTGAGGTGCGAGCGCAGCGAGCCTCGAAGGACGAGGGCGGACCATGAGCGCGGACGGCTCCATCACCATGCACAAGTACAGGATGCTGATCGGCGGCGAATGGGTGGAGCCGTCCGGCGGCGCCTGGTTCGAGTCGGAGAACCCGTTCACCGGCAAGGCCTGGGCGCTGGTCCCGCGCGGGACGGCTGAGGACGTCGACCGGGCGGTGAAGGCCGCCCACGCCGCGTTCAAGGGGCCCTGGCGGTCGATGACCGCCTCGGCGCGCGGCGCCGTCCTGCGCAAGTTCGCCGACCTCGTGGCCGAGAACGCCGACCGGCTGGGGGAGCTGGAGACCCGCGACAACGGCAAGCTGATCACCGAGATGCGCGGCCAGCTCCGCTACATCCCGCAGTGGTTCAACTACTTCGGCGGCCTGGCCGACAAGATCGAGGGCCGGGTCATCCCGATCGACAAGCCGGGCGTGTTCAACTTCACCCGCGAGGAGCCGCTGGGGGTGGTGGCCGCGATCACGCCCTGGAATTCGCCCCTGATGCTGGCGACCTGGAAGCTGGCCCCGGCGCTGGCGGCGGGCAACACGGTGGTCTGGAAGCCCTCGGAGTTCTCCTCCGTCTCGGCTTTCGCGTTCGGGGAGCTGTTCGAGAAGGCCGGCTTCCCGCCTGGCGTGGTCAATATCGTGACCGGCTTCGGCTCGGAGATCGGCGAGGCCCTGGTCACCCATCCGCGCGTGGCCAAGGTCGCCTTCACCGGCGGCGACGCCACCGGCCAGCACGTCTATGAGCTGGCGGCGCGCGGCATCAAGCCGGTGACGCTGGAGCTCGGCGGCAAGTCGGCCAACATCGTGTTCGACGACGCCAACCTCGACAACGCCGTGAAGGGCGCGGTCTCCGGCATCTTCGCCGCCACCGGCCAGACCTGCATCGCCGGCTCGCGCCTGCTGGTCCAGCGCAGCGTCCACGACGCCTTCATGGACAAGCTCGTGGCCCTCGCCAGGACCGCCCGCATGGGGAACCCGCTGGAGGAGACCACCCAGGTCGGCCCGATCACCACCCGGCCGCAGTACAGGAAGGTGCTGGATTACATCCAGATCGCCAAGGACCAGGGCGCGGTCTGTGCGCTGGGCGGCGCCGCGGCCTCGCGGCCGGAGTGCGGCGACGGCTGGTTCGTCGAGCCGACCATCTTCGACCAGGTCGATCCCCACATGCGCATCGCCCAGGAGGAGGTGTTCGGCCCGGTCCTGTCGGTGATCCCGTTCGACACCGAGGACCACGCGGTGGAGATCGCCAACGACACCATGTACGGCCTGGCCGCGGGGGTCTGGACCGCCTCGATCAAGCGGGCGCTGCAGATGTCCGAGCGGCTGGAGGCCGGCACCGTCTGGGTCAATACCTATCGCGCGGTCAGCTACATGAGCCCGTTCGGCGGCTACAAGCGCTCCGGCATCGGGCGCGAGAGCGGCCTGACCGCCATCCGCGACTACCTCCAGGAGAAGTCGGTCTGGATCGACACCAACGACGAGGTCCCCAACCCGTTCGTGATGCGCTGAACACCCCTCCCCCTGGAGGGGGGAGGGGCAGGGGTGGGGGTGGCGCCCTATCGGCGTCTGTGCGGAGGGGACTGGCCGCCACGGCGGTGTCGCCGCCCCGCCCCCTCCGGAAGCGTTCCCACCCCCATCCCCGACCCTTCCCCCTCCAGGGGGAAGGGAGAGGTGTTATCCGATCCGACGCGGTTGACCCGACGCAATGCGCGGCGGGGCCGCCGCGTCCACAAGGCGCCCATTCCAATCCAGGAGGAGTGCGCGCCATGAACAGACTCAAGGGCAAGGTCGCCGTCATCACCGGCTCGGCGCTGGGCATCGGCAAGGCCGCCGCCACCCGCATGGCCGAGGAAGGCGCCTCGGTGGCGGTGCTCGACCTGCACGACGCCGAGGGCGAGGCGTTCGTCGCCGAGCTGGCCGGCCGCGGCCAGGCGGCCCGCTACTGGCGCTGCGACGTCTCCAAGGAGGCCGAGGTCGCGCGGGTGATCGGGGAGGTCGCCGCCCACTTCGGCCGCATCGACATCCTGGTGAACAACGCCGGCATCGCGGGCGCCAACAAGCCGACGCACGAGCTGACCGAGGCCGAGTGGGACCAGGTTCAGGCCGTCAACGTCAAGGGCGTGTTCTTCTGCACCAAGCACGCCATCCCGCACCTGAAGACCGCCGGCGGCGGTTCGATCATCAACCTGTCGTCGATCTACGGCCTGGTCGGCGCCGGCGACATTCCGCCCTACCACGCCTCAAAGGGCGCGGTGCGGCTGATGAGCAAGAACGACGCCCTGATCTACGCCCTCGACAAGATCCGCGTGAACTCCATCCATCCCGGCTTCATCTGGACCCCGATGGTGAAGGGCTTCACCGACGAGCAGGCCGATGCGGACGCCGCCCGCAAGGCCACGGCCGCCCTGCACCCCCTCGGCCACATGGGCGAGCCGGACGACATCGCCTGGGGCGCGGTCTACCTGGCGTCGGACGAGGCCAAGTTCGTGACCGGCTCGGAACTGGTCATCGACGGCGGCTACACCGCCCGCTGACGCGCGGCCGTTCGCGGCCGAAGACGCACCAAGATGCAAAGGAAGAGGTTCCCAATCCCGCCGCGATAGGGTGAACTAGCGCCGAGGCGAGCCGCGCGTCAGTCGGGCCGTCCGGAGGAAACGCACCATGCCGCGTCGCGGCCTTTTCACCTATGAGAACGCCCTCGTCCTGATTCTGGGCCTGACGTTCGGCGTCGTGTTCTTCGACCGCCAGGCGGCGTCGAACCTGATGCCGTTCATCAAGCCCGACCTGCACATGAACAACACCGAGGTCGGGATGATCGGCTCGGCCCTGTCGGTGACATGGGCGCTGTCGGCCTACCTCGTCGGCCTGCTGTCGGACCGCACGGGCCAGCGCAAGCTGGTGCTGATCGTCTGCGTGGTCGGCTTCTCGCTGTGCTCGTTCCTCTCGGGCCTGTCGCACTCCTTCGCCATGCTCGCCGTCTCGCGCCTGCTCATGGGCATGCTGGAGGGCGGCGTGATGCCGATCTGCCTGGCCATCATGACGCTGGAATCCAGCGAGCGGCGGCGGGCGCTGAACGCCGGCATCGTGCAGAACGGCCTGTCCAACCTGATCGGCAACTCGGTGGGGCCGGTGGTGCTGGTGGTGGTGGCCCAGGCCTTCACCTGGCGGCACGCCTTCTACCTCTCCGCCCTGCCCGGCCTGCTGTCGGCCCTCGCCATCTGGCTGTGGGTCAAGGAGCCGGCCAAGGACGCCTTCGACGGCCCGGGCGGCAAGGCGGCGCACGTCGGCCTGCTGCAGATGCTGGCCGTGCGCAACGTCGCGGTCTGCTCGGCGGTGTCGGTGTTCATGGTCTCCTGGCTGGTCACCGGCTTCGCCTTCCTGCCGACCTTCTTCGTGGAGTTCCGCGGCTGGACGCCAGCGGCGGCGGCGGGGGTGATGGGCGCGCTCGGCTTCGCGGCCTTCTTCTTCGGCGCGCTGGCGCCGGCGGCCTCGGACCGCTTCGGCCGCAAGCCGGTGCTGGTGGTCGGCTGCTTCGCCAGCGCCCTGGCCCCGCTCGCGGCCCTGTATTTCCACGGCCCGGTCGGGTTCCTGGCGGTGCTGATGTTCATCGGCTGGGTCGGCAACGGCATCTTCCCGATCTTCATGGGCGCGGTGCCGGGCGAGAGCCTGCCGCGCGCCCAGATCGCCACCGCCATGGGCATCGTGGTCGGGGTCGGCGAGATCCTGGGCGGGGTGTTCGGCCCGATCGTCGCCGGCCGCATCGCCGACGCCACCAGCATCAAGCTCGAGGCGCCCATGCTGGTCATGACGGTGTGCTCGGTGGCGGCGGGCCTGCTCTGCCTGCTGCTCAAGGAGACCGCGCCGGCGCGCCTTTCGGACGCCGTCGCCAACCGTCAGGCCGCCGACGCCCTGCGCCGGGAAGCGGCCTGAGCCATAACATCATCGACAGGGAGACACACATGGCGGATGCGGACACGCCGAACGAAGCGCTCGTGCGCAAGTTCTTCGAGGACCTTTCCACAGGCGACCTCGACAAGCTGCGCCCCCTGCTCCACCCGGAGGCGACCTGGGAGGCCATGGGCAAGACCATCCCCGGCGCGGGCGCGCACAAGGGCCACAAGGGCATTCTCGACGAGTTCCTCGGCCCCGTGCGCGGCCTGTTCAAGCCCGGCGACCCGAAGGTCACGGTCAGGAACCTCGTCGGCCGCGGGGACCTCGTCGGCGCCGAGACCGAGGCGCATGGCCACTTCGCCAACGGCACGCCCTACGACAACCGCTACTGCTGGATGGTCGAGATCAAGGACGGCAAGATCTTCGCCCTGCGCGAATACATGGACACGGCCTACATCCTCAGCGTCGTGAGCTGAGGAAATCCATGGGGCCGCAGTCATCACACCACCCCTCCCCCTGGAGGGGGGAGGGGCAGGGGTGGGGGTGGCTCCCTCTCGGCGTCTGTACGCCTGCGATTGGCGGCGGCGGCGGTTGGCGCGCCCAGACCTCTCCTGGTCCGTCTCCACCCCCATCCCCGGCCCTTCCCCCCTCCAGGGGGAAGGGAGCCTTGCAGATCTGAGGACACATGGCTGAAGCCTACGACGTCGTCGCCATCGGATCGGGCCACAACGGCCTGGTCGCGGCCGCCTATCTCGCGGCGGCCGGCAAGAAGGTGCTGGTGCTGGAGCGCAATCCCTGGTTCGGCGGCGGGGTGGTCACGCGCGAGCTGACCGTTCCCGGCTTCCGCCACGACCAGCACTCGATGGCGCACATCTTCATCCAGGCCAATCCGCTGCTGAAGAACGACGACCTGGGGCTGAAGTCGAAATTCGGCCTGCGCTACGTCTTCCCCGAATGCCGGATGATGTCGGTGTTCGAGGACGGGACCACGCTGGGCTTCTACGGCGACCGCGAGCGCTCGGTCGCCGAGATCGCCAAGTTCTCGCAAAAGGACGCCGAGGCGTTCCGCCGGCTGGCCGACCAGGCGCAGATCTACATGCCGATGATCGAGTCCTCGCTCTACAGCCCGCCCGCCCCGCTGGGCGCCACCTACGCCTTCATGGACCAGAGCCGCGAAGGCCGCGAGATGTGGCGCTACATGCAGATGTCCAGCCACGACCTGCTGCTGGAGTTCTTCGAGCATCCCAAGGTGCGCATGCACTTCGCCCGGGTGGCCGGCGAGAACCTCGTCTCCCCCGACGAGAAGTCCACCGGCATGGGCGTCTTCGTCTTCGTCGGCTTCCTGGAGAAGTACGGCATCGGCGTGCCCGTCGGCGGCTCGGGCGAGCTGACCCGCGCCCTGATCGCCTCGATCGAGTCCAACGGCGGCAAGGTGGTCGCGGGCGTCGACGTGGAGCGGGTGATCGTCAGGAACGGCCGCGCCGCCGGGGTCGCCGCCAGCGACGGGCGCGAGTTCGAGGCCGGCGACGGGGTGATCGGCGCCATCCACCCGCACGACATCGGCAGGATGGTCTCCGGCCTCGATCCCTATGTGGTGAAGACGGCCGAGCGGACCCAGATCACCGAGCTCGGCTGCATCACCCTGCACGCCGCCCTGAACGAGCCGCTGCAGTTCCGCGCCGGCGACCACGTGCGGGGCGTGATGATCGAGCTTCTGCCCGACGACTACGACGGGCTGCGCAAGTCGTTCGACGAGATGCGCTACGGCGGCTTCTCCGCCTATCCGCTGATCGGCCTGGGCTCCCTGACCCAGCACGACCCCTCGCGCACCCCGCCCGGCAAGGCCACCATGCACGCCTGGGACTATGTTCCCTACGAACGGCCGGACGGGCGGTCGTGGGACGATACGAAGACGTCCTACGCCGAGCGGATGATCGAGCACATGGGCCGGTTCATCACCAACCTGACGCCCGAGACCATCCTCGCCTACCACTGCGACACGCCGGTCGACATGGAGCGGACCTCCTCGACCTTCCGGCGCGGGGACCTGCACGGGGTGGCCTCCACCACCTACCAGTACGGCGCGCACCGCCCGACGCCGGAGCTCGGCCGAAACACCGTTCCGGGCGTGGAGCGGCTCTATCTCGTGGGCCCGTTCCAGGCGCCCGGGGGCGGCGTCTTCGGCGCGGGCCGGGCGGCGGCGATGACCATGTTCGAGGACCTGAAGCTCGACTTCGGCAAGGTGTCGGCCTGAGCGGCATGTCAAGGGATCGCATGAGCAGTCCGGCAGGCCGTCTCCCCTCCCCCTGGAGGGGGGAGGGGCAGGGGTGGGGGTGGCGCCCTCTCCGCGCCCCTGTTGATGGGACTGGCCGCCACGGCGGTTTCGGCGCCGCGCCCTCTCCGGAAGCGTCTCCACCCCCGTCCCCGGCCCTTCCCCCCTCCAGGGGGAAGGGAGGCGTGCGCGCATGAAGCTCTATTCGCCCGACAAGTCCGAGCTGATGGACGTCAACGCCATCGAGCGCGACGGCGACGACCTGGTGATCAAGGGCAAGGTGTTCGGCGCCATGCCGATGACCGCCCGCCTGCGGCCCGAGCAGGCGCGCGAGGCGCTGAAGCTGCTCTCGCCCGGCCTGATCCTCTTCATCCTCACCCTGCCGTTCCGGAGGAGCCGATGACCGCGACCGACAAGTTCACCCTCTATCATTGGGAGCCGAACGCCAATTCCGGCAAGCCCCTGATGGCGCTGATCGAGAAGGGCGTGGATTTCGAGAGCCGCTACATCGACGTCTCCAAGTTCGAGCACCACACGCCCGAGTATCTCGACATCAATCCGCTCGGCGTCGTGCCGGCCGCCACCCACGGCGCGCTGAAGCTCTACGAATCCACCGCCATCATGGAGTACGTCGACGCCGCCTTCCCCGGCCTGCCGCTGCGGCCCGCGGATCCGGAGGGGCGCTGGCGCATGCGCTGGTGGATGAAGTTCTTCGACGAGTACTACGCCCCGTCGGTCAGCATGGGGGCCTGGGCCCGCGGGCGCCGCCGCGAGATGACCGACGAGGAGCGCGCCGAGTTCGAGGAGAAGCTGAACGCCATCCCGCAAAAGGAGCGGCGCGCGGCCTGGGCCAAGTCGACGCTGGGCCTGTGGGCGCCGGGCGAGCTGGAGGAATCCGCGCGCAAGTCGGCCTATGCCGCGGCCCTGGTGGAGAAGGTGCTGAGCCAGCGGCCGTGGATCGCGGGCGACGACTACACCCTGGCCGACATCAACGCCTTCAACCTCTGCTACTTCATGCCGATGATGCCGGACGGCCCGGTCAGCGACGCCAAGACGCCCCACACGATGGAATGGCTGCGCAAGATCTACGAGCGGCCGTCCGCGCGGCAGGCCTGGAGCCTCGGCCGGGTGTTCACCGCCGACCGCCTGACCCACCTGGCCCGTTCCGCGCCGGCGACGGCCTAGCCGGCCCGCGACGCCCGGGCGCTTGCCAGGGCCCGCGCCGCCCCGGATAGTGGCCGGCGAGGAAACACAACAGGAAGCCGAAAATGGCCGACATCGTAGAAGGGGGACCTCTGCCCGCGGCGGAGGCCGCCGCGCTGGAGGCGCGCACGGGCGCGCACAGGGGCGCCAGTCCCCTGGGCCAGTTCGCCTGGGCCGCGTTCGACGGGGCGCGCAGCCCCTACAACGTGCTCGTCAACATCTTCGTCTTCTCGGCCTACTTCAGCACGGTGGTGGTGCCGGACTCGGTCCGCGGCCAGGCCGTGTGGAGCTACGTCACCTCGACCGGCGCCTTCCTGGTGGCGATCGGCGCGCCGATCCTGGGCGCCATCGCCGACGCGGGCGGGCGGCGAAAGCCGTGGCTGATCGCCACCGTGATCCTCGGCGTGCCCTGCATGTCGCTGATCTGGTTCGCCACCCCCGGCATGTCGCATGGCCTGATCTGGGTCATGGCCGCCATCGTCGGCTCGACCCTGGCGTTCGAGTATTCGGCGATCTTCTGCAACGCCATGCTGCCGAACGTGGCGCCGCAGGGACGGCTCGGATTCCTCAGCGGCCTCGGCTTCGCGCTGGGCAACTTCTTCGGCGTGCTGGTCTTCCTGTTCTTCCTTCTGGCCTGGAGTTGGAACCCGCACCCGCTGTTCGGCCTGGACGCCGCGCGCCACGAGCCGGAGCGGGCCGTCGGCATGCTGGCCGCCGCCTGGTTCGCGGTCTTCGCCATACCGCTTCTGCTGTTCACGCCGGACTCGCCGGGGACGTCGCGATCGGTGCCCCAGGCGGTCAGCCACGGCCTGAAGACCCTGGCCGGCACCCTCTCCAAGCTCGGCCACTACCGCAACGCCGCGACCTTCCTCGGGGCGCGGATGCTCTACAACGAGGGCTTCATCGTCCTGATGCTGTTCACCGGCGTGTTCGCCGCCGGCATCCTGCACTGGACCCCGACCATGCTGATCGCCGAGGGGCTGATCAACAGCGTGGTCGCCGCCTTGGCGGGCCTCGGCGCCGGCTGGCTGGACACCCGGATCGGCTCGAAGGCGTCGAGCATGCTGTTCGTGGGCGGCTGCCTGGCGGCTAACCTGGTGCTCTGCTCGGTGACGCCGGACATGGTGTTCTTCATCCACGTCGCGCCGCCGCTGGTCCCGCACGGCCTGTTCCCATCCCTGCCCGACAAGGTGTTCCTGGTCGCCCAGTGCTCGTGCGCCATGTTCGTGACCGGCGGCCTGGTCACGAGCCGCGCCCTGATGGCCAAGCTGTCGCCGCGGGCCATGCTCAACGAGTTCTTCGGCCTGTTCGCCCTGTCGGGCACCGCCACCTCCTTCATCGGCCCCCTATCCATCGGCGTCCTGACCACCCTGGCCCACAGCCAGCGGGCGGGCGTGGCGGTGGGGATCGTCTTCCTGCTGTCGGGCCTGCTCGTGATGACCCTGGTCAAGGAGCACCCGGCGGAGGGGTGAAGAGCGGGTCGGCCTCGGAGCACGTTTCGAGCCCGCGCCAAACTATGCGTTGACGTCGGGCTCGACCGCCGGTCATTTCATTGCGAACGCATGGAAATGCGGGGAGGAAATCCATGAACACGCCCGTCGTCCGTATCGGCCGCGAAGCCTATGTCCCGGTCCAGAGTTACCTGCACTCCACCGTCGCGCCGCTCCGCTTCGAGGCGGAGATCTACGACTGCGAGGTGCTCGGCGAGGTCCCCCGCGAGCTCAACGGCAGCTTCTACCGCTGCGGCGGCGACACCGCCTATCCGACCATGCAGAACGACAATCTCAACAACGGCGACGGGGTGGTGGCCGCGTTCCACTTCGAGGACGGCTACGTCGACTTCATCCAGCGCTATGTGAAGACCGAGCGCTATCTCCTGGAGCGGAAGAACCGGCGGCGCCTCTACGGCGCCTACCGCAACGCCTACACCGACGATCCGTCGACCGCCGGCACCGACCGCGACAACACCGGCAACACCACCGCCTTCGTCCACCACGGCAAGCTGTTCGCCCTGCGCGAGGACTCCATCCCCTACGAGCTGGACCCGATCACCCTGGAGACCCTCGGCATCGCCAGGTTCGGCGGCCAGGGCCTGCGCTCCAAGACCATGACAGCCCACCCGAAGATCGACCCGGTGACCGGCGAGTGGTGGAGCTACGGCCAGTTCTCGCAGAAGCGGTTCGAGTGCGAGATGTCGCTGCACGTCATCGACAAGGACGGCGACGTCATCCGCGAGGAGGAGTTCGAGATCCCCTATCCGGGCATGACCCACGACTGGGCCGTGACCCGCGAGCACCTGATCTTCCACGTCTGGCCGGTCACGGTGGACGTGGAGCGGATGAAGGCGGGCGGCGACTTCTACGCCTTCGACAACGACCTGGAGCCCATGTTCGGCGTCATGCCGCGCAGCGGGACCACCAAGGACATCCGCTGGTTCACCGTGCCGGGCGGCGCCATCGCCCACTTCATGAACGCCTTCACCGAGGGCGATAAGGTGCACGTGGACGGCACGGTCCACTCGGGCCACTTCTTCACCTTCTTCCAGGAGGCGCATGGCCGCCAGGCCACCGCGTTCCAGCCTGGCCCGTTCTCCCGCATCACCTTCGACCTTACGACCGGCGAGGTGCAGATCCGTCCGCTCACCAATGCGCCCGGCGGCGGCATGCCCGAAATCGACGACCGCTTCGCCCTGCAGCCCTACCGCTACGGCTATTCCACCACCCGCGGGGGCCTCGTCCGCTACGACACCAAGACCGGCGGGCGGGTCGAGCATGTGACCGAGGGCGACGCCCAGGAGCCGGTGTTTGTCCCGCGCTCGCCGGACGCGCCGGAGGGGGTGGGCTTCCTGCTGTCGGTGGTCACGCGGCCGGACAACCGCGCCGAGCTGATCATCCTCGATGCGATGGACCTGGAGTCCGACCCCATCGCCGTCGTGCGCCTGCCGTTCAGCCAGCCCTGGTTGTTCCATGGCTGCTGGCGCGACGCCCAAGGCGCCAGCCTGCCCCGCTGAGGCGGGCTGGCCGCTCTTCGAAACGCTATCTGGAACTGGCGGTGACGGAGGGATTCGAACCCTCGATACGCCTTGACAGCGTATAACGGTTTAGCAAACCGCCGCCTTCAGCCACTCGGCCACGTCACCCCATTCGCGGCGCCGGACGGGCCGGCGCGCCGGGACAGCGCCTTCAGGCGGCGGACGCCTGACGTCCCGGGACGGGCGTCATAGCACATGCGCCCGTGCAGGAAAGGCCTCGCGGCGCGGGCGACTTGGCGCAGGCCATGCATGGGAGGCGGTGAATTCGCTCCACCGTTAACGGCGGGCTCACCCCGTTCTGCGACGGTGCGGACCAGTTCTGGATTCGCCCATGGTCGCCGCCGCCCGCAAGCACGCCCTTTCCGACGCCGAACGCTCCACGGCGCCGGTCGCCGAAGGCGCGCGCGCCGCCCGACCCGCTGCGCCCGACGCGGAGGCGTTCGCCGCCGAGATCGGCCCCAGGAGCGACCGGCGGGGCGCCCGAGAGCGCCGCGGTCCGCTGCGGCCCGAGCGGCTGCTGTCCCCGCGCGCGCGGCTGAACGGCCTCGGCCCCGCCCGTGCCTTCCGCATCGCCGACGGCTGCATCGTCGGCGCCCTGGCGACCCTGTTCTGCGCCGCCGCCCAGCCGGGAGGCCTGCTCGCCGCGCCGGTGGGCGCCGTGCTGCCCTATCTGATCGGGGCGGTGCTGGTGATCTGGAGCCTGGACGCGGCGGGCGCCTATCGCTTCGGGGCGCACGAACCGCTGTCGGCGCACCTGCTGCGGACCGGAGCGGCCTTCCTGGCCCCCGTGGCCGTCCTGGCCATCGGCGGGGGGCTGTTCGGCCTCAGCCGGACCAACGCCCTGCACGGCCTGATCTGCATCGGGGTGCCGTTCGCGGCGATCTATCTGGCGCACGTCTGGTGGTGGATGACCGTCCGCCGCTGGCGCGCCGACGGCCGGCTGACGCCCAACATCGTGGTGGTCGGCGCGACGAAGAACGCCGAGCGCCTGATCCAAGGCCTGCTCCAGACGCGCGAGGCCCACGTCCTCGGCGTGTTCGACGACCGGCTGGACCGCGCGCCCGGGGCGATCCACGGCGTGCCGGTGCTCGGCGACACCCAGGCGCTGATCTCCCATCGCATCACGCCCTACGTCGACCGGATCGTGGTCACCGTGCCGCCGGCGGCCCAGGGGCGCGTGCGCCAGATCATCGAGCGGCTGCGCGTCCTGCCCAACGACATCTCCCTGTTCCTGGACTTTGACGGCGAGTCCCAGGGCGCCGCGGCCCTCTCCCGCCTCGCCAATGCGCCCCTGGCCCAGCTCTCCGGCGCGCCGCGCAACGAGACCCGGGCCTTCTGGAAGCGGGGCCAGGACCTGGTGGTCGGTTCGCTCGCCTTGCTCGCCGCCCTGCCGGTCATGGCCGCGGTCGCCCTGGCGATCCGCCTGGACAGCAAGGGGCCGATCCTGTTCCGCCAGCGCCGCCACGGCTTCAACAACGAGGAGATCGTGGTCTGGAAGTTCCGCTCGATGCGGACCGACGACGCCGAGGCCGCGGGCGCGCGGCAGGTCAGCGTCGGGGACGAGCGCGTCACCCGCGTCGGCCGCTTCATCCGCCGCACCAGCCTGGACGAGTTGCCGCAACTGCTGAACGTGCTGCAGGGGGAGATGTCCCTGGTCGGCCCTCGCCCCCATCCCATCGGCATGAAGACCGGCGAGACGGAGTCCGCGCGGCTGGTGGCCGAATACGCCCACCGCCATCGCCTGAAGCCAGGCATGACCGGCTGGGCCGCCATCCACGGCTCGCGCGGGCCGGTGGACACGCCGGAGTCGGTGCGCCGGCGCGTGGCGCTCGACGTCGAGTACATCGACCGCCAGTCGTTCTGGCTCGACCTCTACATCCTGGTGATGACCATCCCGTGCCTGATCGGCGACCGGGCGAACGTGCGCTGACGGGCCCGCGGATGTTCTGGAAAGGCGTGATCGGATATTTGCCGGCCAACCTCGTGCAGGGCGTGGTCGGCCTGCTCAGCATCGTGGTGTTCACGCGCCTGCTCTCGCCCGCGGCCTATGGCGCCTACGCCCTGGCGTTCTCGGCGATGAGCCTCGTCCACACCCTCGGCTTCACCTGGCTGGAGGCGGCCATGGCGCGCTTCTACGCCGCGGAGGCCGAGCGGGGCCGCCTCCCCGACCACTTCGCCACCCTCTATCGGAGCTATCTGGGCCTCACGATCGCCATGGCCATGATCGCCGGCGCCGTGGTCTGGCTGCTGCCGCTCGAGCCCCCGCTGAAGATCGCGGTGGCCGCGGGCCTGGCCGCCATCCCGGCGCGGAGCCTGGCGCGGCTGGCGCAGGAGCATCGGCGGGCGGCCGGACGGGTGCGCGCCTCGGCCCTGCTCGACATGGGCCAGACCGGCGGGGCCTTCCTGATCGGCGCAGGCCTGGCCGCTCTCGGGGCCGGGGGCGCTGCGCCCCTGATCGGCCTCGGCCTCGCCGCCGTGCTCTGCCTGGTGTTCGTCCTGCCCGAGGAGCTCGAGATCGCCCGCGGCGGCCATTTCGACCGCCGGCAGGCGTCCGTCTACGCCCACTACGGCGTGCCGGTGTCGCTGTCGCTGATCCTGGCCCTGGCCATCGCCACCACCGACCGCTTCGTCCTGGCCGCCTACCTCGGGCCGGCCAGCGTCGGGGTCTATCACGCCGGCTACAGCCTCTCGAACCGGACGCTGGACGTGCTGTTCATCTGGCTCGGCGCGGCCGGCGGCCCCGCGGCCGTGGCGGCGCTGGAGCGCGGCGGCCCGGCGGCGCTGGAGCGCACGGCGCGCGAGCAGGCGTCGCTGATGCTGCTGGTCTGCCTGCCCGCCGCGGTGGGCCTGGCGCTGGTGGCCAAGCCGCTTGCCGCCCTGATGGTGGGCGCGGACCTGAGCGGCGGCGCGGCGCGGGTGACGCCCTGGATCGCGTTCAGTGGCTTCTTCTCCGGAATCACCACCTACTATCTGCATACCGCCTTCACCCTCGGCCGGCGGACCAAGCGCCTGCTGCTCGCCATGACCATTCCCGCGGCCGCGAACCTCGCCCTGACCCTGGTCCTGATCCCCCGCTTCGGCCTGGACGGCGCCATGTGGGCGACGGCCGCCAGCTACCTGATCGGCGCCCTCGCCTCCTGGGGCCTGGGGCGAGCCGCCGTGTCGCTGCCGGTCCCCTGGAACGCCCTCTGGCGCTGCGCCGCGGCGGCCGCGGGCATGGCCGTCGCCGTCAGCCTCGTGCCGGCCGGCGGCGGGCTCCTGGAGCTGGTCGACAAGGCCGCCGTGGGGATCGTCGCCTACGCCGTCCTGGCTTTCGCCCTGGACGCGGCGGATGTGCGCTCGCGCGGGGGCGAACTGGTCCGCGCATTGCACAGGGTCGCGGCATGAACGCCCCCGTCCAGGAATGGACCGTCGACAACGCCGCCTGGGCCGCCGCCAAGCCCCGGCTCTCGGTGCTGGTCCCGTTCCTGCACGACGACCCGCGCCGCCTGCTCGCCGCCCTCGACCGGGAAGCGGCCGCGCTGCAGGGCCAGGTCGAGATCGTCCTGCTCGACGACGGCGCCGAGGACGACGGCCTGGCCGCCGACGTCGCCGCGGCCGTCAACCAGGCCGGCGCGCCCGCGCGGTTCGTGCAGATCCTCGCCAACGAGGGCCGCGCCAAGGGCCGCAACCGCCTGGCCCGCAACGCCCGCGCGCCGCACCTTCTGTTCCTCGACGCCGACATGCTGCCCGACGCGCCGGACTTCCTGGCGCGCTATCTGGCGCTGATCGAGGCGCAGAACCCGGCCGTCGTGTTCGGCGGCTTCTCGGTGCGCCAGGCGCCCCGCCGGCGCGAGCACGCCCTGCACCGCAAGCTCGCCCTGCGCTCCGACTGCGCCCCCGCCGCGGTGCGCCGCCGCACGCCGGAGAAGTACGTCTTCACCTCCAACCTTTTGGCCCGGCGCGACGTGTTCGAGACCGAGCCGTTCGACGAGGCGTTCAAGGGCTGGGGCTGGGAGGACGTCGAATGGGGCGTGCGGGTCTCGCGCGCCCACAAGATCCTGCACATCGACAACCCCGCCACGCACCTCGGCCTGGATTCGGCGCGGGTGATCGCGGCCAAGTACGAACAATCGGCGGCCAACTTCGCCTACATCGCCCGGCTGCACCCGGACGTGGTGCGGCGGTTTCCGAGCTATAAGGCCGCGCGGCTGATGAAGCTCGCGCCGTTCGGCGACGCCTTGCGGCCGGCGCTGAAGCTGCTGGCCCTGGCCGACCCGGCGCCGGTGGGCCTGCGGGCCTTCTCCATGCGGCTCTACCGCGCGGCGGTCTGCGCCCGGGCGTTGTGATGGCGGCCTATTCGGCCGACCGCTCCCTGAAGGGCAAGCTGCGGCGGCGCCTGGCGCGGCTGGCCGACCGGCGCCCCGCGCGGGTGCGGCTGGAGCGGCCGATGGTGTCCTTCTCCTTCGACGACGCCCCCGTCAGCGCGGCGGGGGCCGGCGCGGGGATCCTCGAGCGCCGGGGCGCGCGGGCGACCTACTTCATCGCGACGGGCCTCGCGGGCGAGACCGGGCCCATGGGCGCCAACGCCAGCCTGGAGGAGATCGGAGCGCTGATGGCGGCGGGCCACGAGATCGCCTGCCACACCCATTCGCACCTCGACTGCGGCAAGGCCTCCGCCGAGGCCATGGACGCCGACGTGCGGCGCAACCAGGCGGCGCTGGCCGCGATCGGCGCGCCGGCGCCTGTGGCCTTCGCCTATCCCTACGGCGAGGTCTCGCGCGCGGCCAAGCAGACGCTCGGCGGCCGGTTCGCCGTCCTGCGCGCCCTGCACCACGGCCTGATCGAGGACGGCGCAGACCTGAACCAGGCGCCCGCCGTCGGGATCGAGGGGCCGCACGGCGAGGCGGTCGCCGCCGCCTGGCTGGAACGGGCGCTGGCGCGGAACGCCTGGCTGATCCTCTACAGCCACGACGTCGGCCAGACCCCGTCGCCCTGGGGCTGCCGGCCGGACGCGCTGGAGCGGCTGGTCGACCGCGCGCTCGGCGGCGGCGCCGATGTGGTCACGGTCGGCGAGGGCGCGCGGCGGATCGGGGCGCGGGCCGGCGGCCGGTCCCGATAGGCGGCCTTCACCGCCAGGGCCACGAAGATCGCCCAGCGCATGTCGTTGTAGACCAGCACCACGCTCTCGGTCAGGCTGGTCAGGCTGAGCACGAGCAGGAACGGCAGCACCAGATAGGCGCCGCGGTCGCGGTAGAGCAGCACGATCGCCCGCGCCCAGGTCTCCACGAAATAGGCGGCCCAGACGATCAGCCCCACGAGGCCGATGCCGAGCCACTGCTCCAGCCAGCTGTTGTGGGCGTGGTAGGCGCGAAAGCCCCCAGCTTGGTGATCACCGCCAGCGGGCCCCAGGGGGAGGTGTCGCGCCAGACCGCGGCGTAGCCGAAGCCCAGCCACGGATGCTGCGGGATCACCATCAGCTCCGCGGCCCAGAGCTTGGTCCGGCCGGTCAGGGTCGCGTCCTTGCCGACCAGGGCCAGGAGCACGTCCGAGGCGAACAGCACCATCATCACCAGCACGATCGCGCCGGCGATCGCGCCGTAGGTCGCCACCACCCGCATCACCGGCCCGCGCCGGATCAGCCCGACCAGGACGAGGCCGCACACGCCGAGCGCCCAGGCGACCAGCGCCGTCTTGGAGGTCGACAGGAACAGCAGCGCCACGCACAGGCCCGCGACCGGCCACCAGAGCAGCCGCCGCCGCGGCTGCAGGATCGCCGCCGCCGCGGTCAGCATGAAGCCGATGGCCATGTTGCCGCCGAGGTCGTTCTTCTCGGTCCAAAGGCCCCGCCAGGCGCCGGGGAACAGGGTGGTCATCCGCCCGAACGACGGGACCAGCACGGCGGCCAGCAGCGACAGCACCGCCAGGATCGCGAAGGCCGTGGCGAACACCTCCGCCAGGGTCGCCCAGCGGAAGCGCGCGGCCAGGGCGACGCCGCAGATGGTGGTGAGCACCAGGGCCACCGCGCGCCGCGCCGTCTCCCCCGGGTCGATGGACCAGAAGAACGATGCCGCCACCACCCACATCAGCACGATCAGCAGCGGCTGGCGCAGCAGGGCGCGGGCGGTCTCGCCGGGGCTCAACACGATGAGCGCCAGGCCAGCCGCGTAGCCGGGAAAGGCCATCGCGCGCAGAAGGCCCGAGGCGGAGTCGGGATTGTCGCCGCCGAGGGCGGTCACCCAGCCCTGGCTGAAGATCAGGATCACCACCACGCCGCAGACGAAGGCGAAGAGGTCGACGGCGGTCCAACGCTCCGCTGCGCCGGGGCGGGCCCAGGCGGCGGATGCGGTCATGGCAGGATCGCCCTCAGGAACCGCGGCGGCTCGATGCGGGCGCGGTTGAACACGATGCCGGCGCAGCGGCCGCCGGCCTGCTCGATGGCGTCACGCACGGCGGCCGGGGCGCGGGTGTCCGCCCCGTCGGCGGCGACCACCAGCACGGTGGCGTCCATGAACGGCGCGACGATGACGGCGGCGGTCGAGCGGTCGGCGGCGGGGGCGTCCACCACCACCAGCGCCGCGTGCCGGCGAAGCGCCGACCAGTATTCCCCGCTGGGGATCACGTGCGCGGCCTGGCCGGCGCGCAGCAGCTCGCGGCGGAAGCGGGTGACCCAGAGCTGGGACGTGCCGGCGCGATGGGCGCTGAGGTAGAAGGCGTCGGGGATCAGCTGCCCTGGGCGTCGCGCCCCGGCGGCTGGACGGTGAAGAAGGCCGAGCCGTCCGGGCTGGCCGCCGCCCCCCGGCCGAGCACGCCGTAGCGCGACGGGTCGGCCGAAATCGCCCCGTGCTGGCCGCCGCCCTGCAGGTCGAGATCCACCAGCCATACCGGCCGGTCCGAGCGCCCCGCGGCGAAGCGGGCGAACTCCACGCGCCACCGTGGAGGTCCCCTCCCCCCGCGTGGCGGCGACGAACTGCACGACGCGCCCGACGCCGGGCTGCGGCTTGCCGAGCGAGGCCCATAGTTGCGCCATCTCGGACGTCAGGTTGACCATCAGCGAATCGAAGCGCGCGCAAGGACCCCACGCTAGACCAATCCAGCGGTCGGGAGAAGCCCTTCAAGACAAAGCCTTATCTCGCCTTGACCCCGGCTGTCGCCAAAACCGGCAGATCGAGGGTGCGCGAGGCGCTGTCGCGGGTGGCGAAGCCGCGCCGCAGGAACACCCGCACCAGGCCCACGCACAGGGCCGTGAAGCCGGCGACCATCACCGCCAGGGCCAGCACGGGCTTGCGCAGGCTCTTGCCATGGGCCGGCGGGGTGGGCCGCTCGACGATGCTGACGGCGCTGTTGTTGCGCTGGGCGGCCTGGGACGACTGGCTCTCCTGGCGCATCTGCACCAGGCTTTTGAGGTTGGTCTGCAACAGGTCCTGGTCGCGCTGGAACGCCTGGTAGCGGGGCTCCAGCTCGTTGAGCTTCTGGCGGCGCGCGGAGATCTGGCTGCAGCAGGCCGGTCAGCGCCGCCTGCCGCTCGCGCAGGGAGGCGGCCTCGGCGGTGAGCTGGAGCTGCTCGGACTGGACGGTCTGGTAGACCGGGTTGATCCGATCCGCTTGGCGCCGGAGACCTGCCCGTCTGGCCCTGCAGGGCCTGCAGCTGGACGATCTGCTGGTCGAGGTCGCGCACCGGCTGGGCGTCGGGCTTGTAGCGCGACAGCAGGGTCCTGGCGCTGGATCTGGAGCTGCAGCAGCTTGTCGGGACGCGGCCGGGTTGGTGTCGTGGTAGAGGCTGATCTCCGGGCTGATCCCGCCAACCTGCTTGCCGATCTCGCCGAGCCGCCCGGCGATCTCTTTCAGCCGGGCCTGCACGCGATAGCTCTCGTCGGTCATGGACGCCTGCAGGCTGTTCAGCGAGGCCTTCTCGGCGTCGAAGTCGTCGATGTTGTTCTCGGCCAGGAAGGCCTGGTAGGCGGCGTCGGTGTCGGCGAGCCGCTGCTGGAACTGCTTCACCTGGTCGTCGAGATAGGGCTCGGCCCCGCCCAGCAGCACCGTGCGGCGATAGGTCAGGTACTCGTCGAGCAGCTTGTTCAGCAACCAGGGCGGCGCGGTCGGGGTTGGGGGTCGGAATAGGTCAGCCGGATCACCGAGGTGTCGGGCGCGGACACTCGATCTTCAGGCCGGCGGCCCATGGCCGCCACGGCGCTGTCCATGATCTGCGACTGCCGCGCCGGGTCGGCCGCGGCGTACTTGCCCGCAAGGTCCGGGAACACCCGCCCCATGCCGAGGTCGGCGATCACCCGCCGGCGCAGCTCGGCGCTGTTCAGGATCTCCACCTCCGACTGGACAAGCTGGTCGATGGTCGGGATGGCGCCACGCGCCGCGTCGCCGACGCCGGGCTCGTAGACGTACTCCTGCCCGAGCCGCACCAGGATGCTGGACTGGGCCGGAGTACTGGGTCTTCATCAGGAACGCGGCCGCCCCGCCCGCCAGGACCAGGACCAGGAACACCGCCGCCATCAGGAAGCGGTCGCGCCAGAGCAGGGTTCACGAAATCCTTGGCGGTGTAAGCGCGGACGGGCGGCCCACTCCCCGCCCGAGGGCGGAGAACGGCGCTGGCGAACCGGCGGCCCATGCGCTGTGGTAGGTCATCGACTCCCGCGACCGAACCTCTTGACGCCGGCACCCTCGGCCCGCGCGGTTAACGGTTGAATTACCCATTTTCCTTAACGGTTGGCCCATGAGTTCGGCGAGGCTCCGCCCGATGGCGTTCCGACCTTCCATCCGCCTGATCGGCTTGCCATGGCCCGGCGCGGCGATCGTCCTGACGGCGTGCGCCAGCGGCGAGCGTTCCCAGGCCGCGCCGCATCAGGACGCCGCCTTCCCCGACATCGGCTACGCCACCTGGACGGACTACGAGCCGCCCTATCGCCTCTATCCGGGCGACCAGATCGAGTGTCACCGTCCCCATCGGCGCCGGAGCTGAACAAGACCGTCACCGTGGCGCCGGACGGGCGCGTCAGCCTCCCGCTGATCCACGCCGTCATGGTCGCCGACCGAACGACGACGGAGGTGGAGGCGGCCCTCTCGGCCGCCTACGCCAGCCAGCTGATCCGGCCGGACATCTTTGTGTCGGTCACCGCCGCCCAGCCGCTGAAGGTGTTCGTCGGCGGCGAGGTCGACAAGCCCGGGGTCTACGAAATGCCCGGCGACATCAACGCCCTGCAGGCGGTGATCGAGGCCGGCCGGGATCAAGGGCACGGGCCGCAAGAGCGAGGTGATCATCATCCGCCGCGGCCCGGACGGGCGGCCGATTGATGCGGACCGTCGACCTCGGCAAGGGCGTGCGCGACCCCTCGCACGTGGACCTCGTGCCGCTGCGCCGGTTCGACGTGGTCTATGTGCCGCGAACGGGCCTGGCCAAGGCCGGGGTTATCATGGAGCAGATCCGCGACGTCCTGCCTGGCCAGCTCGGGTTCAGCTACCTGCTGAACGGGGCCGGGACGACCGGTGTTCTAGCGCGCGTCAGCCGGTGGCCAGCCACTCGCGCGCCGGCGCGCTGGGGCCTCGGCCACATCGGCCTGGGTCCATCTCGCGGCTCAATTCCTTGCGATAGAGCTTGGCCTCGACCCGAGCCGCGCATGGCCGCCAGGTTGGAACAGCATGTGCGCGGAGACGTTAGTCGAGCCGGCGCGCCGCCCTGGCCGGTCGAATACAAAAGCCCCAGGCGGAACAGCTCGTCCCCCCGTGGCCTCCGGCGTCGGCAGCGGCAGCCGGACCCCTGCTCGGCATCCATACAAGCCAACATCACTTAGCCCCCGACCGCGCGGCGGCGACCCGCCGGTCTTCCGAGGGGAGGAGAAGTCCTGCGCGATAAAAATATAGTTAAGCTGCGGAGTTCGCCGAATTTTCCCGCATCGGTCGCCTATCCCGTCGGCGACCGCGCCACGGCCCGCCGCCGACGGAGGCAGCGGGTGTGTTCAGCGCTGGGCGCGCTGGCCGAACAGGACGCTGCGGGCCTGCTCGCCCTCGCGGCCGGCGTTGGGCGGCGGTGTGTGGACGAGGTCGCGGCCGGCCTGGTCGGCCTTCTTGACCTGCTCGCGGTCGGAGATGCGGGCGATCCAGGCCAGGAGGTCGTCGAAGCCCTCGTGGATGCCCGGGGTTCAGGCCGCCATGCCGCGCACCCACGGATAGCAGGCCCATGTCGGCGATCGAATAGTCGCCGGCGACGAACTCGCGGCCCTTCAGGCGCTTGTTCAGCACGCCCCGCCAGGCGCTGGTATTCGGTGACGTAGCGGTGCGCGCCATAGGCGACGTAGCGCTGGTCGGGGATCATCTGGCGCGCGTAGGTGCGGAAGTGGTTGGCCTGGCCGGCCATGGGCCGAGGCCGCCCATCTGCCAGAACAGCCATTCATCGACCTGCACGCGGGCGCGCTCGTCGTTGACCGGATAGAACTTGCCGCTCTTGCGGCCGAGGTACTGCAGGATCGCGCCCGACTCGAACAACGTGATCGGCTCGCCGCCCGGCCCCTCCGGGTCGACGATCGCGGGCATGCGGTTGTTCGGCTGATGGCCAGGAACTCGGGCTTGAACTGGTCGCCCTTGCCGATTGTTCACCGGGATCAGGTTGTAGGGCAGGCCCAATCTCCTCCATGGCGATGGTGTTCTTGGTTGCCATTGGGCGTCGGCCAGAAATAGACGTCGATCGGCGCGGGCATAGCGGCCTCCTCTCCTTGGTTGGGCGCACCTTTGGCGGAAGAGCGCCGCCGTTCGCAAGCGCCCGCGAGCGGCTACTTGCGCGGCGTGCGCGAGCGGGTCCCGTTCACGGACGGGCGGCCGGGGCGCGAGCCGGTTCCCTTGCGCTTGACCGGCTTGGGGCCGGGCTTGCGGCCGGCGGGGGGCGAGGCCTTCGGCGTTGCGCGCGGCCTTGCGAACGGCGATCCGCTCGGCGGTCTTGCGCTTGGCCGCCTCGCGCGCGGCCGGCTTCATCGGCTCAGGGGAGCCCTCGCCTCCGCATAGGGGTTCTTGCCGGCGCGGACGCTGAGCCGGATCGGCACGCCGGGCAGGTCGAAGCTCTGGCGGATGCCGTTGACCAGATAGCGCTTGTAGCTGTCGGGAAGCTGGTCGGGGCGCGAGGCGAACATCACGAAGGTCGGCGGACGGGCCTTGATCTGGGCCATGTACTTGGGCCGCACGCGCTTGCCGTTCACGGCCGGCGGCGGGTGGCGCTGCACGGCGATCTTCAGCCAGTCGTTGAGGTCGCGGGTCTTCACCTTCGACGACCAGTCGTGGTGCACCTTCAGCACCGCCGGCATCAGCCGCTCCAGGCCCCGGCCCGTCTCGGCCGACAGCGCCACCACCGGCGTGCCCTTCAGCTGCGGCAGCGAGCGCTCGGCGACATCCTGCAACTCGGCCAGCCGCGCCTGGGGCTCGGTGACGAGGTCCCACTTGGCCAGGACATAGACGAGGCCCCGCCCCTCCCGCTCGCAGAGGTCGGCGATCTGCGAGGTCCTGGATATCTCGAAGGCGTTGGCGGCGTCCATCACCAGGATCACCACCTCGGCGAAGGTGATGGCGCGCAGGGTGTCCTGGGTGGAGAGCTTCTCCAGCTTCTCCTGCACCTTGGCCTTGCGGCGAAGGCCCGCGGTGTCGACCAGCCGCACCGGCCGCCCTCCCACTCCCAGTCGACCGGGATGGCGTCGCGGGTGATGCCGGCCTCGGGGCCGGTCAGGAGCCGCTCCTCGCCGATCAGCCGGTTTGACCAGGGTGGACTTGCCGGCGTTCGGGCGGCCGACGATGGCGATGCGGATCGGCTTGTCGCCGCGCTCCTCCTCCACCGCCTCCATCACGTCCGCGGGCGTGGCGGCGATCACAGCCTCGTAGAGGTCCGACAGGCCCTCGCCGTGGGTGGCGGAGATCGGCACCGGCTCGCCCATGCCCAGCGAGAAGGCCTCCATGGCGCCGATCTCCCCGGCGCGGCCCTCGGTCTTGTTGGCGACGACCACCACCGGCTTGTCCTGGCGGCGCAGCACCTCGGCGAAGATGCCGTCGAGCGGGGTCAGGCCCTCGCGCGCGTCGAACACGAACAGGATGACGTCGGCCTCGGTGATGGCGATCTCGGTCTGAGTCTGCATCCGGGCCGTCAGGCTCTCGTCGTCGACGTCCTCGAAGCCGGCGGTGTCGATCAGCTCCAGGTCGAGGTCGCCGAGCCGGCCCGTGCCGAAGCGCCGGTCGCGGGTCACCCCCGGCCGGTCGTCGACGATGGCCAGCGCGCGGCCGGCCAGCCGGTTGAAACAGTGTCGACTTCCCGACGTTAGGGCGGCCGACGATGGCGAGGCGAAGCGGAATGGCGGTTCTCTGCCGATGAGGACTCCGGACGGACGGGACAAGCCGTCGCCCGTCCCCGGCCGATGCCGGGACGGGTGTTCTACCCGAACCCACGCGATTCAGCCAAAAGGCCTAGCGGATGGCGATCAGGTCGGCCTTTTCGGTGACCAGGTACAGCGTGCCGTTCATGGCGATCGGCGAGATCAGGGCGTCGCCGCCGAGGTTCAGCGAGGTCTGCACCTTGCCGGTCTTGGGATCGAGCGCGATCGCCTTGCCCTTGTCTGACACCGCGATCAGCCGGCCCGAGGCCAGCACCGGCCCAAACCACAGCGAGCGCTTCTTGCGCTTGAGGCCCTTGTTCAGGTCGGTGATCCAATAGACCTGCCCGTTCTCACGCGAGGCGCAGACGACCTCGCCGGCCTGGGAGATCAAGAACACCACGTCGCCGGCCGGCCAGGGGGTGGTGATCATCACCACCGGCAGGGTCCAGCGCGGCTCGCCAGTGCGCAGGTCGATGGCCATGAACACGCCCGAGTGGCTGCCCGCGAACACGCTGCCCTGGAACACCACCGGCCGGCCGGCGATGTCGCGGATCTCCGAAAGGGCGTTGGTGCGGCTGGTACGCGACAGGGTGGCGGTCCACTCCTCCTGGCCGTTGGCGGCGCGCACGGCGGCCAGCTCGCCCGAGGCGAACGGCGCGATCACCGTGTCGCCCGACACGGTCGGAGCCGAGGCCTTCATGGATGCGGGCCGGCTCGGTCAGGCTCTGGTAGGTCCAGTCCGGCGCGCCGGTGTCGGTGTTGAAGGATTCCAGCTCGTCGTCGATGTTGACGGCGAGGACGCGGCCCTGGGTCACCGCCGGGGCGGCGTGGATCGGCGAATCCACCGCCGTGCGCCACAAGACCTTGCCGCTCTTGGCGTCCAGCGCCGCGACGAAGCGATAGCCGGAAGTCACGTAGACCCGGCCGCTGTCGTAGGCCAGGCCGCCGCCGAACGCCTCGCGGTCGCGCTTGGAGTGCTCGGCCAGGTCCACGCGCCAGATCCGCGCGCCGGACGAGGCGTCGACGGCCGAGACGTGCGCCTCGGCGTCCATCACGAACACCGCGCCGTCCGCGGCCACGGGCGAGGCGGTGACGTGGACGCGGCGGTTGGAGCCGGCGCCGATGTTCCGCCGCCAGGCGACGCGGAAGTCCTTGCCGGCGTCGAGGTTCTCGACCCAGAGGTCCGGCGTGCCGCTCGGCTGGGGCCAGGCCGTCACCGGCTGGGGATCGGGCAGGAAGAACTGCGTCCCCTTCAGGGTGTCGGAGACTTCCAGCTTCTGGTTGAAGGCGATCAGGGGGATGCGCTCGCCCTCGCTGGCCTTGGCCTTCTCTTCCTTGCCGTGGAAGGGATTGATCTTCGACACGGTGCCGCAGCCGGTCGCGCCGACGGCGAGCGCCGCGACGGCGGCCGCCGCGAGCAGGGTCTTCGCCTTCATTGGGCGGCTCCGGATTGGGCGGCGGGTCCCTGCGGGCCCTGCGCGGCGTGATCTGGGACGGGGGCAGTTTCAGCTCCGCCTGCACCGCCGCGGGCACGCGCACGGCCGAGCCGTCGTCGATGGCCGCGATGGCGAGCTGGGCGCGCTGGCGCATGCCCTCGGGCACGTCGGGCAGGAGGGTCAGCACCGAGAAGTCGCTGCGGGCGTCCTTCAGCCTGCCGGCCTTCAGCTTGGCCATGGCCAGCGCCTCGCGCGCGGCCGCCGCGTAGGGGCGCTTGGCGTCGGTCAAGGGCTTCAGCCTCTCCTCCATGGCGGCGTAGGGCGCGGTGTCCATGAGGGCGAAGGCGGATTTGAGGCGGGCCATGTCGCCGACGACCTCGTCCGGCGCGACCTTGGCGGCCTTGTCGAACAGGGCCACGGCCTGCTCGTCCTTGTCCTCGCCGAGGCGGATGGCGCCCTGCTGCATCAGGGACAGGGCCTCGTAGCCCTTGCGCCGGTGCGGGACCACGGTCTGGAACTGGTCGAAGGCCTTGGCGGTGTCGCCCTTCTGCAGGCTCTCCAGCGCCACGGCGTAGTCTTCCGAGGCCGCGGCGGCCTGGTGGGCGCGGTAGCTCTGGAAGCCCCAGACGCCGAGGGCGACCACCAGGGCGGCGATCACCACGCCCAGCGCCCAGGGCCAGCCCCTGGTCACCAGCGTGCGGTATTTCTCGGAGCGGAGCTGCTCCTCGACCTCGTCAAAAAATTCGGTCACGCAAAGGCGCTCCGCGGCGGGGAATTTGGAGGCGCGACCCTAGCGACAAGCAACCGGCGCCGCAACGGAGCGCGCGTGGTCAGGCGCGCTTGACGAGCTGATAGGTCTCCGCCTCGCCCGGGAAGCGGCGGGCGCGGACGTCGGCGGCGTAAGCGCGCACGGCGCGGTCGATCTCGGTGCGCAGGTCCGCGTAGCGGCGCACGAACTTCGGCGTCCAGTCGAAGATGCCGAGCATGTCGTCGGTGACCAGCACCTGGCCGTCGCAGGCGGGCGAGGCGCCGATGCCGATGGTCGGGATGTCGAGCTCGGCGGTGATGGCGCGGGCCAGGGGCTCGGCCACGCCCTCCACCACCACGGCGAAGGCCCCCGCCTTCTGAGTCTCCACGGCCTCCTCCATGACGCTGTCGTGCTCGGCGTTGGTGCGGCCCTTGGCGCGGAAGCGGCCGTCCACCAGCACCGACTGGGCCGGAGGCCCACATGCCCATCACCGGCACGCCGCGGTCGACCAGATAGGCCACCGTCTCGGCCACCGCCGGGCCGCTCTCGACCTTGATCGCCTGGGCGCCGGTTTCCTTCATCACCCGCACGGCGTTGGCGTAGGCGGTCTCCGGCCCGCCCTCGTAGGAGCCGAACGGCATGTCCACGACCACCATCGAGCGCTTCGACCCGCGCATCACCGCCTGGCCGTGCAGGATCATCATCTCCAGGGTGACGCCGACGGTGTTGTCCAGGCCGTGCAGCACCATGCCCACCGAATCGCCGACCAGCAGGATGTCGCAGGTCTCGTCGAGCATCGCCGCCATGGGCGCGGTGTAGGCGGTCAGGCAGACGATCGGCGTCTTGCCCTTCATGGCGGTGATGTCGGGGGCGGCGAGCCGCGGGGCCTGTTCGCGTTGAGCCGACACTAGAATTCCTCCAGGGCCCGCGTCGCCATCAGCACGACGGCGAGCACCGCCAGGCCCGCGCCCATCCAGATCACCTCCCGCTGACCGGCAGGTCGGTGAGCACGCGAAGCTCGCTGATCGTACGGGCCCCGCGGGTCACGGTCGCGGCCGACGCCTCGGACACGCCCATCATGCGGTGGAACACGTGCGCATCGAGCATCTGGCCGCCGCGATGACCCCGCCGACAAGCCCCGCCGCGCCGATCATCAGCCGCCGCAGCGTCCACGACCGGTCGAGCCGGTCCTGCACCCGCGCGGCGAACCGGTCGGCGTCCGGGAAAGCCGGCGCCTCCGTGAACCAGCGATTGAGACGGCTTTCGAAGTCCAGCTCAGCCATTGACGCGTCTCCCCGCCAGGTCGGGCGAGCCCGCCAGGCGTTCTCTGAGCCTATCCAGACCACGTTTGACATGGGATTTGACCGTCCCCAAGGGCGCGTTCAAGAGCTCGGCCGCCTCGGCGTGCGAAAAACCCGCGCCGTAGCAGAGGGATACGCAGACCCGCTCGCCCGGCGGCAGGGTGCGCATGGCCTCCTCGAGGTCCAGCTTGGCGTCGGCGTCGCGGCCGCCGGGGGCGGGCTGCTCGTCCGCCGGGAGCTCCGCCGTCAGGTCCAGCCGCGCCTTGCGCCGCCAGCGGCGATATAGAGCCGGCTCGCGATCCGCTTGACCCAGGCGGCGAAGGTCCCCTCGCCGCGGAACTCCGCGATCCGCTCGAACGCGGCCAGGAAGGCGTCCTGAGCAGGTCGTCGGCCAGGGCCGGGTCGGCGCCCATGCGGCGCAGCAGGCCGCGCACCGCTGAGCCGTGCCGGCGGACCAGCTCGCCGAACGCCGCCCGCTGGCCGGCGGCCGACAGGCTGGCCAGCTCCACGTCGTGCAGCCCCGCGAGATCGCGCGCTGAAGCCCCCATGGCGGTTCACCAATCCCGCGGCCGCCTCAGACCTTGCCCTTGCCGCGGTTCAGCCCCGCCATGACCAGGAAGGCCAGGCCGATGAAGCCGGGCAGGCACGCCGTGCCGATCAGGGGCCAGAAGGCGTCCGCCGCGTCCTCGGAATAGCCGAGGGCGTAGGCGAGGCCCACCAGGCCGGCCGCGATCCCGATCCAGATGACTCCGGTGCGCAGGTCGCGCGCCGACGACGGCGCGGGCCGCGCGTCGCGGCTGATCGCGTCGATCACCTCCGGCGGCAGCGGCTGGCCGCGTTCGATCGCGGCGCGAAGGGTCGCCTGCAGCGCCTCGCGTTCGCGGTTCTTGAAGTAACGGGGCGCGATGATCACCGCGCCGATCACCAGGAACATGGTGATGGGGACGAGTATGCCTTCCATGGCGTTGAACCCTTTCTCGATGCGCGAAGCGTCCAGGCTTCGTCGTCTATGAGCAAGAGGCCATTCCTGCGCCGGACAGATGCGGCCGGCGGCATGAAATCTTCGTAAGGCTTTCAGGCGGCGCGGCGGCGGGGCTGCCTCAGTGCTCCTGCGCCTCGGCGAGCGGGCCCATGGCGATCAGGGCGGCGAGCGTTTTGCGGGTCGCGCCCACCGCGTCCGGGCCCACCCGTTCCAGAAGCTCGGCGTCGATCCGCTCGCGGGCGGCGGACTGGGTCGCGGCGGCGGCCTGGCCCCGCTCGGTCAGGCCGACCGTCAGCTTGCGGCGATCCTGGTCGTCCGTGGTCCGGTGCAGGTAGCCGCGCGTCACCAGCGTATCCACCAGCTGTCCCGCGGCCTGCTTGGTGATCCTGAGCTCCCGGATCAGCTGGCCGAGGGGCACGCCGTCCGCGCCGATGGCGAGGCCGCCGATCACATAGAGGCCGTTGCCGGGGATGTCGTCATAGCCGGCGTCGTCCAGCGCCTGGCGCATGGCCGCGCCATAGGTGGCGCGCGCGTGGCGCAGCAGCGCAGACAGCGCGACGTCTTCATACCAAGGGGTGTCTGCATCCGTCATTGCGGCCAGTGAGCACGCAGACGCCATGATAGTCAACTACTCAGACTGTCATGGGTTGTGACTAGCCCCTTAGAGCATCACCGCATCAGTTCCAGGGGCTTAGAAGCTTCGCCAGGAGTTCGCCGCTGAACTCCGCGTCGATATGGAAGAAGGCCATGCGCGCCGGCTTGTCGGAGCGGTTCTCCCAGGCGTGGTTGGTCCCCCGCTGGACCACCACGTCGCTCTTCTTCAGCACGACCTCGCTGTCGTCGAGCACGAGCACCACTTCCCCTTCGATCACAACCACATAGTCGAGCGTCTTGGTGCGATGCATCACCGTGCGATGGCCGCCGGCCTGGGGCGGATAGATCTCGATGATGCGCAGGAGATGGCCGGCCACCGGCATGATGGTGAACTCGCGCTCGTTCGGCTCGCGGGCCTCCACCGACGTCAGGGTCGGCACGGCCGCAGGGACGATCCACATCTCGAAGAAGTCCGCGCCGACGCCGGGGCCGGTCATCTGGTGAGGCTGGGGCGGCGCCCCGTCCGACAGCACGATGGACTTGCCCGCCTCGTCGTGCCCCGTCACCACCCGCCTGGCCGTTCCCGTCATGAAGCGCTCTCCCATCGGCATTGGCGCCTCTTGCGGCGCGGGCCGACACTAGCCCGACCGGCGGGCCGGCCGCCAGTTCAGACGGGCTTCGCGCTCGCCGCCGGAAGGCCTATGCGCATGAGGGCCAGCAGGCCCGGCATAAGCATGGAGAAGACCGCGACGACCGTCAGCGCCGGCATCCGGCCGGGCATCAGGTACTCCACCGCGAACAGGACGTAGATCGCCACCGGCAGGGCCGCGAACACACCGCCGAAGCGGTACGGCGGTTCGTCCGCCTTGGCGCCGATCCGCTGCGTCGCGTTGAAGGCGAGGTAGATCAGGAAGGTGTTGAGCACCCAGCCGAAGTAGTTCTGCCGCGGCACGCCGAAATAGGGGCCGCCCTGCTCCCATACCCACGCGCCGGCGGCGACCATCGGCGGGTCCATCACCATGTCCCAGCCGGTCATGGCCAGGGCGGCGACGAGGGCCAGGGCCGCCATGCCGGCCGGCCGACGCACGTCCACGCCGCGCAGCAGCGCCTGGGCCACCACCCAGGACGGTAGACCATCATGAACCAGCCCAGCGGGATCAGCAGCGGCACATGGCCGAGCCTGTGGCCCAGCAGGTCGCTGTAGTGATAATGGCCGAACACCAGCCCAGTGCGCACCCCCGCCTCCTCCATGATGAAGGAGATGACCACCGTCAGGCCGAAGAACAGCGCCGCCGCCGCCAGCCCAGCATCAGCCCGGCGTGCATCAGCGAAAAGGCCGTGAACGCCAGGACGAAGCCCGTGTTTCCAGGCTCCGGCAGAGACACCCAAGGGGAGACGATGGACGCGACGATGAAATAGGCCAGGAGGACGAAAAGTCCCCACGCCGTCCCCGCAGGATGCGCTGCACCGATGCCCCCATCAGCTCCGCCCTCGCTTCCGATCGCCACGACGCACGGGCGGCCAGGACGCCTAGGTGCGAAGGCCTCTCAGATTGGCCCGAAGCTTCACATTAGCCGACTTGCGCGAACCTCGAAATCACTCCCACTCGATGGTCCCGGGCGGTTTTGAGGTCACGTCGTAGACGACGCGGTTTATGCCCCTGATTTCGTTGATGATCCTCGTGGCCGCGCGGCCAAGGACCGGCCAGGGGAACTCGAAGAGTCGGCGGTCATGCCGTCGGTGGAGGTGACGGCTCTGAGGGCGCAGACCTCCTCGTAGGTGCGCGCGTCGCCCATCACGCCGACCGTGCGCACCGGCAGCAGCACGGCGAACGCCTGCCAGATGGAGTCGTAGAGGCCGGCCTTCCTGATCTCGTCCAGGAAGATGGCGTCGGCCTGCTGCAGCACCTTCACCCGCTCGGGCGTGATCGTTCCGGGGATGCGGATGGCCAGGCCCGGGCCGGGGAACGGGTGGCGGGCCACGAACGGCGCGGGCAGGCCGAGCTCGCGGCCGAGCGCCCTCACCTCGTCCTTGAAGAGTTCGCGCAAAGGCTCGACCAGCTTGAGCTTCATCGCCTCGGGCAGCCGCCGACGTTGTGGTGGCTCTTGATCACCGCCGAGGGGCCGCCGCGGGCCGAGACGCTCTCGATCACGTCGGATAGAGGGTGCCCTGGGCCAGGAAGGCGGCGCCCTCGATCTTGCCGGCCTCGCGGTCGAACACCTCGACGAACAGCCGGCCGATGGTCTTGCGCTTCTGCTCGGGGTCGGAGACGCCCTCGAGCGCGCCGAGGAATTCCTTCGATGCGTCAACGTGGATCAGCGGGATGTTGTAATGGTCCCTGAACAGGGTCACCACCTCGCTCGCCTCGTTCAGGCGCAGGAGGCCGTGGTCGACGAAGACGCAGGTGAGCTGGTCGCCGATCGCCTCGTGGATCAGGACCGCGCCACCGAGGAGTCCACCCCGCCCGACAGGCCGCAGATCACCCGCCCGGCCCCGACCTGTTCGCGGATGCGGGCGACGGACTCCTCGCGGAACGAGGCCATGGTCCAGTCGCCCGACAGGCCGGCGATGCGGTGGGTGAAGTTGCGCAGCAGCAGCGCCCCGCGCGGGGTGTGCGCCACCTCCGGGTGGAACTGCACGCCATAGAAGCGGCGGCCCTCGTCGGCGATCACGGCGAACGGCGAGCCCTCGGAGCTGGCCACCACCTCGAAGCCCAGCGGGATGGCGGTGATCTTGTCTCCATGGCTCATCCACACCGGCTCGCGGTCGCCCACGTCGCCGAGGCCGTCCAGCAGCGGGGATTCGCGCTCGACCAGGATGTCGGCCCGTCCGAACTCGCGCTGGTGGCCGCCCTCACCGAGCCGCCGAGCTGGGCGCACATGGTCATCTCGCCGTAGCAGATGCCGAGCACCGGCACGCCGAGATCGAAGATGGCCGGCGCCGCGGCGGGGCTCTCCGCCTCGTGGACGCTGGCCGGGCCGCCGGAGAGGATCACCGCCTTGGGGTCGTAGCCGCCGATAAAGGCGTCGTCGACGCGGTCGTAGGGGTGGATCTCGCAGTAGACGCCGCTCTCGCGCACCCGGCGGGCGATGAGCTGGGTCACCTGGCTGCCGAAATCGACGATCAGGACGCGTTCGTGATGGGGGGTGGTCGTCATGGCGGGTGTTAGAGCAGAATCGGCGGGGTTTCGAGGGTCCGCCCTCGTCCTTCGAGGCGATCCCGCGGATCGCACCTCAGGATGAGGGCTACTTCTGGGTTCGCACTCGAAATCCTCATCCTGAGGCGCCTTCCGAAGGACGGCCTCGAAGCCTGTCCTCGGGTCGGCCTTGGCCGAGCCGGGGGGGACGAGGATTTCGCCTCACGGTCGCCGCTCCAGCACGGCGACGAAGAAGCCGTCGGTGGCGCTCCTCAGCGGCGAGAGGCGCAAGAAGCCTTCCGGGGTCGTGCAGGCGGAGAGCGTTTCCGGCCCCTCGGGCGTCGCCTGGCCGGAGGCGGCGACGGCGTCCACCGCGGGCCGGATTGCGAACCCCGGCGCAGCGGCCAGGAAGGCGGCGATGCGGTCCTCGTTCTCCTCGGCCAGCAGGGAGCAGGTGACGTAGACGAGGCGGCCGCCGGGCTTCACGCAGGCCGAGGCGGCGGCGAGCACCGCGTCCTGGTCGGCCATGCGGCGCTCGAGCTGTTCGGGCGTCAGCCGCCACTTGGCGTCCGGGTGCCGCCGCCAGGTCCCCGAGCCCGTGCAAGGGGCGTCGACGAACACCACGTCATATGGCCTTCGAGGCCCGCCAGAGGGTCGGGACGGCTCGGCGAGCGGACCTGCAGGTTGCGCATGCCTGCGCGCTGGCCGCGGGTGACGACCTCCGACAGGCGGCGGGCGTCGACGTCATAGGCGTAGATCTGGCCGGTGTTCGCCATCGCCGCCGCCAGAGCCAGGGTCTTGCCCCCGCCCCCGGCGCAGAAGTCCAGCACCTGCCGGCCCTTCAGCTCGCCCGCGGCCGCGGCGGCGATCTGGGAGCCGAGGTCCTGGACCTCGAACCAGCCCTTGGCGAACTCGGGCTGGGCCTCCACCGGCGCGGCGCGCTCGGACGCCTCGGGCGCGGCGATGCGCAGGGCGTCGGAAAGGACGCCGGCGGGCTCGGCCCCGAACGGCGCCAGGGCCTTCAGCACCTTGGCCGGATCGGCCTTCAGGGTGTTGGCGCGCAAGTCCACGGGCGCGCGGCGGAGAGCGCCGCGCTCTCGTCGGCCGCCCTCGGGCCGAACACGCGCTGCAGGTGCGGATCGAGCCAGTCGGGGTAGTCGCCGCGGATGGGGGGCGGCGCATCGTCCAGCGAACCGGGCGCGGCGAGTCCCCTCGCCTCCTCCTCCGACAGGGCGCCCGGCCGTGCGGCCCGCCGGCGGCGGTTTCGGCGACCTGATCGGCGCTCCAGCCCCACGCGTAGCGGACCGCGGCCAGGGCGATGGCGCGCGGTCCGTCAAGGCCGATCATCCAGGCCAGGGAGCGCCTGCGCCGCAGGGCGTCCAGGACGAGGCCCGACACCCAGGCTCGGTCCTTGGAGCCGGCGTAGCGCGCGCCGTCGCCCCAGGCCTTCAGGGCGAGACGGGCGGGGCTTGTGGCGCTCCTCGATCTCGCCCAGCACCGCGATGGCGGCGGCGAGGCGGGCGGCTGGCGTCATGCCGGCCCGAGGATGGCGAACAGGACCAGCAGGAGCCCGATCAGCGACGCCACCCACACCAGCGAGCGCACATAGGGGACGCCGAACGCATAGAGCGGCACATAGATCACCCGCCCCCAGACGTAGAGCCGGCAGCCCCAGAGGCTCAGCACGCCGTCGCGGCCCGCCGCGTGGGCGATCAGCACGGCCGCGGCGAACAGCGGCAGGGTCTCCATCAGATTGTCCTGCGCGCGCCTGAGCCGCCCGGCGAGCGGGTTCAGCGGCGGCAGGGCCTCGTCGCGCGCACCGGCGTTCCACTTCAGGCCGTATTGCCTGGTGACCGCCGTGGAGGTCAGGAACAGCTGGACCAGCGCCAGGACGACCAGCCAGCCGAGGTATGTGAGCTGCGGCGTCATGCGTTCTGGCTCGGATAGTTGGGCGCCTCGCGGGTGATCATCACGTCGTGGACATGGCTTTCGCGCAGGCCCGCGCCGGTGATGCGGATGAACCGCGCCCGTTCCTGGAAGGCCCGTGATGTCCGGCGCCCCGACATAGCCCATGGAGGCGCGCAGGCCGCCGACCAGCTGGTGGATGATCGAGCCGATGGGGCCCTTGTAGGGCACCTGGCCCTCGATGCCCTCGGGCACCAGCTTCAGGGTGTCGGCCACCTCCTTCTGGAAGTAGCGGTCGGGCCGAGCCCAGGGCCATGGCGCCCACCGAGCCCATGCCGCGATAGGCCTTGTAGGAGCGGCCCTGGTAGAGGAACACTCGCCGGGCGCCTCGTCGGTGCCGGCGAACATCGAGCCCATCATGGCCACCGAGGCGCCGGCCGCGATCGCCTTGGCGAGGTCGCCGGAATACTTGATGCCGCCGTCGGCGATGATCGGCACGCCGGAGTCGCGGGCCGCGCGGACCGCTTCGGCGATGGCGGTGAGCTGGGGCACGCCGACGCCCGCCACCATCCGCGTGGTGCAGATCGAGCCGGGGCCGATGCCGACCTTGATGGCGTCCGCGCCCGCGTCGATCAGGGGCGCGGGCGGCGTCGTAGGTGGCGATGTTGCCGGCCACGACCTGCACCCGGTTGGACTCGCGCTTGATCCGCCGGACGGCCTCGGAGACATGGACGGAGTGGCCGTGGGCGGTGTCCACCACCACCACGTCGACGCCGGCTTCGACCAGGGCCATGGAGCGCTCGTAGCCGGAATCGCCGACGCTGGAGGCGGCGCCGACGCGCAGGCGGCCCTGCTCGTCCTTGGCGGCGAGCGGGAAGGCCTGGGCCTTCTCCATGTCCTTGACGGTGATCAGGCCGACGGCGCGGTAGTCGTCGTCCACCACGATCAGCCGTTCGATCTTGTGCCTGCGCAGCAGAGCCCGCGCCTCGGCCTGCCCCGTGCCTTCCGGCACGGTGACCAGCCCATCCCGCGTCATGATCTCGGCGGCCTTGAGGTTGGGATCCTGCTCGAAGCGCATGTCGCGGTTGGTCAGGATGCCGACGAGCTTGCCCGTGCCCGGCTCCACCACCGGAAAGCCCGAGATTTTCCGCCGCGCCGTCAGCGCCTGCACCTCGCCCAGCGTGGTGTCCGGGTTGATGGTCAAGGGATTGATGACCATGCCGCTTTCGTAGCGCTTGACCTCGCGCACCTGCTCGGCCTGCCTCGGACGGCGACATGTTGCGGTGCAGGATCCCATGCCGCCCGACTGCGCCAGGGCGATGGCAGGCGGCTTTCGGTGACCGTGTCC
>JBBCHF010000037.1:0-42699 GCA_037201645.1 Caulobacteraceae bacterium
ATGGCCGCCTCGGCCTATTCGGTGAAGTCGATCCGGGCCCTCGAACGGGGGCTGGACGTGCTGCAGGCGCTGCAGACCGGGCCCGGCGCGGGGCTGAAGGACCTGCACGAGATCACCGGCCTGCCCAAGGCCACCCTGCTGCGCGTGCTGCGCACCCTAACGGAGCGGAACCTGGTCTGGCAGCGGCTGGCCGACGGCGCCTACCTGCCCTCCACCCGGGCGCGGGGCCCGGGCCTCGACGACGCCGGGCGCCTGGTGGAGGCCGCCGCCCCGGTGATGGCGCGCCTGTGCGAGCGGGTGAACTGGCCTTCGGTCCTGGCCGTGCCGCGCGAGGGGCAGATGGAGGTGATCGAGACCAACCGGCCGCGCGCCCACGTCTCCCACCTGCCCGTAGGCCCGGTCGGGGTGCGGGTGAACATGCTGTTCTCCTCCACCGGCCGCGCCTACTTCAGCTTCTGCAGCCACGACGAGCGCGAGGAGATCGTGCGCCGCCTGAGGGACGGCGACCAGCCGGGCGACGCCTTCGCCCGCGACCCCGCCTGGCTGGCGCGGATGGTGGCGACGACCCAGGCCCAGGGCTATGGCGTGCGCGATCCCCTGTTCGCCGGCGATCCGCGCGGGGCCGGCCGCTATCCCGACGATGGGCGCAACTCCATCGCCGTGCCGGTGATCGTCTCCGGCCAGGTGGTGGCGGCGATGAACCTGACCTGGACCCGCCGCGCCGCCAGCGCCGCCCAGATCGTGGCCGAGCACCTGGCCGACCTGCGCGCCGCGGCCGCCGAGATGGCGGCGGGGCTGGCCGGCCGCGCTTGACCCGCCTCAAGGCGCGGGCGGCGGCGATGCGGCCTGATCGCCCGCACAACCCACGAGGGCCACCCCATGGACGCCGCCGCCAAGACCCAGATCACCGACATCCTGGCCAGGGGTCAGGACCTGACGCTCGCCACGATCCGCGAGGACGGCTTTCCCCAGGCGGTGACGCTCAGCTACGTCGCCCACGGCCTGACCATCTATTTCGGCACGGACGCCAATTCGCAGAAGGCCCGCAACATGGCCCGCTGCCCCAAGGTGTCGGTGACGGTGAACCTGCCCTACCACGACTGGAAGGAGATCGAGGGGGTCTCCCTGGCCGGGATCGCCGAGCGGATCACCGACCCGTCCGAGATCGCCCGCGCCGCCCGGCTGATGCTGGCCAAGTTCCCCCAGACCGTGGACTTCATGGAGCCGTCCATGCCGCCGCCGGCCCTGTTCCGCGTCACGCCCGTGGTGGTCAGCGTGCTCGACTACGCCAAGGGCTTCGGCCACACCGACCTGGTGGCCGTGCAGCCGCAGGAAGCGGCGGCCGCCTGAGCCGCCGCCGCGCCGCAGCCGGGCGTCAGTGGCCGTCCAGCCGGCCTTCATGCCGTAGGGGGCATTGTTCAGCACCGCCTCGACGGTCTTGATCTGGCCCTTGTCGATCTTGAACGCCTCGGCGACCTCCCAGGTGAAGGGCGCCTGCAGCCCGCCGTGCAGGACCGTGCCGTCGGTGAGCACGAAGTCCTGCTTCTGGGCGTTGTGGTCGAAGAAGGCGAAGGTGAAGGCCACGCCCTTCTCCTCGTCCACGATCGGGAAGCGCCGGTCGCGGATGCGCGTCACCATCTGGAAGTAGCCGGTGGCGAAGCCCTGCTTGCAGCCCATCTTCGACAGGTCCGGCCCCTTGCGGTTGGCCGCGCCGGGCATCGGCGGCGCGGGGTGGGGGCCGCCCGTGGTCTGGATGCCGCTCTCCAGCCGGTAGCAGTCGTCGGCGAAGAACGAATAGTCGCCCTTGCCGTCGTCGTTCTGCAGGCCCGAGAAATACATGTTGGCGACGCGGACGATGTCCTCGCGCGTGGCGCGCTCGCCCTGCGGGACGTCCTGCAGCCAGATCGCGTCCGGCTTGCCCATGGCCTCCAGGTTGCCGGAGCCGTTGGGGCCGGCGGTGCCGAGGCCCGAGCGGCTCAGGATCGTCTCGATCTCGCTGATCTTGCGCCCCTCCAGCTTCATGCGCAGGGCCAGGATCACGTTCTGGCCGTTCTCCTTCATCACGCCGTAGAAGCCGGCCTGGTTGGTGCGCGGGTCGAGGAAGTAGTGCTTGTAGACGCCCTGGCCCGAGGCCGAGCCCCAGAAGCCGTCGCCGACCTTCAGCTCCTGGCCGTCCTCGGTGTAGCGGAAGTCGGGCGCGAGCGGCAGGCGGCTGGCGTCGTGGGCGACCACGGCCGCCAGGTACTGGTCGACCATGTCCTGCAGGCAGGCGCGGTCGCAGTCCACCGGGCCTGAGATCGGCGGCGGGTCCGCCCTGGCCGGCGTCGGCTGGGCCGCGCCCAGCGCCATGGCCAGCACGCCCATGGCGCCGGCCGCGAATAGGTTCGTCCGCATGCAGTCCTCCCGATCGTTTCTCGCCTGGCGCGGCCGCTCGACGCGGCGGCCGTGCGCCCCCTGGGGTTGATCGCGTCAACCTCCGCCGGAGCTAAGCCCATTCCGGCGCGCGCGTCATCAGGAAGGAAGGCCTGTAATCCGCCGTTCATCGAGCGGCGGGATCAGGGCCGCCCACTCGGCGACGCACGCGGCGTCGACCGTCTCCGCCCAGGGCAGTTCGGCGAGGATGCGGACCCGGCCGACGCGCTCGATGGCGGCGCGGTTGTCGGCGAAGGCGTCGCCGGTCAGCACCACGCCGAGGACCTCGACGCCCCGGCCGCGCAGGGCCTCCAGGGTCAGGAGGGCGTGGCTGATCGCCCCGAGCCGGTTGCGGACCACGACCACCGCCGGCAGGCCCAGGCGCGCGATCAGGTCGGCGGTCAGGACGTCGCCGTGCAGCGGGACCAGGGCTCCGCCGGCGCCCTCGACCACGACCGGCCGGTCGCTGGCCGGCAAGGCGATGGCCGCCGGGTCGATCGCGGCGCCCTCGCGCGCGGCGGCCAGGTGCGGCGACAGCGGCGCGGCGTATTCGTAGGCCGGCGGGTGCAGGCGCGAGGGCGCCAGGCCGGCGAGACGCGCGACGGTTTCCGTGTCGCCGGGCTCCTCGGCCAGGCCCGTCTGCACCGGCTTCCAGTAGTCCGCGCCCCAGGCCCGCGCCAGGCAGGCGGCGACCACCGTCTTGCCGACGCCGGTGTCGGTCCCGGTGACGAACACCCCGCGCGGGGCGGTCGCCGGCCGGCGGAACAGGCCGTAGGCCACCTGATAGCTGCACCCCGCCCCCATGGCCTCGAACCGGGCGATCACCCGCTTCAGGTCGGCGGGCGCCAGCGGCCGGCGGCCGGGCGGCGCGGCGTGGGCGCCGATCCGCTTCAGGCCGTCGAGGAACGCGCGGCCGTCGGGCTGCACATGCACCAGCCGCTCGGCCTCGACCCGTCCCGCGCCCATGTCCGCCAGGGCCCGAAGGCTCGGGAAGGCCGGGGTGGCGGCCACCAGGCCGAGGTCGTCGTGCGCCCGCCGCCACTCGGCGAAGGAGCCCTCCGCCAGGGTCGCGAACGCCAGCCAGCCGCCGGGCGCCAAAAGGTCGGTCAGGCGCGCGACCGCCGCCGGCAGGTCGTCGAACCACTGGAACGCCAGGCTGGAGCAGATCAGGTCGAACGCCGTCCCCGGCGCGAAGGCGGCCCGCTCTCCGTCCATGGCCGCGAACGCCGCGTCGGCCGGATGGCCGAGCCGCTCGCGGCACACGGCCAGCATGGCGGGGGAGAGGTCCGTGACGGTCCAGTCCGCCGGGCCGATGCGGCGGCGCAGGGCGGCGGTCAGCAGGCCCGTGCCGCAGCCGATCTCCAGGATGCGCGGCCGCGGCGGCAGGGGAAGCGCGGCGATCCGCTCGGCCAGCCGCTCGGCGACGGCGCGCTGGATCGGGGCGTGGGCGTCATAGGTGCGCGCCGCGCCGTCGAACGCGCGGATCAGGCGGCGCTTGCCGAGGTCGTCCGGCTTCATCGGGGTGCGCTCACGCGGCCGGCCGGCGGGCGGGCCGCGCCTGGGCCATCAGGCCGATCAGCCGCTCGATGTCGGCGTCGGCATGGGCGGCGCTCAGGGCGAAGCGGAGCCGGCTCGATCCCTTGGGCACCGTCGGCGGGCGGATGGCCACGGCCAGCACGCCCTCGGCCTCCAATCCCCGGCTCAGCGCCACGGCGTCGGCCGCTTCGCCCACGATGGCCGGGACGATCTGGGTGGAGGACGGGCCCGTATCGTATCCCTGGTCGGCCAGGCCGGCGCGCAGCCGCGCCGCCATCGCCTGCAGCCGCGCCCGCTCGGCGTCCAGCGCGGGCAAAAGGTCCAGCGCCGCGTCCATCGCGCCCAGCACCGGCGGCGGCGGGGCGGTGGTGTATGAACCCCGAACAGGCGTTGACCAGGTAGTCGATCAGGCTGCGCGAGCCCGCCACATAGGCCCCGAACCCGCCCAGGGCCTTGGAGAAGGTGCCCATGACGAGGTCCGCCCTGCCGTGCGCCTCGGCCGACAGGCCCGCGCCGCCGGGGCCGAGCACGCCGGTGGCGTGGGCCTCGTCCAGGAACAGGAAGGCGCCGTGGCGGTCGGCGATGTCGGCCAGGGCGGCTGCGTCGGCGCGGTCGCCGTCCATGCTGAACACCGTCTCGGTGACGATGAACCGCCGCCCCGCCTCGCCCGAATGGCGGGCCAGGAGGTCGTCGAGGTGGCCGAGGGTCGTTGTGGCGGAAGCGGATCTCGCGCACCCCCGCCGCCTGGCAGCCATGGTGCAGGCTGGCGTGGACCAGCCGGTCGGTGAACACCAGCGCCGGCCCCGTCTCCGCCCCCGCCGCGAACAGCGCGGGCGGGACCGCGGCGTTGGCCTGCCAGCCGGAGGCGAACAGCAGGGCCGCCTGCGTCCCCTTCAGCCGCGCGACCTTGGCCTCCACCGCCTCGTGGACGCCGAACGTGCCGCGCACCAGGCGCGAGGCGCCGGCGCCGGTCCCATACAGCGCCGCCCAGTCGCGGGCGCGCGCGATCAGCGCCGGATGGCGCGACAGGCCGAGGTAGTCGTTGGGGGAAAAGTCGATCAGCTCCCCGCCCGTCCAGCCGCACCCGGCCGCCGTCCATCGGCTCGACCGCCCGCAGCCGCCGGCGGCGGTCCTCGGCGGCCGCGCGGGCCAGTTCCTGGTCGAAGAAGGGGTCGAAGCGGGACATGCTCTGCTGGCGCGGGGCGTAGGCTTCGGTGTAGGCCCGGCCCGATGCGGCGCCAAGCCGGGCCTGGGGAGCGAAATCCTCGTCCTTCGGCCGAGCCCGGGGGGACGAGGGCGTCGCACGGACGTGGAGCGCCATGACTGCTGACCCGGACTGGTTCACCGAAGGCCTGCCGCACGTCTGGCTGCCCTACGCCCAGATGAAGACGGCGCTGGCGCCGCTGGCGGCCGTGCGCACCCATGGCGCGCGGATCGTGCTGGCCGACGGGCGCGAACTGATCGACGGGGGTGGCGAGCTGGTGGACCGCCTGCCACGGCTACAACCATCCGCACATCGCCGGGGCGGTGCGCCGGCAGCTGGAGGCCATGCCGCATGTCATGTTCGGCGCCTGGCGCACGAGCCGGCCCTGACCCTGGCGCGGCGGCTCTGCGCCCTGCTCGGGAACGGGCTGGGGCGGGTGTTCTTCTCCGATTCCGGCTCGGTGGCGGTCGAGGTGGCGATGAAGATGGCCGTCCAGTTCTGGCTGAACCAGGGCGTGCGGGGCCGCACCAAGTTCGTCGCCTTCCGCGGCGGCTATCACGGCGACACCCTGGCGACCATGGCGGTGTGCGATCCGGACGAGGGGATGCACTCGCTGTTCGCCGGCGCCCTGGCCGAGCACCTGATCGTCGACCTGCCGCGCGACGAGGCCGGCGCCGCGGCGCTGGACGCCGTCCTGGCCCGCCACGCCGGCGAGGTCGCGGGCATCCTCGTCGAACCCCTGGTCCAGGGCGCGGGGGGGATGATCTTCCACGAGCCGCAGGTGCTGGCGCGGCTGCGGGCGGCGGCGGACCGGCACGGCCTGCTCCTGATCTCGACGAGATCTTCACCGGTTTCGGCCGCACCGGGACGATGTTCGCGCACCAGCGGGCCGGGATCGCGCCCGACATCGTCACCCTCGGCAAGGCCCTGACCGGCGGGACCCTGCCCCTCGCCGCCACTGTGGCGAGCGGGCGGGTGTTCGACGCCTTCTGGTCCGACGATCCGGCCAAGGCGCTGATGCACGGGCCGACCTTCATGGCCAATCCCCTGGCCTGCGCCGCCGCCAACGCCTCGCTGGACCTGTTCGAGACCGAGCCGCGGCTGGAGCAGGTGGCCGCGATCTCCGCCGCCCTCGCCCGGGGGCTCGAGCCCTGCCGCGGCCTGCCGGGGGTGCGCGACGTGCGGGTGATGGGCGCCATCGGGGTGGTGGAGCTCGACGCGACGCCGGACCACGACGCCCTGAAGCGGCGCCTCGTCGCGCGCGGCGTCTGGGTGCGGCCGTTCGGGCGCATCGTCTACCTGACGCCGGCCTTCACCATCGCGCCGGAGGAGCTCGACGCCCTGACCCGCGCCGTGGTCGAGGTCGTGGGGGAGATCGGGCGTTGACGCGGCCGGCCCGCGGTTGATCTATGCGCGCCTGAGGAAACCCGCCCATGGCCCCCGACTCCGCCGGCGCACCGCCAGAGCCGTCCGCCGCCCCGATGGCGGACTATTACGCGCGGCTGGAGCGGGCGCGGCTGGCGCCTCTGTGGGAGAGCCTGGCCGCCCTGTCGCCGCCCGAGCCGCGGCCGTCCGCCGTGCCGTTCCGCTGGGCCTATGAGGAGGTCCGCGCCCACCTGATGGAGGCCGGCCGGCTGATCAGCGCCGAGAAGGCCGAGCGGCGCGTGGTCGTCCTGGCCAATCCCGGCGTCCGGGCGGGCTGCAGGTCACCGACACCCTCTACGCTGGCCTGCAGCTGATCCTGCCCGGCGAGGTCGCCCGCGCCCACCGCCACAGCCAGTCGGCCCTGCGCTTCGTGGTCGAGGGCGAGGGCGCCTACACCGCCGTCGATGGCGAGCGGACCACCATGCGGCCCGGCGACTTCATCATCACCCCCGGCCATGACCTGGCACGACCACGGCGGCGGCGATGGGCCGGTGGTGTGGATGGACGGGCTGGACGTGCCGCTGGTCTCCTTCCTGCACGCCGGATTCCGCGAGGAGCACGGCGCGGCGTCGCAGGTCCCGACCCGGCCGGAGGGCGACGCCCTGGCCCGCTACGGTTCGGGCCTCCTGCCCCTCGACCAGGGGCCGACGCGAATTTCGCCGGTGTTCAGCTATCCCTACGCCCGCTCGCGCGCGGCGCTGGAGCGGCTGAAGGCGGCCGGCGATCCGGACCCGCACCACGGCCACCTGCTGCGCTACGCCAACCCGACCACCGGCGGCTGGGCCATGCCGACCATCGGCGCGACCCTTCGCCTCCTGCCCCGGGGCTTCCGCGGCCGCCCTACAAGTCCACCGACGGGGCGGTGATCACCGTGGTGGAGGGCAAGGTCACGGCGCGCGTAGGCGGCCAGGTCCTGTCGCTGGCGCCCAAGGACGTCGCCGCCCTGCCCGCTGGACGCCCTATGCGCTGGAGGCTGAGGAGGAGAGCGTGGTGTTCGGCTTCTCCGACCGGCCGGTGCACGAGGCGCTCGGCCTCTTCCGCGAATGGCGCGGCGGCGAGGGGGGACGCGGCGTGAAGCTCTGCCGGTTCGACCAGGACCGCGTCGGCGTGGTGCGGGGCGAGGGCGTCGTCGACGTCACCGACCTGTTCGACCGCGAGCCGCGCTGGCCCCTGCCGCCCGGCGACTGGATGGTCCGCCAGATGCTGGACCGCTTGCCGCAGATCGCGCGCGCCGCCGAGGATGGCGAACCCTTCCCCCTGGCCGAGGCGCGGCTGGAGAGTCCCGTGGCGGCGCCCGGCAAGATCATCGGCGCGCCGATCAACTACCGCGCCCACATCGACGAGGCCCACGCCGACCAGGGCATCGGCTTCGGCCGCGCCTTCGCCGACCTGAAGGCGCACGGCCTGTTCCTGAAGGCGCAGAGCTGCCTGATCGGCCCTTCGGACGAGGTCCGGCTGCGCTTCCCCGAGCGGCGCAACGACCACGAGGTCGAGCTGGTCGTGGTGATCGGCAGGGAGGCCAGCCAGGTCTCCCGCGACGCGGCGCTGGACCACGTGTTCGGCTATACGATCGGTCTCGACATGACCGTGCGCGGGCCGGAATGGCCGGTGATGCGCAAGTCCGGCGACACCTATGGCGTCATGGGCCCCTGGATCGTCACCGCCGACGAGATCGCCGACCCCAACGCGCTCGACCTGTCGCTGGCGGTGAACGGCGCGGTGCGCCAGGCGGCCAACACCCGCGACCTGATCTACGACGTGCAGGCCCTGATCGAATACGCCTCGAGCTTCTACACCCTACATCCGGGCGACGTGATCTTCACCGGCACGCCCGAGGGCGTCTCGGAAGTGAAGCCCGGCGACCTCATGGACGCGGCGATCCAGGGCATCGGCGAGATGCGCGTCAGGATCGCGGACCAGTGGTTCAGCGACCAGCCGGCCAAGGACAACGACATCATGGGAAGGACGCATGACCAGGGACGAGTTTACTGAGTACGCCAAGGCGTTCTCCAGCGGCGACTACGAGGGCTATTCGAAGTTCTACACCGACGACGTGGTGCTGGAGCTGGGCTCGATCCCGCCCATCCGCGGCCGCCAGGGGATCGTCGACTTCTACCGCGAGATGAACAAGGCGGTGCGCGAGCGCCTGACCGTCCATCAGGTGGTCATGGACGAGAACGGCATCGCCGCCGACGTCTCCATGGAGTTCACCGCGCACGAGGACGCGCCGGACTTCGTGGTCGGGCCGCTGAAGAAGGGCCAGTCGATCAAGGGCGGGGTCTTCGCCTTCTACACCCTGCGCGACGGCAAGATCGCCTCGATCCGCACCGCCCGCTCGCGCCCGATCCAGGGGCCGGCGTGATGGCGGGGGTTCTGGACGGACAGGTCGCCATCGTCACCGGCGCCGGCCGCGGCTTCGGCCGCGCCATCGCGCAAAAGCTGGCGGCGGAGGGGGCGGCCGTGGCCCTCGTCGCCCGCAGCCCCGGCCAGCTCGACGAGACCGCGGCCCTGATCGCGGCCGCCGGCGGCAAGGCGCTGGCCATCCCGGCCGACGTCACCCGGCGCGAGGACGTCGCCCGCGCGGTCGGCCGGACCACCGACGCGCTCGGCGCCATCGACCTCCTGGTCAACAACGCCGGGGTCGGCCCGCCGTTCGGGCCGCTGTGGGCCATCGACCCGGACGAGTGGTGGGCGGCCCAGGAAGTGCACATCAAGGCGCCGATGCTGTTCCTGCGCGAGCTGCTGCCCGGCATGGTCGAGCGAAAGTCGGGGCGGGTGGTGATCGTCTCGGCCCTGGCGGCGCGGATGGCGGCCAACTTCATGTCCGCCTACTGCACCGGCAAGATCGCCCAGACGCGGCTGGTCGAGCACGTGGCGGGCGAGGGGCGCGAGCACGGCGTCTTCGGCTTCGCCATTGACCCGGGCTTCGTCTTCACCGGCATCGCCGAGGCGACCATGAACGACCCCGGCGCCCAGCGCTGGCTGCCGGGCATGGTGGAGCGGCTGAAGGCGGCGTCCACGACGCCGGGCTCGGACGCGGACCTGGAGCGCTGCGCCCAGCGGGTGCTGGACCTGGCGTCCGGCCGCTACGACGGCCTGTCGGGCCGCTACATGGAGCTGGCCGACGACCTCGACGCCATGCTGGCCGGCGCCCGCCCCCACTGGCAGACGGACGGCCCTCCGCCGGCGCCCTCTCCGGAACAGCCCGCGGCGGTGCGGGGATGAGGCGCGTCGTTCGAGGCCTCGCTGACGCGAGGCGCCTCAGGATGAGGACGTCAGTATAGGTCCGGCCGCGGGAATAGCGCGGAGGCTTCAGCAGCCCTCATCCTGAGGTGCGAGCCGCAAGCGAGCCTCGAAGGACGAGGGCGGTCCCACGGGAGACGCGAGACATGACCATCGAAGCCGACATCGCCGATCTGCGGCGCGAGCTGGACGAGACTCGCCGCGAGCTGGGGATCCTGCAGGACATCCAGGCCGTGCGGACGCTGCAGTTCAAGTACGGCTACTACATGGACAAGTGCCTGTTCCCGGCCATCGTCGACCTGTTCGCCGACGACGCCGAGCTCTACTTCATGGGCGGGCTGTTCAAGGGCAAGGACGGCGCGCGGCGGCTCTACGGCGGGGCCACGGGCATGAACGGTCCGGTGGACGGCCTTTTGTTCGAGCACATCATCGCCCAGGACATCGTCGACGTGACGCCTGACCGCAGCCGCGCCTTCGGCCGCTTCCGCACCTTCATGCAGGGCGGCGTGCACGAGACCAACCCGAACCCGCCGCCGAACATCCCGCCGGCCTTCTGGGAGGCGGGGGTCTATGAGAACGAGTACGTCAAGGACGGCGGCGTCTGGAAGTTCAAGGTCTTCAACTACCGCGTGGTCTGGCAGGCGGACTACGACAAGGGCTGGGCCAAGTCCGCGGTCGATCCCCTGATGGTCTCGACCCACACCGCCACCTATCCCGACAACCCTCGCGGCCCCGACGAGGTCCGCGATCCCCCGCCCCGCTGGCCGCGCCAGGGCATCCTGCCGTTCCACTACCCCCACCCGGTGACGGGGGAGTGGGTGAGGTAGGAGGCGCACCTCCCTTCCCCCTGGAGGGGGGAAGGGTCGGGGATGGGGGTGGAAGCGCTTCAGGAAAGGGCTGGCCGGCGAAGCCGCGGCGGCGGCTACTTCTCTTCCTCAGCGATGCGGAGAGGGCGCGACCCCCTCCCCTGCCCCTCCCCCCTCCAGGGGGAGGGGAACTCGAGCGGTCCCGCCCCCGGACTCACCACCCCGACTTCATGCCGTAGGGGACGGTGGTCAGGACGGCCTCGACGCCCTTGATCTGGCCCGTCCTGGATCTTGAACAGCTCGAAGATGTAGAAGGCGTAGGGCGCGTCGAACGGCGGCGGCACGTGCATCGTGGTCCCGTCGGTCATCTGGACGTCCTTCACCACCCCGGCGTGGTCGAAGAACACGATGGCCATGCCCAGCCCCTTCTGCGTGTCCATGATCGGATAGCGGCGCTCGCGGATCTGGGTGAAGAACTTGGAGAAGTGGGTCGCGAACTGCTCGCCGCAGGTCATGTGCGTCATGCCCGGCGGCGCGTCGGGATTGCCGGCGGTGACGGTGAAGTTCTCGCGCCGCTGGCAGTCGGGGGCGAACGGCGTCAGCTTCTCGGTCACCTCCTGCAGGCCCTCGAAGTAGGAGTCGGTGATCGCCATCATGTGGGCGCGGTCCGTCTGCTCGCCCGCCGGAACGTCGGTGAAGAACATCGGCCGCTTGGTGGCCGGCCCGTTGCCGAAAGCGCCGGCGCCGGGCGTGGTGCGCGAGACGATGGTCTCGACCTGGTTGATCCTGACCCCGCTCTGCACGTGCAGGCGCAGGCCCAGAATGGCGCGCCGGCCGCTTTCCTGCACGGTCACGAAGGCGCCGGCCTCGGCCGTGGCCGGGTCGACGAAGGTCAGCTTGTAGTCGCCGATCGACTGGATCGTGCCCCACAGGCCGTCGCCGAGTTTCAGCTCCGAGCCGTTCTCGGTGAACTTGGCGTCGGCGGTCAGCGGCAGCCTGGACGGGTCGTGCGCGACCATCGCCTGCAGGTAGGCGTCGATCATGCCCTCCAGGCACGCGCGGTCGCACACCGGCGGGACCGGCAGGGGCGCGGCGGCCGCCGCCTGGGCCTGGGCGCCCGCCAGCATCACGCCCGCGGCCGCGAGGGCGGCCAGGATCATCCTCTTCATGCTCGTTCCCTTGCTTGACATGGTCACTTGGCCGGCTCGGCGGCCGGGGCGCCCCACCCGGACTTCAAGCCGTAGGGGGCGGGGATCACCAGCGCCTCGATGCGCATGATCCGGCCGTCCTGGATCTTGAACAGCTCGCCGATCTGGAAGGTGTAGGGCACGGTCATGTCCGGCGGCACCGGCGAGACCGTGCCGTCGGCCAGGGTCTGGGTCTTCATCCGGCCGGCGTGGTCGAAGAAGCCCTCGGCGTAGACCAGCCCCCGCTCCTCGTCGACCACCGGGAACCGCCGCTCGCGGATGCGGGGTGATGAACTGCGAGAAGTGGGTGGCGAACTGCTCGTGGCAGCCCTTCTTCCACATCGCCATGCCGCCGGGCGGCACCTCCGGGTTGTTGGCGGTGACCACCCCGTTCTCGATGCGCTGGCAGTCCTTGTCGAAGGGGGTCAGCGTCTCGGTGGCGTGGGTCAGGCCCTCGAAATAGGAGTTGGCGATGCGGACCATCTCGGCCCGCGGCCGGCGCTGGGACGGCGTCAGGGCCTCGTGGAAGATCGGCTTGTCCTTGAGGGCCTCGGGCGCGCCGAACACGTAGCCGGCCTTGGGCCGCACCACGAGCGTCTCGATCTCGGCGATCCGGCCGCCCGCCACCTTCAGCCGCAGGCCGAGGATCTGGTGCTTGCCGCTCTCGCGCACGGTGACATAGGCGCCGACCTCGCCCGCCTGCGGGTCGGCGAAATAGAGGCTGTAGCCCTCGCGCGCCTCGATGGTGCCCCACAGGCCGTCGCCGAGCGCCAGGGTCTGGCCGTTCTCGGTGAACCGCGCCCCTTTGACCAGCGGCAGCCGGCCAGGGTCGTGCGCCACCAGGGCGTCCAGATACCTGTCGACGAACCCCTGCAGGCAGGCGCGGCCGCACGCCGCCGCCGAAGCCGCCGGCCTGGCCGCGGCCGAAGCGGCCCCCGGCGCGATCAGGACAGCGGCCAACGCCACCGCCAGGGCGAGCCCCCTCCCCATGCGCAACCTCCCATCCCGCCAGCCATCTCAGGATGGCTGATCATTGGCTGCTAACCTACGCGGGAAAGCGACGCTTACAATGCTCGCGACGCGGCTTTCTTTGGCCCGGCGCAGGCGTACGCCCGCGCCCCGGTCCGAGCGCCAAGCGGCGGACGCCTGTCATCTGGACGAATCCGATCCTCCAGTGGTCAGGTGATCGAGGGCTAGGGAGCCGCCAAGGTACGTTCGACGGCCGAGGCGATCAAAGGCACGGCCGCCGCCGCGCCCTCATCGGACAGGTGATCGGCGTCATGGTAGTTCAGCCGGCCATCCCCAGCGATCACCTTGACCGACCCGGACGGCCCCACGAACACCGGCGCAATATCAATGACCTGGACCTTTGGGCCCGCGAGGGAGCGGACCAGCCGGTCGGCCGCTAGGCGCGCCGCTCGGTCCCGGGGAGGCTCGTAGAACGGCCCGACGGCCCCAGCGCGGATCGCCTCGCGGGTCGCCTGCGGCGGCGCGACGGGCGGCTGCTCGATGAGGATGGTGCGGGCGCCGAGCGCGCCAATGGACGCCAGAGCCTGCCGTAGCGGCGCGGCGTCCACGTATTTGGCCGACCAGGCCTCCGCGATCACGACCACCTTGGGACGACGGGCGCGGAGATAGGCCTCCACCGCCGGCCATTTCGACCCCGACCGTCCGGGCAGCTCGTCGCCCGCGGCCGCGCTCAGGACGTTCAGCGAGAAGCCCCGGGCGCGCGCGAGCGCGGCGAGGCGGCGGCCGTACATGGCGCCTTGGCTGTCGCCGATGAGGACCACCGATTTCACCCCGCCGTCGATGGCGATTCCACCTCTGGCCAAACAGCGAGGATTGGCGCTGAGGTAGTTCGCCGATCTCACGGCCATGCCGATCCCACCGGCGGCCATAACCGCGGCGGCAAACGCCCCGAAAGCCAGTCGCCGTCGACGGGGGGCGTTCAGCCAACTCCGCAGCGGCCGCTCGAATAGCGTATAGGTCGCCGCCGCCGCGGCCAGGGAGAGGCCGAGTTTAAGCGCGAGGCGCAGACTGGCCGGGGCGGCATAGAGGCTGTAATCCACGAAAGAGAACACCGGCCAGTGCCACAGGTAGAGGGAATAGGATCTCCGCCCGATCCAGGTCAGGGCTCTCGCGCCCAGCCATGCCGCGGGACCTGCCTCGCGCGCCTGCACAGCATAGAGGATGAGCGCAGCGCCGCCGGCCGGCACGGCCGCCCGCCAGCCCGGGAAGTCGGGCCACGCTCCTGCGCGAACGACGGCGACGCCAAGGAGAGCTACGCCCGCGACTGTGGCCGCGCCGACGGCGCGGCCGTTGGCCATGAGCGTGGTCCGGCTTCGGGCCAGCGCCAGCAACGCGCCGAGCAAGAGTTCCCAGGCGCGCGTGGGCAGAAGATAGAACGCGGCGGACGGCGACCGCGCGGAAATGGCAATACAGGCGGCGTAGCTTGCCGCTGCGGCCAGTGCAATCCAGAGCAGCGGCCGCCGCGTCCACCGCAAAACCACCCAGAGCGCGGATGGGAACAGCAGATAAAATTGCTCCTCAACCGATAACGACCAGTAGTGCAGCAACGGCTGAGCGTCGCGCGACAGCTTGAAATAACTGCCCTGGAGCAGGAGTTTCACATTGATGACCGAAGCGGCCGCAAAGATCGTGTTGGAACCAAGGGATGCGAAGTCCTGAGCCGAATAGAGCAAGCGGCCGGCGACGAGCGTGGCGGCGAGAACGAAAAAGAAGGCTGGTGCGATGCGCGCTATGCGGCGCTGATAGAAGCCGGAAAGCTGGAATCCGCCGGCGGCGAAGTCCTCCAATAATATTGTTGTGATCAGAAATCCGGAGATCACGAAAAAGACGTCGACGCCGACAAAGCCTCCGCCTAGGAGGCGCGGTTCAAGGTGGAACAGGAAAACTGGAAGGATGGCGAGCGCGCGCAGCCCGTCGATCTCGGGCCAATAGCCCCAAGGCCTACCACGCACCTGGCTGCTGCGATCCGGCGGCGTCTTCAGGCCCCCGCTCCCTTACGCCCCACGGCCGGAAGCCGCGGGGCCGGTTCAACGTGACGATGCGCCATCGACGATAAGGCCCTGCGCCCGTTTGGCCAGTGGCGCACGAAGACGGCTGCCGGAAATTGGCGTCGGGATCGTCCACGCAGTATCCGCGCGCGCCCTGGGGCGTGGCTGACTGCGCCGCGGCTCCGGCGGCGTCACGCGCTCTCGCCGCGCCCCGGCCGGCGGGCGGGCTTGCGGCGTCGGGGGCCGCGTGCTTTTTGCGCGGCAAATCTCGAAACCGGCACCAGGGAGTCTCCGCATGGCCAGGATCATGCTCACCGTCGCGCCCACGGGCGGCATGTCGATGAAGAGCGCCAACCCCGCCCTGCCGACCCAGCCGGACGAGATCGCCGAAGACACCTACAAGTGCTGGAAGGCCGGCGCCTCGATCGTGGCGATCCACGCCCGCCGCCCGGACGACCAGGCCACCTGCAACGCCGACATCTATCGCTCGATCAACACCAAGATCCGCGACAAGGGCTGCGACATCATCCTCAACAACTCCACCGGCGGCGGCAACTCCGGCGACATGCTGGTGGAGCGGGCCGACGGCCTGTGGGAGTCCAACTTCGAGGAACGGCTGAAGGGCTGCGACGGCGGCGCCGAGATGTGCACCTTCGACGGCGTCACCGTGGTCGACACCGTGGGCCATCCCAAGGAAGTGGTGGTGATCACCCCGCCCAGCCGCTGCGAGACCCTGGTCCAGCGCATCCTGGAGAAGGGCGCCAAGCCCGAGTGGGAGGTGTTCAGCCCCGAGCACATCCTGCAGGACGTGACCCGCCTGATCCAGAAGGGCTACGACAAGCCGCCATACTATGTTAACCTCGTGCTGGGCGGCGAGAAGGGCTTCCAGGGCGCCATGCCCTACAGCCCCGACATCCTGGCCTTCATGGTCAGGCAACTGCCGCCGCAGTCGATCTGGTGCGTCTCGGGCATCGGCCCGGCCCAGCTGCCGGCCACCACCCAGGCCATCCTGCTCGGCGGCCACGTGCGCGTCGGGCTGGAGGACAATCACTACTACGCGGCCGGCCAGAAGACCGACAACCTGACCCTGGTCGAACGCCAGGTCCGCATCCTGCGGGAGCTCGGCCACGAGCCGATGAGCGCGGCGGAAGCCCGCGACACGCTGGGCCTGGCGCCGGTGCGGCTGAACGCTTAGGCGGCGCAAACTGCGGCCGTGGCTTCCCGCCTATTCGTCGTCGGGAGGCGGCGGATAGGCGTCCTCTGCCCGAATGAAGTGACAGCAGCCGTTCGGGCCGTCGAACGTGACTATGTAGTCGGACAGGAACGATCGGCCGAGGATCACGCTGTAGTTCACCCGCGCAACCCGAAGGGCAAGCAGAGGCATCAGCTTGCGGTGATCCAGCGCCGGAATCTCAAGAATGCCGAGATAGACGTTCGCCAGGACCGACCCGCCGAGGGTTCCAACCGTGCGTTGGTCGATCTGCCGGAGCTTCAATGCATGCGCCAACCGGAAGTCGATACACACGTCTGAGGCGCCGGTATCGATCAACGCCCCGGCTTCGAAGAACGGAGGGACGCCGTCTTCCGGAGGAGCGCCCGGTTCGCGGTGGACTATCGCTTCAAGAACGTGCCCTTCAAGGCTCAGGGCGATCTTCCGACCCAGCGCATCCGGCGCGGAATGGCCAAACGTCCGTGGTTTGATCGTCACGCTTCGACGAGCGCGAATGGAATCTGCGGTTCCGCGGCGTCCGTATGCCGAATCAGAAACTCGACGTCCGGAAAGTTCTTCACCGCGAACTCGGCGGCGTTTTCGAAGGCGGGGAATCCGCCCCTGCAATCGTCGCCCACGATCACCACCCAACTGGCTCCGTAGGTCTCTCTGAGCGCCGGAAGCAGCTTGTTGAAGGTCGCGACTTCTTTAGCTAGGTTCAAGTCAGCCATCGGACATCCTCAACGGCTCTCTGGAAGCCGTCATCATCGACTGTGCTTGGAACAGCAGCCAGTCGAGCATCCCGAATCACGCAAGCTTATAATGGACCGCAGATCGACCGAAGTCACCCGGCGCGCGGGCTGCATCCTCCAGACCTCTGTCTTGACTCCCCACCTCGCCCACAGCAAGGCTCCCTGACAATTGAGTTCGGCGCGGGCCCCTTCCAGGCGGCTTGCCGTCGGCGGAGCGGGGAGGGGGCGGGGCGCGATGGCGGGGAAGACCGGGTTCTGGCGTTACGAGACGCTGTTGATGGTTCTGCTGAGCCTCAACTTCGGCATCGTGTTCTTCGACCGCAACGCCATGAGCTACCTCGGGCCCTTCGTGCAGAAGGACCTGGGCCTCTCCAACGCCCAGATCGGCGCCATCGCCTCGGCGTTCTCGATCGCCTGGGGCCTGTCGGGCTTCGCGGGCGGCACGATGGTGGACCGGTTCGGCCACCGCAAGCTGTTCCTGGTGCTGGCGACCCTGGTCTTCTCGGTCTGCTCGGTGATCTCGGGCCTGGCCGGCTCGTTCGTGGTGCTGATCGCCGCGCGGATGTTCATGGGCGTGGCCGAGGGGCCGATGAACCCGGTGCAGCAGTCGTTCGCCGCCGCCGAATCCAGCCCGAACGGCGCGGGCTGAACATGGGCTTCGTGCAGAACTTCGGCTCGAACCTGTTCGGCTCGTTCATCGCGCCCCTGGCCATCGGCGCCCTGGCCGTGGCCTACGGCTGGCGCCACGCCTTCTTCGTTTCGGCCGCGCCGGGCCTTCTGATGGCGCTGATCATCTTCCTGGTGGTGCGCGAGCCGAAGGTGGAGCGCAACACCGCCGCCCAGGAGACCGCGGCCGTGCGCATGTCGATGCGCGAGATGCTGGCCCACCGCAACATCTGGCTGTCGATGGTGATCGCCCTGTTCATGGTGCCCTGGATGGTGCTGGGCTGGACCTTCCTGCCGCTGCTCTACGCCAATGTCCGGCATTTCGACCCGACCACCTCGAGCTGGCTGATGGCCATGCTCGGCGCCTCGGCCACCGTCGGCGCCTTCGTCCTGCCGGGGCTGTCGGACCGGATGGGGCGCAAGCCGGTGATGGTGATCGGCTGCCTTCTGGGCATCGGCGCGCCGATGGCGGCGCTCTACTGGGGCGGTTCGACCGTGGTCCTGGGCGGCCTGCTGCTGGTCGGCTGGCTGGCCAGCGGGACCTTCCCGATCTTCATGGGCACGATCCCGTCGGAGACCATCTCGGCCCGCTACGTGGCGACCACCTGCGGCCTGGTGCAGGGCCTGGGCGAGATCGTCGGCGCGGGCGGCGGCGCCTGGCTCGCCGGCAAGGCGGCGGACGCCTGGGGCCTGCCCGCGGCCATGTGGATCATGGCCGGCTGCGCCCTGACCGGCGGCGTCCTGGCCCTGTTCCTGAAGGAGACCGCGCCGTCCAAGGCCGGCGTCGCCGCGAAGGCCGCCCTGGCGGCGGCGTAGGTCCCCACCGGCCGGGAGAGGGGCTCAGTTCGGCAGGCCGAGCGTCTGGCGCGCCTCCCCGGGCGTGGCGGGGCGAGAGCCGAGGCGCTCCACCAGCTCCACGGCCTGGACCACCATGTCGGCGTTGCTGCGGGCCTGGCGGCCCTTGCCGAGGTAGGTGGAGTCCTCGAAGCCCGTCCTCACGTTGCCGCCGAGGATGATCGACTGGGCCGCCATCGGCCAGGTGTGGCGGCTGATCCCGAACCCCTGCCACACCGCCCCGCGGGGCAGGTGGTCGCGGCAGTAGATCATCGCCTCGGGCGTGGCGTGGATGCCGTACTTGGTTCCCATCACGATGGAGTACATGCCCGGCCCGTCGATGGCGCCTTCCGCGATCAGGTCCTCGGCGAAAACGAGGTCGCCGGTGTCGAAGCACTCGATTTCCGGCATGGTCCCGCAGTCGCGGAAGATGGCCGTCATCTGGTGCATCATCTTCTTGGTGTTGATCGCCACCGCCCCGTTCAGCTGCATGGTGCAGATGTCCAGCGTGGCGAGCTCGGGCCGCAGGACCTGGATGTGCTCGGTGCGGCGGTCGGCGGTCATCATGTTCGTGCCGGGCGCCGGCAGGGCCGGGTCCTCGTCGCTCTGCAGCCAGCCGCAGCCCGGCCCCGTGGTCAGGTTCAGGATCAGGTCGTTGTTCTTCTGGCGGATGCGGCCCACCACCTCGGTGTAGTCGTCGAGGTCGGTCGAGGGCGTCCCGTCGGGCTTGCGCACGTGGATGTGGATGATCGCGGCCCCGGCCTCGCCCGCCTCCAGAGCGGCGTTGGCGACGGCCTCGTTGCTCTTGGGGAAGTCCGGGTGGTTCGGCGCGGGCGAGGCGCCGGTGACGGCGCAGGTGATGATGACCCTGTCCTGGACGGCCATGCGCGCTCCTTCACTCGGCCGACCGGCGCCGGCCCTTCGCCGGTCATTGGTTCGCCCGGACCGGGCCCTGTCAATACGCGCCGCCCTGGTCTAACCAGCGCCGCATGATCGTCAGACCCCCGCCCCCGCCTGTTCGACATCCTGTTCGCCATGCGCGGCTCCATCGTGCCGCAGATCGCGCCAAAGGTGGCGGCCATCGCCCTGTTGGCCGTGGCGGTGACCCTGCTGCGCGAATGGCGCCCGCAGTATTTCGGGCGCGAGAGCCTGACGCCGTTCACCCTGGTCGGCCTGGCGCTGTCGATCTTCCTGAGCTTCCGCAACAGCGCCTGCTACGACCGCTGGTGGGAGGCGCGCCGGCAGTGGGGGCGGCTGGTGTTCGAGAGCCGCGGCCTGGCGCGCGAGGTGGTCGCCCTGCTGCCGGGCGAGGCCCTGGCGACCGACCGGGCGCGCATCCTGCGGCTGGTGATCGCCTTCGCCCACACCCTGTCCGCCCGCCTGCGCGGCCACGACGAGGCCGAGGCCGCCAAGGCCTGGACCGGCGTGACGGGGGCCCCAGCCGAACGCGGCCAACAGCCTTCTGCAATCGCTGTCCGTCGAGCTGGCCGCCGCCGCCCGCGCCGGGGCGATCAGCGACATGATGTGGACCATGCTGGAGGCCAAGGTCGGCGGCCTGGCCGAGGTGCAGGCGGCCTGCGAGCGAATCCGCGGCACGCCCCTGCCATTCGTCTACACCCTGCTTTTGAACCGCACCGCCTATCTGTTCTGCATCCTGCTGCCGTTCGGGGCGGCGGGGCTGATCGGCTGGGGCACGCCGATCGCGGCGGCCGTGGTGGCCTACACCTTCTTCGGCCTGGAGGTCCTCGGCCACGAGTTGGAGGACCCGTTCAGCCTGCACCAGAACGGCCTGCCGCTCGACGCCATCGTGCGGACGGTGGAGATCGACGTGCTGACCGCGCTGGGCGAGCCCGCCCCGCCGCCGCTGCTGCCGGTCGACTACCTCCTGACCTGATCAGTCCTCGGGCAGGCCGGCCAGGACGCTGGAGAGCGACCACAGGCGCGCGCGGGCGGCGGCGTCGTAGGCCTGGTCGTTGGCGCGGGCGGGGTTGAACTGGTTGTAGTAGAGGCCCGTCTCCCCCTCCACCTCGTCCGAGGCGATCAGGCGGAAGGTCGGCTCGGCCCCGTCGCGGATCGTGCTGATCGGCGCGAAGCCGGCGCCGACGACCATGTTGGTGGCCATGAAGGTAGCCGGATGCAGGGCGGTGACGGTGACGCCCGTCCCCTTCAGCCGCTCGGCCAGGTCGATGGTGAACATGATCTGGGCCAGCTTGGACTGGCTGTAGCCGCGCCGGCCGGAATAGTCGCGCGCCAGCATCACGTCCTCGAAGTCGATCGGCGCCTGGCCGACGGAGGCGACGTTGACGATGCGCGAGGGCGCAGCCGCCTTCAGCGCGTCCAGCAGCAGGCGCGTCAGGAGGAACGGCGCGAGGTAGTTTACCGCGAAGTGCAGCTCGTGGCCGTCGCGGCTCTCCTCGCGGCCCTGGTCGGCGGCGAACAGGGCGATCCCGGCGTTGTTGACGAGGCCGTCGAGGCGGCCGTGCGCGGCCTTCACCGCCGCGGCCAGCGCCCGCACCTCGTCCAGCGAGGCGAGGTCGGCGCGGAAGAACTCCAGCGCCTCGTTGCCCGTCGCCTCGCGGATCTCGGCCAGGGCCGCCGCGCCCTTCGCCTCGCTGCGCCCGTGCAGCAGCACCCGCGCCCCTTGCGCCGCCGCCATGATCGCCACCGCCTTGCCGAGCCCGTCGGTCGAACCGGTGATCAGGATCGTCTTGCCGGAAAGGTCCATCACGCGTTCCTCTGCTCCGTCCGTCCCCGCGAAAGCGGGGACCCATGGTGTCGCACAGTCGACGGGCCGGGCGTCAAGCTGGATGGATCCCCGCCTTCGCGGGGATGACCTGGGAAGACGGCCGCAGGTCGAGAGCCTCTCGCACCCGCGCGGCCACCGCCTGCAGCGTCCCATCGGCGTCGATGACGAGCCAGCCGGGCGGCAGGGCCGGCTCGACCTGCGCGGCGGCGACCCGGGCGTCGGCGTCGGAAGGGTCGCCGGTGCGGCGCGAGACGCGGGGCGACGCGGACCTCGAGCGAGGCCCTCAGCCAGACGGCGGCGAAGGGCGCCGCGCCCGCCGCGGCCTCGACCTCCGTCCGGGCGGCGCTGTCCTGAAAGGTCGCGTCGGCGACCACGGATGCGCCCGCCGCCAGGGCCGCGGCGGCGCGCGCAGCCAGCTCGCGATAGACAGCGGCGCGGGCGTCGTCCGAATAGGCGGCGGCATCGAGAGCGTCCGTCGCCGCCGCGCCCAACGCCTGCTTGCGGATCACGTCGGTGCGCAGCAGCCGCGCGCCGCAGACGCCGGGCAGGTCGGCGGCGATCTCGCGCGCGACCGCCGACTTGCCCGATCCCGACAGGCCGCCGATGGCGACCAGCCGCGGCGTCGCCGGCGCCAGGAGATCGAGGCCCAGGCGGCGATAGCCGTCCGCCTCCGCCGCGTCGCCCGCCTCCATGGCCACGGCCGTGCGCACCGCGGCCCTCAGCGCCATGAACAGCGGCAGGAGGGCCAGGGCGTCCTCCGGCTGGCCGGCCGCGTCCCAGTATCGGTTCATGGCCAGGCCGGCGAGCGGGAGCAGGACGAGGCGCGCACGACCCTGGGCGGCCAGGGGGCCTACACGCGCTCGCTGATGCTCGGGGCGATCTCCAGCGACACCACCGTGGGCGCGCAGCTGCGCTACGACGACGTCTTCGTCGACCGCAAGCACACCCTGAGGCGCACGGCCGCTCGACTACTGCATGGCCGAGCAGGCGGACGGCCCGGCGGTCCCCATCCCGGCGGTGGACTTCAACTGCGAGGCCGACCAGGTCCATCTGCTGGACCTGGCGCCCTACATCGAGAACACCACGCGCTGGACGCCCTGGCTGCGCACGGTCCTGGGCCTGCGCGAGGAATACTACTGGGCCTCCGACCACAGCGACAATCTCCGGCTTCTCGGGGTCGCGCAGCCAGAGCCTGTGGCAGCCGAAGGCCAGCATCGCCTTCGGGCCGTTCTTCAAGACCGAGCTCTATGTCAGCGCCGGCCGGGGCTTCCATTCCGACGACGTGCGCGGCGTGTTCGGCACCGTGCCGCTGGAAGGCTTCCCGGGTGCGGCGGGCGCGACCCCGCTCCTGGCCTCCACCCACCGGCGAGGAGGTCGGGGCTGCGCACCGACATCGTGCCGCGCCTGTCGATCCAGGTCGCCGTGTTCCGCGAGGATTTCCGCTCCGAGCTGGCCTACAACGCCGACGCGGGCGAGGACGAGGCTCTCCGCGCCGAGCCGCCGCAGGGGATCGAGGTCTCGGCCCAGTACCATCCGACGCCGTGGCTGGAGCTGAACACCGACCTCGCCTTCTCCAAGGCCCGCTACCCAGGGCGACCTGACGGCCTTCGGCCTGGACGGCCCCTATATCGCCAACGCCCCGAGCTTCATCGGCTCGTTCGGCGTCCTGGTCGACAACCTCGGCCCCTGGTTCGGCGGGCTGCAGTGGCGCAAGCTCGGCGCCTATCCGATCAGCGACGGCGACCGCCTGCGCAGGACAAGGGCTACAGCGAGGTGAACCTCGACGTGGGCTACAAGGTGAACCGGGGGCTGAAGCTGCAGGTCAGCGTCTTCAACCTGTTCAACACCCGGGCGAACGCGGCGGCCTTCTATTACGCCCGCCCCGCCTGCCCGGCGAGCCGCCCGAGGGCGTGGAGGACTACCAGGTCCACCCGCTGGAGCCGATCTCGGCGAGGTTCACGGTGACTAAGACGTTCTGAGGGCCCCTGGTTTCCCCTCTCCCCTTGCGGGAGAGGGTGGCCCGCGAAGCGGGTCGGGTGAGGGGTCGCGCCGCCCTCGCCGCTGCGGACATGACGCCAGCCGGAGAGGCCTGAGAGACCCCTCAATCCGTCGGCTTCGCCGACACCTTCTCCCGCAAGGGGAGAAGGGAAGATGGTGCGGAAAGGGTGGCGGCGCCGCGAGAGCCGTGAAGGCGTTTCAATCCCCTCAGACCTGGAAGACCAGGTGGGCGCCGTGTGCCCAAGTCCACGGACCGGGGCAGGGACAGCTCCCTACGAGAGAGATTAAGGTCCCCGGGATATGATGCCTTCGACGCGAGCCGCAGCAAGACCCGCCGCCTGGCAAGGTAGGGCCGGGCGCCCCGCCGCTCAAGCGCCGCCGTCGCGAAACCGCATCGCGCCGGATACGGACGGATCGCGCCCTGCGGCAAGCCGCCTCCACGACAGCCCGGCCGGCTCAGCCTAGCGTCGATGAACGCAGGCTGACCGCCGCCGTTCAGGCCGGGTTCAAGGCCGCCCGGACCAGTCTGTCCGCATCGATGGCCGCCCGCACGGTCGGCCGCGAAGGGCATGAAGGAGGCGTCGATGTTCGAGCCGACCGATACCGAGACCCAGCCGATGGCCCACGTGGCGATCCACGCGGGCGACCTGGTGGCCGCAGACGGCGATCCCCAGCGGCTGTTCAGCGTGATCCTGGTGCGCGACGACCGCTGCTGGGTGCGCGACCTGCAGACCGGCCTGGACGGCCTGGCCAGCGTCAGCCGCTGCCGCCGCATCGGCCACGAAGCCGGCGCCGCCCTGGGCGGCTGACAACCCACCGTCACCCTCGGCCTTGTGCCGAGGGTCCCCTGCCTCCGCGACCCCGCACTTCGACGTCCCGGCGCCGAGCGGGCGGCGCGAGGGACCCTCGGCACAAGGCCGAGGGTGATCGCGGTTGAATTCAATATCGAATGAGCGGATGGGCCCAGCGGGAACTCAGCCGGCCTTGGCGGTCAGGGGCCTCGACCTTCTTGGCGGCGCCCTCCAGGGGCCTTGACGGCGCGCAGCTCCAGGCGGGCGTGGTCCCTCGTGGGCGCGGCTGAGGTCGGTGCTGAGGCCGGCGAGGTTGATCCGCGCCTCGGCCAGCTCGTCCGCCTGCATCAGGGCGCCCAGCAGGAACAGCCGCGTCTCGCCGAGCTGGGCCGACGTCGGCCGCCACCTGGGCGCACATGCTGGTCGAACTAGCTCCGCCAGGCCCGCCACGTGCCGCTCCTGGCCGTCGGCGCATCCGACCTGATAGGGCCGCCCGTTCACCTTCACCGTGACCTCGGCCATCACGCCTCCTCCGTCTGGCGCAGCGCCTTGCGGATGCCCTCGATCGCCTCGCCGAGGGCGGCGGACGCCTCCGCCCCCACCGCCTCCAGCTCGCGCTCGCGCGCCCGCGCCGAGTCGAGCTCGGACGCCAGCTTGGAGCGGTCGAAGTCGAACAGGCCGCCGGTCGTGCTGGCCGCGCGGCTGGACATGTCCTTCACCCGGCTCTCCAAGAGGGAGATCGCGCGCTCCAGCCGCCGGGCCGCCCGCCTCGATCGGTCCGTCCTCGTCCGAGTCAGCGCCGTTAGGCCGCTGCGCCATGGCAAGCCTCCGTTCGCCGACAGTCTATAGCCGCCCGGGCCGCGTCGCCAGAGCGGCGCGACGCCTGCGGCTGCGTTGCTTGACCCAAGCGTCGCCGCATGGCCAAAGGGCCGCCCGCCCCCATACCGAGAGTCGATCCCCGCCGATGACCGCCTTCCCCGCAAGCCATGGCCGACGCCATCCGCGTGCTCGCCATGGACGCCGTCGAACAGGCCAACTCGGCCACCCCCGGCATGCCCATGGGCATGGCCGACGTCGCCACCGTGCTGTGGACGAAGTTCCTGAAGTACGACCCTGCCGATCCCCGCTGGCCCGACCGGCGACCGGTTCGTGCTGTCGGCCGGCCACGGCTCGATGCTGCTCTACGCCCTGCTGCACCTGACCGGCTATCCGGCGATGACGCTGGAGGAGATCCGCAACTTCCGCCAGCTCGGCTCCCTGACGCCGGGTCACCCGGAGTACGGCCACACGCCGGGCGTGGAGACCACCACCGGGCCGCTGGGCCAGGGCCTCGCCACGGCGGTCGGCATGGCCATGGCCGAGCGCCATCTGAACGCCCGCTTCGGGCACGACCTTGTGGGACCACCGCACCTGGGTGGTGGCCGGCGACGGCTGCCTGATGGAGGGGGTCAGCCACGAGGCGATCCACCTCGCCGGCCGGCTGAAGCTGAACCGGCTGACGGTGCTGTGGGACGACAACCGCGTCACCATCGACGGCGACGTGGCCCTGTCGGAGACCGGCGACCAGATGGCCCGCTTCAAGGCCCGCCGGCTGGGCCGTGAAGGCGTGGACGGTCACGACATGGGCGCGGTCCGCCGCGCCCTGAAGTGGGCGACGCGCCAGGGCCGGCCGAGCCTGGTCGCCTGCCGCACCAAAATCGGCAAGGGCGCGGCCACCCTGGGAAGGGCAATCACGAGACCCACGGCAAGGCCCTCGGCGCCGCCGAGATCGCCGCCACCCGCCAGAAGCTCGGCTGGGGCCCCGAGCCCTTCGCCATCCCCGACGCCATCGTCGAGGCCTGGCGCAAGGCGGGCCGAAAGGCCGCCCGCACCCACCGCAAGTGGGCGCGCCGGCTGAAGGGCTCCGACGCCCGCGCCGCCTTCGAGGCCGCCATGTCGGGCGACGTCCCCGCCGCGGCGTTCGAGGCGCTGGACGCCCACATCGCCAAGGCCCTGGCCGACAAGCCCGCCAACGCCACCCGCGCCCATTCGGGCGCGGCGCTGGAGGCGCTCGTCACCCTGACGCCGGAGATTGATCGGCGGCTCGGCCGACCTCACCGGCTCCAACATACACCCTGGTCAAGGGCATGGGGGTGGTTCGACGCCCCCGACTACGCCGGCCGCTATGTGAACTACGGCGTGCGCGAGTTCGGCATGGCCGCGGCGATGAACGGCATGGCCCTGCACGGCGGGGTGATCCCCTACGGCGGCACCTTCCTGTGTTCTCCGACTATGCGCGGCCGGCGATCCGGCTGGCGGCCCTGATGGGGGGTGCGCACCACCTTCGTGATGACCCACGACTCCATCGGCCTCGGCGAGGACGGCCCGACCCACCAGCCGGTGGAGCACCTGGCCGCCCTGCGCGCCATGCCGAACCTCAAGGTGTTCCGCCCCGCCGACGCGGTGGAGACGGCCGTAATGCTGGGCCCTGGCCCTGAAGGACAAGTCATCCCCCTCGCTCCTGGCCCTGTCGCGCCAGAAGACCCCGGCCGCGCGCACTGGGCCCGCCGCAGGCAACCGCTGCGCCGAGGGCGCCTATGAGCTGGCCGCCGCGTCGGGTCCCGGCCCAGGTGGACGCTGTTCGCCTCGGGGGGGCACGGAGGTCGCCATCGCCCTGAAGGCGCGCGAGCTGCTCGAAGCCGACGGCGTGCCCGCGCGCGTGGTCTCCACCCCCTGCTGGGAGCTGTTCGACACGCTGGACCCGGCGCGGCAGGGCGGCGGTGATCGGCGAGGCGCCGGTCCGGGTGGCGGTCGAGGCCGGGGTCAAGCTCGGCTGGGAGCGGTTCATCGGCGAGAACGGCGTCCTTCGTCGGCCTGCACGGCTTTCGGCGCCAGCGCCCCCTACGACCAGCTCTACGCCCCACTTCGGCGTCACCCCGGAACGCGTGGCGGAGGCGGCGAAAGCGCGGCTGGCGGCGGGCTGACGCCAGCCCCGGCGAAGACCTACTCGGCGGCCTTGGGGCGATCCTGGAAGGCCGCGAGGGTCGCCAGGCGGTCCGACCCCCGGGGGCCCGCCGCCACGTCCTCGGCGAGGCGGCGGTAGAGTTCGGCCGCGCCGTTGAAGATCGCCGCGCCGCCGGTCTCGGGCGCCAGGAACTTGGCGATTTCCTCCATCTCCCCGTCCCAGCGGTAGGCCTTGCGAAAGATGGAGGGCAGGCTGGCGACGGCCGCTCCCAGCCGGGCCCTTCTGGCTGGCGTGCATCTCGGCGGCGAAGGCGTCGGCGACGCCGTGGCGCGCGGCGCCCAGCATCATCGAGATCATCACCGCCGAGGCGCCCTTGGTGGCGCCGGCGGTAGGCCATCTTCAGGGCCGAGGCGTCGCCGATCCCCTTGGCGAAGGCGCGCTACGTCCAGGCCATAGTTGGTCAGCCGCACTAGGTATCCGGCGGTCGGGCCCGAGGCGTAGAGCACGGGCGTGTAGCCGGCCGCGGTGGGCGGGCCGGCCGATGATCCCGGCGTCGGCGAACGGCAGGCCCGCCGCCTCGAACGGCGCGGCGATCGCCTTCACCGTCTGGGGCGCCACGGCGTTGCAGTCGACGAACAGCGGCTTCCTCGCCGCGCGGGCGATGGCGGGCAGCAGGCGCTGGGACAACTCCTCCGCCCGCGCCGGCGGCACGATGGAGAGGACGAAGTCGGCGGCGGAGACCAGGGCGTCGTCGGTGTCGACGACCTCGACGCCGGCGTCGGCGGCGCGCCGGGCGCTGGCCTCGCTGCGGCCGCCGAGGTTGGTGAGAACCCGCGCCCCCGCGCGAGGTCAGGCGGGCGGCGATCCCCGCCCCCATCTCGCCCATGGCGATCACGGCGACGGTCACGCTCATGTCGATGCTCCTGCGGTCCGACGCGGTTTAGGCGCGCCGCCCCCGCCCTGGCAAGCGCTCCGCTTGCGCGGCTGCGGCCTCGGAACTAGGGTCGCCGCCGGCCAAAGACCGACCGACGCTGGAGGAAATCCACATGAACGCCCCCGTCCTGACCGACCGCCTGAAGGCGCTGGAGACCGGCTTCTTCGCCGAGAACCACAAGCTATTCATCGGCGGCGAATGGGTCGACGCCGAGACCGGCGGAGACCATCGACGTGATCAATCCCGCCACCGGCCTCGTCATCGCCAAGGTGCAGGCCGCCGGCGCCGGAGACGTGGACAAGGGCCGTCAAGGCCCGCCCGCGCCGCCTTCGAAGGCCCGTGGTCCAAGCTGACCGCCCTCGACCGCGCCAAGTTCCTCTGGAAGCTGGCCGACCTGCTCGAGGAGAACGCCGACGAGATCGGCCTGGTCGAGAGGCCTCGACAAACGGCATGCCGATGATGATGGCCAAGTTCGGCGCCGTCCTCGGCTCGGCCAGCAACCTGCGCTACAACGCCGGCTGGGCCGGCAAGGTGCTGGGCGAGACCATCGAGGGCAACAACCCGGGCCGCCACACCTACACCCTGAAGCAGCCGATCGGGGGTCGTCGGCGCGATCACGCCCCTGGAACTTCCCGCTGCCGATGGAGGTCGCCAAGATCGCCCCGGCCCTGGCCGCCGGCTGCACCGTGGTGCTGAAGCCCGCCGAGCTGACCCCGCTGAGCGCCATCAAGCTGGCCCACCTGATCCAGGAAGCCGGCATCCGCCGGGCGGTGGTCAACATCATCACCGGCTACGGCGACCCGGCCGGCAAGACCCTGGTCGAGCATCCGGACGTCGACAAGATCTCCTTCACCGGCTCCACCGCCACCGGCAAGTGGATCGTCCAGGCCGCCGCGGGCAACCTGAAGCGCGTGTCGCTGGGAGCTCGGCGGCAAGTCGCCGGTGCTGATCTTCCCGGACGCCGACCTGGAGAAGGCGATCCCGGGCGCGGCCATGGGGCATCTTCGGCAACGCCGGCCAGGTCTGCGTCGCCGGCTCGCGCCTCTATGTGCACGAGAAGGTGTTCGACAAGGTGGTCGAGGGCGTCTCGGAGATGGCCAAGAACCTGAAGGTCGGCCCGGGCCAGGACCCGGAGACCCAGATGGGCCCGCTGGTCTCCCAGAAGCAGCTCGAGCGCGTCACCGGCTATGTCCAGTCCGGCCGCGACGAGGGCGCCGGAGGTCGTGGTCTGGCGGCGCCCAGCACGGCAACGCGGGCTACTTCATGCAGCCCACCGTGCTGGCCGAGACCAACCGCAACATGAAGGTCGTGCGCGAGGAGATCTTCGGCCCGGTGGTCTGCGCCATGCCGATCAACGACGAGGACCTCGACAACATCGCCAGGACGGCCAACGACACCACCTACGGCCCTCGCCGCCTACATCTGGACCCGCGACATGGGCGTGGCCCACAAGCTGGCCAAGAAGCTGCAGGCGGGCACGGTGTCGGTGAACGGCTCGGCGGCATCGACCCGGCGGTGCCGTTCGGCGGCTTCAAGCAATCGGGCTGGGGCCGCGAGAACGGCCTGGAAGGCGCCGAACACTTCTACGAGACCAAGACGGTCTCCATCGCCCTCTGAGGCGGCCGCGTCGCCCGCGGCAGGGGATGCCGCGGGCGGGACGCCCGGCCCGGAAAGGGGCCGTTCCAAGACATTTCCGACATGTGACGGCCTTGCTCCGCAACGGCTTCGTTGACGACCTGCGCGACGCGACCTAGCTTTGATACCGGTCGGAAACAGTTCGATCGCTTCGCCTCGCCCGGAACGACGCCGATCCGCCTCGCGGGTCCCCTGCGTCCGCCGGCCCGCAATGACAGAAGCGACGCCGGCCGCAGGGAGGCGACCGGGATGCCCGCGGGTTCCGTGGAGCGGTTTTCGACGGCGCAGATGCCGGGCCGGGCGCGCCTGGACTTCTGGAACGACCTGGCCGCGGAGACCTTCAAGGGCCTGGTCGTCGACGCCGACGACCCGGATTACTTCCATGGCGAGATGGTCAGGGCCCCGCTGGGCCGGCTCGGCCTGATGAGCTCGCGGTCCGCGCCCGCCCAGGTGCGGCGCACCAACGAGACCAGCCGCGCCGACGGCCGCGAGGCCGCCTTCGACCTGCACTTTCCAGCTCGCCGGCCGCAGCATGAACACCCAGGGCGCGCGCACCGCCGTGCTCGACGCCGGCGACTTCACCCTCTGCGACGCCAGCCAGCCCTATTCGGGTGCGCTTCTCCGAGGCCAACCACATGCTGTGCGTGAAGCTGCCGGCCGACCTTCTGGCCGCGCGGCTGGGCGACCTCGACCGGCTGGTCTGCGTGGCGATGGTCCGGGCGCAGCGGGCCGTCGGCCATGCTGGCCTCCTTCCTGCGCTCGGCGTGGACCCAGATCGAGGAGGCCGACCGCACCGAAGGTTGGGGCGAGGCGGTGTCGGACGTGGTCATGACCCTGCTGGCCCTCGCCTACAGCCCGCCGGAAGAGGACGCGTCGGAGACCTCGCGCGCCGGATGGCGGCGCCAGGCCCGCGCCTTCATCGACAGCCGCCTGTGCGATCCCGAATTGGGCGTCGCCATGGTGGCCGAGCCCTGGGGGTCAGCGCGCGCTATGTGCAGATGCTGTTCGCCGAGGCGGAGACCACCCCGTCCGGCTACATCCTGCGCCGGCGCCTGGACTTGGCGGCCGAGCGGCTGCGCAGGGCGTCGGGCGGGGCGGCGTGACCCAGGTGGCCCTCGGGGTCGGCTTCAACGACCTGACCCATTTTGGCCGCGCCTTCCGCCGTCGTTTCGGGGTCAGCCCCACCGACTACGGCGCGGGGCGGCGGGCGGGGTCCTGGGCGCCGCGCGGCGACCCCGAGGCGGGCGGACAGGCTGCGGCGCCCCCGTCATCTGAGGCAATTTCGCCGCAGGGGACGCAGATCGTCGCCGCGGCGGCCCCCTGTTCGCCTGGGGTCGGACAGCCTTCGCTCCACGCCGAGAGTCGCTCCCGCCCTGCGTGCTAGGCCCGCCGGACAATCATAACGCACGGCCTTCCGGCGCGTGCGGCGGTTTCGTCCAAGGGGGAGTTCCATGACCACGCACAAGTCGAGGCTGATCGCGTCGACGGCCATTCTCGTCGCCGGGCTCGTGCTCGGCGCCACCGCCGCCTACGGCCAGGAGAACACGGTCGAGGAGATCGTCGTCACCTCCCAGAAGACGGCCCAGAACGTCCAGAACGTGCCGATCGCGGTGACGGCCGTCACCGCCCAGGCCCTGCAGACCAAGGGCATCAACGACGTCTCGCAGCTGTCGAACCTGGCTCCGAACGTGACGCTGGACGCCGGCTCGCCGTTCTCCGGCTCCGACAACGTGCTGTCGGCCTTCATCCGCGGCATCGGCCAGAACGACTTCGCCTTCAACCAGGACCCCGGCGTCGGCGTCTACGTCGACGGCGTCTACCTGGCCCGCTCCGCCGGCTCCAACACCTCCATGCTCGACGTCGACCGGGTGGAGGTGCTGAAGGGCCCGCAGGGCACCCTGTTCGGCCGCAACACCATCGGCGGCGCCATCTCGATCGTGACGCGCGAGCCGGGCTCGACCTTCATGGCCCGCGGCGAGGTGACCACCGGCAGCTACGACCGGCTCGACATCCGCGGCACCATGGACGTGCCGGTCAACGACAAGCTCCTGACCAGCCTGTCGTTCTCCAAGACCTACCGCCAGGGCTACCAGCGGCGCATCCCCTATCCGGGCGCGGTGTCCGGCTCATCGGGCATCCCCGACTGCGACGCCCTGCCGACCGGGACCCAGTGCGTGACCGTCAACGACGGCTACACCAGCCAGCCGGCGTCGGGCTACCAGACCTCCGAGCGCGAGGGCGGCCAGAACGCCTGGAGCCTGCGCGGCAAGGCGCTGTTCCTGCCGAGCAACGACCTGAAGTTCACCTTCGCGGCCGACTACACCCACATCGACCAGCCGGCGACCGCCAACACGGTCAGCCACATCGACCCGACCTACAACAACCCGCTGTCGGGCATCTACAACGCCTGCATCGCCGGGATCACCGCGCCGTTCGGCATCCTGTGCACCGCGCCGCGCCTGGGCCTGAGCCCCGTGCCGACGCCGAAGCCGCCGCTGCCGGCGCTCGGCGGGGTCAACGTCGACGGCGACCCGAACAACAACCGCCTGCCCTATGACAGCCGGTTCGAGACCGGGAACATCGACACGACCTATTCGACCGGCAACAGCTTCGACAAGATGGACAACTACGGCATGTCGCTGACCGGCGAATGGACCGTGGCGCCGGAGACGACCATCAAGTCGATCACCGCCTATCGCGACCTGCACTGGCGCGCGGGCATGGATCTCGACGGCTCGCCGCTGGACCAGCTGCACACCTCGTTCAACATGATCCAGCACCAGTTCTCCCAGGAGCTGCAGGTGGTCGGCAAGCAGTTCGACGACCGGCTCGACTACGTGCTGGGCGCCTACTACTTCCGCGAGGCGGGGCACCTGCACGACTATGTGACCTTCGCCGGGCCGCTGCTGATGGTCGACGGGCCCAACGACCTGGCCACCAACGCCGAGGCCGTCTTCGCCCACCTGAACTTCAAGCTGACCGACCAGCTCGCGATCGTCGCCGGCGGCCGCTACACCTGGGAGCACAAGACCTTCGTCGGCGGCCAGACCGACGACGACGGCCTCAGCTACAAGATCACCGGCTGCTTCCCGCCGTCCGCGCCCAACACCCTGGGCGCCCCGGCCAACCTGAACTGCCAGCAGGTGATCGGCTTCCCGAACGCCGACCAGCCCTACCGCTACTATCCGGAAGGGACCTTCGTTCAGGACTTCAGCGACTTCTCGCCGACCATCGGGCTGCAGTACAACTTCACGCCCGACGTCATGGGCTATGTGACCTATTCGAAGGGCTTCAAGACGGGAAGCTGGACCACCCGCCTGTCCAACCCGCACCCGACCTACGACTCCAGCCTGCACTTCGGGCCCGAACACGCGGCGACCGAGGAGATCGGCCTGAAGACCGAGATGTTCGACCGGCGCCTGCGCCTGAACCTCGCCGGCTTCCACACCGACTACAAGGACATCCAGCTCAACGAGCAGCAGGGGATCTCCCCGACCCTGGTCAACGCCGGCGACGCCCGCATCTGGGGCGCGGAGGCGGAGGCCGAGGCGGTGCTCGGCGGCGGCCTGTCGTTCAGCGCGGCGGCCGGCTACACCAACGCCCGCTACACCCGCATCGCGGCGGGCGTGGGCGACAACGGCAACGACATCACCCTGAACTCGTGCCCCGAATATGCGGTGCTCTACCCCTACGGCGACCCGCGCGCCTATGTGAACCACCAGTGCTCACTGCCGAAGACGCCGAAGTTCAAGTTCATGCTGAGCCCGCAGTACGTCGCCGACCTCGGCCACGCCGGCGAGCTGCAGTTCAACCTGGACTGGACCTACACCACCGAGCTGTTCAACGACCTCGGCAACTCCATCGCCCTGCGCCGGCCGAACACCAATGTGGTCAACGCCTCGGTGACCTACCGGCCCAAGGACGGCCACTGGGACGCCACCGTCGGCGGGACCAACCTGACCGACGAGCGCTATGTCGTCAGCGGCCAGTGGCAGGGCGGCATCTCGGTCGTCGACGCCAACTACAGCCCGCCGCGCGAGTGGTACGCCACCCTGCGCTTCCGCTACTAGGCGCCGGCCCGGCCCCTACCGGCCACGCCTAGGCGAGGGGGCCGCCGGTTCGCGCCGGCGGCTCTTTCTTTTCCGGGCGGGCTTGCCCCGCGCCTGCGCCTCGCCGACGCTCCCGGCCAACATAAGAACAATGGAGACGCCGGGATGAGGGACGCCGTCGCGAACACCCTGAAGCTGATGCAGAGCCGGGCCTATCGCGGCTGGGTGCTGACGCTGTTCCTGCTGATCGCCATGTTCGGCTTCGTCGACCGGCAGATCATCGCCGCCCTCGGCCAGCCGATCAAACGCGAGCTCGGCCTGTCGGACGCCCAGCTCGGCTTCATCGGCGGCCTGGTGTTCGCCCTGCTCAACGCGCTCCTGACCATCCCCATCGCCCGCATCGCCGAGCGGCGGCGGCGGGTCAGCATCATCGCCATCGGGGTGTTCCTGTGGTCGGCGGCCACGTGCCTGTGCGGCGCGGCCGGCGGCTTCGTCCAGCTCGCCTTCGCCCGGCTGGCGGTCGGGGTGGGCGAGGCGACCAGCACCCCGGCCACCAGCTCCCTGATCGCCGACTACTATCCGCGCGACCGGCGCACCTCCGCGGCCGCAGTCCTGGTGCTGGCCGTGCCGCTCGGCGCCCTGATCGGGGCGGCGGGCGGCGGCTTCATCGCCCAGCACGCCAACTGGCGCATGGCCTTCGTGATCGCCGGCGCGCCGGGCGTGCTGCTCGGCCTGCTCCTGGCCTTGACCATCCGGGAGCCGATCCGCGGCCACTACGATCCGCCCGCCGCGGGCGGGGAGGCCGCGCCGCCGTTCACCGCCGTGCTGCGCCGGATGGTCCAGCGCCCGGCCTTCCTGCACGTGGTGATCGGCTCCACCGTCGCCTCCATGGGCGGGTTCGGGGTCAACTACTTCCTGGCGCCCTACTTCTTCCGCCGCTTCGGGCTCGACTACGCCCAGGGCGGGCTGCTGTCGGGCCTGGTCAGCGCCATTCCGGGATCGGTCAGCATGCTGGGCGGCGGCCTGCTCGCCGACTACCTCGGCCGGCGCGATCCGCGCTTCTACGCCTGGGTGCCGGGGATCGGGGCCCTGCTCGCCGCGCCGCTCTACATCATCGCCTTCCTGCAGGGCGCCTGGCCGATGGCCACGGTGTTCCTGATGCTGACGGGCCTGGTGCAATACGCCTATCTGCCGGCGCTCGCGGGCGTCAGCGCCAACACCATGGAGCCGCGGATGCGGGCCTCGGCCGCGGCGGTGGTCGGCATCATGACCAACCTCGTGGGCGCCGGCCTCGCGCCGGTGGCGGTGGGGGCGCTCAGCGACGTCTTCGCCAGGCGCAGCTTCTCCGGCGACTTCGCGGTCGCCTGCGCCGGGGCCAAGGCGGGGGAGTCGGCGGCCATGGGCGCCTGCGGCCAGGCGGCGGCGACCGGCCTGCAACAGGCCTGCATCGTCATGGCCCTGGTCTACCTCTGGGCCGCCGTCCACTTCGCCCTGGCCGCGCGCACCCTGAAGCGCGACATGGCCTGAGCTCAGGCGATCACCCCGAGGCCGAGCAGGTCGCCGACCGCGTCCAGCAGCCGGTGGGGCCGGCGGGCGGGCGGCTGGGCCAGCCAGTCCTCGGTCTTGTAGATCCCCGTCGTGACGCCGAAGCCGGTCGCGCCGCCGCGGCGGGCCATGCCGGCCTCCAGCTCCGGGTCGTCGCCGACGACGCCGACCTCGCGCACCTTCACCCCGAGCTTGCCGGCCACGAACCTCAGGGCGTGCAGCGAGGGCTTGCCGGTGATCGTCGCCTTCACCGGCGCAAGGCTCCTGATCGCCGCGACGATGGCGTGGGAGTAGCCGATCGACTTGCCGCCGTGGCTGGCGAAGAACGGCACGTCCGACGCCACATAGAGCCCGGCGCCGCCCCAGATCGCATGGCAGGCGGTCTCGATGTCCTTCATGCCGCAGTCGGGATGCCAGCCGACGTAGACGGCGTCGACCTGGTCGGCGCGGTCCTGGCCGGTGAACACGGTGTCGACCCCCGCCTCGTCCAGGGCGTGGGCGACGCCGGGGGAGCCCAGCACCAGGGCGCGCTTGATCCCCTTGCGGGCGAAATGGTCGGCGGTGACGCTCGACGGCGTCAGCATCTGCCAGTCCTCCACCGGCAGGCCCACGGCGCGCAGCCGCGGGGCCTGGACGTGGGCCGGATAGGCGCTGCCGTTGGTCAGGAGGACGAAGGGGACGCCCCGGTCCTTCAGGGTCGTCAGCACCTCCACAGCGCCGGGCAGCACCTCGTAGCCGTGGCCGGAGCGGTCGCCGAGCACCAGGGTGCCGTCGACGTCGAACATGAAGCCCTTGATGGGCGGGATCGCCTCGTCCCAGCCGCCGGTCGATCCGTCCACGCTCAAGCCTCCGCCATTTGCTTGCCCGCCGCCCGGCCGCGCAGGTCGAGGCGGAAGCCCGGCTTCTCCACCGTCAGCCGCGCCACGTCGCGCCTGGAGACGAGCTGGCGGATCAGGTCCATCACCGGCTTGGCCTGCGGATCGTAATGGCGCGGCGCGGGCCCCGCCGCCTGCATGGCGTCGACCAGGCCGCCCGGCATGGTGGCGCGCAGCAGGAACTCCTCGTCCGACAGGTTCGGCCCGATCCGGCGGCGCAGCTCGGCCAGCGGCGCCATCCCCGGCTCCTCGGCCAGCTCCCGGGTGCGCGGCAGGGACATGATGCGGTCCATCACCTCCGGCGCGATCGGCACGTTCGGGCGCCCGAACCGGCCGAGCGCATAGCGGATGATCTCGTCCGGGATGGCGGCGTAGCGCTCCTTGCCCATGACGTTCAGGGTCGCCTGGGTCAGCACCATCTGGGCGAAGGGCGTCATCACGATCGGCCAGCCGAGCTCCTCGCGCACGCGGCCGAGCTCCTCGATGACCGCGCCCTCCAGGTGCGAGACCCGCGCCTCGGCCAGATGCCGGCGCATGGTGCCGACGACGCCGCCGGGAAGCTGGTGGTGCAGGTAGGTGGCGTCGAACGCCTGGGTCTCGCCGTGCGGCAGGCCTTCGGCGTCCGCCAGGGCTGTGAAGTAGCGGCCGACCTCGGCCAGGGCCGCATCGTCGATGTCGATGGTGTGGCCCAGCGCCCTGAGGTTCGCCACCACCCGCTCGGACGGCGGATTGGACGTGCCGTCGGCGGCCGCGCCCGAGGCGCACTGCACGCAGCTCACCCCGTAGTCCGGCGCGTCCATATAGGCCATCTCGCCGAGGCCGATGGTGCAGTGGGCGTGCAGCTCCAGCGGCTTGTCGCCGATCACCGCCTTGATCGCCGGGATCAGGGTTCGCGCCCGGGCCGGGGTGAGCAGGCCGCCCGGATCCTTGATGTAGAGGGCGTCGACGTCCGGGCTGGCGGCCAGGCCCCGCGCCCGGTCGACGTAGTGCTGGTCGTCGTGGATCGGGCTCAGGGTATAGACGAGCGCCCCCACGACGTAGCTCGCGCCGCCGGCCTTGGCCATGCGCGCGCCGGCGAGGTTGCCGGCCTCGTCGTTCATCGGGTCGGCCAGGGCGAAGCGGCGGATGCCGTTGTTCACCAGGGTCCGGAACGCCAGGGCCATGAACTCCGGGCTCGCCGTCTCCCAGGAGATGAAGCGGAAGCCGGTGGAGAGGAACTGCAGCGGGGTGTTCGGCGTGGCGGCGGCCATCAGCCGGATCCGCTCCCACGGGTCCTCGCGCTTGTAGCGGACGGCCACGCCCATGTGGGTGGAGGTGGTGAAGTCGATGGCCTTGAACCCCACCCGGTCCATCACCGGCGCGATGGTCAGGGTGTTGGCGGTGTCCACCCCCAGCGCGGCCCACAGGCTCTGGTTGCCGTCCCGCAGCGAGGTCTCGACGAGCTGGATGTCAGCCATGGCGAACTCCTTCAGTTCCCTTCCCCCTGGAAGGGGGAGAGGCAGGGGTGGGGGTGGCGCCCTCTCGGCGTCTCTGCGGATGGGAATGGCCGCGGGAGCGGTTTCGCCGCAGCGCCCTTTCCGGAGGCGTCTCCACCCCCATCCCCGGCCCTTCCCCCCTCCAGGGGGAAGGGAGTGGCCTCTGGGCCAAGCCCATCGTGGTCATCCCGCCTCTGCCTTGATGAGCCGCCCCTCCAGGAACCGCGCCAGCCAGGCGGTGTCGACGCCGCCGGCGGCGAATTCGGCGTCGGCCAGGATGTCGGCGTGCAGCGACAGGTTTGTGGCGACGCCCTCGATCTGGGTCTCGGCGATGGCGCGGCGCAGGCGGGCCAGGGCCGTGGCGCGGTCCGGGCCGTGGGCGATGATCTTGCCGATCATGGAGTCGTAGTAGGGCGGGACCTTGGCGCCGGAGACGATGTGGGTGTCCACGCGCACGCCCTCGCCGGACGGCCAGACCGCCTCGCGCACGGTCCCGGGGCTCGGGCGGAAGTCGTGGGCCGGGTCCTCGGCGTTGACCCGGCACTCGATGGCCGCGCCGTCCAGCGCCACGTCGGCCTGCGCCAGGCGCAGCCCCCGGCCCTCGGCGACGGCGATCTGCTCGGCCACGAGGTCGACGCCCGTCACCGCCTCGGTGACCGGGTGCTCGACCTGGATGCGGGCGTTCATTTCGAGGAAGTAGAACTCGCTGCGCTCCACATCGACGAGGAACTCCACCGTCCCCGCGCCGCGGTAATTCAGGCGCTCGGCGTAGCGCACCCCCGCCGCGCGGATCGCGGCGCGGAAGGCGTCGGAGAGGCCCGGCGCCGGCGTCTCCTCGACGATCTTCTGGTAGCGGCGCTGGACCGAGCAGTCGCGTTCGCCGAGGTGGATGACCCGGCCCTCGCCGTCGCCGAGCACCTGCACCTCCACGTGCCGGCCACGGGCGACGAAGCGCTCCAGATAGACGCGCGCATCGCCGAACGCCGCGCCGGCCTCGGCCGAGGCCATGGCCATGATCCCGGGCAGGTCCTCCAGCCGGTCGACCCGCTTCATGCCGCGGCCGCCGCCGCCGCCGACCGCCTTGACCAGCAGGGGCGGGCCGATCCGCTCGGCCAGGGCCATGGCCTCGTCGAGGGAGCCGACGGCGCCGCCCGGCGCGGTCGGCACGCCGGCGGCCTCGGCTTCCGCGCGGGCGCGCAGCTTGTCGCCCACCGCCTCGATCTGCGCCGCGGTGGGGCCGATGAAGATCACGCCCTCCTGCTCGCACAGCGCCGCCAGGGCCGCGCGCTCGGAGAGGAAGCCGTAGCCGGGATGGATCGCGTCCGCCCCGACCCCGAGCGCCGCCTGGACGATGGCGTCGGGCTTCAGATAGCTCTGCGCCGAGGGTCCGGGGCCGATGCAGACCGTGCGGTCCGCGAGCCTGGCGCCCAGCGACTCCAGGTCGGCCTTGGACGCCGCCAGCACGGTCTCGATCCCGAGCCGCCTGCAGGTGCGGATGATCCGCACCGCGATCTCCCCGCGGTTGGCGATCAGGATGCGGCGGATCATTTGAATACCGACCGCCCCCGCGCAGGCCGGGGCCCATCCAGCCTGGCGCCTGGGCGCGCCGCTTGCGCGGACCCATGGGTCCCCGCCTTCGCGGGGACAATCGGAGTGAGGGGGGAACCCACGGTCACCCCGCCTTGCGGACGCGGATCAGGGGTTCGTCGTATTCCACCAGGGCGGCGTTGTCGGCCAGGATCTCGACCACCTCGCCGGCCACGCCGGCGCGGACGGAGTTCATCAGCTTCATCACCTCGATGATGCCGATCACCGTGTCGGGCTCGACCGTCTGGCCGACCTCGACGAACGGCGGCTCGCCGGGCTTGGGCGCGCGGTAAAAGACGCCGAGCAGGGGCGCGGGCACGTCCGTCAGGTCCGGATCGGCGGAGGGGGCGACGGTCTTCGCGGCCGGGGCCGGCGCGGCGTTCGGCGCCGGTTCGGGCGGCGGCGCGCGGCGCGGCGCGGGGTCGCGCGCGTCCTCGACGCCCCCGCCGCCGCGGCGGAGCGACAGCTTCAGCCCGTCGACCTCCAGGTCCAGCTCGTCGAACGACGAGCCTTCCAGGAGCCGCATGATCTCGGCCACGTCCTTGGCGTTGAGACTCAACGGCGGCCCCCGAAAATCGACATCACATGCTCCAGGGGATTGTCCTTGGGGGCCGCGGCGGGGGCGGCGTCGCGGTTGGACCAGACGGTCTCGGGCCGGCTCTGCAGCAGCAGGACCTCGCCCGAGGCGCGGTCGATGGCCCACTCGATGTCCTGCGGGCGGCCGTAGTGCTTCTCGACCTTGCGGCCGATGTCCTTGAGCCGGCCGAGCTCCTCGTCCGACAGGCACGGCGCGGTGCGCATCTCGTCGGGCACGGGGGTGTCCTGGACCCCGCCGCCGGGCGCGGGCAGGTGCTGGTTGTGCTTGTCGGAGATGTCGCGGACGGTGATCTCGCCGGTGATCTTGCCGACCACGAAGCGGTCCGGCGTCACCTCGCCGCCGACCACGGCCGAGCCGAGGCCCCAGGCGCCCTCGATCGCCACCACGGAGCGGTCGCCGGTGGTCGGGCTGCGGGTGAACATCACCCCCGCCGTGCGGGCGTCGACCATCCGCTGCACCACCACGGCCATGGCCACCCCGTCCTCGGGCAGGCCTTGGCGGCGGCGGTAGCAGATCGACTCGGTGGAATAGAGGCTGGCCCAGCAGCTGCGCACGTACGCCAGCGCCGCCTCCGCGCCGATGACCCAGAGGTAGGTGTCCTGCAGCCCCGCGAAGCTGGCGTCCTCGGCGTCTTCCGACGTGGCCGAGGAGCGGATCGCCACCGGCGAAACGTCGTCGCCGCCGACCAGGGCGGCGTGGGCGGCGGAGATCTCCGCCTGCAGCGCGTCCGGCATGGGGCTCTCCACCAGCCGCGCGCGGACGGCGGCGGCGGCGGCGGTGACGGCGGGCAGGTCGTCGGGGTCGAGAGCCTCGATGATCGGGCGGATCGGGGCCTGGGCCTCCAGGGCCTGCAGGAAGGCCTCGAAGGCCTTGGTGCGCACGACGAAGCCGGGCGGCACGGCGATGCCGGCCCGGGTCAGCTCGCCCAGGCTCCCGCCCTTGCCGCCGACGGTCGGCCGATCGTCCAGCCCGATGTCGGCGAACCAGCCGATGTGGTCAGTGGAGTTCAACGTCCGTCCTCAATTCTATATCCCGTCATCCCGGATGGCCGCAGGCCAGTCCGGGACCCAAGCGGCGGCTCAGCTTGGGTCCCGGCTCTCCGCTTCGCTCCGGCCGGGATGACGCGGTGTCATGGTCCCTAGAGCAGCGTCACGATCCCGCGGGCGCCGTCGACGCGGATGCGCTGGCCGTCCCTGATCCTGGAGGTGGCCGTGCCCGTGCCGACCACGGCGGGCAGGCCGTATTCGCGCGCCACGATGGCCGCGTGGCTCATCGAGCCGCCGATGTCCGACACCGCCGCGGCGATCTTCTGGAAGATCGGCGCCCAGGTCGGGTTGGTCACCTGGCAGACCAGGATGTCCCCCTGCTGCAGCCGCCCGATCTCCTCGACCGACTTGACCACCCGCGCGGGACCCTCGGCGATGCCGCTGGAGGCGGCGAAGCCCTTGATCACATTGGGGTCGGCGCCCTCGCCGTCCGACAGCCAGGCGTCCAGGCTCTCGCGGGTGATGCCCCACAGCATGACGATGGCCGGGTCGTCGATCACGTCCGGCACCGGGCCGAGCGCCGGCGGGGTGTCGCGCCTGGCCCATTCGGCGATGGCCGCCTTGCGCTCGGCCACCAGCGGCGGCCAGTGCTTGGGCCCGCGCGGCGGCGAGCCGTTGGACCAGGAGGTCATCAGGTCGATGATCGCCGCCTCGACCTCGTAGTGGGTCAGGTGGAACACGTCCTCGGCGTCGGGGAAGAAGCCGAACTCGGCGAGCAGGCCGCCGAACTCCCTGATCTTGTTGAAGAACAGGTTGGTGTACCAGTGCTCGCAATAGAACTTGTGGCCCTCGACGTAGGGGAAGACGCGGTGCGCCAGCTCGATCATCTGGTCGTAGGCGGCGCGCTCCTCGTCGGTGTCGAGAAGGTCGCGGTAGTCCTCGATCAGCCCCTTGCGCTCGCGCATCAGCTGCTCGATCGGCCGGTCCAGGTTCTCGCCGCCTTCACCTTGGCGATGTAGCCGGGCAGGGCCGCGAACGGCATCGACAGGTCGTCGTTCCAGCTGCGGTGGTAGTGGTAGAAGCCGTCGCCGACGTTGATGTTGAACCAGGGGTTGCGGGAGATCTCCAGCTCCCCGAGCCATTCCTTGCCCGGCGGGCCCATCTGCTCCAGCGAGGCCAGCACGTCGTCGGCCGAGACGCCGTCCTGGAACTTGCCGTCGACGCCCAGCTCCACCGCCTTGCGCGCCAGCCGCTTCAGCTCGTCGTCGGGGCGGAAGATCTCCGCCTCCATGCCCGCCACCATCCGCGCGATGGTCTGGTCGGAGATCTCCGGGAAGGCCTTCTTGCAGAAGTCGAAGAAGGTCAGGTAGGCGCCGTACCCCAGGAGCAGGAACTCGAAGTGGTGGTGCCACATCCGGAAGTACCCCTCGAGGGTCTTCTGGTAGGTGTCGAGCAGGAGGTGGTTGGAGGCCACGCCCTTGCCGGCATGCACGTTGGCCAGGGGCTCGAACTCCGGCAGGGACGGCTTGGGCAGGTCCTGCGCGTCCTTGATCAGGGCGCGCATCTTGTCCTTCCACTGGTCGTAGAGCCGCTCCCAGTTGGCGTAGTAGTAGAAGGCCCGCTGCTGGAACTCGGCGGTGCGGCGGGCGATCTCGTCGGGGTCGGTGACGGCGTTGCCGCCGATGTAGACCCGCCCGTTGATGATCCGCTGGTCGATGCCGAGCGTGGTCGGCAGGCAGTGCACCCGCGTGTTGGACGCGCCAAGCGCACAATAGGCCGCCTCGCCCGTCACCATGTCGAAATGGTGCATCGGCTCGGGGAAGTGCATCGAGTTGTAGAACCAGAACCTCTGGTCGTCCTCGGGCGAGAACTGCATGTAGTAGGGATAGGCCGCCTGGGCGCGTTCGGTGCCCTCGGCGACCTGCATCGAGCTCGGAAGCGGGAAGCCCTTGGGCTTCTGCATCGGGGCGTTCATTGGCCGTTCCTCCAGGGGAGGGTCTGGCGCCCTCCGCCGCGATCTTGGTTCCCGCAACCCTATGCAGGCGAAGGCGGCGATACAGGGGCGTTCGGACGGCGTTTCACTGTGTGAAACGGTAAGACCCTCTGCTAACCTTCGTTGTCATCCCGGACGGCCGCAGGCCGATCCGGGACCCATCCTGCGGCGCCGGAGGATGGGTCCCGGCTCTCCCGCCCGCCTTCGCGGGCGTACGGCCGGGATGACATCGATGGGAGCGGGTGAGTTCG
>JBBCHF010000038.1:0-61246 GCA_037201645.1 Caulobacteraceae bacterium
ATGCAGATCGAGGTGCTGGAGACCGCCCTGACGGCCATATCGGTGCTGCTGATCCCGGCCGGGTTCGGCGGCGTGGGCTATGTGCTGCTGCGCGACGCCTCGGCCCGCGCGCGGCGGCGCACGCGCTTCTCCAGCGACGCCGGGGCGAACGACACGGGGCGCGGCTCGGCCGGCGCGGCTCTCTCGGGCGTGGCCGACGGGGTCAAGCGCATCGGCGACCGGATCGCGATCAAGGACCCGTCGCAGATCTCCGCCCTGCGCAGCCGGCTGATCCGCGCCGGCTTCTTCAACCGCGAGGCGGTGACCTTCTATCTCGGCGCGCGGGTGATCGCCCTGTGCGCGGCCACGGGCGGGACGCTCCTTCTGCTGCCGTGGGCCTTGGGCGGCGGCGGCGGGATGGGGGTGATCGCGGTCGCGGCCGTCTTCGCCATAGCCGCCCTGCTGGGTCCCGAGCGGGTGATCTCCCAGCGCATCGCCAAGCGCGAGCGGGAGTACCGCGAGGGCTTTCCCGACCTCCTGGACCTGCTGGTCGCCTCGGTGGAGGCGGGCCTGAGCCTGGACGCCGCGGTAGGGCGGATCACCGGAGAGCTGACCCGGCGCTATCCGCACCTGGCCGAGCACCTGCACCTTCTGACGCTGGAGCTGCGCGCCGGCCGATCGCGCAAGGAGGTCTGGGCGCGCCTGGCCGACCGGCTGGGCATCGACGAGGCCCGCTCCTTCGCCACCATGCTGCGCCAGGCCGAGGAGATGGGCACCAGCCTCGGCGACACCCTGAAGGTCTTCGCCGACGAGATGCGGATGAAGCGGATGATGCGGGCCGAGGAGAAGGCCCTGGCCCTGCCGGCCAAGCTGGTGGTGCCGCTGATCCTGTTCATCTTCCCCTGCCTGCTCGGGGTGCTGATCCTGCCGGCGGCGTTCCGCGTCGCCCAGCTGATGAGCCACCACCAGTAGGGTCAGGCGGCGGCGTCCAGCGCCTCCACCAGCCGGCGGTTGGCGCGGTTCTGGGCGCGGACCGCGGCCCAGAGCGCCAGGTTCAGCACGGTCGCCTGGTAGACCAGGAACCAGACCGGCGAGCCGGCGAGGACGCTGAGGAAGATCGCCAGGGTCTCGTAGTTGGTGCTGAGCCAGGACGCCTGCTTGACCACCGGCCGGTGCAGGTCGCGGTAGAGCCCGCGCGCCGCCTCCGCCTGGGCCGGCCCCTTGGCCTCCTCGCGCCGCATCCGTTCGCCCACCGCCGTGTCGTCGGCGCTGACCCGCCGCGCCACCCCCAGGTACATCCCGCCGAGGAAGCCTTGCAGGCCGCCCCAGGCCCCGGGCGCGGGCTGGCCCAGGGGCGAGGCGGGCAGGTCCTGGCGGATCCAGCTCACCCCATAGATCCACCAGCGGTAGGTGCGCCGGCAGCTCTCGTAGGCGGCCGCCTGCACCGCGCGCGAGCCGAGCGACACGATGGTCAGCGGCCAGGCCCAGGCGCCGATCATCCGCCCCGCCATGATCCCGAGGGCGATGTAGACGACGAGATGGCTGGCGTGGTCGCAGATGCCGTCGATCAGCTCGCCGGTGGTGGAGGTCCTGCCCGTCCGCCGGGCCAGGGTCCCGTCCGCCCCGTCGAACACGTGCCAGGCGATGTGGAAGAGAAAGCCGATCAGCGCCGAGCCCGGCCACGGCAGGGCCGCGTAGCACCAGGCCGCGGCGGCGGCCATCACCACGCCCAGCACCGAGACCATGTTCGGCGTGATCCCGGTGGGGATCAGCACCTCCACCAGGGCCCGCGACATCGGGTGGATGAACCAGCGGTTGGTGGGCTCTTCCACCTCCGAGGGGCGGCTGTGCTCGACTTTCGCCGCCTTGACGGCGGTGGAGGACGTCATCTCATGCGATCCAGGACAGGCGGCCCCGCGGCCCCGTTCGCCGATGCGCTAGCATATCCGCGCGGCCCTCGCCGACGATGATTTGACAGCGGGCGGAGGTCCGGGCGCTGCAATCGCGCTGAACTCATTGGCGAATCGCATGTTTTCGCGCCTGCGGCCGATGACGGAGTTGTGACGCTGCACTGCAAGCGCTAGTTTCCCGCCCGCGGGCGATCTTCGGGACCAGTCTTCGCGCTGGAGGGGATGCGCCGTCCGAAACCATCAGTTTGGACCGGCTGGGCCGGATCCGTCTCTCAGCATGTCCGGCAAGGGAAAGTGCATGTCCAAAATTCGTGTGGCGATCGTCGGGGTCGGCAATTGCGCGAGCTCCCTGGTCCAGGGGATCTCCTACTACAAGTCGGTCAACGACAAGTCGCTGGGCCTGATGCACTGGGACCTCGGCGGCTATGAAGCCACCGACGTCGAGTTCGTCGCCGCCTACGACATCGACGAGCGCAAGGTCGGGACCGACCTGTCGCAGGCGATCTTCGCCCCGCCGAACTGCACCATGGTGTTCTGCGACAAGGTGCCCGCCTCGGGCGTCACCGTGCAGATGGGCGCGGTGCTCGACGGCATGGCCGAGCACATGCCCGACATGCCGGCCGAGCGCAGCTTCGTGAAGTCCTCCGCCCAGGAGGCCACCAAGGCCGAGGTCGTGGCCGCCCTGAAGGCCGTCAAGGCCGACGTGCTGGTCAACTTCCTGCCGGTGGGCTCGCAGGAAGCCACTGAGTTCTACATGGAATGCGCGCTGGAAGCCGGCGTCGGCGTCGTCAACTGCATGCCGGTGTTCATCGCCTCGACGCCGGAGTGGGCCAAGAAGTTCCGCGACGCGGGCGTGCCGATCGTCGGCGACGACATCAAGGCCCAGCTCGGCGCCACCATCGTCCACCGGGCGCTGTCCAACCTGTTCCGCCAGCGCGGCGTGCGGGTCGACCGCACCTACCAGCTCAACACCGGCGGCAACACCGACTTCCTCAACATGATGGACCGGACCCGCCTGAACTCGAAGAAGCTCTCCAAGACCGAGGCGGTGCAGTCGGTGCTGGCCGAGCGGCTGAAGGACGAGAACATCCACGTCGGCCCGTCCGACTACGTGCCGTGGCTGAACGACAACAAGCTCTGCTTCCTGCGCATGGAAGGCACCGAGTTCGGCGGCGTGCCGATGAACATCGAGGTGCGCCTGTCGGTCGAGGACTCCCCGAACTCCGCGGGCGTGGTGATCGACGCGATCCGCTGCTGCAAGCTCGGGCTGGACCGCGGCCAGGGCGGCGTCCTGGTCGGCCCGTCGGCCTTTTTCTGCAAGCACCCGCCCTACCAGTACACCGACGACGAAGCCGAGCGGATGGTGGAGACCTTCATCTACGGCGAGAGCGCCACGGCCGAGGCCAAGTGCCTGATCCTGGCCGCCGGACAGGGCACGCGCCTGCGCCAGATCGCCCCGTCCAAGCCGCTGGCCGAGATCCACGGCATCCCGATGATCGAGCGCGTCATGCAGGCGGCGTCCGAGGGCGGCATGCACGACTTCGCCATCGTCACCGGCTACGAGGGCGACCGGCTGGAGGGCTTCCTGCAGGCGATCTCCTCGCAGCGCGGCCTGCGCGTGGCCACCCGGCGCAACGAGGACTGGAAGGGCTCCAACGGCCTGTCGGTCCTGGCGGCGCAGGAGCTGGTCGGCGAGCGCTTCGTCCTGCTGATGTGCGACCACCTGTTCGACCCGTCGATCCTGCGCGAGCTGCTGCGCCGGCCGATGGGCAAGGACGAGCTGGTGCTGGCGGTCGACCGCCGGCTCGACAACCCGCTGGTGGACCGCGACGACGTGACCCGCGTCGACGTGGCCGGCGACGGCAAGATCCGCCGCATCGGCAAGGGCATCGAGGGCTACAACGCCTATGACACCGGCGTCTTCCTGGCCACGCCCGCCCTGTTCGACGCGATCCGCGAGGACATCGCCGCCGGCGGCCCGGGCAGCCTCTCGGCCGGCGTCCAGCGCCTGGCCGACCGCGGCCGGGCCAAGGCCTACGACATCGGCGACCGCTTCTGGATCGACGTGGACGACGAAGTCGCCTTCACCGCCGCCGAGCGCGAGCAGTCGCGCGCCATGATGGGCGGCTGACCGGACAGGGGTCCGCTCCGGCGGGCCCCTTCCACCCTGCTCCCGGGCTCAGCCCGCCGGGGCCGGGGCGATGTGGCTTTCGACGAAGGCGGCGACCTCGGTGAGGGCGGCCGCCTCGTCCTTCTGGCTCCAGTCGGTGTGGCCCTCGCCCTGGAACACCGTCAGGCGGGCGTCCTTGCCGGCCCGCTTCAGGGCCGCCGCCATCACCTGCGACTGCGCTGCCGGCACCGACTGGTCGTCCGAGCCGTGGATCAGCAGCACCGGCGTGCGATAGCTCGCGGCGAACACGATGGGCGAGGCCGCCTTCAGCCGCGCGCCGTCCTTGGCCGGATCGCCTATCGCCTCCACGGCGTAGCGGTAGCGGCCCTCGTGCCCCTTGGTGCGGTGCTCCCACTCCACAAGCGCATTGAGGTCCGACACCCCCGCGAAGCTCGCGGCGCACTTGTAGAGGTTCGGCTGGATCGCGCCGCCGTAGAGCGCCGCATAGCCGCCGTAGCTGGCCCCGAAGATGCAGATGCGGCCGGCGTCGACCTGCTTGGCGTCGATCAGCGCCATCACCCCGTCGGTGATGTCGTCCTGCATCTTGGCGCCCCACTGGCGATAGCCGGCCTCGATGAACTTCAGGCCATAGCCGGACGAGCCGCGGAAGTTGGGCTGGAACACCAGGTAGCCGCGCGTGGCCAGGAACTGCGCCCAGATGTCGTAGCCGAGGGTGTCGCGCGCCTCGGGCCCGCCGTGCGGCATGACGATCAGCGGCATCGGCCCCGCGGCCGCGCCCGGTGGGCGGGTCAGGTAGCCGGTGATCTGCATCCCGTCGCGCGCCGTGTAGGTGAAGGGCTCGGCCTTGGCGAGCCGCCTGGCCGGCAGGGTCGGGAACCGGTCCGCCACCAGCGACAGCCGGCCCGACTTGCGGTCCATCAGATAGTAGGCGCCGGGCTCATTCGGCCCCGACACGCCCAGCAGCCACCACCGGCCGTCGTCGGACATCGACAGCGGCCGCACGCTGAGCCCCGCGCCCAGGGCCTTGGCCGCGGTGCGGTAGTCGGCCTCCAGCACCTTGTCCCTGAAATCACAGGTGAAGGCGTCGGCGGTGTAGCAGACCCCGGCCACCCCGAGGTCGCCCTCGTGGTAGATCAGGTCCGTCACGTCGTACTTCAGCGCCGGCCACAGGGGGTCTGAGAAGGTGTCGTGGTCGAAGTCGTAGAGGCGCACCGAGGCGGTGTCCTCGGCGCCCCCCGGATGCGGGGCCAGGGCCACATAGGCGCGCTTTCCGCCGGGCGCGGGGCCCAGGATGTCGAAGTCCGCGTCGCTCTTGGACTGGTGGTCGTAGCGGTAGCGCACCACCATGGCGCCCGGCGGCAGCCGCTCGTCGGAATTGTCGTCGCCGCCGCGCACGAACTCGGCCGCGCCGTTGCGCACGTCGACCTTCCAGACCGCCGGGGCGCCCTTGTCGTCGGGCGCGACCACCAGGACGTGGGACGGGTCGCCCTTCAACGGGTCGGCCATGCGCACGCCCGGCGCCTGGGCCCGCGCCTTGCGCCCGGCGGCCAGGATCAGCGGGTCCTTGCCGTCGCGGTCGATGGCGGCCAGCGTCTCGCCGGTGCGCAGGTCCGCGTCCTCGCTCTGGTCGTCGGGGTCGACGTCGTGGGACACCAGGCCCGCCACCAGCCGGTCGTCGCCCTTCCAGCGCACCCAGTCGACGTGGGCGTGGCCCCTGGGCTTCAGGGCGATGGTCTCGGAGCGGGTGTCGAGGTCGATGATCGAGACCGCGTCCTCGCCGCGGCTGGTCTCGACCAGGGCGACATAGCGGCCGGAGGGGGAGAGCTGGGCCCCGCGCGACGTCGGGGCGGCGAAGAAGGCCTCGATGGGCAGGGGCGCCGCATGAGAGGCGCATGGCGGCGCGGCCAGGGCCAGCAGGCCTAGAATGCACGCGCGCCACTTCATGCGACGCCCCCGACCAAACTCGACGCCCCGTCGAAACACCCTCAAGGATTTGTCCGAGTCCGGCGCAGGAGCAAGGCGCGGGTTGTCGCAGGCGCCGCTGGACTTCGCCGCGCGAGGTCCCTAGATACCGCCGCTTTCCGGCCTGGGGCGCGTCCGATCCGCGCCCGGGCGAAGAGGCCTTTCGATGAAACGGGACACACGAGGCGGGGGCCGCGGCCATTCGGCGCAGGGCCCCTCGCAGCGCCAATTGCGGGCGGGGGAGCTAGTCCGCCACGCCCTGGCCGAGATCATGCGCGAGGAGGACCTGCACGACGAGGCCCTGGTCGGCGCCTCGATCACCGTGACCGAGGTGCGCATGAGCCCGGACCTGAAGCACGCGATCTGCTTCGTGGAGCCGCTCGGCGGCGCCCACGCCAGCCAGGTGGTGGAGGCGCTGAACCGCCACGCCAAGTTCCTGCGCGGCCGGCTGGGGCGCGAGATCGAGCTGAAGTTCACCCCCGACCTGCGCTTCGTGCACGACCAGAGCTTCGACGAGGCCGCCCGCATGCAGGCCCTGTTCAACCGGCCGGAGATCAAGCGCGACATCGAGAGCGGGGAGGACTGATGGGCCGCCGGCGCAAGGGCCAGGCGGTGTCGGGCTGGATCAACCTCGACAAGCCCTTCGACATGACCTCGACCCAGGCGGTGTCCAGGGTGCGCCGGCTGTTCGACGCCCAGAAGGCCGGCCACGCCGGCACCCTCGACCCCCTGGCCACCGGCATCCTGCCGATCGCGCTCGGCGAGGCGACCAAGACGGTCCCCTACCTGGTGGAGGCCGACAAGGCCTACCGCTTCGCCATCGAGTGGGGCTGCTCCACCGCCACCTGCGACCAGGAGGGCGAGACCATCGCCAGCTCCGACGTGCGCCCCTCGCCCGAAGCGGCCGCCGAGGCGCTGAAGGCTTTCGTCGGCGAGATCGAGCAGGTCCCGCCCGCCTATTCGGCGATCAAGGTCGACGGCGAGCGCGCCTATGACCTCGCCCGACAGGGGGTCGAGGTCGAGCTGAAGGCCCGCACCGTGACCATCTACGAGGCCGCGGTCGCGGCGGCGCCGGACGCCGACCACCTCGTCATCGAGATCCGCTGCGGCAAGGGCACCTATGTCCGCGCCCTGGTCAGGGACCTGGCCGAGGCGCTCGGCGCGTGCGGCCATGTCTCGGCGCTGCGGCGCACGCGGGTGGGGGTGTTCGCCGAGGAACGGGCGATTTCCCTGGAAAGTCTGGAGGATTTCTGCCATAGGGGCGCCGGCCCAGAGGCATTGCTTCCGGTCGAGACCGCGCTGGACGACATCCCGGCGCTGGCCGTGACCACCGAAGACGCCTTCAGGCTCTCGCAAGGGCGAGCGGTGGTTCTGCTTCCCCGTCAGGTCGAAACCCTGCGCCCGCGTCTGAAACCCCGCACCATCGGCGGCCAGGACGCGTCCCGCACGGTATTGGCGACGGACAAGGGGCGGGCCTTGGCCCTGTGCGAGATGCGCGCCGGCAAGCTGTCGCCGACGCGTCTTTTCCATCTCGATCAAGGAGACCCCGATGTCGATTACGGCCGAACGCAAGGCTGAACTGATCCACACCCACGCCCGTGGGACCAACGACACCGGCTCGGCCGAAGTCCAGGTGGCCATCCTGTCCGAACGGATCGCCAACCTGACCGAGCACTTCAAGACCCACAAGAAGGACAACCACTCCCGCCGCGGCCTGCTGAAGCTCGTCTCCCAGCGCCGCCGCCTGCTGGACCACCTGAAGGGCACGGACAACGGCCGTTACGCGGCCCTGATCGAGACCCTGGGCCTGCGCCGCTAGGCGCGGGCGCCTATATGTCGTTCCGGTTGTCCCCGCGAAGGCGGGGACCCCTGGCTTTGCGTAGGCGGATCGCCTCGCGCCACGCTGGATGGATCTCCGCCTTCGCGGGGACGATCGGAAGCAAGGGGGCGAGTTCGCTCCCATTCGCCGACACCGCCGCCCGCCCTTCGACAGGCTCGGGGCGCGCCGCGGGAGGGCTCCCATACAGCATGGGGACCCTTTTCGACCGCCGGGGGTTCAATCGGAATCCTCGCTGAGCCTGTCGCAACTGGAGAGGATTCCGGGCCCGCAATTCCGCCGGCCGCCCCTGTCCGCCCCCGTTGGGAATGCGCCCTCCGGGACGAGAGAAAGACGCACATGTTCGACATCAAGAAAAAGACCATCGACTGGGCCGGCCGCAAGCTGACCCTGGAGACCGGCCGCATGGCCCGTCAGGCCGACGGCGCGGTGCTGGCCACCTACGGCGAGACCGTGGTGCTGGCCACCGCCGTCTACGCCAAGCAGCCCAAGCCGGGTCAGGACTTCTTCCCCCTGACCGTGAACTACCAGGAGAAGTTCTACGCCGCGGGCAAGATCCCCGGCTCCTTCCCCCGCCGCGAGGGCGCGCCCTCGCAGAAGGAGACCCTGACCTCGCGCCTGATCGACCGTCCCATCCGGCCGCTGTTCGTCAAGGGCTTCAAGAATGAAGTGCAGGTCGTCACCACCGTGATGGCCCACGACCTGGAGAACGATCCGGACGTGGTGGCCATGGTCGCCGCCTCCGCCGCCCTGGTCCTGTCCGGCGCGCCCTTCATGGGCCCGATCGCCGGCGCCCGCGTGGGCTTCGTGGACGGCGAGTACGTCCTGAACCCGACGCTCGACCAGATGAAGGACAGCCGGATGGACCTGGTGGTCGCCGGCACCGCCGACGCGGTCATGATGGTCGAGTCCGAGATCAAGGAGATGAGCGAGGACGAGGTCCTGAAGGGCGTGATGTTCGCCCACCGGGGCCTGCAGCCGGTCATCGACGCGATCATCGAGCTGGCCGAGCACGCCGCCAAGGAGCCCTTCGACTTCGCGCCGGAAGACACCGACGCCCTGAAGGCCAAGGCCAAGGCCCTGATCGGCCAGGACCTGGTCGCCGCCTACGGCATCGTCGGCAAGTCCGACCGCCACGCGGCCCTGGAAGCGGCCAAGGCCAAGCTTGTAGCCGCCCACGGCAAGTCCGAAGCCAACCCCGACGGCGCCGACTCCAACAAGATCGGCGGCGTGTTCAAGGACCTGGAGGCCGACATCGTCCGCCGGATGATCCTGGACACCGGCAAGCGCATCGACGGCCGCACGGTCGACAAGGTGCGCCCGATCGTCTCGGAAGTGGGCGTGCTGCCCCGGGCCCACGGCTCGGCGCTGTTCACCCGCGGCGAGACCCAGGCCCTGGTGGTCGCCACCCTCGGCACCGGCGACGACGAGCAGCTGATCGACGCCCTGGAAGGCAAGTACTACGAGAAGTTCCTGCTGCACTATAACTTCCCGCCCTTCAGCGTGGGCGAGACCGGCCGCATGGGCGCCCCCGGGCGCCGCGAGGTCGGCCACGGCAAGCTGGCGTGGCGCGCCATCCACCCGATGCTGCCGAGCGCGGAAGAGTTCCCCTACACCATCCGCCTGGTCTCGGAGATCCTGGAGTCCAACGGCTCCTCCTCCATGGCCTCGGTCTGCGGCGCCTCGCTGGCGCTGATGGACGCGGGCGTGCCTCTGAAGAAGCCGGTCTCCGGCATCGCCATGGGCCTGATCCTGGAGAGCGACGGCTTCGCGGTGCTTTCCGACATCCTCGGCGACGAGGACCACCTCGGCGACATGGACTTCAAGGTCGCGGGCACCGAGGACGGGATCACCAGCCTGCAGATGGACATCAAGATCGCCGGCATCACCGAGGAGATCATGAAGCAGGCCCTCGCCCAGGCGAACGGCGGGCGCATGCACATCCTCGGCGAGATGGCCAAGGCCATGACCGCGCCGCGCGCGGACGTGGGCGAGCACGCGCCGAAGATCGAGACCATCCACATCCCCACCGACAAGATCCGCGAAGTGATCGGCACCGGCGGCAAGGTGATCCGCGAGATCGTCGAGAAGACCGGCGCCAAGGTGGACATCGAGGACGACGGCACGGTGAAGGTCTCCGCCGCCGACGGCGCGAAGATCAAGGCCGCGATGGACTGGATCCGGTCGATCGCGTCCGACCCGGAGGTCGGCCACATCTACGACGGCAAGGTCGTCAAGGTGGTGGACTTCGGCGCCTTCGTGAACTTCTTCGGCGCCAAGGACGGCCTGGTCCACATCAGCCAGATCTCGCCCCAGAAGGTGGCCAAGGTCAGCGACGTGCTGACCGAGGGCCAGGCCGTGAAGGTCAAGCTCCTGGGCTTCGACGACCGCGGCAAGACCAAGCTGTCGATGAAGGTCGTGGACCAGGAAACCGGCGAGGACCTCTCGGCCAAGCTCGACGCCGAGCGCGCCGAGCGTGATGCGGCCCGCGCCGCCAACGGCGAGCCGCCGGAATCCCACGAGGAGCACGGCGATCGCGAACCGCGCGGCGACCGCGGCCCCCGCCGCGAACGCGGCCGCGGCCCCCGCCGCGAACGCACCGAAGAGCCGGCGGAGTAGCCTCCGCCAGCTTTCCCGCTCCGTTCACGGACGGGGCTCACGATGAGACTGATCGAGGGGCGGGGCCGCGAGGCGCCGCCCCTTCTTCATGGGCGCGGCTGGACGCGCAACGGGGCGGTGTGGCGGCTATTCCCAGCCCATGGGGCGCGGGCGGTGGATGCGGAACAGCATGTCGCCGCCGAAATGGACCTCCACCGCCTCGAGGTCGTCGCGCTCTTCGAGGATTTCGCGGGCGCGGCGTATCGCCTCAGCATCGCTGATGCACAGAGCGGGCTCGAACCCGACGGGCGCGGCCGCGCCGTCCCACAGGTACAAAGTATAGGTTTTCTTCAGCACAACTGACTCAAATCCCCCCGGAGCTGATTCTCCTACGCGGCGCCGACGCAGGGGAGTTTGATCTCGATCAATCGCCTCCGGCCGGGGAGGACGCGTGGTGCGGGATGGCGGGCGGCGGGACGTGACGAGGACAGGCCATGGACACCCTGGCGGTGATTTCGCGTAAGGGCGGGGTCGGCAAGACCACGCTTTCCACCAGCCTCGCCATGGCCGGCCACCACGCGGGCCTGAACGTGGTGCTGGCCGACCTCGACTCCCAGCGCTCGGCCATGGCCTGGGCCAAGGCGCGCTCGCGGCCCGGCCCGGCGGTGCTGGAGACCACGGCGGGCAAGCTCTTCCCCCTGTGGTCGGCGGCGGCCAACGCCAACATCGACCTGATGGTCATCGACACGCCCGCCGCGCCCGAGGACGACCTGCTGCAGGCCGTGCGCCTGGCCGACCTCTGCGTGCTGGTCAGCCGGCCGAACTATTTCGACATCGCGGCCCTGGCCCAGTCGGTCGACCTGCTGCGCCGGTTCCGCAAGCCCGGCCTGATCGTGCTGAACCAGGCGCCCGCCCAGCGCATGGGGCTGGAGCCGGAGGTGGTGCTGAACGCGGCCCGGGCCCTACGGGCCACCGGCGTGCCCCTGGCCCGCATCGGCCTTCGCGCCCGCGCCGTGTTCCCGGCCGCCGCCGCCCAGGGCCTGTGGGCGCAGGAGCTGGAGCCCGACGGCCGCGGCGCGCGCGAGGTGGACGGGGTGTGGGCCCAGGTGCGCGAGATGCTCGGCGACGCCCGCGCCGCCCAGCCTCAGCCGGGCGCGCCGGGGCCGTTTGCCCTGGTCCGCAGCGAGACCGGCCTGACGGCCTGACCCCCGGCGACGATGGACGATCCGCTGGTGGAGCCGAGGGGAGTCGAACCCCTGACCTCTTCATTGCGAACGAAGCGCTCTACCAACTGAGCTACGGCCCCGCGCGGAGGCGGCACATAAGGGCGGGGCCCAGGGGGTGTCAAGATTGGCGGCGGCGGGGCGGACCCGCCGCGGCGGTCACCAGAACTTGAGCCGGTGCGGGCGGCTGGCGCGGGCGGCGGCGCCGTTCAGCGGCACGGGCGCGTCGGCGGCCAGGGCGGGCCGGAAGTCGGCGACCGTCGCATCCCAGGCGACGCCGAGGGCGGCCAGGATCGGCAGGCGCACGGCCGCGAAGGTGCGGGCCATCGACAGGAGCTCGCCGAGGTTCTCGCCGTCGCTCTCCAGCGGCTTGCCCCTGCTTCACCAGCCGCTGGCCGCCTTCGCGCAGGACGGCCCAGGCGCCGTCGGCCCAGGCCCTGGGCGCTCGCTCGCCGGCGGCCCATTCGCGCAGGAACAGCTGCTCGATGCGCGGGACGGGCACGCCCGCCCCGGCCACCGGCGAGGGCAGGTGGCCGATGTCCTCGCGCACGCGGGCGAGCTCGACGATGTGGCGGGTCAGGCGGGCGCACGGCTCCAAAGCCGCCTGGGCCGCCTCCGGCGACTGGGCCGGCAGCACGTGGCGCAGGCCGACCATCAGCGCCACCGCCTCCATCAGGGCGTCCCGCGTCAGGCGCTGCAGGGCCGGCCGGGCGGACAGATCGCCGATCGACTTGGGCCGCCCGCCGTCCTCGGCCAGGGCGGACAGCAGCGGCCGGTAGACGTCCTCGCGCAGGGTCAGCTCGCCGAGCGCGGCCAGGACCTTCATCGGCACGGCCGCGGGCGGAACGGCCAGGACCAGGCGCTGCTCGTCCAGCCGCTCGCGCTGTTCGGCCGCCGACAGCCGGCGCGCGCCGCGGACGAACAGGTCGCGGCGGGCCGGCTGGTTCCTGATGTGGTCGCGAATGGTCTCGGCGCGCACGGGATGGCCGGCCTCGGCGACCAGCCGGCGCTGGGCGTCGGTAAGGTTCAGGGCCTCGACCTGCTCGGCCAGGGCCGTGGAGGCGGCGAAGCTCAGCTTCGCCTGCGCCAGCCGGCGGCAGATCTCGGCGAAGTACATCGGCCGGCGCCCGCGCTCGAAGCACGCCTGGGCGGGCGCGCCCCGGCCCGCGATCTGCTGCAGCAGCGGCGCGGCGGCCGGCGTCGCCGTGAAATAGCGGGCGCCCGCCTCGGCCAGCCGGCCGGCGAAGGCCAGGGCGGCGTCCGCGCCCCGATCGCCGTCCGCGGCGGTGTCCTGGTGGATCGCGAACAGGGCGCGCAGCTGGTCGGCCGCGGCCGCGCCCGGCAGGACGTCGTAGTCGACGTAGAACACGCCCCCGAGCCGCAGCCGGCGGCGCACGAGGTCGCAGACCGCGTCGCGCTCGGCGTCGCCGATCCCGCTCCAGGCCTCGTGCAGGACGATGTAGTCGAACTCCGGCAGGTCGTCGCGCGCGGCGAACGCGCCCACGGCGGCGTCGCTGAGGCGGCAGTCGGCTTCGGACCGGCGGGCCATGGCCTCGGCGGCGGCGGCGCGCCCGGCGTCGGCGTCGACGCCCCAGTAGCGGCCCGGCGTGGCGGCGGCGTGGATGTTCAGCGACAGCCCCTGGCCGACGCCGAGCTCCAGATAGCGCGCGCCGGCGCGCTGCGGCGGCTCGAAGCCGCGCAACAGTAGGACGAAGTCGATCAGGGCCGGAGAAAGCTCGCCGCAGTACCCGTAAGCGCCGCCGAGATCGCCAATAGAACCGGCGGCCGAATCTGTGCCCATCGTCGCGAAGCTCTGACCAGAACTATCCTTAACCGGCGGACCATAGGAGGAAGCCCGCAAGCTTTGCAATGCTCCCCACCCGGCGCGGGATGAGGGGATTCGTCGCTGCCTGGACGGGCGTCGTTTGCGCGCCCCCGAGGCGGTGGGCTACAAGCGCGGCGAACCCTTGCAAGGAGCCCCGATGGGCCTCTTTCTCTATAAGATCATCGACGGCCTTCTGGGCCTGCTCTCAATCGCCATCATCGCCGCGGCGGTGATGAGCTGGCTGATCGCCTTCAACGTGATGAACGACCGCCATCCGATCGTGCGCCAGATCGAGCGGTTCCTGTGGGCGGTGACCCGACCGGTGCTGTGGCCGCTGCAGAAGGTGATCCCGCCGCTCGGCACGGTGGACGTCACCCCGATCATCGCCCTTCTGATCATCCAGGCGGCGAGGAGCTACCTCTTGCCCTGGCTGTTCCGGCCGATCGTGGGCGTGCTCGGCGGCTGATGGCCGGCGCGCGGCTGGTGGTGCGGCTGACCCCGCGGGCCGACCGCGACCGCATCGACGGCTGGGGCGCCGACGCCGACGGCAGGCCGGTGCTGAAGGCGCGCACCACCGCCGCGCCCGCCGACGGCAAGGCCAACGCGGCCCTGATCCGCCTGGTCGCCGACGCCCTGGGCCTGCCGCCTTCGGCCGTGCGCCTGGCGTCGGGCGCTTCGTCACGGGTCAAGACCCTGCGCATCGACGGCGTCGACGAGGAGGGGCTGCGCAGCCGGCTCGGCGCGCCTATTTGATCGCTTGTGTAAGAAACGCCGTCATCGAGGAAGCCATGGCCACGTCCCAAGCCCACGTCCCCACCGAATCCGCCAGCCGCTACCTGCAGCAGCTCTGCAAGCACTGGGGCCACAAGTATGAAACGAGCTTCGACCCCAAGCACGGGGAGATCAGCCTGCCGATGGGCCCGTGCGTGATGGACGCCGAACCCACCGAGCTGACCGTCACCCTGACCACCGAGGACCCCGCGGGCCTGGACCGCTTCGAGACCGTGGTCGCCGATCACCTGCGCCGCTTCGCCTTCCGCGAGGAGCTGAAGTTCGACTGGTCGCGGACGGCCTGACGCCGCCCGGCTTGAACGGGGCGGGCGGCCCGCCTATACACCCCGTCCTCGCCTCGCGAGCGCGTGGCTGGGTAGCTCAGATGGTTAGAGCGGTGGATTCATAACCCACAGGTCGGCGGTTCGATCCCGCCCCCAGCTACCATTGCGCTCCCCAATCGGAACTCGGAATGTTCCGAGGGCTGGGGTGCGAGGAAAAGGGCGAGGCGGCCGTGAAGGGCGATCTTCACCGGCGCGCCGCGGGCGCTGCTCTCCGGCGTCACGTCGATCCGGTCGACCAGGCCGCGTAGAGCCTCCACGACCCTGCGGTCTCCCGCCGCGGCCGATCCGGACGCGGCGGCCAGCTCGGCCTGAAGCGTGGCGATGCGTTCACGCCAGGCGTCCGCGAGGCCGGGATGCAGGACCATCGGCGAAGGGGCGTGCGTCTCGGCGGCGGCCGCGAGCTCGGTCGCCAACGCCTCTCGTTCCGCGTCCAGCTCCATCAGCCGCGCCTTCATGGCTGTGGTCGCCACGCCTTCCTCGATCGCCGTCACGATCCGGCGCTGCGCCCGGGCGTTGACCTCGAGGCGCTTCTCCAGCGGCGCGCGCGCGTCCCTCGCCTCGGCCTCGCGCCGGGCCCAGGCCTCGTGGTAGCGGCGGACATAGAGGGCGACCGCTTCGGGCGCCAGGAGGCGGTCCCTCAGACCCCCTAGGACGCGGGTCTCGACCTCCGCCCGCAGGACGGTGCGCCGGTTGGAACAGGCTGCATCGCCCCGCTCCCGGTTGGCGGCGCACACGAGCCGGCCGCCGTCGCGCACCGTGTAGCTCGACCCGCAGCGGCCGCACTTGATGAGGCCCGAGAACAGCCCCGGCTTGCGCGCGTTGGCCAGCTCGTGCGGCTGGCGCGCGCCCTCGCGGGCCTGTCGCTCGGCCGCCGCGCGCCATAGCGCGTCATCCACGATGGCGAGGTGCGGGACGGCCGTGCGACGCCACTCCGCCGGCGGCCGCATCCTTGGGAGGCGCTTGCCCGTGCGCGGGTCCTTCCTCACCTCCATCCGGTTCCAGACCTTCACGCCGGCATAGAGTTCGGTGTGCAGCACGCCATTGGCCCTCTGGCGCGAGCCGTTGATGGTCGAGGCGTTCCAGAGGCCGCCGCGCGGACCGGGCACGCCCTCGGCGTTCAGTTGCGCCGCGATCTCCCGCGCGGTGGCGCCGGCGGCGTAGTCGGCGAAGATGCGGCGGACCACGGCCGCTTCCTCGGCCAGGATCTCCGTCGCCCCGCCCGGTGCGGACCGGTAGCCGTAGAGCCGCGACCCCGTCGCCAAGCCCTTCTCGGCGTTGGACCGCATGCCGCGGCTGGTCTTCTGTCCGAGGGCCTTGAGATACTGGCTGGCCTGAAAGCCCTTCATCGCCACGTGCATTTCCTCGACCCGGTCGGTCGACAGGGTGGCGAGGCGTACGCCGGCGAAGTCCAGCCGGCTGGCGATATGGGCGAGGTGCTCGAGGTTCCGGGCGAGCCGGTCCTCGTCCTCCGTCAGCACCAGGTCGAAGGCGCCGGCCTCGGCCGAGCCGAGAAGGGCGAGGAGGCCGGGTCGATTGGCCATGGCGGCGCCGGAGATCGCGGCGTCCTCGAACCGCGCGACGATCGTCCAGCCGCGCACGGCGGCATGGCGCGCGAGCACGTCGAACTGATCGGCGATCGACCGCTCGTTCTGGCGGTCGGAGCTATAGCGGGCGTAGAGGGCGGCGCGCATGGTCATGGGCGGCGGCATAGTCCCTGGCGGCGTCCCGCTCGGCAAGCGCTTCGATCAGGGCGGCCAGGGAGGGGTCGATGTCGTCCGGCGCGCGGCGGCCGTCGTCGCCCTCCGCAGAGGGGATGGGCCGCATCCTCGCCAAGGGATCGCGGCGGCGCACAGTCAGTTCCAGCCGATCGCCTGACAGGCGGCGGCGTGGCTCAGGATTGGGCCAAGCACGGCTTCCAGGTCCTCTGGGGCGATCCAGTTGAACAGGCCCTGGCGGCCGACGGCCGGCATTGGGCGCTTGAGCGCGCGGACCTTGTCGAGGCGCCACGCGAAGCGGCCACGGGAGAAGTTGCCGGCCGCTAGGTCGGCGCGGCTCAGGTGATCGGCGATCCGTTCCGTCGGCCTGCAGGCCGTCAGCTCGGCGACGGCGACGACCATGCCGAGGGGCAGCAAGCGGGACCAATAGTCGCCGAAGACGGCGCGACACAGCAGATCCGGAGCGCCGGCGACGTCCAGCGTCTTGGCCGCATGGATGGCGATCGGGCCGCGGTATGGCGTCGACCAATGGCGGGTTTCGTGGAGCTTGACGCCGGCGGCGACGAGAGACGCCCACGGCTGCCAGAGCGACAGGGCTTTCATCGTGGTCGTCTCGGTATCCTGGAACAGGTCGGTCACGGGGGTCCTCGGACAAGAACGGGTGAAGCGCGAACCCTGGGACAGCCCGGCGGCGCGAGGCCGGAGGCAACGAGCCCCGCCGGGCTGTCCCAGGCTCAGGCGGCCTTGGGCAGCTCTTCGTCGATCAGGCGGAACAGCGTCGCGAACGATCGCGCATAGCTATCTCGGCGAGCCTCCGCCGCCTCCGCCTCCTCCTCCGCCCTCCGCCTCCTCCGCCGCTCCGCCTCCTCCGCCGCCTCCGCCTCCGCCGCCGCCGCCTCCGCCGCCTCCGCCGCCGCCGCCTCCGCCGCCACCGCCGCCTCCGCCACCGCCGCCACCGCCGCCTCCGCCACCGCCGCCGCCGCCTCCGCCGCCACCGCCGCCTCCGCCACCGCCGCCGCCGCCTCCGCCGCCACCGCCTCCTCCTCCGCGCGCCGCTGACGCGCCGCGTGCCAGGCATCCCAAGCCGCTCGGCGCACGCCGTAGGCTTCATCCCGCAGCGCGCGGAAGGCGGAGAGGGGCGTCGACGGGTCGAGCAGCAGCTCGGCGAGCCGGTTGATGATCGCCACGGCTTTGCCCCACGGTTCCGGCGGGTTCTCCCCGGCCTTGGCCCGCGCGCGCGTGACCACGTCGGCAAGGGTCTCGGTGATGAAGCCCTTGCGCACACGCTCCCAGGCTTCGGCGTCCAGCGCGCTCCAACGATGCAGCCGCGCGGCGTAGGCCTCGCCGATCGCGGTGATGCTCGCGGTTGCGACGCCGTCGAACAGACGCACGGTCAGCCGCGCCATCCATTCGGGCATGAGGTTCGCCGGGCAGGCGTCAGTGCTATCGATGTCCGGGTGGATCGCGCCGAGCAGGCAGGCGACCTTCCTACCCTCCGCCTCCCCGTGCCAGGTGTGCTGCTCAAGCCGGCCCTCGCGCGCGTATGCCGCGATGTTGGCCGCGGCGAGTTCGTTGGTCATGTGGTCCAGGTCGATGACGTCCATGGTTTCAGTCCTCCTTGGGGGGTAAGGGGTCAGGCCGCCTTCAGGTGCGGCCGGGCGGCTTCGCGGGCGCTGGTGGCGAAGGCGACGCATGTCTCGACCTCGGCCGCATTGAGCCGGCGGGTCGCGGCCTTTTCGACAAGGGCGATGGCCTGAACGAGCGCCGCATCGAGGCGCTGGAGCGCGGCCGTCTCGGCGTTCGCGTGGCGGACCATGCGGCCGATGTCGCTCTCGTAGCGTCGGTCTTGCTGGTCGATCAGGGCGTCGACCTTCTCCCGATCGCCGGTATGGAAGGCGTGGACCAGGCCGCCGGCGGCCTCGGCGCGGGCGTCGATGTCCGCCAGCGGCGGTTCGTCCGCGAACGGCGTGCGCGGCTCATCCGCGTCGGTCTCGACCTCGGCCGGCGCCGCCGGTTCGGGATCGTTCAGCCATCCGGTGTGATAGCGGCCGTCCGGAATGGCGTCGGCGGCCTCGCCCAGGGCGGCGACGCGGGCGTCATAGAGGTCGCCGCGCGTGACGATCGGCCCCCGCTCGCCGGCGTCGAGGAAGCCTTGGGCGCGGAACCACACGGTCGCGGCGGGCGTCAGGGCGGCGACGAGGCGACCGTCTGGCCCGGGCATGAACCCGAGCATCCGCTCGCCGCTGACGAGGGCCTGGGCCGTCGTGTCGAACCGGAACTCGCTCGCGGCCCGGCAACCCCAGACGCCGGCCGCGGTCTTCACCCCGTCCCGCTCGATCTTGTCGGCGACCTCGATCAGCAGCAGGCGCTGGTCGGCGGAAAGCTCCGGGGCCAGCGCCAGCGCCGGGGCCGGCTCTGCTGTCGCCAGTGGCGACGGCGCCTGCGGAGTGACGCCGGCTTGCGCTTGCGGCGCCGCCGGCTGGATGGCCGCCGGAGGGACCGCCGCCGACGTGGGCGCGGGCAGGCGCAGCTCGGCGAGCCAGAACTTCCGCTGATCGTCGCCCTTGGGCAGGGACGCCGTCTCCAGCTCCCCAAGGGCCTTCACGCGCGCCTGGTGCAGGCAGACGTCGGCGTTGGCCTCGAACCCGATCTCCCGCAGGAACTCGCCGGCCTTGGAGGAGTGGGCCAGCACCTTGGCATAGACCGCCCCGTCGCGCGGACGCAGGCCGACCAGGCCTTTGTTGAAGAGCTGGATGATCGGGCCGCCGGTCGGCGGGGGTCCGTAGAGCACGGTATAGCCCGGCTCGGGGATTTCCGGGGCCGGGCGCCAGATCGCGGCGCAGGCGATCTCCACCAGGGCCAGTGCCTCGCGCGCGCTCAGCGCCAGGGCCGGCGGCGGCGCCTTCTTGTCGGTGACGAGGTCGATGGCCTTGTTGATCGACAGATGGCGCGCGTCGCTCTCCGGCAGGCGCATGCGGGCCTTGTCCTCGGCCGACAACTCGCGGGCGACCTTGATGTATTGCTGGATCGAGCGGGCGCGGCGCTTGGGCGCGAGGCGTTCGATCTGTGTCCCGCTGCGGCCGGCGTCGGCGAGCTTGCGATAGGCCTCCGCCTCGTCGAGCGGGTGCAGGTCCGAGCGCTGCAGGTTCTCGATCAGGGCGTCTTCCAGCGCCTCCGTATCCTCGGTCTCGCGCACGGCGCAGAGGATGAGGCGCGCGGGGTCCCACTCGCCGCGGGCCTCGAGCAGGCCCAGCGCGCGCCAGCGGCGCTCGCCGGCGTGGATCGGGTGCAGGCCGTCGGCGTCGGCCGGGCGCAGCACCGGCGGCTGAAGCAGCCCGCGCATGACGATGGACAGCGCCAGCGCCTCGTCTTCCACCGGGTCGAACTCGGTGCGCGGGTTCAGCGGGTTCGACTTGATCTGGTCGCGGCGGACCAGCACCACCCCCTTGGGCAGCATGGCGTCGCGGCCGCTTTCCGCCCGGCCGATGGCGCGGACCTGCTCCAGTCCCCCTTCAGTCAGGACCGCTTCGTATGATTGCGCGCCATCGGCGTAGGCGATCAGACCCGCGGCAGCGAGCGACTTCAGGCTGGCGTTGAGGTTGCCGACGTTGCGCCCGGCCGCCTCGGCCAGGCCGGTCAGACTGTTGTGCGGCTTGTGGACGTTCAGCGCCCTTAGCAGGGACGCGTTCTGGACGGCGAGGACGGACAGTGTGGTCACGGTTGGAGCGCTCCGATCAGGACGACGGTTGAGAGGACGACGGCCGTCGCGACGGCCAGGAACGCCCAGCCTCGGGCGTTGAGTGCGCGAGCCCGGGCGCGCCGGCGCGGCGCCCAGGCGACGGGGTCGCCGGGGCTTCCGCTCCAGAGGTCGGCGGGGGCGCGCATCACGCCCGGGCTCCCTTCAGGGCGCGGGCCTCGCGCACGGCGTGCGCGTAGGCGGCGAAGTCATAGACCTGGGCGCTGCGCCGCCAGGTGCGCGGCTCGGGCGGCGGCGCTGCCTCCCGCGGCCGCAGGCAGGACGGAACCCGCGCCTCGACCAGCGCCAGCACGTCGATCAGGCTGACGGCGTCGAGCTGGCGCAGGCCGAACGCCTCGTCCGCGTCGATGCTCACCCCGAACCGCCGCTCGATGGCGCAGACGCCCTCGACCACGCGGATCCACGGCAGCTCCCACGTCGGCGTGCACAGCGGCGGCTGGAAGTTCAGCGCCTTGCACAGGATGGCGTAGGCCTCGTCCTGCACGGGGGTGAGGATGGGGGCGTCAGCCACGGCCGTTCGCCTCGGCTACGACCTGCCGACGAGCGCGCACCGCCTTCTTGCGGGCTGCGCGTGCGGCGGCCTTCCTCCTGAGCAGATCGGCTCGTCGTAGGACCTGGCGGCTTACCTCCGCGATCGCGGGCGCGTTGCCGTAGTAGCTGGCGAGCCACGCCCTGCGAGCGGCCTCGCGCCGAGCTTGGCGCTCCGCGCCTGTTCCCGATTGCTTCGCTTGGGTCTTCAATTCACGCCCCTCCCCGGAAACCGATCCGGCCTCCGGCCCCTCCCGAAGCGTCAGGATGGAGAGGGGCCGGAGGATGGGACCGCCCATCGGTCCCTCCCGCCCCGCCGTCGCGTTCGCGAACGCCGGAACTGGCGTGGAGCAAAACGCACCGCATTCGCGCCGAACGTCAAGAGAAATAATCACCACGGCGGGGAGTTCGTCACGCCGCGACGTCGAGGGTCAGACGCCACTCGCCCGGCGGCGCGCGTGCTCACCTTGCATTCAACCGAGAGTCGCGCATTGTGGTCGCCGTTGGAATATTGACCCTGGGGAGGGCGAACTCTTGAAGCTGAATGGAATATTGGGCGCTGCGCTGTTCACGCTCGCGGCGTCTCAGATGGCCGCGTGCGCCACGGTCACACGCGGCTCGCATCAAACGTGGGCGGTGGAGACTGATCCCGCCGGGGCCGCCGTCACCACGACCAATGGGTTCGCCTGCGATCAGACGCCCTGCACCTTCAAGATGAAGCGCAAGGCCGCGTTCGACGTGAACATCACTAAGCCGGGCTTCAAGGCGTACCATGGCAGAGTCGAGCACCAGGTCGCGACCGGCGGTGCGGCAGGCATGGCAGGCAACGTCCTCGTGGGCGGCCTGATCGGCGCAGGCGTGGACGCCACGAGTGGAGCGATGCTGGAGCTCAAGCCTAACCCGATGGTGGTCAAGCTGGAGCCGGAGGCTTCGGCGCAAACGCCCGCGAGCGACCTGATAGCGAAATCAAACTGAGGTTATGGCGGTGACGTTCCTGGTTATTGCGGCCGTCATAGGCTTGATTCCAGCGCTGATCGCCTCGTCAAAGGGGCGAAACTTTCTGCTGTGGTACGTCTATGGATTTCTGCTGTTCGTCATCGCGCTGATACATTCCATCGTGTTGAAGCCAGACCGCGTGGCCGTCGAAGATCGGGTGCTTTCACAAGGCGACATGCGCAAGTGTCCGCATTGCGCGGAGCTGATAAAGCGCGAGGCGAGGGTCTGTCGATTTTGCGGTCGAGACCTCGTGGCGCAAGGTCAGGCTTCGGAACCCGCCGCCGAAGGCGCCTGATCTTCCTAGATGGCCAGGCGACGTATGACGGTCGTCACCAGGGCGCGTATCCGCACCTCGACCTCTTCGCCTTCGGCGAGGCCTTGGCGCAACTCCAGGGGCTCTCTCCAGCGGGGATTGCTGGACCGCGGCCAAAGACGGCACCCCTGCGCCAGAACCTCGACCTGCTTGATGGTCAACTCGCGTTCCTGGCCGCCGAATCGGATCCTCTCCACTTCGACGATGTCGCCGGTCTTCGGGTAGTAGCCCATGGCGACGGCGTCGATGCAGTGCACCAGGTCGCCTTCGAAGATGTTCAGGAGGTCGACGGAATCTCCGACGACTTCGGACAGCCACTGATCCGCCTTGGCGAAGCGTGGATCACGCACAGCCGGGTAGACGCGCGGGGGTGTCTGACCAGTATCGTCGGCCATGAGCCACGCGCCGGCCTGGATGCGGTCCCGAATGGGGAGAAACGCGCTTTCCACCTGTGTGGGAGCGCCCCACGCCGGCTCTCGGATGCCGGGTGTCACGGGAGAACGAGGCGGCGGCGGTTCACCAAGAATGCGCGCCTTCTCGAGCAAAAGAGTCTCGCGATCGGCATCGACCGCACGCGCCAGGCGCTCCTGTAGATCGGTGCGCAGGATGTTGTCCCGTTCACCCGCTTCGTAGCGGGACCACGTCTGGGGTCGAAGACCGATGCGCTCCGCGGCGGCGGTCTGCGTAAGGTCGGCGCGTTTGCGAATGACCGCCAGCGCCCGGCCCAGTGCCTGCTGTTCGGACAGATGTTCGCGCGTGCGAGGAGCCACGCGCGGCATCATCCGAACCGTTTGAACCGCCGCCATGCCCAGCATGGTGAAAATTCTTACACCACGGTGTTGCAAAATACACCAAATCACCCGCGGATTTGCGGGCCATGGACATCGCCCGCCAAAACCCCGTGCATTCGGCGCCTCCACCGGGGCCGCTACCCTGGCCGAAACTCGCCTATTTCCTATGGGTCCGAGGCCTTCGGCCGATCGACGTAGCCGAGGTGTTCGGCTGCGCCGCCGGCAGCGTCTGGCGCTACTGCCTGCCCTTCGGCCACCAGAGCCGGCGCATCCCGCCCGCGGATATCATTGAACGCATCTGCGTCTGGTCCGGCGGTGAAGTCACCGCGGCCGATCACTACCCGCCTCGGATGAATGGCCCGTTGGCGAACCCCGGTCACACCTCCGAGGAGGCGCGGGTATGAGCGCCGATTGGACGGAGAGCGTGCGCCAGATCGTGCGCGAGGAATTGGCGTCTATCGAACGGCGGTCCGCCGAAGCCGAACTGCAGGCTCTCGAAGCCGAGTTCCGAACGCTGTCCCCGTCCGCCCAACATGACGGCGCGTGTGAGCTGCAGGACTCGCTGGCCTGTCGCGAGGCCGACCGCGATCCTGCGCGGGAAGCTTCGCGCCTGATCGAGCGGATGCTCGGCCTGTCCTCGCGTCTCAGCCTCCCGCTGCCGCCAGAAGCAGCCCGCGTCTGGCCGCCGCGCCATCACCTAGCGCCCTCAGTTCTCGACCGGCAAGCCGAAGCGCCGGTGCGCCCTGCAGCCTCCGAAACTGATCCGGGAGGCTGTCATGAATGACCTGCAGCAGGTTGATCGTCAGGCTCTCCAACGCCGCCACTCTGTTCCGAAGGGTGTCGATTTCGTTCTCCACGCTCATCCGAATGCTCCTCTCGGTTGTTGGCACAGCCAGGAGAGCATGAGTCCCCGGCGCGGCGCACAAGTCGCGCCGGGGATGACACCTCGAATTCGCGAGGCCGGCCGTGAACCGCTGGCCGCACAACGCGCCCGGGCCGGGGGCCAAGGCGGCGCGGCCCGTGGCGCGCGCGCCGGCCGATCCGGCCGCTGCGTGGCGCGCGCTCGCGAACGCCGTGCGCGCGTTCGAGGCGCGGCGCGGGTTCGGGCCGGGCGCGGGACAGGCCGTGGTGGCGGCCGCGGCGGCGACGGCGTCGATGGCCTTCCCGGTGGAGGGGCGGGACGCCGAGGCCGCGGCGCGGGCGCTGCGGCAGGTCGCGGCGACGCTGCCCCTGGCGTCCGCGAACGACGCCCGCGCCGGCTGGCACATGGCCGCGGCCCGCGCCCTGGCCGAACAGGTCGAGGCCCTGCTTGACCAGAGCCGCAACGCCTTCGCCCGGCGGATCACGGGCGAGCGGGGGGACGACTGATGGCGGCGTCTGTCCAGCCCCGCGGCGCGGCCGCGGAAGACGACGCGGCCAGCCCGGGCCGCCGTCGCCTCGCCTCGCCGGACGGGGGACTGGCGGCGGCGCAGGGACCGTTGCCGACGGCGGCGGCGATCGAGGCGGCGCGGCTGCTGGCGTTCGGCTGGGCTGTCGGGTCGATGGCCGAGAGCTACCGGACCCTGCCGATGGAGACGCTGCGCAGCCTCGGCGGCGCGGCGTTCGAGCCCCTGCGCGGCGTGCCGTTCGTGGCCCTGGCCGTGCTGATGCGGGCCTGCCCCGAGGTCGAGGCCTGGCGGCTGGCGCGCCTGCTCGGCCTCAGCCCCCGCGCCTTCCCCGAGACCCTGGCGCACCGCCGCACCCTCGCGGTCTGGCCGGGCGAGGACGTGATCGCGGGGCTCGCGGCCGATCTCGCGGCCGGCTTGGAGGATCACTGATGGCGAGCGGCATGCAGACGCGGAGCGCTCTCTGCACCGGCGGCTTCGGGCCGATGAGTCGGCCGGTCGCCCTGGCCGACGCCTCGGCCCAGGCGCTGATGGACCGGATGGACCGGACGCGGGCGAGCTGGCAGGCCAAGGCCGACGCCCTCGGCTGGAGCATCGACCAGACGCGCCGGCGGTTCGATCCCCAGTATGTCGGCCTGGAGTACGCGCCGCCGCCGCGGCCCCGGCCGACCGCCTCTGCTAGGGAGCACGCGCCGGCCAAACCCAAGCCAAAGCGGCAATCACACGGGCTCGGGCCCTCTCAGACCGTCGCCCTGCGGCGGCTCGCCGACGGCGTGCTTCGGACGACCGATATCGCATCGGCCCTCGGGGTCAGCAGCCCTGCGGCGAGCTGGTGCCTGAACCGTCTGGCAGAGAGGCGGCTCGTGCGTCGGGTGGCCGGCAGTCGCAACCGGGGCTGGCATTGGGCGGCCACGGCCGCTGGCATGGCCATCCTACAAGCCATCGACGCCGAGGCGTCCGATGTCTGACGCCGAGTTCGCGCCTGGGCAATCGGCCGACGCCCGGCCGGGATCACCCGGTCGCGGTCGTCGTCACCGGAAGGGCGTGCGCCTTCTTCGGCTGCTCGCTCCGGGAAATGCTCCATCCCACGCGCGGGCCGACATGGATCTGCCGCGCTCGGCAGACGGCGATGTATCTGCTCGTGGTCGAATTTGGCTGGACCGAGGCCGTCGCGGGCTCGGTGTTCGGCAGGGATCCCACTACGGCGTGGCGCGCCCTCAGGACGATGGAGGATCTCCGCGACGACGCGGCCTGGGATGTGGCGATCGATCTCCTGGCGGCCGACGTGCGCCGTCAGGCGGGGCGATGCGCATGAGCCCGGCCGCCCACGCCATCCGGGCCCTGTCGCCGCTGGAGCGGCTCGGGTGGCGCGAGGCGGCGTTCCGCGCGCTCGATCTGACCTGTCGGACGCCGGCGCTCGTGCTGTTCGAGCTGATGACCGCGGACGGCGAATGGGTGAGCGCCGACACGCTCATGGCGCGCTGCGGACATCGCGGGCAGGCCGTATCCGGCAACTATCTGAGGGTTGGGCTCTGGCATCTGCGCGGCGCCCTCGCCGATCTCGGCTTCGAAGGGGCCGTGACCTGTGAGAGGCCGGGGCGATATCGTCTCGATGCGCGCTGCATCGCCGAAATTGACGCGCTGGTGCGGGGGTTCGCATGACCGCGCCCGCGCACGCCGTTCGCGACGACTATCGCGCCTTCCTCGAGGCCAAGGTCCGGCTCGCGCCGCGGGCAGGGTTCGAGGTCGCGGCGGAGGACATGCACCCGTGGCTGAAGCCGCATGCGGGAGCGGCGGTGCGATGGATGCTGGCCGGCGGCCGGCGCGCGGTGTTCGCCTCGTTCGGCCTGCACAAGACCTCGATGCAGCTTTGGGCCGGGCATCTGACGCTGCGGCGGCTGGGGCCGCAGGCGCGCGGCCTGATCGTGGCGCCGCTGGGCGTGCGGCGCGAGTTCCGGGCCGACGCCGAGCGGCTGGGGATCGATATCCGCTTCGTGCAGTCCCTGCCCGAGTGCTGGGGCCCGGGGCCTCTACCTGACCAATTACGAGACGGCGCGGGAGGGCAAGCTCGACCCGTCGATGTTCGGGTTCGTGAGCCTGGACGAGGCGGCCGTGCTGCGCGGCATGGGCGGGACCAAGACCTTCCGCGCGTTCATGAACAGCGGCTGGGCGAGCGTGCCCTACCGCTTCGTCGCCACGGCGACGCCGAGCCCGAACGACCACATCGAGCTTCTGGCCTATGCGGCCTTCCTGGGCGTGATGGACGTCGGCCAGGCCAAGACCCGGTTCTTCAAGCGGGACAGCGCCCACGCCGACCGGCTGACGGTCCACCCGCACAAGGAACAAGAGTTCTGGCTATGGGTCGCCAGCTGGGCGCTGTTCATCACCAAGCCGTCGGACCTCGGCTTCGCCGACGACGGCTACGATCTGCCGCCGGTCGAGGTGGTCTGGCGCGAGGTGCAGGTCGATCACCGCCAGGCGCAGACCGAGAAGAGCGGCCAGGGCGTGATGTTCCGCAACGCCTCGCTCGGCGTGGTCGAGGCGGCGGCCGAGCGGCGCGCGACCATGGTGGCGCGGATCGCCAAGGTCTCCGAGCTGGTGGCCGCGCGGCCTGGCGAGCACGTGGTGGTCTGGCATGACCTCGAGGACGAGCGGCGGCTGATCGAGGCGGCCTGCCCCGACGTCGCCGCCGTCTATGGGTCCCAGCCGCTGGACGCGCGCGAGGAGATCGTGGGCGCGTTCGCCGACGGCTTCCTGGCGCGGCTGGCGGCCAAGCCGTCGATGCTCGGCGCGGGCGTGAACCTGCAGCGGCACTGCGCCTGGGCGATCTTCGCCGGGGTCAATTCCAAGTTCCACGACTTCATCCAGGCCGTGCACCGGCTGGTCCGCTTCGGCCAGGGCCGGCCGTGCGCATCGACATCATCCACGCCGAAAGCGAGCGGGAGGAGGTCGAGAACCTGCGCCGCAAGTGGCGCCAGCACGAGGAGATGGTCGCCCGCATGACCAGCATCATCCGCGAATACGGCCTGTCGGAGGCCGCCATGGCCGGCGCCCTGACCCGGGCGATGTTCGACGAGGAGCGACAGCGGGTCGAGGTGGTCGGCGGCCAGGGCCGCTTCACCCTGGTATTCAACGACACCGTCCTCGAGACGATGCGGATGGAGCCCGACAGCGTCGACCTGATCGTCACCTCGATCCCGTTCTCGACGCAGTTCGAGTATTCGCCGAGCTACAACGACTTCGGCCACTCCGACGACAACGCCCATTTCTGGACGCAGATGGACTTCCTGATCGCGCAGCTGCTGCGCGTGCTGAAGCCCGGCCGCGACGCCTGCATCCACGTCAAGGACCGGATCGTGCCCGGCGGCCTGACCGGCCTGGGGTTCCAGACGGTCTATCCCTTCGCCGACGACTGCCGGGCGCACTTCTGCGCCGCGGGCTTCGCCTACCTCGGCCGGCACTCCAGCCAGACGGATGTGGTGCGGGAGAACAACCAGACCTATCGCCTGGGCCACTCCGAGCAGCTGATCGACGGGACGCGCATGGGCGCGGGCCTGGCCGAGGAGATCCTGCTGTTCCGCAAGCCGCCGTCGGACCGCTCCAACGGCCGGGCGGACGAGCCGGTGGCCAAGCCGCGCCCCGACTACGCCGACCTCGACGGCCGCCCCGCCGCCTATGACCGCAAGCGCGAGAAGGCCGGCGAGATCAGGCCCGTCGCCGGCACGGGCTATTCGCGGGCGCGCTGGCAGGTGGACGCCCACAACCTGTGGCGCGCGTCGGGCGACCGGCTGGTGCGGCCCGAGGAGTGGGCGAGCTTCGACGCGCGCAGGGTCTATCGCCTTTGGAAGGCCAAGTGCCTGTCGGAGGTCTATGACCACGAATTCCACGTCTCGGTCGGCGAGCACCTGATGGCCCGCGGCAAGCTGCCGCCGACCTTCATGCTGTTGCCGCCGCACTCGTGGGACATCGACGTCTGGACCGACGTGATGCAGGCGCGCGGCCTGAACACCAGCCAGGCGGTGAAGGGCGCACAGGAGCATCTGTGCCCCCTGCCGTTCGACATCCCGACGCGGCTGATCCGCCAGCGAAGCCAGCCGGGCGAGCTGGTGTTCGATCCCTTCGCCGGCCTCGGGACCGTGCCCTATGTGGCGCTGAAGCTCGGCCGGCGCGGCCGCGGCCATGAGCTGAACCCGCTCTATTTCGCCGACGCGGTGAACTACTGCGAAGCGGCGGCGCGGGAGACCTCGACGCCCACCCTGTTCGACGCCCTCGGCCTGCCGCGAGCCGGAACCCGACGGCGGCGACGACCTGCCCGAAGAGCTGCGCGAACCCGCGCGCGGGGAGGCGGCGTGATGCGCGAGATTGCGGGCGTCTTGTGCTTCCTCATCGTGTTCTCTCTCGCGGTCATGGGGCTCGCCCTCGGCATGGGCGCAGTGCTCGCCAGGCAGACGTGCCTGGCGAGCACTGCGGACATCGGGCGTCCTTCAAGTTGGGGTTTCTGGTCAGGCTGCCGGTTCGGACGGCTGAGGGCTGGGTTCCGTTGGACCGCTGGATAGCCGTTGCGGATGGGGCGCAGCGGAGGCGTGAACCCGATGAGGCCGGCCAATGAGGCCAGACCCTCGCCGCCACGCTCAGCACGTCCACGCGCGCGGCCTTGAGGGCCGCCGCCGACCGGATCGACGCCGAAGCGGGCACATGGCGCGCGCCGGTCAAGGACCCCGAGGTTCAGCACGCGCTGTTTTGGGGCGTGCCCCGGTGGTGCGTCCGCGCCTACGTCTGGGCCGTCTATTGCGGCGAGGACCCGCTCCTGGCCGTGGCCCAGGCGCATTGGGGCCGCGACATGCCGATCGGCCCCGGCCATGACCCCTGCTGGGACGACCCGCAGCGGCGGTACTTGTCGCGAACCCTCCGCGCGATCTGCTGGACCAAGGGCTGTGAAGCCGTCGGCGTCGACATCCCGCGCGCCCGCGCGCCGGCGCTCGAGGCGGCGGCATGAGCGCACGGCATTCGCGTCTTTCCGCCGCCGACGTCTGCGCGCTGCTCCAGGGCGCGCGATGCGACCTGTCGAGCGAGGCCGCGTGCCAGCGCGACATCGAGGGACTGCTTGCATCGGCGCTGCCGCCCGAACGCTGGGCGAGGGAGCATAGGCTCGGGCCGGCCGACCGGCCCGACTTCCTGGTCGATGGCGTCGTCATCGAGGTGAAGGCGCGCGGCGCGCGGGCCGCCGATGCGCTGCGCCAGATCGGCCGCTATGCCGCCTATCCCGAGGTCGAGGCCGTGATTGTCGCCTACGGCGGTCGGGCGCTCGGACTGCCGGCGCAGATCGGCGGAAAGCCGGTGTTCACGGTCGGGCTCGGGAGGGCGTGGCTGTGAGGACCTACGGCGCGCTGGCGCACGTCGATGGCGCCTGGGAGGTCGGCGCGCTGGAGCCGCACGCCATCATCAAGCTGAAGGCGCTGTTCCCGCAGATTCCGAAAGCCGCCGCGCCGCCCTATCGCTTCCAGGACACGCCGGAGCGGGCGGCCGATCTCGCCTGGTTCTGCCAGCGCTATCCGCTCGGCGCATCGCCGGACGACCTGTCGGCCCTGCGGCGCGCGGCCGACCGGCATGCCGAAATCCAGGACGCTGCGGCGGCCATCCCTCAGCGCCGACTACCAGCCGCCGGATTACGTCGGCCTTCGCGAGGGGATGTCGGTGCGGCCGTATCAGGCCCAGGCGATCGAGCTGCTGAACCTGTCGGGCGGCCTGCTGGTCGGGGACGAGGTCGGCCTCGGCAAGACCTTCATCACCGCCGGCGCCTGCCTCTCGCCGGGCGCGCTTCCGGCCGTGGTCGTCTGCCACGCCCACCTGCAGAGGCAGTGGTGCGAGGTGATCGAGCGCTTCACCACCCTGCGCGCCCACGCGGTGCGCGGAACCAAGCCCTACGCCATGCCGGCCTGCGACGTGCGGGTGTTCCGCTACAGCCAGCTGGCGGGATGGGCGGACGTGCTGTCGTGGATCGGCGTCGGCCTGGTCGCCTTCGACGAAGTGCAGGATCTGCGCCGCGGATCGGCGACGAACGCAACCCAATCCACAAGGGCGTCGCCGCCATGCGGCTGGCCCAGCACGCCGGACGCCGGCTCGGGCTCTCGGCGACGCCGATCTACAACTACGGCTCGGAAATCTGGAACATCATGTCGTTCCTGCGGCCGGAGCTATTGGACGACTATGACGACTTCCGGCGCGAGTGGTGCTCGGGCAAGATGGTCGCCGATCCCAAGGCCCTGGGGACCTTCCTCCGTGAACAGCGCGCCTTCCTGAGACGGACCAAGGCCGACGTCGGCCAGCACATGCCGCCGGTGAACCGCATCGTCGACACGATCGACCATGACGCGGTCGAGCTGCGGTCGATCGACGACCTGGCCCATGAGCTGGCGGTGCGCGCCACGGTGGGCGACTTCACCGAGCGCGGCGAGGCGACGCGGATGCTGGACCTGCGGGTGCGCCACGCGACGGGCGTCGCCAAGGCGAAGTCGGTCGCCGCGATCGCGCGGATCATGGTTGAGGGCGGCACGCCGATCGTGCTCGTGGGCTGGCATCGCGACGTCTACGACATCTGGCTGCGGGAGCTCGATGACCTCAATCCGGTGCTCTACACGGGCTCTGAGACGGCCGCCGGGAAGAACCGCGCCAAGGACGCCTTCCTCGCCGGCGAGACCGATGTCCTGATCATGAGCGTGCGCTCAGGCGCCGGCCTCGACGGGCTGCAGGCGCGGTGCTCGACCATGGTGTTCGGCGAACTCGACTGGTCGCCGGGCGTGCATCACCAGTGCATCGGGCGGCTGGACCGGGAAGGTCAGGCCGAGCCTGTCACCGCCATCTTCCTCGTCTGCGACGATGGCTCCGACCCGCCGATGATGGAGGTGCTCGGCCTGAAGGCCAGCCAGGCGTCCGCGCTGCTCGATCCGCACCTGGGCGTCCAGCGCACCCACTCCGACGGCGAGGGGCTGAAGCGGCTGGTCACGCGCTACCTCGACCGCCGCGGCGCGGAGCGCGCCGCATGAGCGTAGACGCCTCCAAGTGGGCCTGGGACCTGCCGATCGCGCCTGCGCAGCGGCTCGTGCTGCTGTGCCTGGCCGATCACGCGGGCAACCAGGACGCCGAGGACTGGACCTGCTTTCCGTCGCAACAGCGTATCTCGACGCGCACCGGCTATCCGCTGCGCAGCGTCGAACGGTACGTCGGCGAACTCGCGCGCGCCGGCATCATCAGCGTGGAGACGCCGCGCAAGGGCGGCCGCCTTCAGGTTCGCCACTACGTCCTGCATCGGGGCTGGACGCCGCCTTCCGAACTGCCGGCCGATGAGGCCGCGCCGAGGGAATGTCCGAGCTCAATTCAGCGTTCAAGGCGACGTGGTTGCGGACATGGGCAATATCCTCAGGACGGTGCGGACGCCGTCGGCTCAAATGGATGTTTTCTCGGTTGTGACCCAAATCTGCGCCGATCACTTGATTGGACAGGGCTCTTCTGACGAGGTCATGCGTGCCTTCAAAGGGCTTCGCGACTCTTGCGATTTCCTAATCGGAGCCGCCCATCGGCTGGAATACCTGAACGCAGATCCCGCGCCGCACTGTTATCGTTCGACCCATTGGTACGACAACCATCCAGCACCGGCTGTTGTGTAGGCAACAGGCCGCCGGGGCCGGCACCTACCAGCGCCTGCAAAGCCGGCCTAAGGGGTAGCGGTACGCTTGTCTAAGGGCAGACCGCGAGGTCTGGTTTTCGGCCGGCCCTCAACCTCGGCTTCTGGCGCGTCGTAGACCAGCCTGGCCAGTCCGTAAGTGGGCCGCCATTGTAAGGCCCGCTGTTTTGCGCCTGGGCTTCAGTTAGCAAGCCGGCAGCCAAACTCACCGCCAAGAACGAGACAGCTCATGATTGAAGGCCGCTACGTCGTCGCGGACGCGACGAACACCTACGATTTTAGCGACGGCGACGCGTGGGAAACAGTCGTCGCTGGTCTGGCGCCTTTCGGGCTCGCGCCGCCCTCGATCGACAACCTGATGCAGTCCTCGGTCCAGGAGCGACCCGACCTTCTGGTCGGAAGGTGATAAACAACGTGTTGCGCATCCAGGCGGTCGAACTGGGCCTCGAGCCGATCTGCTCGACGGTGATCCACAGGATCGTCACGGCCAACAACCTTGATGGCTGCTGGCGGCGGCGCGCCGAGGACGGGCTCGACATCATTGAAACACCGCGCAGCGAAATCACCGGGCACCCTGCCAACCATCGTCTATCACGGTACCTGTCAGGCCTTTCTGGCCACCATTCTCAGGAAGGTCTCCGCATCGACCAGCCGTCCACCTGGGACCACGGAGGGCGCGACCACGTCTATTTGGCCGCCGAGGCCCAAGTCTCTGCGTTTCATGCGCGCAAAACCGCTCAAGAGCAGGCTAGCGCCCCCATCGTCTTGAAATGCAAGATGCCCGGCCATTGGGTGGCCGACCACGACGTCGAGCACCAGATGGTCAAGAACCCGCTCGTGCCCGGCTGCAACGGCCCATTCTTCGCCCAAGAGGCCGGTCTGTTCGCCGCGTCAGCGCCCATCCCTCCGGCGGACATCCTCGAAGTGCGCCGCCCCGCGTTCAATACGCGCTACGAACTTGGGACCTTGCGTAGCTCACGGCAACGGCCCGCGCCGAAGCGGAGCCGCTTGCCGAATTGAAAGCCATACACTCAGAACGTCCCACGGAAGTTGAGTGTGGTCATCCTTTCCACACCCTCGATGGTCCGGCTTATGGAGCGGTCCCAACGTCCGCTCATGGTGCTCCTGGCATTAGCCACCGATCGCGCCACTACCGCTCGATTCTGGCAATTATTGGAATTTCCTCAGGGCTGCGCCCTGACCAGGCTGCTCGAAGCAAAGCGCCCCGCCCCCCGAATCGCTTCCTGCTCCCGTTTTTACTGGCCTAGTCTCTTCTCTGATAGCAGGGGGAGAGAGAATGTTCGGTTGGCTGTTCGGCAGAAAGCGAAAGCCTTTGCGGGCGGTCGAAGTTAGTACGCGTCATAGCGCCAGCGAGACAGCCTTCCCGCGCACCCAAAACTCGGATGCGGCTGTGGAGGCAGACGGCATAGGCCATGGCTGGCTGACCATCGCATCGCTCAGTTTCTTCGGGCCTTACACCCGTTCTCCAAACGGACGCTTCCGGATCGCCTGGCGAGACGGTGACGGCATCGCGGCGGCGCTCGCAGTAGCGGAAAGGGCTATTACGTGCTTATGGACGGTGACCGCGTTGCCGTCCGAGGCCGGATGGAAAGGCCGAATGACGGGCAGGTCGCCGACAATGGCGTCTTCGTGCTCAACGACTGGCGCTTCTCCCAAGAGCTGACTGGGACCTTTTGGGCCTTCAATCCCGACGGGTCCAAAATCCTGTCGCAGACCTTTGAAGCCAACCTTTTCAACAATGGGCTGTCCGCCGATGGCGCGCTTGCCGCTTGCCACACCTGCAATTCAGGAAACGAGGCCGACAGTGCGGTCCTGACGATCTTCGATCTTGCCGTAGGCCAGGAGCTGACGCGTTTCAGGGCGGAGAGTGGATGGCCAAACACCTAAGCCTTCTCTCCTGACGGCAAGACCGTCACCCTTGGGTATTCGAACGGAGAGGGAGAATTCGCTTACGGCATCGACGGCATGTTCATCGACCGCGACAGGTGGCTCGCTTCGCGCCTTGACCGTGGCGACCTCTACATGGTGCGCCGCCTATTCGAGGACGCCGGAAATGCACCGGACGCAGCGCTCGCGGCGAAGCTTTTGGCGGCCACAGAGAGAGGGCTGGCCGATCAGCGGTGGCGAGACGACCGTTCACAGGCGGTGGGATTGCGTCTGAAGGGCGAAATCCTTGAAGCCACCGGAGCGATCAAACCGGCGATTGAGAGCTATGACAAAGCCATCGCGCTCAACCCCAAGATCGGGATCAAGCGGCGGGTTTGACCAGCTGAGAAAGGCTTTGGACGATCACTGCTGACTCATGCCTCAAACTGACTCGGACATTATTGCGCTGACCGCCCAAGCCGACCTTGACCGGCTGATGCAGCGCGTCATCTGGCCGGTCTTACAGGGACTCCAACCACGCGGTGTGGCCCTTTCGGTTGAACCCGTGGACGAGGAGTTTTTCTTCAAAACGGCCGAGGACGTTACCCACAACGCGCTGGGGCAAGAGGCGCGCAAGGCGTTCGCGATGATCCTGGGCGCGACCTTCGAGCGCCAACTGAGACATTGGCTGGCTCAATCCGCGCCGGGGCGCGCTGAGGAGATTCAAGAAGCAAAGCGTCCGCAGCTTCAGCGCCTCGTGGAAGAAATCAAAGGGCGTCGATATGACGGCCCTGAAGGTGTCACCTGACCTACACGAGCTGTGGGAGTTGGTCAGCGGCCTTCGGCATGGCGACGGCCAGGCGGCGAAAAAGGCTCGGAAAAATCGCGCCTCGGTTAATGTCCAATTCGGGCGCGATCTCCGACATCCGCTTCTCTACCGTGAACCTCACTGACGCCGACATCCTCCGCTACCACACCGCTACGATGGTGTTTTGGGGCAAGGTGGGAGCCTCCCTCCCCCCTTGGTACAAAGAATAGCCGCGGGTCTTGCCGCGGCGACATGGACAGTCCTTTGAGCGATCCTAACGCCGGGTCAAACCCCTCGCGTAGCGAGACCCGAAGGCGAGGAAGCGAGCTGGGTTGATGCGGCGGCAAGGGGGCTCAACCCATCTGCACGACGCCCACCTTTCCAAAGTCCGCTCCCCTTTGCTTCTATAGCGGTAGGGGACTCTATGAATTTCATTGCACTCGACTTTGAGACGGCCAACGCCAGGCTGAGCAGCATCTGCCAAGTCGGCATCGTGTCCTTCAAGGATGGCTCGATCTCTGAGACTTATTCCAGCCTGGTCGATCCTGCCGACTTCTTCGATGCCATGAACGTCTCCATCCATGGCATCGACGAAGCCGCTGTGCGAGGCGCTCCCCGATTTGCAAATGTCTATCCCGAGATCCTGCGCCGCACCGAGAATGCGGTTGTCGCATGCCATTCGCTCTTCGACCGAGCGGCCCTCGTCCAGGCGACCGAGGCGATCGGGCTGAGTTGTGTAACCTGCCAGTGGTTGGACACGACACGTGTCGTTCGTCGGACGTGGCCGCAATATGCGCGGTCTGGCTACGGGCTTGCGAACGTCACGCGCGACTTCGGCATCCCCTTCAACCACCACGACGCGGCGGAAGACGCGCGTGCGACGGGTTTGGTGTTGCTTCGAGCGCTACAAGGAATCGGGACGGTCTCTTGATGATTGGTTAGTCCGCGCCCATCAGCGTCTCGACGGACCACAGAGGAGCGGATAACCCGAACTGGCAACCCAGATGGCCCGCTAGCAGGCGAAGTTCTCGTATTCACTGGCGCACTCTCGATGCCCCGACGTGAAGCGGCTGATATGGCCGCTGCGGTTGGATGTGAGGTCGATGCCGGCGTAACGAAGGAGACCACTCTGCTCGTCGTTGGCGACCAGGACGTGGCTCGATTGGCACCCGGCCAAACCAAGAGCAGCAAGCACCTGAAGGCCGAAGCTCTGATCGCAAAGGGCCAGCCGATACGAATTCTACGCGAAACGGATTTCCGGCGGATGGCCGCGCTTTGAGCGGATCAGCCCGGTCTGGCAAATCTGCCGAAGATTGAATCGTTTTCCTCAGCGTGCCTACGAGCCGTCCGCACGATTGCGGCCTTCAGTTCTTTGATCGCGACATCGGCTTTTTTCATCGTCGCGCGAAACGCAGGCTCAAATCGCTCATCATCGCTGAAGCCCTCCTTGTAGGCGGCCTATGTGGGCACTTCTGATTTTCGAGAACTCGTCTCTGACGGCGAATAGCCGATCCAACTCGCCCTCGACTTCAGGGAAATAGATGCGAACAAGCATCTCCATCGTTTCGGCCCCGCCGTGCAGCTTCTTCGTGTGTGTCTGCCTCTGGAGATCGAGCATTTGATTGTAGTCGATCGATCCCTCCAGAACGGGCAGGAACGTGACCATGTGCGACCCGAAATCACGGCCAAACTCATCGGTCGCGAGATAGAGTTCCTCGGCCTTCTTGCGCATGAAGAAGGTCTGTTCCTTGCTTCGGTTTAGCCTGTAGGTGACGACGGCCGACGTTAGTCCCGCTCGCCAGGATCGTGACCAGCGTCAGAATGATCGAAGTCACCAGCGCCGCCCCCAGCGACGATATGAGCGCTTCGGACCGGCCATCTTCTTCACCGCGTCCGCCGCCTTGCACTCCTGGCACACCCGGCCATGCCCACCAGCCCCGGGACTTGAGGGTCTTGTCAAAAAAAGCCTCCATCGGCTTTACCGCCCCGCATCGGCTGCAGTTCTTGAGTTCCTTCGCTGCCAGGCCAGAAGCCATCTGCTGCATCTCATCGACGGACCCAGAGCGGCGGTCCTCCAGGAGACGCTCCACCATCGCCTCAAGTTTTTCGGATAGTGTTTGGGCCGGATCTTTGCCGAGGTTGAAGCGGTTGATGCGCAAGAACCGATAGCCGTAGCTTTCGAGCGTCAGTTGGCGCTCGATGTCCGCTTCCAGCAGGTAGCGGTCATGGTTGCCGACGTTGACGTTCTTCCCCTTCTGGAAGTGATGCTCGAAGCCGTCATATTCGATGACGATTCGGGCCGAGCCCTTCTCCGTGACGAAGGTCAGGAGAAAATCGACCCTCCATGCCGGGTGTTGGTAGGTCGGATCGAGCTGACGTAGGTACTGCCCGATTGGGAACTGCGGCAGGATTTCAATGCTGTCCCGGTGCGCTTGGTAGAAGGGCGACTTTTGAAGCCAATCGAGGACTGAGCGCTCCATCGGGCTGTTGGGATCGGTCTGCTCGGGTTTGACCTCGCCTTTTTCAAGCAGATTCGCATAGTGCTGGAGGGCTTTCGCGATCGTGCCTTTGTACGCCTCGATCGGCTTGGAGTGGACAAACCAAACGAGTTCTTCCGCCCGACTAAACCCGACGTTCAGGCGCTGCTGCTTGAGCTTTTCCTCGACGGTCTCTTCGGCGTCACCCATTCTCGACGGGGAAGATATAGTTGAGCCCGTCGTGCTCTTCGGTCGCAACCATCGAATAAAAGACGATCTTACGCTCTTCGCCCTGAACAAGCTGTCGAAAGTCATGACCTGAGGCGCAATTTGTCCTGCATGTCGGCACCGCGAGCGTGACTAAGCAGCTTCTTGCTGAGAAGCGTTTGCTGTTCCCGGAATGGCGTGATCACGCCGACCGTAGGCGGTTCTTCCTCCTCAAGCAGGTCGAGGATGCGGTCGAGGATGAATTGCGCTTCAGCGTCGTTGGTCCTGTTGGTGACCTTCGCGTCTCCGACCTCTACGAGATCGAAGCGAATCACGTCGTCGAGAGGTACCCCGCGGATTTTGATGGCCTGAAGCTGATCGCCATAAAATGTCTTTGACGAGTAGCTGATCAGCTCCTGGTAAGAGCGGAAATGCTTTCTCAGCATGCTCGAATAATTCGCGCAGAGTTGGCAGAATTCCAGGATCGAGCACTTCACATCGAACTTCCGCCAAGCGCTGGAGCATCGATGCTTCCTGCGACACGCGCTGGCGGAAAAAAGCCCTCAAGATCGGAGCGGTATTTCTCATTCAACGCGATGCTCGCGTTGGACGATTTTGGTGTTGCTGAACTGCTTGCTGTCGCCGAGTACCACGACCTTCTTGGCGCGAAGCAGAGCCGGGAAAGCCTGCGCGACCGAAACCTGAGACGCCTCGTCGATGACGATCACATCGAACAGGTCAGGCACGAGCGGCATGTACTCGCCAAACTGCCTGATGCTCGCGAGGATGACGGGGAACGACTCTATTGACGCTGCCGAACTTTTCGGCTGGGAATTTCTGCCGGTTGGCGATGGACGGCCGCCAGGGTCTTCGCGTCCGACGGAAGTTCTCCATGAACGAGACGAGGCGCTTATCAACCTCGGCGTTCATCACCGAGACGTTGAGCCGTTCAAGCTGCGACTTCGAAGAGACGTAGTCGAAGTCGGGCGCCTGTCGGAACGCGTTGGCGGTGGGAACCCAGGCGTGAAGATATTGGGGGGCAAGCGACCCAAAGCTCTTCTAGTCGCTCCCCCGCGTTCGACACTGGCGGGGAAGCCACCGGAGAAAGCGAATGCCACATCCCGCATGAACTGGCGCGCGTCGAGGGCGCCCTGAGGGGGGATGCGTCGCAGCGATAGGGCCTCGTAGACCTCTGGAAGCTCGCGCTCGGAGAGATGTTCTTCCGGCAGATCGAGACGGAGATCGTTCGCCACTTCGACAAGACGTTGGAGGGCGCGCGCGTCACGCTTTAGCAGGATGGGGCGCTTGGGATTCAGCTCGGTGTTGAGCTGAAACTCGATAGCCCGAACGGCCGCGCCCCTGAACAGGTAGCCGACGACCGGCATGCGCAACTGTTGGAACTGCAACATCCATGCACCCAGCCTTCGAAGCCCGTTATCGTCGAGCCTCGGAAAGAGGCCGAGCGCCGCTCCGTCGAACTTGCCATCCAGCGAGACGATCGCCGCGTCGAGTGCGATCCGCCGACTCATCGGGACTTTGTCTGCCAAAGCCCTAGGGCAGGCCGCTTCGAGATAGGCGCTATAGGCCGACGAACCCGAACTGATGCGCTCCAGAAGCGGAAGCAGGCTCTCGTGATCGATAGCCTGAAGCGCGGGAACGACGTCCGTCGCCAACGAGGTGATGCGTTCCTCCAGCCTGTAGACCTCGGCAATCGCTGCGAGCCGGACGTGCCCGAGCGTGTCGATAGTGCCTTTGATCTGCGCCTTTAGCTGGTCGCGACGATCCTTCAGTTCGCCATCGATACGCGGCTGATTGGCTTTGTTCGCCTTCACGAAGGCGGATACCTGGGTCAGCACCTGGTTTGAGGTCAGGCGTTTGAAGTTAGCGTGGCCTTGCCCGAGCCGCAGGATTGGGTTGGGAAAATGTCGGTCGTGCCGAGCTTGGTTCATCGCTTCCGACAGCTTCGCCTGGACGACATCAAGGGCCTCGGTCTTATCGGATAGAATCAGGCATGAACGGCCACGCAGCGCGGAGTCCGCGGCGATGGCTGTAATTGTGTGCGACTTCCCAGTGCCAGGCGGGCCTTCGACGACCACGATCTTGCCGACCGGACTTCTGACGGCAGCAAGGATTTTGATCTGTTCCTCGTTGAGGGGGGACAGGTGAGTCGATCACGACGCGATCAACAAGCGGCGAGCGATCCCATTCGGCTTCAACTTCGCGGTGGATGCTCACGGGGTTATCGAGAAGCACCCCTTGGACGATGCCCTCGAAGAGCTCCACCACTCCAGGCTCATTCTTGCGAGCCTGAGCGATCATCTCCTCATAGTCGTTGAGCAGCGCTTCGTCCGCCCGATCTGCTACGGCAAAGTGCATGGCCGTCGACATCAACACTGTCGTGTTGCCCGCCTCTCGGATGGCACCGCTTCCAAGCTCCACCTGGCCACCGAGATCCATGGCGTTTGCGATCCGCCTGAAAAGCGGTGCCGCGACTTCAGCGAGGGTCTGCTCGGGGTTGAGATAGGCTATGCGTTCGTTGACCGGACTAAGCCACTGCCGCTTTTGCCGTTCGGCCAATTCCTGAAGAACGAAATCAAGGGCGCGCTTGTTCGTGTAGAGGTGGTTCTGGATATGGACGATGAATCCACCTTCGTGGGCGAGCCGTTCGACCTCGATCGGCACATAGAAGATGGGGAAGCTCAGGTTCGCGTACCGAAGGACGCCCAAGTACAGGTAGAGTTGGAGGTTCTCACCCGTAGCCGCGTAGGTCTCCAAGTCGCGGAATTCGAGATAGGCGTCCGACGCCACGTAGCTCTCGAAGTACGCCATCAAGGCGTCGCGCGTCGCCTCCACCGTGAGAAGATCGTGCAACGCACCCTGGAGCGAACTTGCATCTCCCGTCGCCAGGTACCTGCTGAGCACTTCAGGTAGGACGGCATCGATCTGGGCCGCCACCACCTCCACCAATTCGCTTTCGGCGGAGAAGATTGAATCCTGAGGTGAATAGGCTTGGTGGGACAGTGGACCGTCGAGGAGTGCAAGTAACGGTCGAACGATCTGTGCTGCGACCTCAGCAGCAAGAATTCCCCGAACTCCATCGACCCAATGCTCGGGATTTTCGATGGCGTCGCCGCGCGTAAATGCTGCCTGGCGGATAACTTCCGCCTGAACGCTGGCGATGGCCTCCACACTGATAGCCGCGATTTGCTCCCTGATGATCCCACGGAGAGTCGGCGTGATGGGCCGCGAATACATCCGCGGCTGAAACTTAAAGCTCAGATTGCGCTCGATCGGTCGCTCGAGAAGGTGCCAGAGATTCTGTTGAAGGGCTGGATAAGCCCCGATCTTCATGCCGGCCCGGAAGCCGCTCTCCGTCTGAAGAACTATCCTGCGCCGAGGGGCTTGCTGACGCTTAAAGTCTGATTCAAGGAAATCGAGGAAATATTGCGACACCTTGATCGCCAATTCCCGAAGTGTATTTCCGTCGATGCCCATCGCGACCCGTCAAAACAGAGAATTTCAATGCAATACTATATATGTATTGCGCAACAGCCTTAACCGCCACAAACTCCAGGGGCCAGACAGGCCAAGATCAAGCTTGGCAGGTTCTACGATGAGGCCCAAGGATTTTGCGCCGACGCCGTGAGCGGCTTGGCGAGGCGGTGCCCGAAGCAACGCGGCCTCGACAATCGCTTAATCCTCAGAAGTACCGCTCCCGTTATTTTCTGCGTTGATGCCCCACCGCGCCAAGTCTGCGTCTGTCACAACGTGCAGCGTGGAATGAATTATGATGTCCAATTGCTCAAGCGACCCAATCAACTCGTTGGCCTGCATGACCAGGACTTCAAGGAAGCAACGCATGGTGTCGACTTCCCTGAGCCTTGGCTCCTGCTTCGCAGTTTCGATTACGGTTTCGATTTTGAGTCCCAGCTCCACAACCGCGATCGCTAGGCTCTCGGACTGCAGGGGCACCCGGTCGGTGATCCGGTTCAAGTAGGCGAGGGCCGACGGAAGCCCGGCTAAATGAACTGGCGACGGATCAGCCTCGAAGCGGTTGAGAATCCCGGCTACATGATTTCGGACCGCGTACAATCCAGTCAGAGCGGCGCGCAAATTCTGGTCGCGATCTTCCAATTCGATGCGTCGACGCCGCCGGTCGGAAATCCAGCCGCCCGCGATCACCAGCGCTCCACCCAGAGCGGTTGATATCAGCGGCTGTAGCACGGTCAGCCAAACGGGAGCGCTTTCCGTCAAATCCTTCGGTCTTTCACTGCAGCATATCCCGATCCTGGAACGATTCTCTGCGCATCTGGCGAGCGCGTACTTTCCTGCGAAAGCCAAGTTCCGCTAAGGGCGATAGGCTGGACGGATATGGTGTGTAGGCGTCCTTTGATATCACCCAGATGCAAGGCAAGAAGCGGCATGTCTAAGAGGACTGATGCAGAAGGAGCGCGCCCGTCGATGACGACCTCGTCGCTGTCGAGCGTGCCGAATCCTACTCGGTACGCAACCAAAAGGCACCGCCAACTGGTCCTGTCCGCCTCCGACAGCGAAGCCTTTGCTGATGCTGCGCTAAACCCAAAGCCGGTGAATGCTCGCCTTCGGGAAACGGTGCGGCGGTATCGCGAGCTGGCGGGCATCTGACGTTTTGGGGGTGAAGCTGCCAGCGCCAACCTCCTAGCGCTCGTCTCGTCATAGTCATGGCCTGCTGCGCGTATGCGCAGCAGGCTGGTCAGCTCTGCAGCCAACCTCAGATGACCAGCGTCATCGGGCGCGGCGAGAGCGGCTCACCTTGGTTGCCCGGGTCTCGACGACGCGAGATGGGCTGGGATCGGACGTCGAAGTCCGGACGGCCAGCGCAGCCCAGGCGTCGAGATCTTCAAGCGCATAGAGCACCCTGCCGCCGAACTTCCGATAGGCCGGACCGCCGCCGTGGACGCGGAATTTTTCAAGCGTGCGCGGGGAGAGGCCGAGGATCGCCGCCGCATGGCGAGTATCGATGAAACGTAGCGATCCCTCCAGAGGCGATCTGAGAGCAGACGGCTCCGGCGTATGGACGTTTCGGGGACCGGCGCCGCTCACGGCGTCAGATTTGATAGATTTGATCATTTGGCTTTCCTGTGAATCAGGCTGCGGTTTTGCAGCCGGCTTCACCGTTGACGCCCAGCTGTGAACGGGTTTCCGGCCAGGTGATCGCTTCGGTGCCAAGAGCCCAGGAGCAGGCTCGCCTTTCGGATTCTCTTTATACGGACAAGTATGCGGGGCGCTCGTTCCCAATCAGCGCCCTCCTGACTTCCAATTGGCCGGAGGGAAGTCCTCCTTCACAACGCCGCGCGAATGGTCTCGACCAGGGCGGCGGATCTCAAAGGTCCCCGCTAACTGTGGGAATGGCTTTCCACATACTCGCGCAGCGCCGCATTGATGCGGGTCTGATAGCCCTCGCCGGCCGCCTTGAACCAGGCCACCACGTCGGAATCCAGCCGCACTGTCAGCTGCTGCTTGACCGGGCGATAGAACCGCCCGCGCACCGCGCCAGCCCAACTCGCCGCCTCGGGGGCGTCGCTCGTGTCGATCTCGGCATCGGGCATGGCCTCCAACTCGGCCGCCTGCTTCAGAAGCGCAGCCCTCTCCATGTCAGAACGATCCTTCTTCATAGGCTTTCCTTTCGCGGGCCGTGGCCTTGCGGGCGCTGATGATCCGGCCGCCAAGCCCCCCTTCAGAGGCATCCGTATGCACCACAAGAAGCAGGAGGGCGCTCTCGGCGAGGGGCCGCCCGATCGTCTGCCAACGCTCCTCCAGGGGATAGTCATCCGCCCTTGAGAGATGGTTGGGATCGTCGAACACCATGACGGCCAACTCGAACGAGACCTTGTGCTTACCGAGGTTGGCGGCGGCCTTTCGCCGGTCCCACGTCCAGTCCAAGGCCGCGCTCCTGTAACGACGAGAATGTAACTACAAGCTAGCGCAGGATCAAGGCGCTGCAGCGGGTTTCACTTACGGATGGTCGCTGTCCCATCGGCGGGAAGCCGGGGCCTTGCCAAGGAAATGCGCCAGCGACGTCTTCCGGGAGTCGCGATCCAGCGCATAGGTCGTGTGTTTGAGCGCCGCGCCGTCGAGGAGGTCCTGGATGTACCCGGCGATGTTGTCAGCGGCCATCACCAGCGCGGTGTCGACGGAATGGATGTAGCGGCTCGTCACCGTGCCGCGCGAATGGCCGACGAGGGCGGCGATGGTCGCTTCGGTGAAGCCAAGATCGTTGGCGATGCTGGCGAAGCTGTGACGCAGGACGTGCGGCGTGATGTCGGCCAGAGCGGTCTGAGCGAAGATCTTGTCCCAGTGGCTGGGAAAGGCCCCGAACGGCGTGTCCTCGGCCCAGCCCGGAAAGACGTAGCCTTCGGCGCCTTCCGACCGGCGGCTTTCCGGATGCTCCAGCACCGGCAGGCCGACCGGGCGGACGGATGCGCCTTCCTTGCTGTCCGTCAGGCGTAGGCAACTGCCCTCGCTGTCGATCTCTTCCCAGCGCAGCTTGATGATCTCGCTGCGCCGGCAGCCGGTCAGGGCGATCAGGCGGATCATCCCGGCGGCGGTCGCGTAGCGCCCTTCCTCGATCCGGTCGCGAAGAATGTCGCCGAGGAGGCGGTACTCCTGCTCGCTGAGCCGCCGCCGGTTCACCTTATCCTTCGGCCGGCGGACGCCTTGGGCGGGGTTGTATTCGATGACGCCCAGCTCGACGGCGTAGCTTAGGACGCCGCCGAGCAGGCCGATCGTCCGCGTGGCCGTGCCCGCGCCGCCCCTCACGATGGCGCGCCCCCTCGGCTTGCCGGTCTTCATATCGGCCTTCGTTTTGCCGCCCATGATGTCCTTCAGGGTGCGGGCGACGTCGGCCTTGGTCAGATCCTTGACCCGCCGGCTGCCCAGCAAAGGGATGATGTGGCGCTTGATGCGGCCTACGTCGGTGATGATCGTGCTGGCCTTCTTGGGGCGATCGCCCTTGCCCAGGATGAGGCCCTTGTCGAGGTCGGCGAGGTAGCGGGTGCAGAGCTCCCTCACCGTCATCGCCTGGTGATCGAGCTGGCGCTCCTCGGTGGGGTTGCCGCCATGGGCCACCTGACCGAGCAGCGCCTTCGCCTCGCGGCGGGCGGTTTCGGGCGTCCAGACGCCGTGCAGGCCGATGGTGAAGCGCCGCGAGCGGCCAGCGGCACGGTACTGGACAACGTAGCTACGCTTGCCGGAGGCGAACACCCGCAGGCCGAAGCCGGGCAGATCCTCATCCCAAAGGACGTAGTCTGCGGCCCGGATTTCAGCCGTATCGACCGTGCGTTTCGTGAGCTTCGCCATGCCAGCCTCCTTCCGGAAAGGACCTCGCGTAAGCACCACGTAAGCAGGCCAGCGGGGTTTCACTGCGGCCGGAGCGTAGACCCGTGAGAGGCGCTTTGCAAATTTCCGTTGAAAGTCAATGTGATATACAAAACCAGACAAGCCGCGGCGGGCCTGGCGGATCCCGTCGTACTTTCTCCGAAGGCAAAGGTCACACGTTTGAATCGTGTCGGGTGCGCCAAGTCCGGCGGCCGTGAAGGCGGCTTCAACCAATCTTTAGTCCGCATGGTCCAGCTTGCCCGCCCAGGTGGTGAGGGCGGTCCATGCGACGAATAGCGGGAATTCTGTTGGCGTCGTGCGCGCTCGGCGCCTGCGCGACCCAGACGGTCTACAAGATGGCGCCGGCCGACAACGGGGAGGTGGCGGTGCGCTATGCGCTCGGGAACGCCGCCATGGTGTCGGACGGGGAGCGCGGGGCGGTGATGCTGCTGCCCGTGCGCTACGACGCCGGGCGCAAGATGAAGGTGCTGGTCTTCGCCTTCAACAAGAGCAGCGAGCCCGTGAACTTCGGGACCGAAGACGTCCGCATCCAGCTGGACGACGGCGACTATATCCCGGTGCAGGACTTCGACTATCTCCAGGTGGAGGCGAAGCGGAGGGCGCAGGCGGAGCTGGTCTCGGCCGTCGTCCAGGCGGGCGTGGAGTCCGCATTCGCGGCCTATGTCTCCCGCCGCGATCCGTACCAGGGCCGGGTTCTCTACCGGCGCGCGGCGGACCAATTCTACGACAACGAGCAGTCGATCCAGGCCGAGCTGGCGAGCGCCGTGGCGATGTATGCCCGCACCGTGCTGCAGACCACGACTGTCGATCCCCGCCACGCCTTCGGCGGCGGCGTATTCGCCGAGCGGCTGCCCGTGGCGCCGGGGACCCGCCGCGCCATCCAGGTGGACGTCCGGTTCGCGGGCGAGCCGCACCGCTTCCTGATCCGCCTGGCGCCGGAAGGCACGCCCCTGCCGATCGAACCCAATTCGCCGGCCGTGGATCGCGGCAGCATGGAGCACATGCTGAAGACGCCGCGGACCTGGCTGTGGGACCGCGACCCCGTTTCGCCGCCTCCGGCGCCCGTCATCGAATAGACGGACGGTCGCCGGTCCCTAGTCGCCGCTGGCCGCGGGGGGTGCGATGTAGGGCTCCAGGTCGGAGATTTGCTGGCTCTCGATCTTGAAACGGACCTTCTCACCGACGGTGGCGTCCTTCAGGATCGCGGTCTTGGCGACCTGGAACGGCAGGGTCCCGGCCGGCCAGTTCAGGGCGTCGACGGGCTCGTAGGCGATGGTGATGCGGCCGCCCGCCGGGTCGATCGCCTGGACCACGCCGATGATCTCGACCTTGTTCAGCGGCGTCTGGCGGACCGGCGCGGCGTGACGCTCCGGCGCGGGCGCGGAGGGGTCGGCGGGGGGCCGGCCGCGGCCGCCGCGATGGCCGCCGCCTCCGCCTCCCATCCCGCCGCCGCCCATGCCTCCACCCACGCCCCCGCCCATGCCGCCGGCGGCGCCGCCCATCCCGCCGCCGCCGTACTGGGCGTGGGCGGCCGTGGCGGCCATCAGGCAGACGATCAGTATCGGAACGATGCGCTTGGACATGGACCCTGGTCCGCGAGGACTAAGCCTCGCCCTTTCTCGCCGGAATTGAGGCTGCGGCATGACGGCCGGAAACCTGCGCTGAAATGTTGGCCGGCCGCGCCGCCCGCGTGCGACGCCCCGGCGCAGCCGCGATTTCCGGTGGCTGAAGTCGCGGCGGCGGAGTAATCAGTAACAGGGACTATGGGGATTACGAACCGGCCGGGGCCGCCGGCGCGTCCTTTGGCCCTTTCCCACACACGCGGCGCGAGGCGCGACATGGCTTACACCATCAAGGTCAACGGCAAGGCCCGGACGGCCGACGTCGAGGCCGACACGCCCCTTTTGTGGGTGCTGCGCGACGTGCTGGACCTGAAGGGGACCAAGTTCGGCTGCGGCATGGCGCTCTGCGGCGCCTGCACGGTGCAGATCAACGGCCAGGCGGTGCGCTCGTGCGTGACGCCGGTGTCGGCCGTCGGCGCCAACGAGGTGACGACCATCGAGGGCATCGGCGCGACCTCGGTCGGCCAGAAGGTGCAGGCCGCCTGGATCGACATCGACGTGCCCCAGTGCGGCTACTGCCAGGCCGGCCAGATCATGTCCGCCTCCGCGCTGCTGGCCCGCAATCCGGAGCCGACGGACGCGGACATCGACGCCGCCATGGCCGGCAACGCCTGCCGCTGCGCCACCTATGTGCGCATCCGCGCCGCCATCAAGCAGGCCGCCGGCCTGGCCACCGCCGACAGCCGGGAGGTCTGACCATGCTGCTCAAGGATCGCGACAGCGACCTCGCCCCCGGCGCCGCCGAACTCGCGCCCGACCCCTCGCGCCGGATGTTCCTGAAGGCGGGCGCCGCCGCCGGCGGGGGCCTGCTCCTGACCTTCTCCGTGCCGCTGATGGCCAGGGCGGCCACCAGCATCCCGGCCGGCTTGGACGCCAACCTGCCGAGCCTGAACGCCTTCGTCCGCATCGCGCCGGACGGGACGGTCACCATCATCTCCAAGAACCCGGAGATCGGCCAGGGCATCAAGACCATGCTGCCGATGCTGATCGCCGATGAGCTGGACGTCGACTGGTCGATGGTCCGCATCGAGCAGGCCGATCTCGACCCGGCCAAGTACGGCGCCCAGTTCGCGGGGGGCTCCTTCGCCACGCCGATGAACTGGGACCCGCTGCGCCGCGTCGGCGCGGCCGGCCGGCAGATGCTGATCGCCGCCGCCGCCCAGACCTGGAGCTGCGCCCCCGCCGACTGCGCCGCCGCGGGCGGGGTGGTCGAGCACATGAAGACCGGCCGCAAGCTGAACTACGGCGCCCTGGCCGCCACCGCCTGCACCCTTCCGGCGCCGGACCTGAAGACCGTGGCGCTGAAGGACCCCAAGGACTTCCGCATCATCGGCAAGTCCATGCGCGGCGTCGACACGCCGCTGGTGGTCGCCGGCCAGCCGTTGTTCGGCATCGACGTGACGCGGCCGGGGATGCTCTACGCCGTATACCAGAAGTGCCCGGTGTTCGGCGGCAAGCCGGTCAGCGCCAACCTCGACGAGGTCAAGGCCAGCCCGGGCGTGCGCCAGGCCTTCCTGGTCGAGGGCGGCTCGGACCCCGCCGGCCTGGTCGGCGGCGTCGCCATCGTGGCCGACTACTGGCACCAGGCCGACAAGGCCCGCAAGGCGCTGAAGGTGGTCTGGGACGAAGGCCCCACGGCGACGCAGTCCAGCGAGGGCTACGCCGCCCAGGCCGCGGAGCTGGCCAAGCAGCCGGGCGCGAACGTGATCCGCAAGGACGGCGACCTCGAGGCGGCGCTGAAGGGCGCGGCCAAGGTTGTCGAGGCGTCCTACTTCTATCCGTTCCTGGCCCACGCCACGCTCGAGCCGATGAACTGCACGGCCGAGGTCAAGGGCGACAGGGTCGAGATCTGGGCCCCGACCCAGAACCCGGCCCAGGGCCGCACCCTGGTGGCCAAGGCGCTGGGCGTGCCCGAGGCGAACGTGGTCATCCACATGACCCGCTGCGGCGGCGGCTTCGGGCGGCGGCTCAGCAACGACTACATGGTCGAGGCCTGCTGGATCGCCCGCCAGGCCGGCGCGCCGGTGAAGCTGTTGTGGAACCGCGCCGACGACATGCAGCACGACTTCTACCGCCCGGCCGGCTTCCACAACTTCCGCGGCGGCCTCGACGCCGACGGCAGGCTGGTGGCCTTCCACGACCGCTTCATCACCTTCTCGGACGGCGGCAAGCCGGCGAGCAGCGCCGACCTGTCGGGCACTGAGTTCCCCGCGCGGGTGGTCGACAACCTGCTCTACGAGACCTCGATGATCCCGCTCGGCGTGCCGACGGGACCGCTGCGGGCGCCAGGCTCCAACGCCCTGGCCTATGTCTTCCAGTCGTTCATCGACGAGCTGGCCCATGCCGCGGGCAAGGACCCGGTGGCGTTCCGGCTGGAGCTGCTGGGCGAGCCGCGCCAGCTGGCCGCGCCCCCCGGCGGGCCCGGCCCGTTCGGGCCGATGCCGCAGATGCACACCGGCCGCATGCGCGACGTGCTGACGCTGGTCGCCGACAAGTCCGGCTGGGGCAAGAGGAGCCTGCCGCCGCGCACCGGCATGGGCGTGGCCTTCTACTTCAGCCACCTCGGCTATTTCGCCGAGGTCGTGCAGGCGACGGTGGCGGACACCGGCGCGGTGAAGGTCGACAAGGTCTGGATCGCCGGCGACGTCGGCAGCCAGGTCATCAACCCGATCGGGGCGGAGACCCAGGCCCAGGGCGCGGCCCTGGACGGTATCGGCGCCGCCCTCGGCCAGGCGATCACCATCGACAAGGGCCGGGTGGTGCAGACCAACTTCAACAACTTCCCCCTGCTGCGCATCAACCGGGCGCCGCCGGTGGAGGTGCACTTCCTGACCACCGCCTATCCGCCGACCGGCATGGGCGAGCCGGCCCTGCCGCCGGTGATCCCGGCCCTGTGCAACGCGATCTTCGCCGCCACCGGCAAGCGCGTGCGCAGCCTTCCCATCGACCCCGCGCAACTGAAGGTCGCCTGAGCGCGACCGCTGCTGGAGACACCGCATGCGGCCTAGCCGAGCACTGATCGTCGGACTTGCAGCGGCAGCGGCCGCCACGGCCGCCTTCGCCCAGGGCAACCCCGTCAACGGCAAGGCCGCCTTCGAGGCCCAGTGCTCGGGCTGCCACTCGGTCAGCGGGCCGAGCTTCGCGGGGCCGTCGCTGGAGGGCGTCTATGGCCGCCAGGCCGGAACCGCCGCCGGCTTCCAGTATTCCGACGCCATGAAGAAATCCGGCGTCACCTGGACCAACGACAGCCTGAACGTGTTCCTCGCCGATCCGAACAAGCTGGTTCCGGGCACCATCATGCCGGTCAACGTCCCCGATCCGCAGCAGCGCGACGACATCGTCGAGTACCTGAGATCGCTGAAGGGCCAATGACGGCTAGGCAGTGAACAGGCGCGGCGCGTGAACCTTTCCGACATCGACTGGCCGACCTTCGGGCTGGACGATGACATCCGCCCCGCCCTGCTCGCCCTGACCGGCGCCGGCCAGCCGGCCGTGCTCGCCACCCTGTTCGCGGCCGAAGGCGGCTCCCCGCGCGGCGTCGGGACCCAGATGCTGTTCGGCGAAGAGGCCGTGACCGGCTACCTGTCCGGCGGCTGCGTGGAGGCCGACGTCGCCCTGCACGCCGACGCGGTGCTGGCGGACGGCGAGCCGCGCCGGCTGGTCTACGGCCGCGGCGGGCCGCCCGACGTGCGCCTGCCCTGCGGCGGCCGCATCGAGGTGGCGCTGGAGCGGATCGCCGCCGACGATCCCGCCGCGCGCAAGCTGATCGCCCTGTCGCGCGCGCGCCGCCCGGCCCTGTGGCTCAGCGACGGCCGCGCCCGCGCCTGCCTCGCGCCCGGCGAGTCCCCCGAGAGCCTGCCGCCCGCGTTGCGCGCGGCGTTCGACATGGCGCGGGAGGGCGGCGTCTGCGGCGCGCGGCGCGAGCCGTTCGCCCTGTTCCGCCGGTTCGACCCGGTCCTTCGGCTGGTGGTGATCGGGGCCGATCCCCCCGCCCTGGCCATGGCCGCCATGGGCGCGCAGGTCGGCTACGAGACCAGCCTGGTCCGCCCCAAGGGCCCCGCCCAGCGCCCGCCGCTGCCGGGCGTCGACTATCTGCGCGCCGAGCCGGCCGAGGCCCTGGCGCGGATCGGCCTCGACGCCTGGACCGCCGTCGCCGTCGCCACCCACGACGCGGAGATCGACGAGGCCGCCGTGGTCGCCGCCCTGGCCGCCCCCACAGGCTACATCGGGGTGCTCGGCTCCAAGCGGCGGCTGCCGGCGCGGATCGAGGGGCTGAAGGCGCGCGGCGTCACCGACGCGGACCTGGCCCGGCTGAAAGCGCCGATCGGCCTGCCCCTGGCCGGCAAGTCGCCGTGGGAGATCGCCGTGGCGGTGATCGGCGAGGTGATCCAGACCCAGCGGGCGCGCGAGGCGCGGGAGGTCTGGCCAGCGCCCGGCGCCACGGGCCTGCACGCGGCGGTGCTGGCGGCCGGGGAGGGCTCGCGCTATGGCGGCGCCAAGCTCCTGGCCGCCTGGCGCGGCGGCAGCGTGCTCGGCGCGGCCCTGGCCGCCGCCTTCGAGGCCCCCGTGGAGACCGTCATCCTCGTCACCGGCGCCCACGCCGAGGCGGTCGCCGCCGCCGCCCGCGCCTTCGCCGCCGGGCGGCCGGACGGGGCGCGCCTGCGCATCGTCCACGCGCCGGACCACGGCCTCGGCCTCTCCGCCTCCCTGCGCACGGGCCTGGCCGCCCTGCCGGGCGGGGCGCGCGGGGCGTTCCTGATGCTCGGCGACATGCCGCTGGTCCCGCCCGAGGTGTTCCGGCCGCTGGCCGACGCCCTCGACGCCGGGGCGAGCGCAGCGGCGCCTGTGTTCGACGGCCGGCGCGGCCATCCGGTGCTGGTCTCCGCCGCCCTGTTCCCGGCCCTGATGGCGCTGGAGGGCGACCGCGGCGCCGGCGCCCTTCTGCAGGGGCTCGGCCCGGCGCTGGCCCTGGTCCCCGCCCCCGACGACGGGGTGCTGTTCGACGTCGACCGCCCCGCCGACCTCGCAGGGCCCAGGGCCGTCCTGGCAAGCTGAGCCGAACCGGCGTCCGCCTCGCGTGTTCATTGGGGCGATGATCCCTTCACGCGGAGCGTATCCCCCTTGGCCGCCAACCCCTCTTCCGAGGCCGGCGTCAGCCGTCGGCGCGTGCTCGCCGCGGGCGGCGTCTCCGCGGCCGGACTGCCGCTGATGAGCCTGGCGGCCGAGCGAGCGGCGCCGGCCGCCCCGCCGCGCGCGCCCGGGGCGGCGGTTCCGGTGCGGCTGACCGTCAACGGCCAGGCCCACAGCCTGTCGGTCGACCCGCGCGCCAGCCTGCTCGACACCGTCCGCGAGCGCCTGGGCCTGACCGGGACCAAGAAGGGCTGCGACCACGGCCAGTGCGGCGCCTGCACCGTCCACATCGGCGGCAGGCGGGCGCTGTCGTGCCTGACCCTGGCGGTGGCGGTGCGCGGGCCGGTGACCACCATCGAGGGCCTGGCCGGCCCCGGCGGCGGCCTGCACCCGATGCAGCAGGCCTTCATCGACCAGGACGCCTTCCAGTGCGGCTATTGCACCCCCGGCCAGATCATGTCGGCGGTCGCCTGCGTGCAGGAGGGCCACGCCGGATCGGACGACGAGATCCGCGAATACATGAGCGGCAACCTGTGCCGCTGCGCCGCCTATCCGCACATCGTCAAGGCGGTGGTCCAGGCGCGCGGCCAGATGGGGCGGACCTGAGATGCGCCCCTTCGCCTACGAACGCGCTCCCGACGCCGCCGCGGCCGTGCGCCTGGCCGGCTCGGCGCCCGCCGACGCGCGCAGCCCCGTGCAATACCTCGCCGGCGGCACCAACCTCGTCGACTACATGCGCCTGGACGTGCTGCGGCCGCAGATCGTGGTCGACATCAACGACCTGCAGGACGCGCACGGCGAGATCGAGGCGCGGCCGGACGGCCTGCACCTGGGCGCCCTGGCGCGGATGGCCGACGTCGCCGACCACCCGGCGGTGCTGCGCGACTATCCGGTGATCGCCCAGAGCCTGCAGCTCGCCGCCAGCGCCCAGCTGCGCAACATGGCCAGCCTCGGCGGCAACGTGCTCCAGCGCACCCGCTGCCAGTACTTCCGCGACCCGAGCTGGACCGCCTGCAACAAGCGCGACCCCGGCTCCGGCTGCGCGGCCCTGCACGGGGTGAACCGCAAGCACGCGGTGCTGGGCGCCAGCGAGCACTGCATCGCGAGCTATCCCGGCGACTTCGGCCAGGCCCTGGTCGCCCTGGACGCGGCGGTGACCACCGTCGGCCCGCGCGGCCCCCGCACCCTGCGGTTCGAGGACCTGCACCGCCCACCCGGCGACACGCCGCAGGTCGAGACCAACCTCATGCCCGGCGAGCTGATCACCGGCTTCGTGGTCCCGGCGGGGCCGTGGACGCGGCGCTCGCTCTATCTGAAGGTCCGCGACCGGCAGTCCTACGAGTTCGCCCTGGCCTCCGCCGCCGTGGCGCTGGACATGGACGGCGGGGCGGTGCGCCAGGCGCGCATCGCGCTCGGCGGCGTCGCCACCAGGCCCTGGCGCGCCCGCGAGGCCGAGGCCGCCCTGGCCGGCAAGCCCCTGGACCACGCCGCCGCCCCGCGCCGCGGCGGACGCCGCCTTCGCCGGCGCGGTCGGCCACGGCGAAGACGACTACAAGATCGACCTCGGCCGCCGAACCCTGGTCCGCGCCCTGATGCAGGCGCAGGCGATGGAGGCCTGAGATGCCCGACGACGCCCGCATGCCCATCGCCGCCAAATCGGTTGGCGCCGTGATCGGCCAGGCCACGCCCCGCGTCGACGGCCGGCTGAAGGTCACGGGAGAGGCCACCTACGGCTCGGACTTCGCCCCGCCGGCCTAGCCCACGCCCACCTGGTCACCAGCGCCATATCCCGCGGCCGGATCACGGCCATCGACGAGCGCGCGACCCGCGCCGCGCCGGGCGTGCTCGATGTCCTGACCTGGCGCAACGTCGGCGACGCGATCAAGGCGGGCAAGACCTTCAGCGACCAGGGCTACATGGGCACGACAATCGCCCCCCTGGCTTCGGACCGCGTCCAGCACGACGGCCAGATCGTCGCCATGGTGGTGGCCGACACGCCCGAGGCCGCGCGCGAGGGCGCCGACCGGCTCGTGGTGACCTATGCGGAGGAGCCGCCCTCCGCCACCTTCGACAGCCCGGGCAGCCAGACCGTAGCCGCCAAGGCGGTGTCGAAGACCCATGAGGACCCCGAGGTCGGCGACGCCGAAGGGGCGTTCGCGGCGGCCCCGGTCAAGGTCGACGCCGTCTATTCCACCCCGCCCCAGCACCACAACCCGATCGAGCTGTTCACCACCACCTGCGCCTGGAAGGGCCCGAAGCTGACGGTCTGGGAATCCAGCAGAACGTCTGGGGGTTCAAGTACGGCCTGGCCGACCAGCTCGGCATATCGCCCGACGACGTCCACGCCGTCTCGCCCTACATCGGCGGCGCCTTCGGATCGCGCGGGTCGCTGACCCAGCGGACGGCCATCGTGGCCCTGGCGGCCCGGCGGCTGAACCGGCCGGTGCGGCTGGAGGCGACGCGCCAGCAGGGCTTCACCATCGCCACCCACCGCGCCGAGACCCGTCACCACATCAAGCTGGGCGCCAGCCGCGACGGCAAGCTGGCGTCGCTGAGCCACGAGGGCTGGGAGGTCACCAGCCGGCCCGACAACTACATGGTGGCGGGGACGGACGCCTCCACGCGGGTCTACGCCTGCCCGAACGTGGCCTCGAAGGTCTCGATCGTCCACGCCGACCGCAACACCCCGGGCTTCATGCGCTCGCCGCCGGAGACGCCGTACATCTACGCCCTGGAAAGCGCGATGGACGAGCTGGCCTACGCCCTCGACATCGACCCGGTGGAGCTGCGCCCGGATCAACGACACCCACGTGGAGCCGATCAAGGGCCTGCCCTACACCAGCCGCTCGCTGGTGCAGTGCCTGGACGCCGGCGCCAAGGCGTTCGGCTGGTCGCGGCGCGACCCGCGGCCGGGCTCGATGCGCGAGGGCGACTGGCTGGTCGGCCTCGGCTGCGCCACCACCCTCTATCCGACCCAGATGGCCCCGGCGACGGCGCGGGTGACCCTGTCGCCGGACGGCGGATCGGCCAGGGTGCAGACCGCGGCGCACGAGATCGGCAACGGCGCCTACACCGTCATCGCCATGACCGCCGCCGACAGGCTGGGCCTGACGGTCGAACAGGTGACGGTCGAGGTCGGCGACAGCGACCTGCCGCCCGCGCCGGTGGCCGGCGGCTCCAACACCACGGCCAGCTGCTGCAACGTGGTGGCCAAGGCCTGCGAGGAGATCGTCGGCCGCATCGCCGCCGCCGCCGTGGCGGCCGGCGACGGCCCGTTCGCCGGCCGCGACCCGGCCCTGCTGAAGCTTTCGGGCGGGCGGCTGGTCGGGCCGGACGGCCGCGCCGAGCCGCTGGACAAGGCCATCGCCCGCGCCTCGCACGGGGCGCTGGAGGTCTATGCCGAGAACACGCCGCACGGCGTGCCGCCCGACGCGGTCAAGGGCCTCTACCGCGGCAAGCCGGCCCTGGCGGGCGGCGCCGACATGAAGGACCGCATCCAGTTCGCCTTCGGCGCCCAGTTCGTGGAGGTGCGCGTGCACGCCCTGACCCGCGAGGTGCGGGTCCCGCGCGCGGTCGGCGCCTTCGCGGCGGGAACCATCGTCAACCCGACCACGGCCAGGAGCCAGCTGATGGGCGGGATGATCTGGGGGGATTTCCTGCGCCCTCCATGAAGGCACCGAGATCGACCGCCGCTCGGCCCGCTACTACAACGACGACCTGGCCGAATACCTGATCCCGGTGAACGCCGATATCGGCGAGGTCGAAGTCATCATGCTGCCCGAGCAGGACGACCAGGTGAACGCCCTCGGCATCAAGGGCGTCGGCGAGCTCGGCAACGTCGGGATGAACGCCGCGGTGGCCAACGCCGTGTTCCACGCCACCGGCGTGCGGGTGCGGGACCTGCCGGTCCGTCTGGAGAATCTGCTGGACGCGCCGGCTATCCACACGTGACTGGGCCAATTGGTCGCAGGCGAATTGGGTATCCGGCTTCGTTTCATTGAATACAGCCCGGAAACATACAGATTGACTACTACGACATCTGCATCGAATCCTGATCTCGCCGGATAGTTGTTCTTGATGTATTAAGGTTAATTCCGGTTTACGCTGCTGCTAAAGCGATCGTCAACAGCTCTCCGACCATAGTGACCCAAGATTAGACATCCCACGCGGGGGACGCCATGCGGGTCGCTACCATCGTCAGTCTCGGCGCGTCCGCCGCGCTCGGCCTCGGCGCCCTCGTGGTGGCGCGGGTGTGGCTTCCGGCCCAGGCGGCCAAGGCCGTGCACGGCCCCGCCCCCGTCGTCGCCGGCGTGCCGGTGGTGGTCGCGGCAGGGCCGATCCCCTACGGCGAGAAGCTCCAGGCCAAGGACCTGACCGTCCTGCAACTGCCCGCGGACGCCGCGCCGCCGGGCGCCTTCACCACCGTCGACCAGGTGCTGAAGCAGGACGCCGGCGGCGCGCCGGTGGCCCTGACGCCGATCTCGGCGCGCGAGCCGCTGCTGCCGGCCAAGCTCAGCGGCCCGGGCGCGCGGCCCACCCTGTCGGCCCAGATCGGCGAGGGCATGCGCGCCTACACCATCGGCGTCACCGAGACCGCCGGCGGCGGCGGCCACATCCTGCCGGGCGACCGTGTGGACGTGGTCCTGACCCGCGACCTGGCCAACCAGCAGCTTCCGGACGGCGGCCACGGGCCGCACCTGCAGTCGGACGTGGTGATCCAGAATGTCCGCGTCCTCGGCATGGACCTGAACGCCGACCCGAGCTCGGTGCACCCTGCCGTGGCCCACACCGCGACGCTGGAGGTCTCGGTGCAGGACGCCGAGCGGCTGGCCCTGGCCACCCAGGCCGGCACCCTGTCGCTCGCCCTGCGCCGCGTCGGCGCGGCCGAGGTGGCCCCGATCCGGCCCATGGCGGTCAACGACCTAGGCCCCTCCACCGGCGCCGGCGCCGCCTTCGACGGCAAGGCTGTGGCCCTGATCCCCGTTCACCGCCGCGCGCCGCGGCCTAAGGCGGCCGGCGCGCCGCCAGCGGGCGCCTCCGTCATCGTCGTGCATGGCGACAAGCGCGAAAGCGTGACCGTGCCGACGGCCCATTTCGGCGCCGGCGTCTGAGCCGGCCAGTGAGTCCCATGTCCCGCACCACCCTCGCCCGTCTCGCCGCGGCCCTCGCCGGCTGCCTCGCCCTGCAGGGCGCGCCCGCCGCGGCCCAGGCCATCTCGGCCATGCCCGCCGTGACCCAGACCCTGGTGGTCGCCAAGGACAAGTCGGCCGCCTTCCGCCTGAACTTCCCGGTCGGGGAGGTGGTGGTGGCCCAGCCGGACGTGCTGGAGCTGGTGGCCGTGACCGACCAGAGCTTCTATGTCCGCGGCAAGGCGGTCGGCGTCACAAACATCCTGGTCTACGACAAGCAGCACCGCCTGGCGCAGGTGGCCGACGTGCGCGTCGGGCTCGACACCAACTCCCTGCAGGACGACCTGGCCGCGGCCCTGCCCGGCGAGCACATCCAGGCGGTGAACTTCGCCGGCGGCGTGCTGCTGTCGGGCGAGGCCTCGACCCTGACGGCCGCCCAGCGCGCCGAGGCGATCGCCGAGCGCTACGCCCCCAAGGCCGTGTCCAACCAGCTCAGGATCGACGCCGCCCAGCAGGTGATGGTCGAGGTCCGCATCATCGAGGTGAACCGCAACGCCCTGAAGGACGTCGGCGTCAACCTGAACGCCCACAACACCTCGAGCATCTCGTTCTCCTCGGGCCAGAGCGGCCTGCTCTCCAACCAGAGCCCGCAGGGGACGCTGAACCTTTCCGGCCACATCGGCTCGATGTCGATCGACGCCACCATCCAGGCGCTGGAGCAGAAGGGCCTGGCCCGCACCCTGGCCAAGCCGAACCTTCTGGCCATGTCCGGCGAGGAGGCCAGCTTCCTGGCTGGCGGCGAGTTCCCCTATCCGGTCCCGGCCGGGCCGCAGGAGGTCTCGATCGAGTTCAAGCCGTTCGGCGTGAAGCTGAACGTCACCCCCGAGGTCGAGCCCAACGGCATGATCAAGCTGAAGGTCTCGCCGGAGGTGTCGCAGCTCGACCCGTCCAACCACCTGACCATCGGCGGCTTCGACATGCCGAGCCTGATCGAGCGCAAGGCCTCCACCACCGTGGAGCTGCGCGACGGCCAGAACCTCGCCATCGCCGGGCTGTTCCAGCAGGACTACGTCAATGCGGTGAGCCAGATCCCCTGGGCCTCCGACGTGCCGGTGCTGGGCGCGCTGTTCCGCTCGGCGAGCTGGAAGCGCCAGGAGACCGAGCTGGTGATCATCGTCACCCCCACGCTCACCGTCCCGGCCGACAGCCTGGCGGCCCTGCCCAATCCCGCGGCTAGCCCGGACGAGCCAGACGAGATCGCCCTGATCCTCGCCGGCCACACCTTCGACCAGCCGATCGCCAAGCCAGTCAATTCGAAGCATCGCTAGAGTTCCCATGACAGCGTCGAGTTTCCAGCAACAACGGGTCCTTGCGGTCGGTCCTTCGCTCGCGGTGCTGGCGCGCGAGGCCCTGCCGGGCGCGGCGCTCGAGATCGCCCCGATCGACGGGGTGCTGGAGGCCCTGCAGACCCGCTTCGACCTGGTGCTGATCGACGCCTCGGCCGCGCCCGCGCCCCTCTTGATGGAGGCGATCGAGAGCCTGGCGCGCCGCCCGGTCCAGCCGGGGGTGCTGCTGACCGGGGCGCATCTGCCGGCCGGGCTGGTGCGCACCCTGATGAAGCTGCGCCGCTCGGACGTGGTGGAGTCGCCGTTTGTCCCGGCGGATCTGGCCAGGGCGGCCGCCGGCCTGGTCGAGGCCGCGCCCCAGGCCGCTTCGCCGAGCTGCCGCTGCTGGAGCGTCATGGGCGCGGTCGGCGGCGCGGGCGCCACCACCATCGCCATCGAGCTGGCCGCCGCCATGGCCAAGCGCGCCGGGCGCGATCGCAAGGTCGCCCTCATCGACCTGAACCTCGCCGACGGGGCCGCGGCGGCCTACCTCGGCGCCTCGTCCAACATGCTGCTGTCGGGGGCGTCCCTGACGCCGGAGCGGATCGACGCCTCCATCCTCGGCGCCTTCGCCGCGCCGCTGGACTGGGGGCTGGACCTGTTCGCCAGCCCGCGCGACCCGCAGGCCTTCACCCGGGTGGACCCGGCCGCGGTCTGCCGCGTGCTGGAGGTCGCCTGCCAGGTCTACGAGTGGATCGTGGTCGACCTGCCGCGCCTGCGCCAGCCGTGGACGCTCGACGTCCTGGCCGGCGGCGACGAGACCCTGATCGTGTCGGAGCTGACCGTGCCGGCCCTGCTGAGCGCCCGCGCCCTGGCCGGCGAGATCGAGATGGAGCTGTCGGGCGCCAAGCCGCCGCGCCTGGTGCTGAACCGCCTGTCCAGCCGCGCCTTCGGCCCCGCCCCGTCGCAACGCGAGGCCGAGAAGGCCCTGCAGCGCAAGGTCGACGGCGCCATCACCTCGGACTGGGAGGCGGCCGCCTGCTCGGTGAACCTCGGCGGGCCGATCAGCCACCACCGGCCGCGCTCCAAGATCGTCAAGGACATCGCGACCCTGGTCGACCGGCTGGGCTCGCAGGCGGCGGACAGCATGGCGAGGGCGGGATGATGAACCGATTCAGTCTCAGGCGCGCCGCCTCGCCCGCGCCGGCGCCCGAGCCCGCCGCCGCGCCCGCGCCCGAGCCGGCCGCGGCCGTCGCACCCCCGCCGCCGCCGCCCATTCCCGAGCCGAGCAACGACCTGCTCGACATCCGCATCCGCCTGCACGGCCGGCTGATCGACGAGCTGGACCTGTCCAAGCTCGACTCCCTCAGCGAGGCCGAGATGCGCCGGCAGGTGCGCGGCCTGGTCGGCGACTTCGCGCGCGACGAGCGGCTGGCCCTGAACGTCGCCGAGCTCGACCAGCTCGGCGATTCGGTGTTCGACGAGATGGTGGGCCTGGGCCCCATCGAGCCACTTCTGGGCGACGACAGCATCGCCGACATCCTGATCAACGGACCCAACCAGGTCTATGTCGAGCGGCGCGGCGAGCTGGAGCTGACGCCGGTCCGCTTCCGCGACAACGAGCACCTGCTCAGGATCGTCAACCGCATCGTGGCCGGGGTCGGCCGGCGCATCGACGAATCCCAGCCGATGGTCGACGCCCGCCTGCCCGACGGCAGCCGGGTCAACGCCGCCATCGCCCCGATCGCCATCGACGGCGCGGCGGTCTCGATCCGGAAGTTCTCCAAGAAGCCCTACGACCTCGACCGGCTGGTCGGGGTCGGCGCCATGCCCGCCTGCGTCGCCGCGTTCCTGAAGGCGGCCGTGGCTTCGCGCGTCTCCACCGTGATCTCCGGCGGCACCGGCTCGGGCAAGACCACCCTCCTGAACGCCCTCTCGGCCGGCATCGGCGTGAAGGAGCGCCTGATCACCATCGAGGACGCCGCCGAGCTGCAGCTGCAGCAGCCGCACGTGGTGCGCATGGAGACCCGCCCGCCCAACATCGAGGGCAAGGGCGAGATCCGCCAGCGCGAGCTGGTCAAGAACGCCCTGCGGATGCGGCCGGACCGGGTGATCCTGGGGGAAGTCCGGGGCGAGGAGGCCTTCGACATGCTGCAGGCCATGAACACCGGCCACGAGGGCTCCATGGCCACCATCCACGCCAACAACCCGCGCGAGGCGGTCACTCGCCTGGAGCAGATGGTGGCCATGTCCGGCATGAAGCTGCCGGCGGAGTCCGTGCGCGGCCAGATCGCCTCGGCGGTCGGGCTGGTCGTGCAGGTCATGCGCCTGTCGGACGGCAAGCGCCGGCTGATGAGCGTGACCGAGATCACCGGCATGGAGGGCAACGTCGTGCAGATGCAGGAGATCTTCGCCTTCAACCGGCTTTCCACCGACGCGGATGGAACCGTGCGCGGCGAATTCCGGGCCACGGGCCTGCGCCCGCGGTGCCTGGACGAGATCGTCCGCCGCGGCTTCCACTTCGACACCGCCAACTTCGACCCGTCCGTCGCCCTGAGCTGAGCCGCCGCGATGCACCTGCCCGTCGTCGACCCCAAGGCCGCCTTCCTCGTGCTGATCTTCGCGGCCGTGTTCCTGGCCGGGCACTCGATCATCGGCCTGGTGCGCAACGGCGTGGTCAAGCGCACGGTGAACCGCCGCCTGGCCGTGGCCGAGCGCACCGGCTCGCTCGGCGAGCTGGTGCTGGAGCTGCGCAAGCAGCGCGGCCTGACCGAGTCGGGCGACAAGAAGAGCGGCTGGCTGACCGACCTGATCGTCCGCTCGGGCCTGGCCTACGACCCGCGCCGCTGGGCGCTCTACATCGCGGCCCTGACGGTGATCGCCGCCGGCCTGGCCATGATCCTGAGCCACAACCTGATCGTAGCCGCCCTGGCCGCGGCCGCCGCCTCGACCTTCGTGCCGCTGACGGTGCTGAAGGTGATCGCGGGCCGGCGGGCCAAGGCGCTCGGCGCCCAGCTGCCGAACGCGCTGGAGGTCATCGTCCGCAGCCTTGAGGCCGGCCACCCGGTGCCGACCGCCATCGCCCTGGTCGGCCGCGAGATGCCCGACCCCGTGGGATCGGAGTTCGGCATGGCCGCCGACGAGATCGCCTACGGCGCCACCCTGGAGCGCGCCGTCGCCCACATCGCCGACCGCTGCCGCCATCCGGACGTGGACCTGTTCGCGGCCACCATCCGCCTGCAGGAGCGCTCCGGCGGCAACCTCACCGGCCTTCTGAAGATGAACGCCAGCACCATCCGCGACCGCTTCAAGATGCGGCTGAAGATCCACGCCGCCTCCTCCGAAGGCCGCGCCTCGGCGATGATCCTGACCTCGGCCCCGTTCGTGGTGCTCGGCATCCTGGAGGTGCTGCGCCCGCAGTTCTACGGCGACGTGATCCACGAGCGCGGCGTGCAGATCGGCCTCGCCATCCTCGGGGGCTGGATGTTCCTCGGCAACCTCGTCATGCGCCGCATGATCGACATGAGGATCTGAGGCC